>NZ_CP121647.1:0-600000 GCF_029714305.1 Bradyrhizobium sp. CB3481
ATGACAAATACAGAACAGGATCGCTGGTCGCGCGTGAAGGGACGGTTGCGGACGAGTGTGGGCGAGGACGTCTACACCAGCTGGTTTGCGCGCATGGATCTAGAAGGCGTGCAGGACGAGGCCGTGCATCTGTCGGTGCCGACGCGGTTCCTCAAGAGCTGGATTCAGGCGCATTATGCCGACCGCGTTCTGACCTGCTGGCAGGCCGAGATGCCGGAAGTGCACCGGATCGATCTCACCGTGCGCTCCGCCATGCGCTCGACCGCGCCGGCAAAGGACACGGCCGCGCCGGCCGACCAGCGCCGCGTCGAGCAGGCCAACGGTCGGCCCGCGGCTGAACTGCGCGCGACCGCAACCGCGCCGGTATCCGCCAGCCATGATGCGCTCGGCGGCTCGCCGCTCGACCCGCGCCTGACCTTTGCGAGCTTCGTGATCGGCCGCTCCAACACGCTGGCCCACGCCGCCGCGCGCCAGGTCGCCGAGGGCCGCCGCGGCGACCCCGTGATGTTCAACCCGCTCTATATTCACGCCGGCGTCGGCCTCGGTAAAACCCATCTGTTGCAGGCCGTGACCTGGGCCGGCAATTCGGGCGGCGAACGCAAGGTGCTGTATCTCACCGCCGAGAAATTCATGTACGGCTTCGTCGCCGCGCTGAAGACGCAGACGGCGCTGGCGTTCAAGGAAGCGCTGCGCGGCATCGACGTGCTTGTCATCGACGATCTGCAGTTCCTGCAGGGCAAGTCGACCCAGGCGGAGTTCTGTCACACGCTGAACGCGCTGATCGATGCCGGCCGCCAGGTGGTGATCGCGGCCGACCGTCCGCCGTCCGATCTCGAAAGCCTCGACGACCGCGTGCGGTCGCGGCTGGCCGGCGGCCTCGTGGTCGAGATGGGCTCGCTCGGCGAAGATCTGCGGCTCGGAATCCTGAAGTCGCGTGTGGCGGCCGCCCGCGCGCATCACGCGACCTTCGACGTGCCGGAAGCGGTGCTGGATTATCTGGCGCGCACCATCACCCATAACGGCCGCGATCTCGAAGGCGCGATCAATCGCCTGCTCGCGCACTCCAAGCTCAACAACCAGCCGGTGACGCTGGAGATGGCCGAGCGCGAGGTGCGCGACCTGATCCGGCCGCAGGAACCCAAGCGGATCAAGATCGAGGACATCCAGCGCGTGGTTGCCCGGCAGTACAATGTCAGCCGCTCGGACTTGCTGTCGTCGCGGCGGACGGCGAACGTGGTTCGCCCGCGCCAGGTGGCGATGTATCTGGCCAAGACGCTGACGCTGCGTTCGCTGCCCGAGATCGGCCGCCGGTTCGGCGGGCGCGACCACACCACTGTGCTGCATGCCGTGCGCAAGATCGAGGCGCTGGTGGCCCGGGACACCGCCCTCTCCGAAGAGGTCGAGTCGCTGAAGCGCCAATTGCAGGAATAGCGCGGGCAGCAATCCAGAGGAACAGAGCCGGCTCCTCCTCCAGGACTTGGCTCCAGGACTTTGGCTCCTCCCCAGCCTCTCCCGCCCTGATCCAATCGAAGTCGGATTTATCCGACTTCGATAATTTCCAGCCCAACTCGGGTAAACCCGAGTTGGGCGGGGCGGGAGAATTTTTTTCTGCCGGCATTTTTCGCCCCAAAAGTGGGGGAACGGGGCCTGTCTCCCTTGCACCGGCGGGCCATCCGCGCCAACTTGCGGTCCCCCCGGGGGTTTGATCAAATTCGATCCTGATCCGGCTTTTCGGGTTTCCAATGCCGCGGCGCTGCCTTTGAGAGGCCGCCCGGCTTTTCCATCTCTGGCGGGTATTGCAATGAAGGTCACCGTCGAACGCGCGCAACTCTTGAAATCGCTGGGTCACGTCCATCGCGTGGTCGAGCGCCGCAACACCATCCCGATCCTCGGCAACGTGCTGCTGCGCGCCGAAAATGCCCGGCTGTCGCTGAAGGCGACCGACCTCGATCTGGAGGTCACTGAAACGCTGGCGGCGGAGACGGCAACCGGCGGCTCCACCACGGTGCCGGCGCACATGTTCTACGACATCGTCCGCAAGCTGCCTGACGGCGCGCAGATCGTGCTGGAAGCCGACGGCGACCGTTCGGTGATGGCGATCCGCGCCGGCCGCTCGCGCTTCACGCTGCAGACCCTGCCCGAAAGCGACTTTCCGGACCTTGCCGCCGGCGACATGACGCACTCGTTCGCGCTTCCCGCCTCCGACGTCAAGCGCCTGATCGACCGCACGCAGTTTGCGATCTCGACCGAAGAGACCCGCTACTACCTTAACGGCATCTACCTGCACACCGCCGGCAGCGCCAAGGCCGCGACGCTGCGCGGGGTGGCGACCGATGGCCACCGCCTGGCGCAGATCGATCTGGCGCTGCCCTCTGGGGCGACCGGCATGCCCGGCGTGATCGTGCCGCGCAAGACGGTCGGCGAGGTGCAGCGGCTGATCGAGGACAATGAAGCCGAGATCAAGATCGAGCTGTCGCAGGGCAAGATCCGCTTTACCCTCGGCAATGTCGTCCTGACCTCGAAGCTGATCGACGGAACCTTCCCGGATTATGGCCGCGTCATTCCGCAGAACAACGACAAGGAACTGATCGTCGACAAGAAGGATTTCGAGGCTGCGGTCGACCGCGTTTCGACCATCTCCAGCGAGCGCGGCCGCGCCGTAAAACTCGCATTGTCCGCAGGCAAGCTGGTGCTGTCCGTGACCAACCCGGATTCCGGCAGCGCCACCGAAGAGCTGGAAGTCGAATACGCCTCCGACGCGCTCGATATCGGCTTCAACTCACGCTATCTGCTCGACATCGCCGCCCAGATCGAAGGCGAAGTCGCCGTGCTGCGGCTGGCCGACCCCGGCTCGCCGACGCTGGTGCAGGACAAGGACAACAAGGGCGCACTCTACGTGCTGATGCCGATGCGGGTGTGAGCACGTCCGGCGACAAGGACGCTGAAGTCCCCTCTCCCCTTGTGGGAGAGGGTGGTGCCCGACAAAAAACAGCTGTCGTACCTGCGAAGGCGGGTATCCAGTAATCGCCGGCGCCGGCGAAAACGTTGAGCAGCTCGGCGTACTGGATCATCCGCCTTCGCGGATGATGACACCAGAAGTCGCCGCCATTTTTGCGACGCTCCGGCAATGACAGTTTATATGACCCCCTCCCGCATCCACCGTCTCTCGCTGACGCACTTCCGCAACTACCGCGCGGGAAGTGTGCAGACGCGCGGCGACCTCGTGGTGCTGGTTGGACCGAACGGTGCCGGCAAGACCAATTGCCTGGAGGCGATCTCGTTTCTTTCGCCGGGGCGCGGGCTGCGGCGCGCGACGCTGGAGGATGTCGCCGACAACCAGGGTGACGGCTCCTGGGCGGTCGCCGCCGAGGTCGAAGGTGCGCTGGGGCTTGCGACGCTCGGCACCGGCATCGACACGCCGGGTGTGGAAGGCGCTTCCACCAGCCGGCGCTGCCGGATCGACCGCGAGCCCGTCGGTTCGGCAAATGCGTTCGGCGACCATTTGCGCATGGTGTGGCTGACGCCGACGATGGACGGGCTGTTTCTCGGCGCCGCTTCCGAGCGCCGCCGATTCTTCGACCGTCTGGTGCTGGCGATCGACAGCGAGCACTCCAGCCGCGTCTCGGCACTGGAGCGTTCGCTGCGCTCGCGCAACCGCCTGCTCGAAGTGCGCAACTACGACGACCATTGGTGCGACGCGATCGAGCGCGAGACCGCCGAGCTTGCGGTCGCGGTTGCTGCGACGCGCGGCCAGACCGTGACGCGGCTGGCTGCAATGCTCAGCGAGCGCGGCGCCGCCTCCGCCTTTCCTTCCGCGCAAATCGCGCTCGATGGCTGGATGGAAAACGCCCTCGTCAATGAGCCGGCCACCGCGGTGGAAGATCGTTACCGCGAGATCCTGCGCGCCGGCCGCGCCCGCGATGCCGCGGCCGGCCGCACGCTTGACGGCCCTCACCTCACGGACCTGCAGGTGGTCTATGCGCCGAAGAACATGCCGGCGCGCGACGCCTCCACCGGCGAACAGAAGGCGCTGCTGATCGGACTGGTGCTAGCCCACGCGACGCTCGTTGCGGAGATGACCGGCATCGTCCCGCTGCTGCTGCTCGACGAGGTCGTCGCCCATCTCGATCCCGTCAGGCGCAAGGCGCTGTTCGACGAACTGGCAAAGCTCGGCGCGCAGGTCTGGATGACCGGCGCCGACCCAGCGGCATTCGTCGACATCGGCTCTGGCGGCGAGATTTTCGATGTCGAATCCGGCCAGGTCCGCCGTCGCGCCTGAGGCCCACGGCGGCCGCCGGAGCCCTCGAAAATCGTTCCCTCAGGGGCGCAGAATCGAGGCTCGAATCGCGCTTTTCGACGCCTGCAGAATCGGCCCTCGAACACCTTGAAAAAGAGTAAAAAATCACCATTTATTCAAAGACTTGCGGAAGGAGAGATTGCGCTAGGCGCGATGCCTCTTTCATGGCACAAATAGATCGATCAGCGCCTCATATTGCGCAGCTGATTCGGGACATCCTCGAAGGCTTCACATGACAGAACCTGCCCGGCAGACCCCTGCCGACACTGAGCATCCAATTCCGGTCGAGTACGGCGCGGAATCGATCCGAGTGTTGAAGGGCCTCGATGCCGTTCGCAAGCGGCCGGGCATGTATATCGGCGACACCGATGACGGTTCCGGCCTGCACCATATGGTCTATGAAGTCGTCGACAACGCGATCGACGAGGCGCTCGCAGGCCACGCCACGCGCGTCGACGTCGTCCTGAACGCGGACAATTCCGTCACCGTGCGCGACGACGGCCGCGGCATTCCGGTCGACATCCATAAGGGCGAAGGCATCTCCGCCGCCGAGGTCATCATGACCCAGCTCCATGCCGGCGGTAAGTTCGACCAAAACTCCTACAAGGTTTCCGGCGGCCTGCACGGCGTCGGCGTTTCCGTCGTCAACGCGCTGTCGAGCTCGCTGAAGCTGCGGGTCTGGCGCGACGACAAGGAACATTTCGTCGAGTTCGCCCATGGCGACTCGCTGGCACCCTTGAAGGTGGTCGGCGAGGCCAAGGGCAAGCGCGGCACCGAGGTTACCTTCCTTGCCTCGTCCGAGACCTTCAAGAACATCGAATATGATTTCGCGACGCTGGAACACCGGCTGCGCGAACTCGCCTTCCTCAATTCCGGCGTCCACATCATCCTCTCCGACATGCGTCACGCGGTCGAGAAGCGCGAGGAGATGCGCTACGACGGCGGCGTCGAGGAATTCGTCAAATATCTCGACCGCAACAAGAAGGCGATCGTGCCGGTCCCGATCATGGTGCGGTCGGAAGCCAACGGCATCGGCGTCGAGGCCGCGCTGTGGTGGAACGACAGCTACCATGAGAACGTGCTGTGCTTCACCAACAACATCCCACAGCGCGACGGCGGCACCCATCTCGCCGGCTTCCGCGGCGCGCTGACGCGCCAGGTCAACGGCTATGCCGATGCCAACGCGAAGAAGGAAAAGATCGCGCTGACCGGCGACGACTGCCGCGAAGGCCTCACCGCCGTGCTGTCGGTGAAAGTGCCGGATCCGAAATTTTCGTCGCAGACCAAGGACAAGCTGGTGTCCTCGGAAGTTCGCCCGGTGGTCGAGAACGTGCTCAACGAAGCGCTCGCCGCTTGGTTCGAGGAGCATCCGAGCGAAGCCAAGGTCATCGTCGGCAAGGTGATTCAGGCGGCCGCGGCGCGCGAAGCCGCCCGCAAGGCACGCGAACTGACGCGCAAGAGCCCGCTCAGCGTCTCCTCGCTGCCCGGCAAGCTCGCCGACTGTCAGGAAAAGGATCCGGCCAAGTCCGAACTGTTCATCGTCGAGGGCGACTCGGCCGGCGGCAGCGCCAAGCAGGGCCGCAACCGCGAATTCCAGGCGGTGCTGCCGCTGCGCGGCAAGATCCTCAACGTCGAGCGCGTGCGCACCGACAAGATGCTGTCGTCGGAGCAGATCGGCACCCTGATCACCGCGCTCGGCACCGGCATCAGCGACGATTTCTCGGCCGACAAGCTGCGCTACCACAAGATCATCGTGATGACGGACGCCGACGTCGACGGCGCCCACATCCGCACGCTGCTACTGACCTTCTTCTATCGGCAGATGCGCGAACTGATCGACCGCGGCCATCTCTATATCGCGCAGCCGCCACTCTACAAGGTGACCCGCGGCAAGTCCGAGCAGTACCTGAAGGACGAGCGCGCGCTGGAAGATTATCTGATCGCGACCGGCCTCGACGACTGCGTCTTCAAGCCGGCATCGGGATCGGAGCGCGCCGGCCGCGACCTGCTGTCGCTGGTGGAAGATGCGCGCGTCATCCGCGGCATCCTCAACAATCTGCACAGTCGCTATAACCGCAAGGTGGTCGAGCAGGCAGCGATCGCAGGCGTCTTGAGCCCCAAGATCACGGCCGACATCGCCACCGCCAATGCGGCCGCCGACTATATCGCCAAGCGCCTTGATGCGCTGGCCGACGAGGTCGAGCGTGGCTGGACCGGCCGTTTCGCCGAAGGCGAAGGCTTCTTCTTCGAACGCACCATCCGCGGCGTCAAGGACGTCGCCATCATCGACGAAGCCCTGCTCGGCTCGGCGGATGCGCGCAAGCTCGACGATTACGCCGCGAGACTTCAGGAGGCTTACCCCAAGCCCGGGCTGTTGCGCCGCAAGGATGCGGAGACCGCGATCCACGGCCCCGTCAGCCTGTTCGAGGCGGTGACCGACGCTGGCCGCAAGGGCGTGGCGCTGCAGCGCTACAAAGGTCTTGGCGAGATGAACCCCGATCAGCTCTGGGAGACCACGCTCGATGTCAACGAGCGCTCGCTGCTGCAGGTGAAGGTCAAGGAGGTCGACGAGGCCGACGACATCTTCACCAAGCTGATGGGCGACGTAGTCGAGCCGCGCCGCGAATTCATCCAGGATAATTCGCTCAGCGCCAACGTCGACGTGTGAGGCAGCGTACGCCCGTGTCGCCCATCCAATACATCGTTGAAGGCGGCCACCGGCTCTCCGGAACCATCGAGCCGTCCGGCAACAAGAACTCGGCGTTGCCGATCATCGCCGCCGCCCTGCTCACCGAGCACCCGGTGACGCTGGACAACGTGCCGCGCATCCGCGACACCGAGACGCTGGTCGAACTGATCCGCTCGGTCGGCGCCTCGGCCGAGTGGAAGGAACGCAACACGCTGGCTATTCATGCCAAGGATATCAGCGCCGCCGACCTCGATCCCGAGCTCTGCGCGCGGATCCGCGCCTCGATCCTGCTCGCCGGGCCGCTGCTCGCCCGCTGCGGCGAGGTGGCGCTGCCGCCGCCCGGCGGCGACGTGATCGGACGGCGCCGCCTCGACACCCATTTCCTCGCCTTCGAGCAGTTAGGTGCCACCGTCACCGCCACCCACCGGCTGGAGTTTCGCGCCTCGCGCCTGAACGGCGCCGACGTCTTCCTCGACGAGCCCAGCGTCACCGCCACCGAAAACGCGCTGGTCGCAGCGGTAGCCGCTCACGGCACCACCTATCTGCGCAACGCCGCTTCCGAGCCGCATGTGCAGGATCTCGCGCATTTCCTGGTCGCGCTCGGCGCCAAGATCGAGGGCATCGGTACCAACACCATCATCGTGCACGGCCCGGCGACGCTCGGCGGCACCAGCTATTCGATCCAGCCCGACCATATCGAGGTCGGCTCGCTGATCGGGCTGGCCGCGGTGACCCGCTCGCCGCTGCGCATTGCGAAAGCCGGCGTCGAACATCTGCGCTCGATCCGAATGGGCTTTGAGCGGCTCGGCATCGTCTGCGGCGTCGAGGGCGACGACCTCGTGGTGCCCTCCGGTCAGACGATGAAGATCCACGACGATTTCGGCGGCCACGTGCCGAAGCTCGAAGACCAGCCCTGGCCGGCCTTCCCGGCCGACCTGATGTCGATTGCGATCGTGACGGCGACGCAGTGCGACGGCGTGATCCTGATGTTCGAAAAGATGTTCGAGTCGCGAATGTTCTTCGTCGACAAGCTGATCTCGATGGGCGCCCGGATCGTGCTGTGCGATCCGCACCGCGCCATTGTGGCGGGCCCGAGCCGGCTGCGCGGCGCGCCGATGACCTCGCCCGATATCCGCGCCGGGATGGCGATGCTGCTGGCGGCGGTTGCCGCCGAGGGCACATCCACGATCAACAACGCCGACCAGATCGAGCGCGGCTATGAGCGCATCGAGGAACGGCTCAATGCGCTGGGGGCGCGGATCACGCGCGTGCCGGCACGGACCGGCGGATAGGCGCGGAAAGCGCCGTTACTTTCTCGGCTCTCTCCGCGGTGCTATAGCGTCTGCAAGCGAAGCGGTTCCCAGCTCGCGTGAAGAAAACGTGTCAAAATCAAAGGTAGAGCGTCGGTTCTGATTCAATCAGAACCGATCATGTTCTAATCTCCTGCAATGACCTCGCTCGACAAGATTGAACGCGCATCGGCCGCGCCGCCTGTTTCCGCGGCCGTGCCCGGCCGCCATCTCGCGCTCGAGCTTGCGGAGACGCTGAAGCTTGCGGTGCCGATCGCACTGACCCAGCTCGGGCAGATCGCGATGATGACAACCGACATTGCCATGATCGGGCGTCTCGGCGCGGAGGCCGTGGCTGCGGCGGCGCTGGCGCATACCGTGCTGTTCGTCAGCTTCACCTTCGGCATGGGCCTTGTATCCGCGGTCGCGCCGCTGGCCGCGCAGGCCTTTGGCGCGCGCGATCCGCATCTGATCCGCCGTTCGCTGCGCGTCGGCCTGTGGGCCGCGCTATTGATCTCGCTGCCGCTGATGGCGCTCCGGTTCTGGGCCGAGCAGGTCCTGCTGATGCTGGGCCAGGCGCCGACGACCGCGCATCTGGCGCAGGAATATCTCGCCGGCCTGGTCTGGACCATCCTGCCGGCGCTGTGGTTCATGGCGATCCGCGGCTTCATGAGCGCGATCAAGCGGCCCGAGCCGATCCTGTGGATCACGCTGGCCGCGATCCCGGCCAATGCGCTGCTGGTCTATCTCTTGCTGTTCGGTGCGTTCGGCCTGCCGCAGCTCGGCCTGTTCGGCGCGGGGCTGGCGACCTCGATCGTCAATGTCGGCACGTTCCTGGCGGCCGTGTGGTTTGCTGCTTACCGCCGGCCGTTCCGGAAGTATCACGTGTTCGGCCATTTCTGGCGCGTCGACTGGCCGCTGATGTGGAAACTGATTGTCGTCGGCGCGCCGATCTCGATCTCCTTCCTGCTCGAATACGGCCTGTTCGGCGCCGCCGGCCTCCTGATGGGCCTGATCAGCACGACGGCGCTGGCGGCGCACCAGATCGCGCTGCAGGTCGCGGCTATTCTGTACATGGTGCCGTTCGGCATCAGCATGGCCGCCACCGTTCGTGTTGGCCACGCCATCGGCCGTGCCGATGCTGGCGCGGTCCGGCGTGCCGGCTATGTCGCGACGTGGCTCGGCATTGTCCTCGCCGCCCTCCTGACGCTCGCCGTGATGCTCGGCCGTTTTGGCGTTGCCCAGCTTTTTCTTGGCGAAAGCAGCGATGCGACCGCCGAGCTCTCCGCCATGCTGCTGCTGGTCGGATCGACCTTATTTGTAGCCGACGCCATCCAGACCATTGCCGCCGGCGCGCTGCGCGGCATGAACGACACCCGCGTGCCGCTGCTGTTCGCGGTCCTCAGCTACTGGCTGATCGGCTTCGCCTGCGCCTGCTGGCTCGGCTTCTGGACGTCGTGGGGCGCGGTCGGCGTCTGGATCGGGCTGTCGGTCGGGACGGCGGTCTATGCCGTGCTTCTGCTCTTGCGCTTCCGCCTGCTGGCGGCCAGGCTCACCTTCCCATGACCGTCCGCGAAGTCACGCCTGACGTCGATACCCACGCGCTGCTGGCCGGCGCGCAGTTCGCCGATGCGTTCTGCATTGAAGTCGGCGACCGCGATCTCGACGCCCGCCACGCCGCGGAGCGGATGATGGCGCGGCAGCCGCGCTGGGCCGAGCTACTGGTGCGGCTGCGCAATTTCCTGGTTGCGCCGCTCGGGCTGAAAACCTCGGGCGCCAATCCGGATGCGCCCCGCGACATGATCGGCATTTTTCCGGTCGTGAGCGAAACGCCTGATCGCCTCATCGCCGGCTTCAACGATCGCCATCTCGATTTTCGTGTCGTGGTGGATGTGACGGCAGCCGGCGAGGCCAGACAGGTCACCGCGACGACGGTGGTCAAGACGCATAATCGTCTCGGCCGCACCTACCTCGCGATCATCATGCCGTTTCACCGGCTGATCGTGCCGGCCCTGCTGCGGCAGATTGCGGCCTGAATACACACGATCGCGCCGTCGCGATGCGGCGAAGCTCGAGTTTTCGACATCTATCTCGACTAGCCTTTTGCGCCGGCCGGCTTTTCACCCCAGTCGGCGCGGCAGCGATCGAGATCGTTCAGGTTCTGCCGCATCTGATCGAGCGAGAACCCCAGCGCGAAGAACCTCTCGGCAACGTCGATGGGCACGCCGCGGATCAAGCCTTCGCTCCGGATCGCGGCGACCTCGGCGGCATAGGCCTGCAGCGCCGCATCCACTGGCCCGATGTCCACCGCGCCGGTGCCGCTGCGCAGCGATGTGGCGACCATACGCATATAACCTACAATCGCCTGGCTGACCTCGGCGAGCGGCCGCGCCAGCCGCGCCTGGACATTGGCCGGCAACGGCACGACGCTGGCGCGGCCGATCATCACGACATCATGGCGCAGACGTTGGATGGTGCGCAGCAGGGGCCCGGTATCCGGTCCCGACGACAAATGCGCCGCACGCTCGCGCTCGGCTTCCCTGCCGATCGCATGAAGATTGGTCAGCGCCGTGCCGAGGCCATCCTGGATCCGGTGCAGGGCGTCATTGTCGAGCCCGCGCGTCAGCCCGGCGAGCAGTTCGGCGAAGGCGGCCGCCAGCAGTTCGAGAATTTGCGCCGCATTGACACGGATCTGGCTGACCGCCCGGGACGGTAGCACCAGGAACGAAACCACGAGCCCGGTGAGCGCGCCGACAGCGACCTCGAACAGCCGGTCGATGGTGGAATCCAGCGGATTGGCGTGGTTCATCGCCGGCACCAGCAGCACGATCACGGCCGTCACCGTGGCGGCGCTCAGGCTGGGATTGACGGCACCGATGAAGGCCATCGGTGCGACCGTGAGCACCAGTAGCGCCAGCAATCCGCCCTCGCCGGAATGCGGGATCAGCATCGCAATCGCCCCGCCATAGGACGCGCCGCCGATCGTGCCAAGCATGTAATCGCGGGTTGCCTTCAGCGAGCGCCCGACGCTCATCTGGGTGACGATCAGGGACGTCAGCACCGCCCATAGCGGCAGCATCAGATGCAGCGCGCGGGCGATCGCATAGGCCGCGACCGCGGCAGTCGCGAGCCTGACCGCCAGCGCGAGTTGCGTCTTGTAGTCGCGGAGCGATCCAAGCATGCGTTTTGCGAAGGCCATCATGCGCCGCATTCCAGAAACTGCACCTCGCGCCTGTGCTAAACGACGTCAGCTAAGGCCGGTGGCGCGACCGGAAGGCGGCTTGAAAGCGCTTTTTGGCCCGCCTACGCTATCCGGCAAAACGAGGAAACACGATGGCCCAGGAAACCGCAACGCTCGCCGCTTATGTCGCCGACCTGAAATTTGCGGATATTCCGCCGGAAGTGCTGGAACGCGCCAAGGTACTGACGCTTGATTTCCTCGGCAGCGCAATCCGGGCCCGGCGCGATGCGGAATCCACCCCCTCGCTGCTCAACATGCTGGAAGCGCTGGCGCTCGACGGCAAGGGCGAGGCCACCGTGTTCGGCGATTCCAAGACCTGGACGCCCGCGGTCGCTGCGCTGCTCAATGGCGCGCTCGGCCACTCCCTCGATTTCGACGACACCCATGCCGATTCCTCGCTGCATCCGAGCGCGCCCGTGGTGCCGGCCGCCTTTGCGGTCGGCGAGATGGTTGGCGCCTCCGGGCGCGATGTGCTGACGGCTATCGTCGCCGGTTATGAGGTGTGCTGCCGGCTCGGCAACGCGCTCGATCCGACCTCGCATTATGCGCGCGGCTTCCACCCGACCGCGACCGCCGGAACCTATGGCGCCGCGGCGGCAGCCGGCAAATTGTTCGGCCTCTCCAAGGACCAGATCATCTCCGCGTTCGGCGTTTCCGGCAGCCAGGCGGCGGGCTCGCTGCAGTTCCTGGTCAACGGCGCCTGGAACAAGCGTTATCAAGTCGGCGCCGCCGCGATGAACGGCGTGATCGCCGCGACCTTGGCACGAAATAATTTCATCGGCTCGACCGAATCGGTCGAGGGCAAGCACGGGCTGCTGGTTGGCTACAGCGACGATGCCCATCCCGACAAGGCCATCGCCGACCTCGGCAAGACCTATGAGACGCTGAAGATCGGCGTAAAGCCCTATCCGAGCTGCCGCTACACCCATGCTGCGCTGGATGCGCTGATCGCGATGCGCCGCGAGCACAATCTGACGCCGGACCAGATCAAGCGCGTCGAGATCGGTCTGCATCGCAACGGCATCACGCTGACGGGCGATGCCCCGACCAAGCGGCATCCGACCTCGATCGTCGGCGGGCAGTTTTCGATGTACTTCACTGGCGCACTCGCGCTCGATCAGGGCAGCTTTGGCTGGGACGACTACCAGCGGCTCGGCGACGCCGCGATCAACGCGCTCGCCGACAAGTTCGAGGTGGTGCAGGACGATCGCCTCGAGATCGGCCGCACCCACCCCTTCGGCGCGCGCGTCTCGATCACCACCGACGATGGCGTGCACGAGCGGCTCTATGCCGATCCCTCAGGCGAGCCGAATACGTTCCCAGATGCGCAGGCGATGCAGCAGAAATTCCTCACCCTCGCCCGCCCCGTGCTGAACGGCCGCGCCGACCAGCTCGCGGATGCGATCCTGTCGCTGGAGAGGTTTGATCGTGTCGAGCAGGCCACACAGCTGGGGCGGCAGTAAGCTCAAGCAGCGCCCTCGATGATGATGAAGTCGGCGTCGGCATATTTCTGCCGGATGATTTTTGCCGCGCTGTATTCCGGGCTGTCGTAGCAGGCCCTTGCCGTCGCGCGATCGGAAAACTCGACCACGACGTTGCGGTCGCGCGCCTCGCCTTCCATCACCTCAAAGGCACCGCCGCGCACAATAAAATTGGCGCCAAATTTTTCGAAGGCCGACCGCGCCGCCGCCAGATATTCAGGATAACGCTGCTGATCCCGCACCGAAACGCGGACAATCCAATAGGCCTTTGGCATGATATTTTTCCTTGCGGTGTAAGACGTCGGGCAATTTTTAGCGGGAGGGCTTCAGGTCGGTTCCCGACCGTATCGCGCCGCGAAGCTGACACCGGTTCACGCCGATATCCCTAAGCATCATGTCGTCCATCGCCGAGAGCGTGGCGAGGTCGCGCTCGCGCTGCCGATAATTGAGGACGCGCGCCCACCCGAGCAGCAGCATGCCAATCGCGCGCGAGCGCGCCGCATGCGCGCGGCGCACAAGTCGACGGGTCAGCGTGGCTTGCTGCGCGGGCGAGAGCGCCTCCCAGCATGGAGGCCAGATGACGGGATGACCGTGGTGACCGCAACTCATCGACAATCCTCCGTGCCGCCAACCGGTAATCGGTTCACGGCAAAGGATTTACACCCGCTTCCTCATCACATAAAATGAATAGTTGTGATATTTTTAATCTCAGATTGAGATATAGAGATGGACCTGTCCGACTTGCGAATCTTCACCGCGGTCGTCCGCGAAGGCGGCATCACCCGCGCGGCCGACAAGCTCAACCGTGTCCAATCCAACGTCACCACCCGGATTCGGCAGCTGGAGCTTGATCTGGACGTCGACCTCTTCATTCGCGAAGGCAAGCGACTTCATCTCGCGCCGGCGGGCCAATTATTGCTCGGCTACGCCGAACGCCTGCTCGCGCTCGCCGACGAGGCCCGCGCCTCGATCAAGGACCCGCATCCCCGCGGCGTGTTCCGCCTCGGCGCGACGGAAAGCACGGCCGCCGTCAGGCTGCCCAGTGCAATCAATGAATACAGCCGTCGCCATCCCGAGGTGACGCTGGAGCTGCGCATTGGCAATCCTGTAACGCTCTCTGCTGCCATCCTTGCCGGCGAGATCGACGCGGCGCTGGTCTCCGAGCCAATTGCGGACGCGCCGTTTGAGAAGATTCCGACATTCGAGGAGGAGCTCGTGATCGTGTCAGCAGCGGGCCAGCCGCCGGTCGGCCGCAAAGGTTGCTTTCCCGGCACGATGATCGCGTTCGAGCATGGCTGTCCGTACCGCAAGCGGCTGGAGAACTGGTACGCCAGCCATGGCGAGATGCCGGCGCGGACCGTTGAGCTTGGCTCCTATCACGCGATGTTGGGCTGCATCGTCGCCGGCATGGGAATCGCGCTGCTGCCCAAGAGTGTGCTGACAACTTTCCCCGAGAGCAAGCGACTCACCGTGCATCGCCTGCCGCCAGGCCAGAACCGCTCCAGCACAGTGCTGATCTGGCGTAAGGGTGCCGGCTCTCCAAACATCGAGGCATTGCGCCAGATCCTGTCGCGGTCGAGAAATGGCAAGGCGTGACGGTTGCCGGCGACGAGCGCCGTCAATTCCCGGCCGCCAGCTTTCCTTTGGCTCCCGTCGCCGCAACAACATCGCGCACGAGATCGAACACGCCGTCGGCTTCCGGCGGCCAGTTCGGCGAGCGGCCGAGCCGGACGATCACTAGCCGTTCGGACGGCACGACGATCACGTACTGGCCGATCGTTCCCTTGGCGAAAAACGCATCGCGCGGCCAGCCGCGCTCGGTGCGATAGGTCGCGCCAAAACTGTCGCCTTGATTGGTCCAGAACCCCGCTCCCTGCCCCACCCAGGCGCTCGGCGTCGGCGTTGCCGAATACTTCACCCAACCCTCAGGCAGGATGCGCTTGCCGCCAGCCATGCCGTCATTGAGATAGAGCTGGCCGAAGCGCGCCCAGTCGCGCGCGCTGGCCAGCAGCTGGCTCGAGCCGTCCGCATTGCCCGACGCATCGAATTCGAGCGTGACGTGGCGCATGCCGAGCGGCTCGAACAATTCCTGCCGTGCAAAGCGCATCATGTCGGCGGCGCGGCCACCGGCGGCCTGACGGATCAGATGCGCGAGGATGACGGTATTGCCGTCGTGATAATTCCATGTCTCGCCGGGTGCGGAGGCCAGCGGCATGCTTTCCGCATATGTCGCCATATCCGGCTCCATGAATTTCATGCCATTCACCGGCTCAAGCGCGGAGGCCAGCGATGCCTGCAGCGAGCTGCCGAGCGCGAGCCCCGCGGTGTGGCGCAGCAAATGATCGAGCGTGATCGCACCTCTCGCATCGCCGGCGCCGCGCCATGCGACGATCGGCACGGGCTCATGCAGCTTCAGCGTGCCCTTGTGCACGAGGATGCCGGCCAGTGCCGAGATGACCGACTTGGTCGCGGAGAAGCCGAGCAGCGGCGTATCGATACCGATACCCTCGGCGTAGCGCTCGGCAATGATGCGGCCATCCTTCAGAACCACGATCGCGCGGGTGTTGCGCGGCGTAGATTTGTCCGGCTCGGCAAAGGCGCGATCGAGCGCTGCGGTGAGTTTTGCCGTCTGCGGCAACACGATCGATGGCCCGGCGATTTCCGGCAGCAGCGCCGGCCTGGCCTCGGGCAGCGGCAGCACAATGTCGATTGCTGCGCTACCGTGGTCGAGATAGCAGCCGAGGCCTTCGCCGCGATAGACGGCGTGGCTGCGGCCGAGGCCGAGCAGCGTCACGGTGACGTCCCTGCGCGCACGGTCGACGCGGTAATCGAGGGCCCAGGAGATCAAGCCCGCACCCGGCATGGCGGACGTCGTCTCCGCGAACACCCGCGCCGCATCGAGCCCGGAAACGAAGGTCTCGGTGCAAAGCACATTGGCGACAAAGCCGGTCGCAACCTTCGGCACATCGCGGGCGCGGGCGGCTGTGAGCGCAAGCCCACTGAGGGCCGTCGAGGCGGCGAGGATGAGAATAAGATTTCGTCTGGTCACAGGGTCCTCCGGCAGCACGCATCAGAGCGTGCCGCGGAGGATGGCGAGGCTATCGCGGACAGGCTCGCCACATCTGGAATTAGCGCTGGCCGAAAGCTCGAAACGGTTCGCCGATTCCAAAATACATCAATGATAACAATGAAATGATTGCTAGGCCGCGCTGGCCTTGAGCCGACGGTATTCGGTCGGCGTAACGCCGGTGATGGCCTTGAAGGCCCGGTTGAACGGGCCGAGCGACTGGAAGCCGGCATCCATCGCAATGGTGATGACGGGGACCTCGGCCTGGCTCGGATCAGCGAGCGCCGCCTTCGCCTCCGCAATCCGGTGCTCGTTGAGAAACACATTGAAATTGCGATAGCCGAGCCGCTGGTTGATCAGCCGCCGCAGCCGGTATTCGGGAATGGCAAGGCGGGTCGCGAGCGTGCCGATGGTGATGTTGTCGTGGCGATAGATGCGCTCGTCGGACATCAGGCGCATCAGCGCGTCGATCAGTTTCTGGTCGGCAGCGCTGGATTCGGCGGCGGCCGTTTCGGTTGCGTCGACCTTGGATTCGGGCGCGACCGGAAACAGATCAGCGCCGTCGACGCGCATCATCGCGATCGCGATCGATCCCACCACCGCAGCCAGCGCCGCCGAATTCAAGGTATTAGCAAGTTCGGACGCGCCGTGGCCGGACAGCACGATCTGCAGGACCGCGTTCAGCCCGCCATAGAGTGCGGCAGCACTGACGATGAAGACACGCACCCGGCGGCGACCTTCGACCAGATCGGCCGACCATGAGGCGATGGTCTGCGCAACCGCCAACGCGATGAAGCCAAGCGCGATCACGTTGATCGCAACGAACAATATTCGCATCGTGGAGAAGATGGCCACCGCCCCTTCGCCGACGAAGGTGGTCCCCTTGCTCCCTGTCATCGCGGCTGGTGCAATGAACAGGCAATTCGCCAGGCTGAGCACGACAACCGCAATCCAGATCAGCCCATGCCACCATCGCAACCTGAACTCATCGCCGAACAGCGCGCGGGCAAACAGCCAGAAGACAACCACATTGCCGGTCGCCAGCGCGATCACGGGTGCAAACGCCCCCGACGCCGGCGATGCCGTGCCGATCGACGAGGTCACGGCATGCGCCGCCGATCCGACGGCGAAAGCCGCGGCCAGCCGTCCCGCCAGCACGGTGCCGAAGCCGCGATACAGCGATACTGCCAGCACCAGCAGCAGCGCCACGGTGGCGGCTCGGAAGGCAATGTCGATGGTGGCAAGTGGCATCAAGTTGGGTCCGTTCGCGCGGTTATCGGCGATGCGTGACCCTAGTGCGAATTGCGGCTTGATTCAATTTCTAGGCCCCCAAGTGCGCATGTCAGCCGCCGTCATTGCGAGCGCAGCGAAGCAATCCATAGATCCCCAAGCCGAGAAATGGATTGCTTCGCTGCGCTCGCAATGACGCAGAGAAGCTTTCACCCATGATCGCGATTCCTGCTATGATCGCACAAAACTTCAAGGAGCCCCCATGAGCTGGCAACCTTCCAACGATCCCGTGCTCGGCGATCCCAGAACCTGCGATGCGCTCGACCTCATCATCGTGCCGCGCACCCGCGACCTCGGCGACGGCTTTGCGGTGCGGCGCGCGCTGCCGCATGGCAAGCGGCAAATGGTCGGGCCCTTCATCTTTTTCGATCATTTCGGCCCGGTGCAGTTCATGGCCGGCAAGGGCATGGACGTGCGGCCGCATCCGCATATCGGGCTCGCCACCGTCACCTATCTGTTCGACGGCTCGATCATGCACCGCGACAGCGAGGGCAACATCCAGGAGATCCAGCCCGGCGCGATGAACCTGATGACGGCGGGGCGCGGCATCGCGCATTCCGAACGCACGCCCGACGTGCAGCGCCGCGACGGCCAGAAGATGCTGGGCCTGCAGAGCTGGATCGCACTGCCGGCGGGATCGGAGGAAATCGCGCCGTCGTTCCAGCACTACGCCGCCGAGGCGCTGCCGACCGTGAAGGAGAGCGGCTTCACCGCACGCATCATCGCAGGGAACGGGTTTGGCGTGAAATCGCCGGTCAGCATGGTCTCGCCCTGGTTCTACACCGAGGTGACCGCGCAGGCCGGGACCAGCGTGCCGCTCGACCCCGACCATGAGGAGCGCGCGATCTATCTGGTCGACGGCGAGGTCGAGATCACGGGCGAGCGTTACGAGAGCCCGCGCCTGTTGATCTTCCGGCCCGGCGACCGCATCACCCTAAAGGCCGTGCGGCCGACGCGGATGATGTTTTTGGGCGGCGACGCGCTGGAAGGGCCGCGGCACATCTGGTGGAATTTCGTCTCCTCCAGCAAGGAGCGGATCGAGCAGGCCAAACAGGACTGGAAAACCGGCCGGTTTGCCGCCGTTCCGCAAGAACATGAGTTCATTCCGCTGCCGGAGTGAGCTATTGCTCCGCTTTCCAATTTTCGCCTTCGCGCCAGCGCGGGGGTGCCTGACCGAAAGCTTGCCCCGATGAACGCGATGCTCGCCAGCGATTTGCCTCTGCCCCGGATCGACCGCGGCAAGGTGCGCGATATCTATGCCGTCGGCAGCGACTGCGTGCTGCTGCTCACCACCGACCGCATCAGCGCGTTCGACGTTGTCATGGCCGAGACCATCCCGATGAAAGGCGCAGTGCTGACGCAGATCAGCGCGTGGTGGTTCCGCCAGCTCGAGGGTGTGGTGCCACACCACATGATCAGCGCCGACGCCGACGAGATCATCCGCAAGGTGCCGGCCCTGAAAGATCATCGCGCCGATATTCTGGGGCGCGCGATGCTGTGCAAGCGCACCACCGTCTTCCCGGTGGAATGCGTGATCCGCGGCTATATCTCCGGCTCGGCCTGGAAGGAATATGCCACGTCCGGCACCCTCGCTGGCGAAGAACTCAAGCCGGGCCTCGTCGAGAGCGAGAAGCTGGATGCGCCGATCTTCAGCCCGGCGACCAAGGCCGAGACCGGGCATGACGAGAACATCACGGTCGCGCGGGTGCGCGAGATCGTCGGCAATGACATCGCCGGGAAGCTCGAGAGCATGGCGCGCACGGTCTATAATTTCGGCGAGCGGATCGCCCGTCATCACGGCATCATCATCGCCGACACCAAGTTCGAATTCGGCCGCGCCGCCGACGGCCGCATCATCCTGATCGACGAGGTGATGACGCCGGATAGTTCGCGCTTCTGGGCCGCCGACGTCTACAAGCCCGGCCGACCGCAGCCCTCCTTCGACAAGCAGCCGCTGCGCGACTATCTCGACGCCGAGCGAAAGGCCGGCCGCTGGAACGGCGATGCGCCGCCCCCGCCGCTGCCCGCCAGCGTGGTGGATGCGACCAGCAAGCGCTATCTCGAAGCGTACCAGCGCGTGACCGGGGATGAGTTGCAGATCTAGTCGCGTAGGATGGGTAGAGCGCAGCGAAACCCATCAATCCGCGCGCCGAGAGATGATGGGTTTCGCTTCGCTCTACCCATCCTACAAATCCCCGCCGATGGCAGGCTCCGCTCGCAATGACGCGGATACAGGATTGCCTTATGGCCTTGTTCGGTGCGAAGCTCCCTCCCAGAAAAATGCGATGGAGCGCTACATGTCCGAAGAAAACTCCGTCCTCGTCGAACGCGACGGCCCCATCACCATCGTGTCCATCAACCGCCCGCATTGCCGTAACGCCGTCGACGGCGCGACTGCGCGCAAATTGTATGACGCTTTCCTCGCCTTCGATGCCGACGAGAACGCATCCGTTGCGGTGTTCACCGGTACCGGCGGCTATTTCTGCGCCGGCGCCGATCTCAAAGCCGTGGCGGCGGGCGATCCCAACAAGAAGCGCGAGCTCGGCGGGCACGATTCGATCGCGCCGATGGGGCCGAGCCGGCTGCGGCTGTCGAAGCCGGTGATCGCGGCGGTCGAGGGCTTTGCGGTAGCCGGCGGCATGGAGCTGGCGCTGTGGGCCGATATGCGCGTCGTCGCTGAGGATGCGACCTTCGGCATCTTCTGCCGCCGCTTCGGCGTGCCCTTGATCGATCTCGGCACCATCCGCCTGCCGCGGTTGATCGGCCATTCGCAGGCGATCGACCTGATCCTCACCGGACGTCCGGTCGGCGCACAGGAGGCGCTGCGCATGGGCCTCGCCAACCGCGTCGTCGGCCGCGGCGAGGCGGTGGCGCATGCGATCACGCTGGCGCGGGAGATCGCGGCGTTTCCGCAAAAATGCCTGCGCGCCGATCGGCTGTCGGCGCTGCGGCAGTGGGACCTTTCGGAGGAAGAGGCGATCGACAACGAGATGCGCGGCGGCCTTGCCGTCATCGCCTCGGGCGAAACGCTGTCGGGCGCGACGCGCTTCGCCTCCGGCATCGGACGTCATGGCGCGTTCGCCAGTGACGCCAGCGATTGAAATGAGATGTCATCCCCCGCGAACGCAGGGACCCACAGCCACCGACGTCTGTTGTTGCAGATGATGTGGCTCCAGCCTTGCTCAGCGACAGAAGCCTGTGGTTATGGGTCCCGGATCGCGCCTCGCTTGTCCGGGAGGACGAGGGAGTGTGACTGCTAAACCCCCGCCATCATCACATATTTGATCTCGACATATTCCTCCATGCCGTGATGCGAGCCTTCGCGGCCGAGGCCACTCTCCTTCACGCCGCCGAACGGCGCGACTTCGGTGGTGATGAGCCCGGTGTTGACGCCTACCATGCCCGATTCCAGCGCTTCGGCGACGCGCCAGACACGGCCGAGATCGCGGGAGTAAAAGTAAGAAGCGAGTCCGAACGGCGAGTTGTTGCACATCGCGACGACATCCGCCTCATCCTTGAAGCGGAACACCGGCGCCAAAGGTCCGAACGTTTCCTCATGCGCGACCAGCGCGTCGGGCTTGACATTCGACAGCACCGTCGGCTCGAAGAAGCTGCCGCCAAGTGCGTGGCGCTTGCCGCCGGTGACGATCTTGGCGCCGCCCTTCACCGCGTTATCGATATGTTTTTCGACCTTGAGCACCGCATCCATGTTGATCAATGGGCCCTGCACTACGCCCTGCTCCGTGCCGTCGCCGATCTTCATCGCCGCGACCTTCTTGGACAGCTTCTCGACGAACTCGTCGTAGATCTTGTCCTGGGCGTAGAGGCGGTTGGCGCAGACGCAGGTCTGGCCCATGTTGCGATATTTCGAGACGATGGCGCCTTCCACCGCCGCATCGATATCGGCATCGTCGAACACCACGAACGGCGCGTTGCCGCCGAGCTCGAGGCCGAGCTTCTTCACGCCTACCGAAGCCTGCTGGTAGAGGATCTTGCCGACTTCCGTCGAGCCGGTGAAGCCGACGAAGCGCACGGCCGGATGCTCGCACAGCACCTTGCCGATCGCGGATGAATTGCCGGTCAGGATATTGAACACGCCCTTCGGCACGCCGGCCTTTTCCGCCAGCGCGACCAGCGCCAGCGCGGTCAACGGCGTCTCATTGGCGGGCTTGAGCACGACGGTGCAGCCGGCGGCAAGCGCCGGCGAGACTTTTCGCGTGATCATCGAGCACGGGAAATTCCACGGTGTGATCGCGCCGCAGACGCCGATCGGCTGCTTGATCGCGAGCAGGCGCGCATCCGGACGCTGGGTCGGGATGGTCTCGCCATAGACGCGGCGGGCTTCCTCGGCAAAAAATTCGACATAGGCGCCGCCGATATCGACCTCGCCGAGCGCTTCCGCGAGCGGCTTGCCTTGTTCGGAGGTCAGGATCAGCGCAAGATCCTCGCGATTGGCGGCGATCAGCTCGAACCATTTTCGCAGGATGTTGGAGCGCTGTTTTGCCGTCTGCTTGGCCCAGGACGGGAACGCACGCTCGGCAGCCTCGACGGCCTGCGTGGCTTCTGCCGTGCTGAAGGCCGGCACCTTGGCGAGCTCGACGCCGTTGACGGGATTGGTGACCGGGCGCGACGGCGTGCCGACCCAGGCGCCGTCGATGTAGCAGCGGTCGCGCAGCAGCGTGGGGTCCTTCAGGCGGTCGTGCAGCGATGGCTGGGCGGATTGGGCGCGAGCGGCGACGGGTGGGTTCATGGCGTGCTCCCTGGAGGTTTCTTGGGGTTGGGCGGGAGTATAGGCCTGGATGGGCGGTAATGCATCGGCGGCGGATGCAGCCCTGCTTCAAGCTATGTTGAGGGCGATGGGGAGCTCCGTCATTCCGGGATGGTGCGTAAGCACCAGACCCGGAATCTCGAGATTCCGGGTTCGCCCTTCGGGCGCCCCGGAATGACGGGACATCCTTACGCCGCGCCGCTCATATACGTCTCGCGCCTTCCGATCATGCGCTGGGCGGCGGCTTTGGCGTCGGCTTTGGTGGAGGTGGCGCAGGTGCGGTATTCGAGATCGGGCAATTTCGCCGTATCGCGGCGACCGAACCAGGATTTGGAACCGACCGGCAACAGCGCCAGCGCCTGGGCGACATTGTCGACGGCCTCGAACGAGTGCAGCGCGCCGGTGCCGGCGTAGCGCACCTCGAAAATGCCGGGCGAGATCGGGGCTTCGATATTTTCGCCACGCCCCGCGCGGGGGTAGCGCTTCCATTCACTCCAAGTCGAAATCATTGCGCACCTTTGCACAAGCGGAAGAGACAACCATTTTGATTAATTTGAGCCAGCCAACGCACTACGTTTGTGCTGGAATTTGAACGCCTTACTGGAAAAGATCGGCGAAGGGAATCGCTGGCGCCATCACGTTATCGTGGATGGTGAATCCGGTCACCGGCGTTGCCTTTTCCCAACCGCTGAAAGCAGCAAGGTGTTGCAGTTTTGTTTCGGATCACCCCAACAAAGCTCGCCCACCCGATTACCCATCACGAGATCGCGACACGAGCGCCCGAGCGCGACGCGCGCTTGCCGGATAAGGCCGCCGGGAGGAAGATCGTTCCACTTCCATAAAAATCAAAGCGGGAGGAGACCATGCAAAGCAAAGCTGAGATCGATCAGGTTCTGCGGCAAAAGTGCGAGGCGAAGGAGATCCCCGGCGTGGTCGCGGTGGCGGCGACCGCGAGCGACATCATCTACCAGGGCGCGTTCGGCAAGCGCGACCTTGCCAAGGACGACGACATGACCGCCGACAGCGTGTTCTGGATCGCCTCGATGACCAAGGCGATCACGACCGCGGCCGGCATGCAGCTGGTCGAGCAGGGCAAGCTCTCGCTCGACGAGCCGATCGGCAGGCTGCTGCCGGATCTGGCGGACCGGCAGGTGCTGGAAGGCTTTGACGCCAGCGGCGCGCCAATACTGCGGCCCGCGACAAAGCCGATCACGCTGCGCCATCTGATGACGCACACGGCCGGCTTCGCCTATCACATGTGGAACGGCGACTGCGCGCAATATCTGGAGAAGACCGGCACGCCGGCGATCACCACCTGCCAGAACGCCTCGCTGACATTGCCGATGATGACCGATCCCGGCACGCGCTGGGAATATGGCATCAACATCGACTTCGTCGGCAAGGCGGTGGAAGCCGCAAGCGGCCAGAAGCTCGATGCGTATTTGCGCGATAACATCTTCGCGCCGCTCGGCATGAACGACACCGCGTTCAAGATCAGCGACAGCATGCGCCAGCGCCTCGTCGGCATGCATGCGCGCGGCGAAGGCGGCGTGCTGGCGCCGATCCCGTTCGAGCTCGAACAGGCGCCGGAATTCCACATGGGCGGCGGCGGCCTTTACGGCACGGCGGCCGACTACATCAAGTTCACCCAGATGATCCTGAACCAGGGCCGCGGCAACGGCAACCAGGTGCTCAAAGCCGAGACAGTGGCGCTGATGAGCCAGAACCACATCGGCGAGCTCTCGATGGGCAAGATGACGACGGTGACGCCGATCTATACCAACGACGTCGACCTGTTCCCCGACATCGTCAAGAAGTGGGGCCTCTCCTTCATGATCAACACGGCCAAGACGGCGGAGGGCCGCAGCGCCGGCTCGCTGTTCTGGGCCGGCCTCGGCAACACCTATTTCTGGATCGACCCGGCCCGCGACGTCACCGGCGTGATCCTGATGCAGCTGCTGCCGTTCGCGGATGGCAAGTGCCTGGAGGCCTTCGCAGGCTTCGAGCGCGGGGTCTATGCCGGGCTGGATGCAGGTAGCGGCCAGAAGGCGGCGTAAGGATGAGGAGGGCGGCGACGCGTGCGCGTGTCGCCTGCCCTCGCCTCAGCCCAACCTGTCATGCCCCGCCACCGGGTCTCGCCTCCGGCGAGCCCGATGACAGGCTCCGGCGGGGCACCCAGTACGCCGCGGCATCTCGGCTTGATCACGGCCGTCTCGACGCCACTCAACGGCAGGGCTGCTGCCTCCTCAAACTAAAACATCGAAAACAACCCCATGCACAGTAGCCCGGCGCGAAGCGTCAAAGGCGCAGCCACATGGCAAATCCTCGCCGCAAAGCGTGCCGCAATCAGACCTATCCATATGATATCATTATGATATTATTCCAGGACGGTCCCCCGACGCCCGTCGGCGACCTGCCCTCAATGCTGGGAGGCATGATTTGACCGACACCATCAACAGCTATGTCTGCGGAACATCCGACGCGCCGCTGCTCGGCGAAACCATCGGGCGCTGCCTCGATCAGGCCGCCGCACGCTGGGGCGATCGGGAAGCGCTGGTATCGCCGAGCCATGGCGTCCGCTGGACGTGGAAGGAATTCGCTGAACGCGTCGACGGGTTGGCCGCGGGCTTTCTCGCGCTCGGCCTCGAACGCGGTGCGCGCATCGGGGTGTGGTCGCTCAACCGCCCCGAATGGACACTGACGCAATTCGCGGCCGCGAAGGCCGGGCTCATCCTCGTCACCATCAATCCGGCCTATCGCCTAAGCGAACTCGAATTCGCTCTCGCAAAAGTCGGCTGCGCGGCGATCGTCACCGCCACCGCCTTCAAGACCTCCAACTACATGGAGATGCTGAACACGCTGCTGCCGGAGCTGGCAACCTCGCAAGCCGGCGAATTGAAATCGGTACGACTGCCGCATCTGCGCGCGGTGATCCAGATCGGCGGGCCGAAATGTCCCGGCACCATCGCGTTCGACGACGTGGCGCAAATGGGCGGCGCGCGGCATCGGGAGCAGCTTGCCGCGCTGGCGGCGACGCTGCAGTTCGACGATGCGGTGAATATTCAATTCACCAGCGGCACGACCGGCTCGCCAAAGGGCGTCACGCTGACCCATCACAACATCCTCAACAACGGCTATTTCGTCGGCCGCGCGATGCGCCTGACGGAAGTGGACCGCATCTGCATTCCGGTGCCGCTCTACCACTGTTTTGGGATGGTGATGGGCAACCTCGCCGCCGTTACGCTCGGCGCCACCATGGTCTATCCCGGCGAGGGCTTTGATCCGCTGGCGACGCTGCAGACCATCGAGAAGGAGAAATGCACCGCGCTCTACGGCGTGCCGACCATGTTCATCGCCGAGATCGATCATCCCGAGTTCTCGCGCTTCGACCTGAAATCGCTGCGCACCGGCATCATGGCGGGCGCGCCCTGCCCGATCGAGGTGATGAAGCGCGTCAACAGCGAGATGAACATGGGCGAGGTGACCATCGCCTATGGTATGACCGAGACGTCGCCGGTCAGCTTTCAGAGTTCGACCGATGATCCCCTCGAACGGCGCGTCTCGACCGTGGGCCGCATCCATCCGCATGTCGAGGTCAAGGTCGTCGACCTCCAGGGACGCGTTGTGCCGCGCGGCGAGCGGGGCGAACTCTGCACCCGCGGCTACAGCGTCATGCTGGGCTATTGGGATGAGACGGAAAAGACCGCCGACGTGCTCGACGCTCAGGGGTGGATGCACACCGGCGACCTCGCCGTGATCGACGCCGAGGGCTATTGCAACATCGTCGGCCGCATCAAGGACATGGTGATCCGCGGCGGCGAGAACCTCTATCCCAGGGAGATCGAGGAATTCCTCTATCGCCATCCAAAAATCCAGGACGTGCAGATCTTCGGCGTCGCCGACGAGCGCTATGGCGAAGAGCTCTGCGCCTGGATCCGCACCCGCCCCGGCGAAACCCTCACTGCTGAGGACGTCCGCGCCTTCTGCCAAGGCCAGATCGCCCACAACAAGATCCCGCGCTACGTCGAATTCGTCGACGAATTCCCCATGACGGTGACGGGGAAGATCCAGAAGTTTCTGATGCGGGAAGCAGTGGAGGCGAAGCTGGGATTGAAGGCGGCGAAGACAGCGTGAGGAGAAGTGAGGGCGGCGCTTGTCGTGTCACACGCACTCACCCCACCCACAGCCGTCATGCCACGCGTATGCGGGGCATCCAGTACGCCGCGGCTTCTCTGTTCGATCATGACCGCTCAACGCCTTCATTGAGGAGCGCAACCGACGGCTCGTCCATCGTAGCTCAACAAGCGAAGGCGGAAAGCAATCCATCCTTCAGCATATGCGGCGCAACAAGATGCCACGGCCGCTCCTCACGCCCATCGAGTCTCGGAGCCGTCGCAACATCAGATCAAATTATCGAAAACACCCTCCTGCAAAGTAGCCTCGCGGCTGGATGTCGTCTGAAATGGCGGATCGGGATCCGCCTCTCTAGCTGATTCACTCGCGCTATTTCAGCTACATTTGATGCCGCTCGGAACACAACGGCTTGGCACATCAGCGCGCTTCCGGGCGGCTGAAACTGCCTCACTGCGGCAGATCCTTGCAGAGCTTGATGACAATCATGACCGTTGAGCCGACTGCTACAACGACCGGGCAGATAAAAGGCAACTCTTCGAGCAGGCTGACAAGGGTCGCCCGTATACGGAGAGTTCTCTTCACCTGCGCGAAGCGCCAGCCTGCCACACCCATCGGGAATCTCCGTTTGGCCCCCAGCGGCGGTCTGATCTTTCAATGCGAGGCGCGCGCCGTCTATAATCCGGACGGGTGTTCCCTTGCGCCAAGTGAATTAACTCTTAAGTTCAGAAACGCACGTTGGTTGGGCGGCGCAGGAACGTGGGGCAGTTGTGCTGCCGTGATGGCCACGCGGCTTGGATAGGACATCGTGCACGCCATGGTCATTCATCGCAGCATGCGGAACTGGATGATGCTGATGCTCGAAAGCAATCGCGTGATCGGACTGCGGATCGCGAAGTTGATGCGCGGCGGAAAAGCGGCCCAACGTGAAGCTCAACTCATGGTGAGCGAAAAAATGCTTGCGGCAGCGAAGGCCGGTACAAGCCTGATGGCTGGTGCCTCTGGAGACAAGATTGTTGAGCAGTACAGAAGGAAGGTGGCCGCAAACGGCAAACGGCTCAGCCGGAAACGAACACGGCGCAAGAGATCACGCTGATCGTTCGGATAATCGCGAGACAAAGCTCCGCAAAGTGGTCGGGTCAGATCCTTCGGCATGTCTCCCACCACGCGTATCAAGCACAAGCTTCTTCTCACGCTGGCGCATGACGGCGGAGAGAGCTCGCGTCCCTTTCCGGCCCTACACTCCCAGCCCGTTCTGCCCCGCCAGCTCTTTCAGCGACACCTGTGGCCTTGCTCCGATGTGCTGGATCACTTCCGCCGCGGCCAGCGCGCCCAAGCGCCCGCACATCTCATAGCTTGCATCCCGCACCAGGCCGAACAGGAAGCCGGCGGCGAAGAGGTCGCCGGCGCCTGTCGTGTCGACCAGCTTCTGGATCGGGAAGGCAGGGGCTGGGGTGATGCCGTCTTTGCTCGCTACCACGCAGCCTTTTTCGCTGCGGGTGACGACGCCGAGTTTTGCATCTGCGCGGAGCTGCTTCAGCGCGCCGTCGAAATCGGAGGTCTGGTACAGCGCGTGCAGCTCGGCCTCGTTTGCGAAGACGAGGTCTACGGTGCCCTTGCGCATCAGGTCCAAGAACTCGTCGCGGTAACGATCGACGCAGAAGGAATCCGACAGCGTCAGCGCCACCTGGCGGCCGGCCTGGTGCGCGATTGAAGCGGCCTTGACGAAGGCTTCCTTGGCGTTCTTGGGGTCCCAGAGATAGCCTTCGAGATAGACGATGCGGGATGCCGCGATCTGCGCCTCATCGATATCAGACGGGTTCAAATCCTGCGCGGCGCCGAGATAGGTGTTCATGGTGCGCTCGCCGTCCGGCGTCACCAGGATGTAGGAGCAGCCCGTGGCGGGGCCGCTTTCCGCCGCCTTGGTCTCATAGGCGACCCCGGCAGCTCTGATATCGTGGGTGTAGAGGCCGCCGATCTGGTCGTTCTTGACCTTGCCGATGAAGGCGGCGCGCGCGCCGAAGCCGGCGACGCCGACAATGGTGTTGGCGCCGGAGCCGCCGCTCATCTCGGTCGCCGGGCCCATATCCCTGTAGATCGCCGCCGCCCGCGCCTCGTCGATCAGCGCCATGCCGCCCTTGGTCATGCCGTGTCTGATAAGAAAGCCCTCGTCGGTCTGCACCAGCACGTCGAAGATCGCGTTGCCGATTCCGAGAACGTCGTATTTTGCGGATGTCATTCGTGCGGCCTGTGTGCGATGGTTGCGTTTGGCTCGGGCTAGCAGATCGGGTTCGCGGCAGCAAGGGAAGGTCCCAACCTCGCCCCGCCTGCGGGGAGAGGTCGGAATTCAAGCGCCAGTTTGAAGTCCGGGTGAGGGGGAGTCTCCGCGCACTCATCTACAGCCGTATTCGCGGAGAGAGCCCCTCACCCCGACCCTCTCCCCGCGAAAGGGCGGAGAGAGGGGGAAGAGGCGGCAGTGCGCGGGGCGGTGGTGTTTGTTTGCTTCTCGCTGCTATACAGCGCCTCGATGATCCGCTCCTTTCTCACGGTATCCACGGGAACGCTGGCGTCGCGGCTGTTGGGCTTTGCGCGGGATTCCGTGCTGGCGGCGCTGCTTGGCGCGGGCGCGGTGGCGGATGCGTTTTTGGCGGCGTTTCAGCTTGTCAATGTTGTCAGGCGGCTGCTCACCGAGGGCGGGCTGAATGCGGCGCTGGTGCCGGCGTGGCTGCGCGTGCGCGAGCGCGGCGGCGCGGCAGAGGCGGCGGCGTTTGCCGGGCGCGTGCTCGGCAGCATCGCCTGCCTCCTGATCGTGGCGACCGCCCTGCTCGCGCTCGTGATGCCGCTTGTCATCGCCGTGCTGGCGCCGGGTTTTGTCGGGCGCGAGACCTTGCAGCTTGCTACGGATAATGCGCGGCTGATGCTGCCGTACCTTGCCTTCGCGGGGCCGGTGACGGTCATGATGGCGCTCCTCAACGCGCAGGGACGTTTTGCGCTGACGGCGTTCTCGCCGCTCTTGTTCAACATCGCGCTGATCGCTGTGATGGCCGTGCTGCTTGCGGCAAAACCCGATGCGGCGCGCGCGGCGCAAGTGATTGCCGCCACCGTCGGCATTGCCGGGCTGTTGCAGCTCTCCGTGCTGGTGCTGCGCCGGGGCGAGGCGCTGGCGTCGCCGCTGCGCATTTCCTTCGACAAAGAGATCCGCGGCTTCCTGGCTAAGGCCGCGCCGGGCATGATGGCGTCAAGCGCGCCGCAGCTCCTGATGGTCGCGGGCGCGATCATCGCATCGTCCTCGCCATCGGCGGTGTCGTGGCTGTATTTCGCTGGTCGACTGGTCGAGCTGCCGCTCGGTATCGTCGGCGTCGCCATGGGTACGGTCCTGATCCCGGAATTATCGCGCGCGGTACGGGCGGATGATCGCGCGACTGTCGCGCATGCGGAATCGCGCGCCCTCGAGCTTGCCGTCGGCCTCGCGCTGCCGGCAACCCTCGGGCTGATGGTGCTGGCCGAGCCGATCGTGCGGCTGCTGTTCGAGCACGGCGCCTTCACCGTTGATGATACGCGCGCCACCGCCCGCGCGCTGATGTGGCTGGCGCTGGCGCTGCCGGCGCATGTGCTGGTGAAGGCGCTGTCGCCGGCGTTCTTCGCGCGCGAGGATACGATGACGCCGCTCCTCGCCGCGCTGCTTGGCGTGGTCCTCGCGGTCGCGGCGGCGTTCCTGCTCGGGCGTTGGTATGGCGCGGACGGCATTGCCGCGGCGATCGCGCTCGGCGCCTGGAGCATGGCGCTCCGCCTGATCCACTGCTGCGCGGAGACATTTGGGTTCTCGATCGATACGGATGCCCGCCGGCGGCTGCCGCGCATCGTGCTCTCGGCACTCGCGATGGGCGCGGTTCTCTGGCTTTTGACACGGTCGCTGCCGGCCCTCGCCATGAGCGCGCACGGCCTCGTGCAGGCCGTCCTGCTGCTTGCCGTGATCGCAGCGGGAATTGCGGCCTACGGCCTGTTTCTACAGCTTTTCGGCGTCACCGGCTGGCGTGAGGCCGTTAGCGCCTTGCGGCGCCGGGACCGCTCCGTCCCCTCATCCTGAGGAGCCCGCGACAAGCGGGCGTCTCGAAGGATGAAGGCCCGTCTGTGGCCTCATGGTTCGCCCGGCGATGCGAAGCATCGTCCGGAGACGCGCGTTCCGCGCTCCTCACCATGAGGGGCGCGAACCGGGCCCTAACGGCTTGCGCTGCTACCTCCCGCGTGGCAAACGACGGCGCGAAACAGCCACCCGCAGGAAGCTGACCAATGGCCTTTGTTGAACGGGTTTTCTCCGGCGTGCAGCCGACCGGTAATCTGCATCTCGGCAATTATCTCGGCGCGATCGTCAACTTCGTGAAGATGCAGCAGACCCATAACTGCATCTATTGCGTCGTCGACATGCACGCGATCACGCAAGGCGTCGACGTCTGGGGCGGCCCGGCGGAGCTGGCGCGCAACACCCGCGAGGTCACCGCGGCCTTCATCGCCGCCGGCATCGATCCGAAGAAGCACATCGTGTTCAACCAGAGCCAGGTCGCCGGCCATGCCGAGCTCGCCTGGATCTTTAATTGCGTGGCGCGGGTCGGCTGGCTCAGCCGCATGACGCAGTTCAAGGAGAAGGCCGGCAAGGACCGCGAGAACGCCTCCGTCGGGCTCTATGATTATCCGGTGCTGATGGCGGCGGACATTTTGCTCTATCGCGCCACCCATGTGCCCGTCGGCGAAGACCAGAAGCAGCATCTGGAGCTCTCGCGCGACATCGCGCAAAAGTTCAACAACGACTTTGGCGATTCGATCCGCGGCCACGGTTTCAACGACGGCGCGTTCTTCCCGCTGCCCGAACCCTTCATCACGGGACCGGCGACGCGGGTGATGAGCCTGCGCGACGGCACCAAGAAGATGTCGAAGTCGGATGCTTCGGATAATTCGCGGATCAACCTGACCGACGATGCGGACCTGATCGCGCAGAAGATCCGCAAGGCCAAGACCGATCCGGAACCGCTGCCGTCGGAGGAAAAGGGCCTGGAGAACCGCCCCGAGGCCGACAACCTCGTCGGCATCTATGCGGCGCTGTCGGACAAGAGCAAGGCTGACGTGCTGAGGGAATTCGGCGGCGGCCAGTTCTCCAGCTTCAAGAGCGCGCTGGTGGAACTTTGCGTCGCCAAGCTCGCGCCGATTGCTTCGGAGATGAAGCGGCTGGTCGCCGACCCCGGCCATGTCGACAGCATTCTGGTCGACGGCGCCGATCGCGCCCGGGTGCTGGCGGATGAAACCATGCGCAAGACCATGGATATTGTCGGTTTCATCCGGAAGCGGTAGCGGGCCTTCGATGAGAGCGCCCGACTTCCAAAGGGACGGCTGGTGCTTTGAAGACGGCGAGGAACGCCATCGCAAAGCCCCGGCGACCTTCTTGATTCCGGACCTCGCGTTGAGACAGCGTCTCCAGCCGGGCGATGTTGCCAAACTGATCTTCAGGATTGCCGTTGAGGGTGACGCGTACGGCGCCACGGAGCGGATGTGGGTGATCGTTCGAGAGCGCACGCCGGACGGCTATGTCGGGATGCTCGAGAACGAGCCTCACTCGATTTCCAAAAACGAGCAGTTTTGGCTTGGAACCGAGCTGCCGTTTCGAATACCGCCACATCATTGCCGTCGGCCTCGCCGACGAAGCAACGACCGCACTTGCGAAGGCTCCCGTACCGATCCCCTGGGATCGTTCAAGTTAGGACAGCCTGCTTCATCGACAGCGCTTGTCGAACGTATCAACGCCGTGGCAGCATGCGGCGGTTTGGCGCAGCACCGGGACATGCATGACCACCCAGCGACGAAGCTACGAGACGGGTCACAAGCCAAAATGCCTTGTCATTGTTGACGACACCGCGGAATGGGACCGCGCGGTGTATTACGCCAGCCGCTGGGCGGTGCGCGTCGGCGGCGGCGTGGTGATGCTGCGCATCATCGCGATCGAAGACCAGAACCAGCAGTGGCTGGGGGTCGCCGACATCATGCGCGCCGAGGCCGAGGAAGCCGCCAACGAGGCGCTCGACCGCGCCTCGGGGCGCGCCAATGGCATCGCCGCGATCACCCCGGAGCGGGTGATTCGCGAGGGCGAGCCGACCGCCCAGATCCTGGACGTGATCGACAAGGACGTCGACATTTCCATGCTGGTGCTGGCCGCCAATCCCGGCCCCGAAGGCCCAGGCCCGCTGATCAGCATGATGGCCCAGGCCGCCGGCTCGTTCCCGATCCCGGTCGTCATCGTGCCGGGGGATCTCAGCGATTCGGACATCGACGGGCTGTCTTAAGGCTTGATGCCATTACAGAATTGCTGGTTTGCGCCTCTTGATCGTGCGCCGCCCGTCGCCATCTGCTATGCAGACCCCACGCGCCGGCCTTGAACCGGCGACGCCGGAGAAAACAGATGTTCATTCAGACCGAAGCCACGCCCAATCCCGCCACGCTGAAATTCATTCCGGGCCGCACCGTGCTCGACAGCGGCACGATGGAATTTACCAGCCTTGAGGCCGCCGCCCGCTCGCCGCTGGCCGAACGTCTGTTCGCCGTATCCGGCGTTTCGAGTGTGTTTTACGGCTATGATTTCGTCACCGTGACCAAGAAAGACGGCGACTGGCAGCACCTCAAGCCCGCGATCCTCGGCGCCATCATGGAGCACTATATGTCCGGCGCACCGCTGCTCGCCGATGGCAGCGCTGCAGGCGACGATGCCTCCGACGAGGACGGCGAGTTCTTCAACGAGCAGGACGCCGAGACGGTTGCGACCATCAAGGACCTGATCGAGACGCGGGTGCGCCCTGCGGTCGCCAATGACGGCGGCGACATCACCTTCCGCGGCTTCAAGGACGGCGTCGTCTATCTCAACATGAAGGGCGCCTGCTCGGGTTGCCCATCCTCGACCGCGACGCTGCAGCATGGCATCCAGAATCTGCTGCGGCACTTCGTGCCTGATGTGGTGGAAGTCCGGCCGATGTAATTCCGCATCCGTCATTCCGGGATGGTCCGAAGGACCAGACCCGGAATCTCGAGATTCCGGGTTCGATGCTGCGCATCGCCCCGGAATGACTGCGGCGAACGCGCAGCGCAGCACATGACGCTGCGACCACGTGTCTGCTATATCTCTCCCCATGCTGATCCTCTCCATCGATACGGCGCTCGATGCCTGCGCCGCCGCCGTGCTCGACACCGCGGGCGGCGTCATCGCAAAAGAGTCTCAAGCGATGAAGCGCGGCCACGCCGAAGCTTTGATGCCGCTGATCGCTCGCGTGATGAAGGCATCCGGCGTCGCCTTTGCCGCGCTCGACCGCGTGGCCGCGACGACCGGTCCCGGCAGCTTCACCGGGCTGCGCGTCGGCCTTTCCGCCGCCCGCGGCATCGCGCTTGCCGCCGGCAAGCCGGTCGTCGGCGTAACGACCTTGACTGCATTTGCCGCCCCCATCGTCAGCGAGGACAGCGAACATCCCGTGATATCGGCGATCGATGCGCGGCATGATCACGTCTATTTTCAGGCGCTCGGCGGCGATGGCCGTTCGCTGGTCAAGCCGAAAGTGGCACCGATCGCCGAGGCGCTCGAGGCGGCGCGCTTCGGCACCCCGCATCTGGTCGGCAACGCCGCGAAGATTTTGGCCGAGCGCTGGGCGGCCGATGCGCCGCCGTTCAAGGTCGACCAGCAGGCCGCACCCGACATCGCCTGGGTGGCGTGGCTCGGCGCTGCCGTCAATCCGGAGAGCTCGCCGGCACGGCCTTATTATCTACGCGCGCCCGATGCCAAGCCGCCGAAGGATGCATTGGCCGGCGCATTGCCACCATCCGCATCATGATGAATTGGTTCTCCGGCTGGTGGGGCGGCGGCACGGCGGTGATCGAACCGGCCGGCCAGCGCGACGCAGCGCGCCTGGCGCAACTGCACGGCGCATCGTTTCACCGCGGCTGGGGCGAAGGCGAATTCGAGGTGATGCTGACCGAGCGCAACACGCTCGTTCACCGGCTGAGACTAGGGCGCACGATCATCGGCTTTGCGGTGTCGCGCATCGGCGCCGATGAGGCCGAGCTGCTGTCGATCGCCATCGACGCGGCGCAGCGCGGTCGCGGCCTGTCGCGCAACCTGCTGCTGACACATCTTGGTCATCTCGCCGGCCGCGGCGTGCGCAAGGTGTTCCTCGAGGTCGAGGAAAACAATCAGCCGGCGCGGCGACTTTATGAATGGGCCGGATTTGAGGTCATCGGCCGCCGGGAACGTTATTATCAGCAACCCGGCGGGGAGCAATTGAACGCACTTCTGATGCGGCGCGACTTGTCGTAAGATGCGCGGGGTGGCAAAACACCCCGACCTTCCCCGAGGCGTTTGAGACCATGTCCGCATTGAAATCCCCGTCAGCGCAAAAGAATACCGGCATCGAGGCGCGCTGCGCCGCCACCGGCATGCGCATGACCGAGCAGCGCCGCGTGATCGCGCGCGTGCTCGCGGAATCGGTCGACCATCCTGACGTCGAGGAACTCTACCGGCGCTGTGTCGCAGTCGACGACAAGATTTCGATCTCGACGGTCTACCGCACCGTCAAGCTGAGGACGCCGGCATCATCGAGCGGCACGATTTCCGCGAGGGCCGCGCGCGCTACGAGCAGATGCCCGACAGCCATCACGATCATCTGATCAATCTGCGCGACGGCAAGGTGATCGAGTTCACCTCGGAAGAAATCGAAAAGCTGCAGGCCGAAATCGCCCGCAAGCTCGGCTACAAGCTGGTCGATCACCGGCTGGAATTGTATTGCGTGCCGCTCGACGAAGACAAAACTTAAGTCTCGTGAATCATTTTTCGTGAATTTCGACCTCATCATCTTCGACTGCGACGGCGTGCTGGTCGACAGCGAGGTCATTTCATGCCGCGCGCATGCAGAGACCCTGACGCGTCACGGCTATCCGATCACGTCGGAGCAGGTGTTTCATCGCTTCCTCGGCCGCTCGACGAAGCAGGCCAACTCGGAAGTCGAGGCGGAACTCGGCCGCCCGCTGCCGGATGATTTTCATCTGCAGCTACAGGACACGTTGTACCGGACGTTCGAGGCCGACCTCGAAGCCGTGCCGCACATCCACGAAGCGCTCGATGCCATCACCCAGCCGGTCTGCGTCGCATCCAGCGGGTCGCATCAACGCATGCAGATCAGCCTCGGCCGAACCAGGCTCTATGGCCGGTTTGCGCCGAATATCTTTTCGGCCTCGCAGGTCGATAATGGCAAGCCGGCGCCTGATCTGTTTCTGTTCGCGGCCAAGCAGATGAATGTCGCGCCCGTGCGCTGCCTCGTGATCGAGGACAGCGTCGCCGGCATCGCCGCCGCAGTCGCGGCTAACATGCCCGTACTCGGCTTCCACGGCGGCAGCCATTGCCGGGAAGGTTATGGCAAGAGACTATACGGCGCCGGGGCGGCCGTGATCTTCGACGATATGCGGCAACTGCCTGAGCTGATTGTGCGCCTCGGTCGCGCTACAGAATAACATTCGAAGCCCACCTTCGCGCTCTCGTTCCCCGGATGCTGCGCAGCGCGCCGCCCTTGCGGCGTGGTGCGCTGCTGATCCGGGGCCCACAGGCTGCTGCAGCGATGGGTCCCGGCTCTGCGGAGCACCGCTTCCGGACGATGCTGCGCACCGCCTAGACTGCACCGCGCCCGGGACACGATACCTTGCCGCGAGTTAACTGGCCGCGGAATCCGCAGGTGATAATTTCAGGCCAGCCTTGCGCAAGGGGAGCGGCGCATTCTGAAATCGCCCGACAGCCAGATGTTGAAGCGGGCCGTGCCGCTCACGCTCATCGTGGCGCTAGCCGCGCTGGCACGCACCTGGCAGCTTTCGCAGAACGAGTTCGGCCGGCAGTATTACGCCGCGGCCGTGCGCAGCCAGCTCGATAGCTGGCATAATTTCTTCTTCAACTCGTTCGACCCGGCGGGCTTTGTCTCCGTCGACAAGCCGCCGGTGGCGATCTGGTTGCAGGTCGCCAGCGCCAAGCTGCTCGGCTTTGGCGCACTTTCGATCCTGCTCGCCCAGGTGATGGCGGGATTGGCCGCGATCGCCCTCCTCTACGTGCTCGTGCAGAAGGTCTGGGGCCGGACGGCAGGCACTGTGGCCGCGCTGGCGCTCGCGCTCAGCCCGGTCAATGTTGCGGTGGACCGCTCCAACAATACCGAGAGCTGCCTCATCCTGGTGTTGCTAGCAGCGGCGTGGCTCGCGATGCGGGCCGCCGAGAGCGGCCGGCTTACGCTATTCTGCGCCGCGATGGCGACGATCGGCGTCGGCTTCAACGTCAAAATGGGAGCGGCGCTGGTGCTTGCGCCCGTCGTCGCCCTGACGTTCAGCCTTTCCCGCACGGCCGCGCCCGTTGCGTGGCACGTCCAGCGGCAGGTGATCGCCGGTGTCGTCCTCATTGTCGTCTCGCTGTCATGGGCGATCTTGTTCGACCTCACGCCGGCTCGCGACCGGCCCTATGCGGGAAGCACCCGGCATAATTCCATGCTGGAGCTTGCCCTGGTGCATAATGGCGCGGCGCGTTTCATCGGGTCCACGCCCGCCGCCGATCAAGCCGCCGTCCCTGACGCAGCCGCGCCGACAGGCACGGAAGTCCGCCAGCCCGTCCTGACCGACGATTCGCCGACCGGCCCACTCCGCCTGTTCCGGCCGCGGGCCGCGGCACAATTCGCCTGGCTGCTGCCGCTCTCGCTTTTCGGCCTCGTGCTCGCCTGGTCGGATGGGTGGAGAGCGGGCGCGCCGGCATCACGCCGCATCAGCGCTGGTCTATGGACCGGCTGGCTTGCGCTGTACTGGATCGTGCTCAGCTTCGCCGGAGGACTGATCCACACCTATTACGTGGCCGTGTTGGGTCCGCCAGTCGCGGTCTTCTCCGGCATCGCCGCTGCCGGACTGTGGTCGAGATGGAAGGAAGGCAAGCGGATATATTTTCCGCTGATCGTTACGGCCACCGCCGCCTGGCAGGCCTATCTCTGCATCGCGCAGTCCACGACGTTCGGGTCCGACTGGCTCAGTCGCACCTGGCTCACATCGATTGTTACGGCGACGATCTGCGGCGCTCTGCTTTATGCACTTCCGCGCCAGAACAACGGTTTGGCAAAGCTGCTCGCGGTCGCGTCGATCGGCGCATTGCTCACAGCACCGATCCTGACCGCCGCGAGCCTCGTTCTGCGGCGTCCGAACGTTGCCGCACCGGTCGCCAGCATGACCGCATTGCTTGCGCCGTCCGATACCGAGCGGACGGCGGTGAGAACGTCACGGCTGGAAGCGGCCCGCCAGAAGCTCGTGGGCTATCTGATCGCCAATCGGGAGGCCGCGAACCTTCTCGTCGCGGTTCCCAATGCTAACGTCGCCGCTCCGCTCATCATTTCCACCGGCCAGCCTGTGATGGCGATGGGCGGGTATCTCGGCGACGACCCGATCGTCACGCCCGCGGAGCTCGAACGGCTCGCTTCCGACAAGAAATTGCGCTTCGTGATGCTTGGCGGATTTACCCTGGCGCCCGCCAAGCAGGCGGCGGCGATGGAGCCGATCGCGCGATGGGTGCGCGCCAACGGTCGCCCGGTCGACCCAAAGCTGTGGCGCCTGTCCGCATCCCCCGGCACGCCCTACCGCATTAATTTAGGTAACGAGTGGGTGGAGGTCCCGCCGCCAGAACTGTTCGATTTATGGGGGAATGGGGATTGAACCCTGCTGTCATTCCTGGATGGTCCGAAGGACCAGACCTCAGATGCGCCCTTGCGCATCGGGGAATCTCGCAATTCTCAGAAGAGCCCCACGTCGTGGTCGGACCGCAGAGCTATCACCATCTGCCGCAGCTACTGGCGCGCGCCAAAAGCGAAGGCCGCGCGCTCGAGACCGAATTCCCGGATCTGATCTCTTGGCAGGCTCGTCCGTCAACGCTGACGGTTAACGCCGCGCGTTTTGGCGCGGCGGACAATGAATTCTTTCATCAACGGCAGAAAAAACGCCTTGCTGAAGTGGCCGAGTGCCGGCTCCGGCTCAAGGTAGAATGACTGGCTGATGACGTCCTGATTGTATTCATCAAGGATGATCCAGAGGCGCAGCGAAGCATCGAGACCGGCGCGACGCTTTTCCATCTCAGGAATTTCGGCTGCAAAACGATCGGAGGAGGGCGGCTGGCTGGTGATCGGAAACAGCACCAACAAGTCCTCACCTTTCGGCTTGGCAATCCGCACCCACGGCCACCGGGCGAGGCTTGCGGCCTTCCGTCTCCCCGAGCTCAGCTTCGCGCACCCACAAATAGGGAAATCGGATAACGCATCCGGTGCGAAGCTCGTCCCGGCTCACGTCTCATCGCCTTCCCGCTCATAGGCGTCGATCGCCTGCTTGACGTCCTCAAACAGCTCGTCAGGCATTGTCTCCAGCCGGCCGGCATTCCGGGTATCGGCTCTGGCCGTAAGCTTGCGGTAGTCTTCGATGCTGAGCAGCACCAACCGCGGCTTGTTCCGCTGGGTAATGGTGACGGGCCGGCGCAGGGCTTCGGCGATGATGTCTCCCGATTTTCGGGAAAGATCACTGGTGGAATATTGCGTCATCGATCGACCCCAATTACTTATTGCTGTAATATACAGGAATGATGTAATTGCTGCAACCACGCCGGGCTCGGCTATGCCGAGGCGGATAACTCCTGAAAACGAACCTTCGGCGGGCAGGCGCGTCCTTGCGCGCCGGAGATCTCGCGATTCCGGGTAGGGTTCTGGCGCACCGGCCCCGGAATTGACGCCATCACGCTGGATTTCCCGCGCCTTAGCCTATACTTGACCCCTGACGCCGGAATGGCGCTATTCTCACCACCACTCAGGTTCCATGAAGCCGCCGCGCAAGCTGCACATCAAATCCTATGGCTGCCAGATGAATGTCTACGATGCGCAGCGCATGGTGGACACGCTGGCGGGCGAGGGCTTTGTCGAGACCGCAAGCGCCGAGGATGCCGATCTCGTCATCCTCAACACCTGCCATATCCGGGAAAAGGCGTCCGAAAAGGTCTATTCCGAGCTGGGCCGGCTGCGCGTTGCCAAGGATGAGGCCGCGCGCCATGGGCGCGACATGCGCATCGCGGTCGCGGGCTGCGTGGCGCAGGCCGAGGGTGAGGAGATCATCCGCCGCGCGCCGACGGTCGATGTCGTGGTCGGGCCGCAGAGCTATCATCACCTGCCGCAGCTATTGGCGCGCGCCAAAAGCGAGGGCCGCGCCCTGGAGACCGAATTCCCGGTCGAGGACAAGTTCAGCTTCCTGCCCCAGCCCAGGCCCGCTGCGATCCGCGCGCGCGGCATCTCGGCCTTCGTCACGGTGCAGGAAGGCTGCGACAAGTTCTGCACCTTCTGCGTGGTGCCCTATACACGCGGCGCGGAAGTCTCGCGCCCGGTCGCCAAGATCGTCGACGACGTGAAGCGGCTCGCCGACAACGGCGTGCGCGAGATCACCCTGATCGGCCAGAACGTCAACGCCTATCACGGCGAAGGCCCTGATGGACGCATCTGGCCGCTCGGCAAGCTGTTGCACCGGCTTGCCGAAATCGACGGCATCGTGCGGCTGCGCTACTCCACCAGCCATCCGCGCGACGTCGAGGAGACGCTCGTAGCGGCGCACCGCGATCTTCCCGCGCTGATGCCGTTCGTCCACCTTCCGGTGCAATCCGGCTCCGACCGGATTCTCGCCGCCATGAACCGCAAGCATACCGCCGATGATTATCGCCGTGTCATCGACCGTTTTCGTACCGCCCGGCAAGATATTGCGTTTTCATCGGATTTTATCGTCGGCTTCCCCGGCGAAAGCGCGGGAGAATTTGCCGCCACCCTCGCGCTTGTCCGGCAAATCGGATACGCTGCAGCTTATTCGTTCAAATATTCGCCGCGGCCCGGCACGCCGGCGGCGGACCTGCAGGAGACGGTGTCAGCGGCTGAAATGGACGAGCGATTGGTGCGGCTCCAGGAATTGATCGACAGTCAGCAATCGGCCTTCAACACGGCCATGATTGGCAACACTGTCGATGTGCTGTTCGAACGCGCGGCCCGCAATCCCGGCCAGATCGTCGGACGCACCGCCTATCTCCAGCCCGCCCATGTGTTCGCCTCATCAGACATCATCGGGCAGGTGCTGCCGGTCAGGATCGACAGCCTCGAACGTTACAGCCTGCTCGGCGAGCTTGCCGGCCCCGCGGCCTCGCGCGCGGTTCAGACAACCCTTTCTTCTCAAGAAACGTTGGGAGCCTGAACCCTTGCCAAAAAGTGCATCGGATTCGTCTTCGCTCGCTCCCAGCCGCAAATTTGATCGCGACATGCAAATACCGCCCGAGACCCAGGTCGTCATCGATTTCGACGACAACCGAGCCGCTTCCGCCCTGGTCGGCCCCTACGGCCAGAACCTGGCGCTGATCGAACGGCGGCTCGGCATCGTCGTCGATTCCCGCGGCAATCACATCACCATCGCCGGCACCCGCGACGGCTGCGATGCCGCGCGGCGCGTGCTGGAGACGCTCTATGCGCAGGCGTTGCAGGGCCATGACCTCTCGCAGGGCGAGGTCGAAGGCGCGATCCGCGCCGTGATCGCGCAGGGTTCGCTGTTCGAGTTCGATGCCAAGACCGCAAAGCCGCAGTTCGAAACCATCAACCTGCGCAAGCGTCCGGTGCGCGCCCGCACCGCCGCGCAGGATTCCTACATCCGCGCGCTGAAGCGCCACGAGCTGGTGTTCGGCATCGGCCCGGCCGGCACCGGCAAGACTTGGCTCGCGGTAGCGCATGCCGCGCAATTGTTCGAACGCAAGGAAGTCGACCGCATCATCCTGTCGCGGCCCGCGGTCGAGGCCGGCGAGCGGCTCGGCTTCCTGCCCGGCGACTTAAGGGAAAAGGTCGACCCTTACCTTCGGCCGATCTACGACGCGCTGTACGATTTGATGGATGCGCGGATCGTGGAGCGCGCGCTGCAGGCCGGCGAGATCGAGATCGCACCGCTCGCCTTCATGCGCGGCCGCACCCTCACCAATGCCGTCATCATCCTCGACGAGGCGCAGAACACCACCTCGATGCAGATGAAGATGTTTTTGACCCGGCTCGGCGAGAACAGCCGCATGATCGTCACCGGCGACCCCTCACAGGTCGACCTGCCGAACGGCCAGGCTTCGGGGCTCGCCGAGGCCTGCAAGCTGCTCGACAATGTCGAAGGCATTGCGCAGGTGAAATTCACCGCGGAAGACGTCATCCGCCATGAACTGGTGGCGCGGATCGTCGCCGCCTATGAGGGGTTGCCGCAGAAGCCGGCAACCGGAAAATCTTGACCCAGAAATTGTCGGCGCCGGACCTGCTACAGGCGGGCCCGGGCCGTAACCCGAACATTGCAATGCAAAGCGCTGGAACGCTCGTGTCCTCCGTCCTTCCGCTCACCGAAGTTCTCGTCGTCGCCGATTGCTGGCAGACCGAGCCGGATGCCGAGGCGGTGATCCATCGCGCCATCAATGCCGCCGCCGAAATTGCCGATGCCGATGTCGGCGAGGCTGAACTGGCGGTCATGCTGACCGACGATGCCGGCGTCCGCACGCTCAACAACAACTGGCGCGGCATCGACAAGCCGACCAATGTGCTGTCGTTCCCTGCGCTGCAGCCGACCGCGAGCGCACCGGCGGACGCGCCGCGCATGCTCGGCGATATCGCCATCGCCTATGAGACCACGCGCAAAGAGGCCGATGAGGAAGAAAAACCGTTCGATCACCACCTAAGCCATCTTGCGATTCACGGGTTCCTGCATTTGATCGGATACGATCATGAGAAGGACGCCGATGCCGAGGAGATGGAGAGCCTCGAACGGGAGATCCTCGCCCAGCTCGGCATTCCCGACCCCTATGCGGACCGGGAGCGGATGGACTGAAAATGCCGGACTCCGACCCAATACAGGATAATCCGCGCGATACGCGCAACCTGCCGGTCGTCGTACAGGAAGGCGAGGTGCTGCGGCCGCCGGCGGAAAACTGGCTGCTGCGGGCGATCCGCACGCTGTTCGGCTGGAAGTCGGGATCGGTCCGCGCCGATCTTCAGGTCGTGCTCGACGCTTCGACGCCGGACGATGTCGGCTTTTCCGCCATCGAGCGCACCATGCTGCGCAACATCCTCGACCTCAACGAACGGCGCATCGCCGACGTGATGGTGCATCGTGCCGACATCGTCGCGGTGAAACGGGACATTCCGCTTGGCGAGTTGATGAGCCTGTTCGAGAGCGCGGCGCATTCGCGGCTCGTGGTCTACAACGAAACGCTCGACGACCCCGAAGGCATCGTTCACATCCGCGACCTCCTGGCGTTCATGACCGCAAGGGCGCGTGTCGGCGAGACCGCCAAGCCGAAACGGAAAAAGCCGTTTCCGGCCGGCCTCGACCTGCGGGCGGTCGACCTCGCGATGCCGCTCGCCGAGGCCAACATCATCCGCAAGCTGCTCTATGTGCCGCCGTCGATGCGGGCGATCGACCTGCTCGCGCAGATGCAGGCCTCGCGCATCCATCTGGCGCTGGTGGTGGACGAATATGGCGGCACCGACGGGCTGGTGTCGATCGAGGACATCGTCGAGCAGATCGTCGGCGAGATCGACGACGAGCACGACAGCGACGAGCCGCCGTCGATCGTGCGGCAGGGCGACCACATGTTCATCGCGGATGCCCGCGCCAGCCTCGAGGACGCCCGCAAGATGATCGGCGAGGAATTCGACACCGGCGAAGCCAGCGACGAGGTCGCCACCCTCGGCGGCTATCTGGTATCCCAGGTCGGACGGCTGCCGGTACGCGGCGAGGTCATCGCCGGCCCCGGCAATTTCGAGATCGAGGTGCTCGACGCCGATCCGCGGCGGGTCAAGCGGCTGCGGATCGGAATCCGAAAAGAACGTCCGACGCCGCGCACCACGCGTGACCGAGGCCGCCGCGAGGCCACACCCGATACAAGCGTGTCGCCGACCAACGACAACACGCCGCCGGCCTCCGGCGATGGAGCCGGCTCGCAGTGATCCCATCCAGCAAATTCCGCCTCACGGGACTTTCGATCATCCTGGCCTGGGGCTGGAAGCGTGCGGTGATCGCGCTTTCCGCCGGCGCGCTGTCGTCGCTGGCGATGGCGCCGTTCAACGCCTGGCCGGTACTGTTCGTAACCTTTCCGATCGCCGTCTGGTTGATCGACGGCGCGGCGGCCGGAAAATCGCGCGGCCTGCCGGCTGCGGCCATGTCCGGCTTCTGGTTCGGCCTCGGCTATTTCGTGCCCGGGCTTTACTGGATCGGCAACGCCTTCCTGGTGGATGCCCCGACCTTTGCCTGGTTGATGCCGTTCGCGGTGCTCGGCCTGCCGGCCTATCTCGCGCTGTTTCCCGCGCTCGGCTTCGCGCTGGCGCGCCTCCTCTGGACGCGGGATGCCTCGCGGGTGCTGGCGCTCGCGATCGGGCTCACGGTCAGCGAATGGCTGCGCGGCCATGTGTTGTCGGGTTTCCCGTGGAATGCCTTCGGCTACGCGCTGTCGGAACCTCTGGCGCTGGCGCAGGCCGCCTCGCTGATCGGGCTGTGGGGCATGACCTTCGTCGCAGTCGCGATCTTTGCCAGCCCGGCCGTGCTGATCGACGGATCTTCGCGCGGCCGAAAGCCCTGGATCGCGCCGGTCGCGGCGCTCGCGCTGCTGCTGGCCATGGGCATTTTCGGCGCCGTGCGGCTGTCGCTGCAGCCGACCGCACTGACCAAGGTGAAGCTGCGCATCATGCAGCCGAACCTGCAGCAGGACGTCAAATTCAACTACGGCGCCAAGGCCGAGGTGATGCAGAAGTACCTCGCGCTGTCCGACCGCGCCTCAGGTCCGCAATCCACCGGCGTGCGCGACGTGCAGATCCTGATCTGGCCGGAATCGGCTTTCCCCTTTTTCCTGACGCGGGAAGCCGACGCGATGGCAGAGATCGCCGAGCTCTTGCCCAAGGGCACCGTGCTGTTGACCGGCTCGGTGCGCGCCCCCGACGGGCCGCCCGGGATGCGCGTGTCGCGCGCCTACAATTCGATCTATGCGATCGACCATGACGGTGGCGTGCTGTCCGTTTACGATAAGCTGCATCTAGTGCCGTTTGGCGAATACCTGCCGTTTCAGGAATGGATGGAAAAGCTCGGCTTCGTGCAGTTGACCAAGGTGCATGGCGGCTTCATTCCCGGTACACGGCGCCGCGCCATCGAAGTCCCGGACGCACCGCCCGCGCTACCGTTGATTTGTTATGAGGCGATTTTTCCCGGAAATGTGGCAGCACGCGACGAGCGTCCCGGCTGGATCATCAATGTGACCAATGACGGCTGGTTCGGCAATTCGACCGGCCCCTATCAGCATTTGCAGCAGGCGCGCCTGCGTTCGATCGAAGAAGGCTTGCCGATGGTGCGCGCCGCCAACACCGGCATCTCGGCGGTGATCGATCCGTCGGGACGAATTGTGGCACGCCTCGATCTTGGCATCGACGGCGTGCTGGACGCCAGCCTGCCGTCGGCGCTGCCGCCGACGGTTTATGCTCGTCTTGGAGATATCCCGGCAGCCGTGATTGTGGCGGCGGCGCTACTGCTCGTCGTCAGGCGCCGCACAACGAAGCACGCTGCCTGAGATTTACGCGTAGCAAGTTGGCACTGGTTTACTAAAAAACGTCGCGCGCCCGGTTCCCCCAGTTGACAGACAGCCTGCAATTCGCTTTCTGCGGTTGCAAGCCAAGAACAACAACCAGTCAACTTCGTTGCTCAGATCGTCCGCAATTTAACCCGATCCTCCGAGCAGGATTTGACGGTACCGGTGCCTGAGGCATTGCGCTTCCACTGCCTCATCCCCGTCATGCAATCCCAGGAGTGATGCAAGATGTCCACGAAAGCGCCTAATCCCGTAGACAAATATGTCGGGAGCCGCGTCCGGATGCGCCGCATCATGCTGGGCATGAGCCAGGAAAAACTGGGCGAAGCGCTCGGCCTCACCTTCCAGCAGGTGCAGAAATATGAAAAAGGCACCAACCGGGTCGGCGCCAGCCGTCTGCAGCAGATTTCCGAGATCCTGCAAGTGCCGGTGTCGTTTCTGTTCGACGGCGGGCCGAGCGGTGCGGTTAACGGCGACAGCTTCGGTGAAGGCGCCTCCCCGGCCTATGTGTCGGATTTCCTCGCGACATCAGAGGGCTTGGCACTGACACGCGCCTTTACGCGCATCACCGATTCGAAAATGCGGCGCTCGATCGTCGAGCTGGTCGAACAGATCGCCTCGCGAGACGGGCCTGATCCACGCTGATCCTTGTCAGCCGCCCGTTTCAACTACCCGTTTGATAATTTCGTATTCTGGAATATGCCATAATTCCCCGGCGCGCACCTGCGCCGCTTGCGATGTGCAATTGCACATCGGGGAATGACGACGTATCGGATACGACATGACGACATCAAATCCATTCGATCCCGCACCGATCCTCGAGGGCATTCGCCGCTGGGTCGAGATCGAGACCCCGACCGAGGCCCCCGAGCAGGTCAACAAGCTCGCCGCCCTCGTCGCCGAAGGCTATCGCGACCTGCCTGCGACGGTCGAGCGGATCGCCGGACATTCCGGCTGCGGCGATCATCTGCTGGCGCGCTCGTCCTGGGGACAGGACGCACCGGGAATCCTGGTGCTGAGCCATCTCGATACGGTGCATCCGATCGGCTTCATCGAGCGGCTGCCGTTCCGCATTGCGGACGACAGCGCCTTCGGTCCAGGCATCTACGACATGAAGGGCGGCGCCTATCTCGCCTACCATGCGTTCCGGCAGGTTTGCGCCGATAGCGCACGGCCGCCGCTCGGCATCACCCAGCTCTACGTCTCGGACGAGGAAATCGGCAGCCCGACGTCGCGCGCACTGATCGAGGCCGAGGGGAAAAAGGCGAAATACGTGCTGGTGACCGAGCCGGCGCGCGACGGCGGCAAGATCGTCACCGGACGCAAGGGCGTCGGCCGCTTCGAGGTCTTCATCAAGGGCGTGCCCTCGCATGCCGGCTCGCGGCCCGAGGACGGCCGCAGCGCCATTCGCGAGCTCGGCCATGTCATTCAAACGCTGGAGGCGATGAACGACCTTGCGCGCGGCATCACCGTCAATGTCGGCGTCGTCCGCGGCGGCACGCGGCCGAACGTGATCGCAGAGGAAGCTTATGCCGAGGTCGACATGCGCGTGCCGACGATGTCAGATTCGGAGGAGCTGGTCGCCAAGATCCGCACTCTGAAACCGCGCACCGAGGGCGTCACTGTCAAAGTGATCGGCGAGTTGAATCGCCCGCCTTATGAGAAGAGCAATTCGGGCGCTGCGCTCTACGAGCACGCCAAGACGCTCGCTGCCGAAATCGGTTTCGATCTCGTCGATATGTCGACCGGCGGCGGCTCCGACGGCAACTTCACCGCGCCGCATACCGCAACGCTCGACGGGCTTGGCGTCGACGGTCAGGGCGCGCATACCCATTACGAGCAGATGTACATCTCCTCGATCGAGCCGCGCGCGCGGCTGCTCTACCGTCTGTACCAGACGCTGCGATGATGACCGCCCCGCGCGACAACGGCGATGCCGACGCGCCGCCGGATGCGGGCGCGTCGGCGCATGCGCGCGGTTCGTTTTTCGGCCGCCGCAAGGGCCACAAGCTGCGCCTCCACCAGGCCGACTTGATCGACAATCTGCTGCCGCGTCTGTCGCTCGACATCTCTGCGCCGGCGCCGGCGCGGCTCGTTGATCTGTTCGATGGCAAGGCGGAGGACATCAGGCTCGAAATCGGCTTCGGTGGCGGCGAACATCTGATCGCAGAGGCGCAGGCCTTTCCGAACATCGGCTTCATCGGCTGCGAGCCTTACGTCAATGGCATGGCGAAGATCCTGACGCAGATCGAGGCACACAACATCGGCAACATCCGCCTCTACGCGGGCGACGCCGCCGAGCTGCTCGCCTGGGCCCCGCCGCAATCGCTTGTTCGCATCGATCTGATCCATCCCGATCCCTGGCCGAAGCGGCGGCACTGGAAGCGGCGCTTCGTGCAGGACGCTACCGTCAATGCCATGGCGCGCATCCTCAAGAAGGATGGCGAGTTCCGCTTCGTCAGCGACATCGACGATTACTGCGCCTGGACACTGGCGCACCTGATGCGCAGCTCCGAATTTCGCTGGACCGCCGAGCGCGCCAGCGACTGGAAGATGCCGTGGGACAGCTACACCATGACGCGCTATGGCCGCAAAGCCGAGCGCGAAGGCCGCGTTGCGACTTACTTGCGGTTTCGGCGGGTCGGCTGACGACCGCTTGTCGAGCAGCGCGCGTCTCACGTCGCGGAGAACCCAGTTCTTGCAAAAAGCAAAACAAGGCATTGTGAATTCTATTCGCGCCGCATTGTTGTAGTTTTCTGCAACCCTCTTTTGAATAAGAAAAATTCAAAAAGGAGGACGGGCGCGACGCAGATATTCAACAAACATTGAAGTGCAGAGCCTGCAGTTTCTCGGCGGGGTGAGTTTGCTTGGGATCATGTGCTGATCTCCGGGAACAGGTCCTCGCTCCCGACACCAACAGCTTATGAAGAGCGAGGCATGTCATGATCAAATTGAAGATCAATGGTCAGGAACGGAACTGGGATGGAGATCCGGATCTCCCGCTGCTGTGGTTTCTCCGGGATGAGGCGGGCCTGACGGGCACCAAATATGGCTGCGGCCAGGCATTGTGCGGCGCATGCACCGTGATCGTCGACAAGCAGGCCACCCGCGCCTGCATCACCTCGGTGTCCGACGTGGTCGGCCGCGAGGTCACGACGATCGAAGGCCTGCATCCGACCGGCGATCACGCGGTTCAGAAGGCCTGGCGTCAATTGAACGTCCCGCAATGCGGTTTTTGCCAGGCCGGCCAGATCATGCAGGCCGCGGCGCTCCTGATCGAAAATCCAAAACCCAATCACGACCAGATACGCGAAGCGATGGCTGGGAACATCTGCCGCTGCGGCTGCTACCAGCGCATTGAAAATGCGGTTCACCTCGCATCGACGGGGGTTTGATCATGAACATTCTTACCAATCCGAAAAAACTCCGTGGCTTTGAGCGCTACGTCAAGGTCGAGAATATTTCCCGTCGCAACATCCTGAAGGGCCTCGGCCTCGCCGGCGGTTTCGTGCTGGCCGCGCCCGTGATGTCACGCCCGGCGCTTGCCGCGTACCAGACTGGCGCCGACAAGATGCCGCACGGCACCGTGGTGGATCCGCGCGTGTTCGTCGCGATCGCACCCGATGGCACCGTCACAATCGTCGCACACCGCGCCGAGATGGGAACCGGAGTCCGCACCAGCCTGCCGATGATCGTGGCCGAAGAGATGGAAGCCGACTGGTCGCGCGTTCGCGTCCAGCAGGCCCATGGCGACGAGGTCAAATTCGGCAACCAGGACACCGACGGCTCCCGCAGCACGCGTCACTATCTCATGCCGATGCGGCAGATCGGCGCTTCGGCGCGTGCGATGCTGGAGACCGCCGCCGCGAAGCGATGGGGTGTGCCGGCGGCGGAGGTGAAGGCGGTCAACCACGAGGTGGTCCACAGCGCGACCAGCCGCCGCCTTGGCTTTGGCGACCTAGCCGCCGATGCCGCCAAGGAATCGGTACCCAGCGTCGAAGGCCTGAAGCTGAAAGACCCGAAGGATTTTCGTTATCTGGGCAAAGGCCAGATCAGCATGGTCGACCTGCGGGACATCACGGTCGGCGCCGCGCGTTACGGCGCCGACGTTCGCCTGCCCGGCATGAAATACGCCGTGATCGCCCGGCCGCCGGTGACCGGCGGCAAGGTCGCCTCGTTTGACGGCGCGGAGGCGATGAAGGTCTCGGGCGTCGAGAAGGTCATGGAAGTGAAGGGTTGGCCGTGGCCTTCCAAATTCCAGCCGCTCGGCGGGGTCGCGGTGATCGCGCGCAACACCGGCGCCGCGATCAAGGGCCGCGACGCGCTCAAGATCGTCTGGGACGACGGCCCCAACGGCAAATACGACTCTGTCGCCTACCGGACCGAGCTCGAGGAAGCGGCACGCAAGCCCGGTCTCGTGGTGCGCAAGGAAGGCGACGTCGAAGCCGCCTTGAAGGGCGCCGACAAGGTGATCGTCGGCGAATATTATCTGCCGCACCTCGCCCATGTCGCCATGGAGCCGCCGGTGGCGGTCGCCGACGTCAAGGGCGACAGGGCGGAGATCTGGGCGCCGGTGCAAAGCGCCGGCGGAACGCGCGAGGACGTCGCCAAGACGCTCGGCATTCCCGAGGCGAATGTCACCGTCAACGTCACGCTGCTCGGCGGCGGTTTCGGCCGCAAGTCGAAATGCGATTACGCCCTCGAAGCGGCGCTGCTCTCAAAGGAACTCGGCGCGCCCGTCAAGGTGCAATGGACGCGGGAGGACGACATTCGCAACGGCTTCCTGCACACCGTCTCGGTGGAACGCATCGAGGCCGGCCTCGACAAGAGCGGCAAGGTGACGGCCTGGCGGCATCGCAGCGTCGCGCCAAGCATCGCCTCGACCTTTGCCGCCGGTACGAAAAATCAGGCGCCGTTCGAACTCGGCATGGGGCTGGTCGACATGCCCTTCGAGATCGCCAACGTGCAGTGCGAGAATCCGGAAGCGGCCGCGCATACCCGTATCGGCTGGTTCCGCTCGGTGTCGAACATTCCGCGCGCCTTTGCGGTGCAGTCCATGGTCGGGGAAATCGCCCATGCCACCGGCCGCGACCAAAAGGACATGCTGCTCGAACTGATCGGCACGCCACGGATCGTCAAGCTCGATTCCGTAAAAGACCTCTGGAACTATGGCGAGCCCTATGACAGCTATCCGATCGACACCGCGCGGCTGCGCAAGGTCGTCGAGCTGGTCGCCGACAAGGGCGGCTGGGGCCGGTCTGTCCCCAAGGGGCATGGGCTCGGCATTGCCGCGCATCGCAGCTTCGTCAGCTATATCGCGACGATCGTCGAGGTCGCCGTCGACGACAAGGGCAAGCTGACTGTGCCGCGGGTCGATACCGCCATCGATTGCGGAACCTATGTCAATCCGGAGCGGATCCAGTCGCAGATCGAGGGTGCAGCCATCATGGGCCTCAGCCTCGTCAAGCACGGCGCGATCACCTTCAAGGACGGCAAGGTGCAGCAGGGCAATTACGACGACTTCCCTGTCATCCGGATCGACGAGGCACCGGCCGTGACCAACGTCTACATCGTGCCTGCCGGCCCTGATACGCCGCCGAGCGGCGTCGGCGAGCCGGGCGTGCCGCCCTTTGCGCCGGCGCTGATCAACGCGATCTTCGCCGCGACCGGCAAGCGCATCCGCACGCTGCCGATCGGCAAGCAGTTGGAGGCGTAACAGGAACCTTAGGCGGCACCGGCCGTTTTCATCGATCCGACAGGAGCGAGATCGATGAAACCGAACTCAACAGCGCTCGCGGCGTCGCTGCTGTCGAGCGCTCTTTTATTGTTTGCCCAGGCAGCCGCCGCCCAATCGACGTCGCCGCCCGCCGCGACCGCAACGCGGCCGGCAACGACGCCGCCGGGGCAATCTTCGCTGCCCAACGCGAGTCCGCCGGCCACGACGACGCAGACCACCGGCGAAGCGCCCCGGGATCCGGCCGTCAAAAAGATGAACGAAGACGAGAAATACAAGGTCGAGACGAAGGGCAAATAGCGTTGGCCCCGACCGCACAAAACGGGCGCCGAACATTTCGTTCGGCGCCCGTCTCATTTCCGATCGAACCTAAGCGACGTCCGCCAATTACTTCTTGACGGCAAACACCCAGACGACGCCGCCCTGCGGCACGTTGTTCTCGATGCCGACATTGTTCTGGGTCGCGAGCGCATCCTGGATGCGCTGCGCGTCAACGCCCCACCCGGACTGCACAGCGATATATTCTGTGCCGTCGACCTCGTACGCGATGGGCATACCCATGATGCCGGAGTTGGTCTTCTGCTCCCACAGCAGCTCGCCCGTCTTGGCGTGGAAGGCGCGGAACATCCGGTCATTGGTGCCGCCGACTAGCACCAGATCGCCGGCGGTCACCGTCACTGAACCGAACAGTTGCGATTTCGGGAAGTTGTGCGACCAGACCTTCTTGCCGGTCGCCGGATCCCACGCCTGCAACTCGCCGAAATGCGTGGCGCCGGGCCGAACCTTCAGGCCGATATCTTCGGGCTTGGTTCCGAGCCATAGCTGGCCAGCCACCAGCGGCACCTTCTCGCCGGTGAAGCCGCCGCAGAAATTCTCGTTGGCGGGGACGTAGACGAGCTTGGTGTTCTGGCTGTAGGCCGCCGACGGCCAGTCCTTGCCGCCCCACAACGAGGGACAGAATTCGACCCGCTTGCCCATGACGGGCTTGTGGGCCGGATCGACGATCGGCTTGCCGGTCTCCGCTTCGACGCCTTTCCAGACGTCGGTATGAACGAACGGCCAGCCGGCGACGTAATTGATCTTGTCCGGCTTGCGCTCGAGCACCCAGAAGATCGCATTGCGTCCCGGATGGATCAGGCTCTTGAAGGTGCGGCCGTCCCGCTGCAGGTCGACCAGCATTGGCGCATCCACCTCGTCCCAATCCCAGGAATCGTTCGGATGATACTGGAAGTGGGTTTTGATCTTGCCGTTATCAGGGTCGAGCGCGAGCACTGAGGTCGTGTAGAGGTTGTCACCGGGGTGGCTGTCTCCCGGCCAGGGCGCGGCGTTGCCGACGCCCCAATAGATCGTCTTCGTCTCGGGATCGTAATTGCCCGTCATCCACGCCGAGCCGCCACCCGATTTCCAGTCGTCACCGGTCCATGTTTCATGGCCCGGCTCGCCCGGCCCCGGTATGGTGAAGGTGCGCCAGAGTTCCTTGCCGGTGTCGGCATCGAACGCGACGACATAGCCACGCACGCCCAACTCGCCGCCCGAACCGCCGACGATCACCTTGCCGTCGACCACCAAAGGCATCAGCGTCAGGTACTGGCCCTTCCTGTAATCCTGAACCTTGGTGTCCCACAGCACCTTGCCGGTCTTGGCGTCGAGGGCCACCACATGATCGTCCGTCGTGGCCAGGTACAATTTATCCTGCCACAGCCCGACGCCGCGGTTGGTCGGATGCAACTGGAACAGATCGTCCGGGAGCTGCCGCTTGTATCGCCAATACTCATCGCCGGTCTTGGCATTAAGTGCGATCACCTGCCCCATCGGGGTCGTGATGAACATAATGCCATTGTTGACGATCGGCGGCGCTTCATGCCCCTCGACCACGCCGGTCGAGAACGTCCACACCGGCCTCATGTCTTTGACGTTCGAGGTGTTGATCTCTTTGAGCGGGCTAAAGCCCTGGCCGTCATAGGTCCGGCGATAGAGCATCCAGTTGCCGGGTTCCGGATTCTTCAGACGATCCGATGTGACCGGACTGTAGTTCTCGATGGGGCCGGCACTGCAGGCGATTGAGAATAGGCATGTTGACGCGAGCAAGCCCGGCAACAGCCACTGCTTCATGGTCATGGACGCTCTCTCCCTGTTTGTTTTTCTTCACTTTTGTCGTTGAGCGGCATCTGCCGGCTGACATCATCCTCCCTGCTGTGCGCCGATCTTTCCGATGAATGGTCCGGCAATGGTGAGCGAACCGTCAGCGATTACGAGCGGCAGCGCGGCGAGGCGCCGGGGCGCCGGTCCAAACACCACTTGCGCGCCCTGCCGGGGATCGAACTCGGAATTGTGGCACATGCATTTGAGAACTTCTTTGTCGCCCTGCGCCGCTTTCATCCAGGCCGTGATCGGGCACCCGGCATGAGAGCAAATCGCCGAATACGCAACGATGCCGTCGGCCGAGCGCGGGCGCGTGTCGTCGTCAAGTTCCGCAGGATCAAGCTTGACGATCACCACCTCGTTCAGCCGCGAAGCTTTGCGCACCACCGAGGTCTTGGGGTCCTTGGGCCAGGCGCGCACGGGCGGGCCGCCCGGTTTCAGGTCATCCGGTTTGATTACCTCACCTTCGTGATCGCCCTCGGCAAAAACCAGGACGTCGGCTTTTTGCGGCCGCAGATCACTTCCAGGGGGATCTTCCTCGGCGCCGGCCGATCGCAGTGCAGATGCGTGCACCGCAGTAGCGAGGGCGGTCAGGATAATCGTGCGCCGTGTCTTGTTGGAAGGCGATGACATTTCCGTCTCGCTTTCTGCACTGATGCCATTGCGGTGGCGATTGCGCGAACAGCTAACAAACTGAAGGGCTGAACCCGGCCAAAAAGAGGCGACGGGCAAGTTTGTCCCACGCAACCGCCAACTTTTTTCAACGCGGCTGATTTCATCTACGCACTTGCAGCATGCCGCGTTCGCTTCACCGTATGCGTGATGCAAGACGCCAGATCGCAAGTCGAGCTTGTTCTGCTCGAATCATGCGGAGAAGAGAACGCTCTATAGCTGCATAGTTCCTGCAGGCGCCGCGGAAAGCGTTTGCCGTTTCCCCGGGGGTAATGCCGAGCTCCAGATTCGCCTGCCGTTATTGCGAAGAACGCAAGCAATGAAGCGTTATTCCACGCCGGAGCCCAACGACTGGCGTAGCTGAAGGCAATGACTAGTCACCGCTCCGCGTACCGACTTCGTGGGAAATCAGACCGAGAAGAATCCAGCCCAAGTAGCAGACCCCTGCGAGGGACGTTACGAAAACAAAGACGAACAGGCCGCCTTCTTCCCGGTACGTAACCCAATGAAGCGGCGTGAGCCTTCCGGCGTAGAACACCTTCTCCGCGAAGATAGCGGATAATACTTCGGCGAGAAGGAGCAGCCACAATGCGCCGATCGGCGCCAATAACGCGAAAGACTTGAGCGCGCGCGTCCCCGCGCTGGTTTTGAGTGTGATCCTGACATCTCGGTCTGGCATGGCCATCGCTCACGAGAGGGCTTAAAGCCACGTCGCTACCGCGTCTTCCAGAACGCCAGGACGCGCTGGGCGGTCGAGGGCATCAGGCGCATATAGTTCAGCCGCGCGTCTTCGATGTCGGTCGGAGACGCCGTCCGGCTCGGGCCGAGCCGAAGCAGAATCAGTGCGCGCACTGTCGCCCATTCGAGATCGATGGATTTGCCGGCGATCAGGATCGGATCGTAGCGTTCGCCGCTGATCAGGCGGTGCAGCGTTTCGATCTTGACGCCGGTCATCGCCGACAGCGCGGCGATCGCTTCCTCGTATTTGAACACCCTGGCGAAGTTGAGCAACGCGCCTTCGCCAAGCGCGCCTTCGCGGTGAAGCTTGATCACCGTCCGCTGCGCCGACGAGAAGTCGCGCCGTTCCTCGCGCTCGGATGGGGTCTCGATGATGGTCATCGCCTGCTTGATCTCGGCCTGCCGTTCGGGCTTGACGACCTGGAACAGGCGGCGGCGGATGACGTCGATGGAGCCGGAGAGCAGTTCCCTCAAGTGATCGGGCGAGAGGTCGTCGCGCTGGCCGAGCCGGATCGTCAGCACGCCGTCCTGGCCGGCCCGCTTGATCAGCGTCGAATAACTGCTTGTCGAGAAGGCCGCGCCGGCATTGCCCGCCGCGCGCCGGATGACATCGCGGTCGCCGCGGGCGACCATGACGTCGGTGAGCTCGGTCGACAGCGTCGGCCGTTCCGCCATCGCCAGCAGATGGCCCTGCCCCTTTTCGGAGGCGATTTCGATCAGCGTCTTTTCGTCGATCAGTGGCGAGCGGCGCAGCAGCGGCCCGGCGATGGCGATTTCATCGTCATGGGCGAGCTGGCCGACCAGGCCGCGCGGCGCGTTGTCCAGCAGCGACAGGCGCTCCGCCAGTTGGGCGCGCTCTTCGAGTTCGGCATGGGGGACGAGGCTGGTCAGAACGCCGTCGAACAGTTCGACATGGTCGGACCGGAAGTTCGCTGCGTTCTGCAGGAAAAGCTCGCTGACACGGCGCGCGGCATCGGCGCGGCGTTTCGGATCGCCGCGACTGACGATGTCGTCGAGTTCCGGGATCAGCGATGGTGAACCAGTCATAAACCCCACCCAAACCGGCCGAATTGGCTGGTTTTTCGGGCAATCTAGGCACCGTCTATGAATGAAGGGTTAGACGGTGTCCGCACTCGCAAAGCGTGGCAAAATCGATCTTAACGGAATCGCGGGCCTTGTCGGATTGCGGAAAAACCGCTATATCCGCGGCAACTTATGGTTCTCATACGATCGCGTATTGAGAGTGGGCCCCCCGGGACCCGCTCTTTTTTATTACCTGAACCTGCCCTGCCCAGAACGGGCGCGAGGGGCGGTTTGGGGAACCGGCCGGACACCCGGTTAAGGCCCGGCCTAAACCCATGCAAGTAAGACGCTTTTGACCCTGGACATGACCGATCCAACAGCTGGTTCCGTGGATGCCGAACTGCTCGCCGAGCCCCGTCTCGTCGTCGAGCCGGGCGTGGCGGCGCGGGTATCGGCTGTCGCCGGTCCGGTGCTGCAGGGAATGGGCTACCGGCTGGTCCGGATCAGGATATCGGGCGAGGCCGGCTGCACCGTGCAGATCATGGCCGAGCGGCCTGACGGATCGATGCAGATCGAGGATTGCGAGGCGATCTCGCGGGCGCTGTCGCCGGTGCTCGACGTCGCCGACCCGATCGACCGTGCCTACCGGCTGGAGATATCCTCGCCGGGCATCGACCGTCCGCTGGTGCGCCGTTCCGACTTCGAGCGCTTCAACGGCCATCTCGTGAAGATCGAAATGGCCGTCGCCCATCAGGGCCGCAAGCGTTTCCGTGGTACGCTGGCCGGCGTCGAAGGCGACACCGTGCGGCTACATCGGGATGACACACGCGCGGACGAAGATGCCGACGTGCTTCTGGTGATGGAAGACATCGCCGAGGCGCGCCTTGTTCTGACCGACGAATTGATTGCGGAATCGATGCGCCGCGGCAAGCAGGCCGAGCGCGAATTGAAGCAGAATCTCGGCCTGGCGCCGCCGTCTCCGCCGCACGCGAAGAAGAGCGACCCAGCCAAAAGCAACAAACCGAAGTCGAAGTCCGGCAAGAAGCCGGCTCCGACCAACACCAAGAAACACCGCCTCGCCGCAGAAAGGCTGCGCAGAGGCGACATCGATCCTACCGAAGGAGACTAGGCCATGGCAGTCAGTGCCAACAAACTCGAACTGCTGCAGATCGCAGACGCGGTCGCCCGCGAAAAGTCGATCGACCGCGGGATCGTGATCGCTGCGATGGAAGACGCCATCGCCAAGGCGGCCCGCGCCCGGTACGGCAGCGAGACCGACGTTCACGCCGAAATCGACGCCAAGAAGGGTGAGCTGCGGCTGTCGCGCCACATGCTGGTCGTCGACCAGGTCGAGAACTCGGCGAACCAGATTTCGCTGGCGGACGCGCAGCGCGCCAACCCCGGCGCCCAGGTCGGCGACACCATCGCCGACACGCTGCCGCCGCTGGAATATGGCCGCATCGCCGCGCAATCCGCCAAGCAGGTGATCGTGCAGAAGGTGCGCGAGGCCGAGCGCGACCGGCAGTACCAGGAATTCAAGGACCGCATCGGCGACATCGTCAACGGCGTCGTCAAGCGCGTCGAATATGGCAGCGTGATCGTCGATCTCGGCCGCGGCGAGGCCATCATCCGCCGCGACGAAATGCTGCCGCGCGAAGTGTTCCGCAACGGCGACCGCGTCCGTGCCTATATCTTCGACGTCCGCCGGGAGACCCGCGGACCGCAGATCTTCCTCTCCCGCACCCATCCGCAGTTCATGGCCAAACTGTTCGCGCAGGAAGTGCCCGAGATCTATGACGGCATCGTCGAAATCAAGGCGGTCGCCCGCGATCCCGGCTCGCGCGCGAAAATCGGCGTGATTTCCCGGGATTCCTCGGTGGATCCGGTCGGCGCCTGCGTCGGCATGCGCGGCTCACGCGTGCAGGCGGTCGTGAACGAGCTGCAGGGCGAGAAGATCGACATCATTCCGTGGTCGCCTGATATCGCGACCTTCGTCGTCAACGCGCTGGCGCCGGCCGAAGTCGCCAAGGTCGTGATCGACGAAGACCGCGAGCGCATCGAGGTCGTCGTTCCCGACACCAACAATCAGCTCTCGCTGGCGATCGGCCGCCGCGGCCAGAACGTGCGCCTCGCCTCGCAGCTCACCGGCTGGGATATCGACATCCTGACCGAGCAGGAAGAATCCGAGCGGCGCCAGGCCGACTTCGAGAATTCGACGCGCGTCTTCATGGAAGCGCTGAACGTCGACGAGGTGGTCGGTCAATTGCTGGCGTCGGAAGGTTTTACCTCGGTCGAGGAGCTGGCACTGGTCGACGTCAAGGAGTTGGCCGGCATCGAGGGCTTTGACGAGGAAACCGCCAACGAGCTGCAGAGCCGGGCGAGGGAATATCTGGAACAGCTCGAAACAGAGCTGGAAAACAAGCGCAAGGAGCTTGGCGTGGAAGATGCGATGAAGAAGGTCCCCGGCGTGACCTCGAAGATGCTGGTGAAGTTCGGCGAGAACGACATCAAGACGGTCGAGGATTTGGCGGGCTGCGCCACCGACGATCTGGTCGGCTGGACCGAGCGCAAGGAAGGCAGCGAGCCGACCAAGCACGCCGGCATCCTCGACGCCAACGAGATCTCGCGCGACGACGCCGAGCGCATGATCATGCAGGCCCGCGTCATCGCCGGCTGGATCACCGAGGCCGAGCTCGCCAAGCAGACCGAGGCGGCGGAAGCCACCGAAGACCAGACGGCGTAATGCGGGTGTTACGCACCGCCGGATATCTTTTCTGCGCGCAGCCCGTGCGCAGATGACAGGAGCCGTCAAACAGGCATGCTCGCTTTGGCTGACCCCGATCTCGACCATGGGCCGCGGACCGACAAGTCCGCGACCATGCGGATGTGCGCGGTCAGCCGGCAGGTGCGCCCGATTGACGAGCTGATCCGCTTTGTGGTCGCCCCGTCGGGCGACGTCGTTCCCGATTTGAAACGGAAATTGCCCGGCCGCGGCCTGTGGGTCGGCGCCTCGCGCCGCACCATTGCAGAAGCGGTCAAGCGTCACCAATTTAGCCGTGGGTTCAAGCGCGACGTCCGGGTTGCGGCCACCCTTCCCGCCGATACCGAGGCCCTGCTGGAACGAAGCTGTGTCGAGGCGCTGGCCATGGCCGCCAAGGCCGGCCAGGTGATTTCCGGCTATGCCAAGGTCGAGGGCCTGCTCGAACAGGGCAGGGCCGGAGCCCTGATCCACGCTTCGGACGGGGCGGCCGACGGAATCCGCAAATTGGACGCGATCGCCGGGCAAAGGAGCCGAAATATCGGCGATTCGCGCGATTTGCCGATTGTCACTGCTTTAACCTCGGCACAATTGGATTTGGCACTGGGCCGGTCAAATGTGATACATGCTGCGCTGCTCGCGGGCCCGGCGAGCAAAACGTTCCTGTCGCGCTGCCAGATCCTGGTTCGATACCGGATGGACGATGACGACGGGACCGGGGATGGCGGCCAGAAATTCTGACGACGATCGGTTCCGAAGACCTGCTGTAATGACGGCGCGGAAGCGCACAACGCTAACGAGATTAGGACTGCTGAATGGTTGATACCAAAACGCCTGGCGACAAGACTTTGAGTGTCCCGACCAAGACCTTGACGCTGAAGCCGCGGGTCGAGACGGGCACCGTGCGCCAGAGCTTCAGCCATGGCCGGACCAAGCAGGTCGTGGTCGAAAAGCGCGGCAAGCGCCGCGTCGGCGGTGATGCGCCGGCGACTGAGACGCACGCGCCCGAGCCGGTGGCCGCCAAAGCGGCGCCCGCGGCGAAGGCACCGCTGTCCCGTCCCGGGGCAGCGCCGGCAGGTGCACGCGGCGGCTCCGGCGTCGTGCTGCGCACGCTGACCGAGGACGAGCGCTCCGCCCGCGCCAGCGCGCTGGCCGATGCCAAGGTGCGCGAAGTCGAGGAACGGCGGCAAGCCGAGGAAGAAGCCAAGCGCCGCGCCATCCGTGAAAGCGCCGAGAAGGCCGAGCGCGAGGCCGCCGAGGCCCGCCGCAAGGCCGAGGAAGAACGACACCGTCAGGAAGAAGAAGCCAAGCGTAAGGCCGAAGGCGAGGCCAAGAAGCGGTTCGGCGAAGGTGAAGCCAAGCCTGCCGCGGCGGCACCGGCGGCAGCCCCCGCCGCGACCGCCCGTCCGGCCACGACGCGCCCGGCAACCACCCGTCCGGCCGCCGCGACGCCCGCTGCTCGCACGCCGGTCGCAGCCGACGGTTCCGATGAGGACGAAGGTCCGCGCCAGATCAGGCGCGGTCCCGGCGGCGCCATGCGTCCCGTCGCGGCCCCCAAGACCACCCACAAGCCCGGGCCGCAGAAGGAGCGCGGCCGCCTGACCGTCGTCACCGCGCTCAATGACGATGTTCGCGAGCGTTCGATCGCCTCGTTCCGCCGCCGCACCCAGCGCCTCAAGGGCCACGCCTCGAACGAGCCGAAGGAAAAGCTGGTCCGTGAGGTCACGATTCCGGAGGCGATCACGATCCAGGAACTCGCCAACCGCATGTCGGAGCGCGCGGTCGACGTCATCCGCCTGTTGATGAAGCAGGGCGCGATGCACAAGATCACCGACGTGATCGACGCCGACACCGCGCAGCTGATTGCCGAGGAACTGGGCCACAGCGTCAAGCGCGTTGCTGCGTCCGACGTTGAAGAGGGCCTGTTCGACGTCGTCGACGATTCCACCGACACCGAGACGCGCTCGCCTGTCGTCACCGTGATGGGCCACGTCGACCACGGCAAGACCTCGCTGCTCGACGCGCTGCGCCACGCCAACGTGGTATCGGGCGAAGCCGGCGGCATCACCCAGCATATCGGCGCCTATCAGGTGACCTCGCCGGAAAGCGGCAAGAAGATCACCTTCATCGACACGCCCGGCCACGCTGCGTTCACCGCGATGCGCGCCCGCGGCGCCAAGGTCACCGACATCGTGATCCTGGTGGTTGCGGCCGACGACGGCGTCATGCCGCAGACGATCGAAGCGATCAACCACGCCAAGGCGGCCAAGGTGCCGATGATCGTGGCGATCAACAAAATCGACAAGCCCGACGCCAAGCCGGAGCGCGTGCGCACCGAGCTGCTGCAGCATGAGGTGCAGGTCGAATCGTTCGGCGGTGAAGTCGTCGACGTCGAGGTATCCGCCAAGAACAAGACCAATCTCGACAAGCTGCTCGAGATGATCGCATTGCAGGCCGAGCTGCTCGAATTGAAGACCAATTCGGAACGGCCGGCCGAAGGCACCGTGATCGAAGCCAAGCTCGATCGTGGCCGCGGTCCGGTGGCGACCGTGCTGGTGCAGCGCGGCACGCTCCGCGTCGGCGACATCATCGTGGCCGGCGCCGAAATGGGCCGCGTCCGCGCGCTGATCTCGGACCAGGGTGACAATCTCGACGAGGCCGGACCTTCGGTGCCGGTGGAAGTGCTCGGCTTCAACGGGCCGCCGGAAGCCGGCGATCGCCTTGCTGTCGTCGAGAACGAAGCCCGCGCCCGCCAGGTCACGAGCTATCGCGCCCACCAGAAGCGCGAGAATGCGGCCGCGTCGATCTCCGGCATGCGCGGCTCGCTCGAACAGATGATGTCGCAGCTCAAGACGGCGGGCCGCAAGGAATTCCCGCTGATCGTGAAGGCCGACGTGCAGGGCTCGCTCGAAGCAATTCTGGGTTCGCTGGAAAAGCTCGGCACCGAGGAAGTCGCCGCGCGCATCCTGCATGCGGGCGTCGGCGGCATCTCCGAATCCGACGTCACGCTGGCGGAAGGTTTTAACGCCGCCATCATCGGATTCAGCGTTCGTGCCAACAAGGAAGCCGCGGCGGCCGCCAAGCGCAACGGCATCGAGATCCGCTACTACAACATCATCTACGATCTCGTCGACGACATCAAAAAGGCGATGTCCGGCCTGCTCGCGCCGACGCTGCGCGAAACCATGCTCGGCAACGCCCAGATCCTGGAAGTGTTCAACATTTCCAAGGTCGGCAAGGTCGCCGGCTGCCGCGTCACCGACGGCACCGTGGAGCGCGGCGCCAATGTGCGCCTGATCCGCGACAACGTCGTCGTGCACGAAGGCAAGCTGTCGACCCTGAAGCGCTTCAAGGACGAAGTGAAGGAAGTGCAATCCGGCCAGGAATGCGGCATGGCGTTCGAGAACTACGGCGACATGCGTGTCGGCGACGTGATCGAGTGCTACCGTATCGAGACGATCCAGCGCTCTCTGTAAGTCCAAATCTTGCGAAGAGCCTGGAATTTTACCGACTGAAGTGTGTGTGCGTCGTGGCCGGACCTGTTCCGGCCATCCACGTGCTGATCCTGATTGAAGCAAGCAAGCCGTGATGCCTGCGATACGCGCGGGCCTGACGGCTTTGAGAGACATTAATGCCCCGCCACCACAACAAGGGTTCCGCCTCCGGCGGTTCGCAACGTCAGTTGCGCGTCGGCGAGACCGTGCGCCATGCCGTCGCCGATATCCTGTCGCAGGGTAACGTTCACGACCCCGACCTCGAAGGCCACATCATCACCGTTCCCGAAGTGCGGATGTCGCCCGACCTGAAGCTTGCAACGATTTACGTGATGCCGCTCGGCGGCCGCGATACCGACATCGTGCTCGCGGCGCTTGATCGCAACAAGAAGTTCCTGCGTGGCGAGATCGCCCACCGCGTTAACTTGAAATTTGCTCCCGAGCTTCGCTTTCGCGTCGACGAACGATTCGATGAAGCGGAACGGATCGAGAAATTACTGAGAACACCTGCGGTGCAAAGAGACCTCGCACCCGATTCGGACGACAAGTGATGACGATGCCCACCGCCAACCGCGTGATCGCGCAGCAAACCGCCGATTCGCACGACGCTGAAAAAAATATTTTTTCAGGCGTCGAGCAAGGCGAGCGCCGCGCGAACGACGATGGTCGCCGCGCGGACGATAACAATCGCCGAGACAACAACGATCCGCGCAACAAGCAGCAACGCCAGAACAGTCAGCCGCGGCGCGACAAGCGCGACGTTCACGGCTGGGTCGTTCTCGACAAGCCGATCGGCATGACCTCGACGCACGCGGTCGCCGTACTCAAGCGCTTGTTCCAGGCCAAGCGCGCCGGCCATGCCGGCACGCTCGATCCGCTGGCCTCCGGCGGCCTGCCGATCGCGCTCGGCGAAGCCACCAAGACGGTGCCGTTTGTGATGGACGGCAAGAAGCGCTACCGCTTCACGGTAGCCTGGGGCGAGGAGCGCGACACCGACGATACCGAGGGACGCGTGGTCAAGACGAGCGACCTGCGGCCGTCGGCCGAGGCGATCCGGGCACTGCTGCCGCAGTTCACCGGCCTGATCGAGCAGATCCCGCCGCAATATTCCGCCATCAAGGTGCAGGGCGAGCGGGCCTATGACTTGGCGCGCGACGGCGAGACCGTCGAACTGAAGCCGCGCCCGGTCGAGATTCACGAATTAACCCTTGTAGAACATGGAGATAATGGCCAGTCCGTGTTCGAGGCCGAGTGCGGCAAAGGTACTTATGTAAGGGCGTTGGCCCGCGATATCGGCCGGATTCTGGGCTGTTTCGGCCATATCTGCGCGTTGCGGCGGACTTTGGTCGGCCCGTTCCGCGAGGCGGACATGATTCCGCTGGAAGAGTTGGAGGCTTTATGCAATAGAGCCGCGTCTGGCGAGGGAAGCCTCGCCGACGCGCTTTTGCCCGTTGAGACCGCGCTGGACGACATCCCGGCACTGGCCGTCACACGGGCTGATGCGGCAAGGCTCCATCGGGGCCAGGCCGTTTTGTTGCGCGGACGGGATGCGCCCAATAGTAGCGGCACAGTCTATGTCACGGTGGCAGGCCGGCTTCTGGCCCTCGCCGAAATTGGCAATGGCGAACTCATCCCCAAGCGCGTGTTCAACCTGACCGGGCTGACTGCCAGCCCCGGTCGCAGCAATGAGAGAGTTTGACGATGTCGATTACCGCCGAACGCAAAGCGGAAGTCATCAAGACGAATGCCACCAAAGCCGGCGACACCGGTTCGCCCGAAGTGCAGGTTGCGATCCTGTCGGAACGCATCAACAATCTGACGGGCCACTTCAAGACCCACGTGAAAGACAATCATTCACGCCGCGGCCTTCTGAAGCTCGTGTCGACGCGCCGTTCGCTTCTCGACTACATCAAGAAGAAGGACGAGGCGCGTTACAAGGCCTTGCTCGAAAAGCATAACATTCGTCGTTGATTTGAGCGTACACGCGCGCGCAGTTTGCGCGCGTTTTCGCATGATCATCCGAAGAAAACGGGCTCCGATTGTCGGAGACGATCATGCGCAAGGGAGCATCATCCGATCAGGATCATGCTCGACAACGTCCAGCAGCAATCCGGCCGCTGGACAGGGCAAGGTGCCCGTGACTGCCGAGAGGATGGACGCCATCCGAAAGATAAAGACCATGGCAGGATCGCCGGATGCTGATCTCCCATTGCGATCAGCATCTCGCCATCTTGCGCATGGTCTTTGTGTTTTTGGGCGCTGCTCTCTCGTGAACCCATGAAAGAAACCGATATGTTCAATAAGCATTCCGTCGAGATCGACTGGGGTGGACGTCCCCTCAAACTGGAAACCGGCAAGATCGCCCGTCAGGCCGACGGCGCCGTGATCGCCACCTATGGCGAGACCGTGGTGCTCGCCACCGTCGTCGCCGCGAAGGCGCCGCGCGAAGGCGTCGACTTCCTGCCGCTGACCGTCGACTACCAGGAAAAGACCTACGCCGCGGGCCGCATTCCCGGCGGCTACTTCAAGCGCGAGGGGCGCCCGACCGAAAAGGAGACGCTGGTCTCCCGCCTGATCGACCGCCCGATCCGCCCCTTGTTCGCCGACGGCTGGCGCAACGAAACCCAGGTGATCGTCACCGTGCTCTCGCACGACATGGAGAACGACCCCGACGTGCTGTCGATGGTCGCCGCGTCAGCGGCACTGACGCTGTCGGGCGTGCCGTTCAAGGGCCCGATCGGCGCCGCCCGCGTCGCCTTCAGCAACGACGAATACATCCTCAACCCGACGCTCGACGAGATGACCGACACCCAGCTCGACCTGGTCGTCGCCGGCACGTCGGACGCGGTGCTGATGGTCGAATCCGAGGCCAAGGAGCTGTCGGAAGAGATCATGCTCGGCGCCGTCATGTTCGGCCATCGCCACTTCCAGCCGGTGATCAAGGCGATCATCGAGCTCGCCGAGAAGGCCGCCAAGGATCCGCGCGAGGTCACCGCGATCGACAACAGCGAGATCGAGAAGGAAATGCTCGGCCTGATCGAGCAGGACCTGCGCACCGCCTACGCGATCCCGATCAAGCAGGAGCGCTACGCGGCCGTCGGCGCGGCCAAGGAAAAGGTGCTCGCGCACTACTTCCCGGAAGGCCAGGAGCCGAAATACGACAAGCTGCGCATCGCCGGCGTGTTCAAGGAGCTCGAGGCCAAGATCGTTCGCTGGAACATCCTCGACACCGGCAAGCGGATCGACGGCCGCGACGTCAAGACCGTGCGCAACATCATCGCAGAAGTCGGCGTGCTGCCGCGCGCCCACGGCTCGGCGCTGTTCACCCGTGGCGAGACCCAGGCGATGGTCGTGACCACGCTCGGCACCGGCGAGGACGAGCAATACATCGATGCGCTGTCGGGAACGTACAAAGAAACGTTCCTGCTGCACTACAACTTCCCGCCCTATTCGGTCGGCGAGACCGGACGTCTCGGCGGCACCAAGCGCCGCGAGGTCGGTCACGGCAAGCTGGCCTGGCGCGCGATCCATCCCGTCCTGCCGCCGCACCATGAATTCCCCTACACGGTGCGCGTGGTCTCCGAGATCACCGAATCCAACGGCTCGTCGTCGATGGCCTCGGTGTGCGGCGCCTCGCTGGCGCTGATGGACGCCGGCGTGCCGCTGAAGCGGCCGACCGCGGGCATCGCGATGGGCCTCATTCTCGAAGGCTCGCGCTTTGCGGTGCTTTCAGACATTCTCGGCGACGAGGATCATCTCGGCGACATGGACTTCAAGGTGGCCGGCACCGACCAGGGCATCACCTCGCTGCAGATGGACATCAAGATCGAAGGCATCACCGAGGAGATCATGAAGGTCGCCCTCGGCCAGGCCAAGGAAGGCCGCGTCCACATCCTCGGCGAAATGGCCAAGGCGCTGACCAACGCCCGCGCCGAGCTCGGCGAATACGCGCCGCGCATCGAGACCTTCAAGATCGCGACCGACAAGATCCGTGAAGTGATCGGCACCGGCGGTAAGGTGATCCGCGAGATCGTCGAGAAGACCGGCGCCAAGGTCAACATCGAGGACGACGGCACCGTCAAGGTCGCCTCCAACGACGGCGAGGCGATGAAGGCCGCAATCAAGTGGATCAAGTCGATCGCTTCCGATCCGGAGATCGGCCAGATCTACGAAGGCACCGTGGTCAAGGTGATGGAGTTCGGCGCTTTCGTGAACTTCTTCGGCGCCAAGGACGGCCTCGTCCATATCAGCCAGCTCGCGGCGAACCGCGTGCAGAAGACCTCCGACGTCGTCAAGGAAGGCGACAAGGTCAAGGTCAAGCTGCTCGGCTTCGACGACCGCGGCAAGACCCGGCTCTCGATGAAGGTGGTCGACCAGGCCACCGGCGAGGATCTCGAGGCCAAGCAGAAGGCGGAAGGCCAGGCGCCGCGCGAAGCCGCCGGCGAGTAAGGCATCGCTAAAATGTGAACAAGGGGGCGGCCGAACGGCCGCCCTTTTTTGTTGCCCGCCGGGGTTACATTGCCGGGACGGCAGCACCTGTGCGATTACGTCGCAGGTTGATGAGGAGAGAAACGAGACCCGATTCCACCCCTCATCCGTAACTTGTCACCCGCAGCGGCCTACGGCGTTCCATCCCAACGCATATTCACAGAGTTCATCTACAGGTAAGGAGAAGTCGATGTCATCCATGTCCCGGCGCCATCTGATGTTTGCTGCAACCGGTCTTGCAGCTGCGGTTGCAGCCCCACGTCTCGTCTTTGCGCAGGCGGCCGCTCCTGCCCCGGCGGAGGCCCCGACCGGCCCCTTCACGCTGCCGGCACTGACCTATCCGACCAATGCGTTCGAGCCCCACATCGACGCCAAGACGATGGAAATCCATCACGGCAAACACCACGCCGCCTACGTCGCCAATCTCAACAATGTCGCCAAGACCAACCCGCAGCTTGGGACGGCGAAGATCGAGGACGTGCTCGGCAATCTGAATGCGCTCGACGACAGCATCAAATTCACCGTCCGCAACAATCTCGGCGGCCATGCCAACCACACCATGTTCTGGGAGATCATGGGCCCGAACGGCGGCAAGCCTGAAGGCGAAGTGCTCGCCGCGATCGACCGCGACCTCGGCGGCATGGAAAAATTCCAGAACGACTTTAACGCCGCCGGCGGACGCCAGTTCGGCTCCGGCTGGGTGTTCGTCACCGTCAACAAGGACGGCAAGCTCGCGATCGAGACCCGGCCGAACCAGGACAATCCGATGATGGACGGCAAACGCGCGTTGATGGGCAACGACGTCTGGGAGCACGCCTATTATCTGAACTACCAGAACCGCCGTGCCGATTATCTCAAGGCGTGGTGGAATACGGTGAACTGGGCCAAAATCGCCGAGCGCTATGCGGCAGCAAAGGCCGGCACGCTCGGCGTGTGAGCGCGGGACGGCCGCTTAAGCACGTTGAAATTTGAATTGGTTGCGACCACGAAGAAGGTGCGCTCCCTCTCCCGCTTGCGGGGGAGGGTCGGGGTGGGGGTGTCTCCACGGGCGACACTACCCGAGTGGAGAGAGCCCCCACCCGGCGCTTCGCGCCGACCTCCCCGCAAGCGGGAGAGGTAAAGCGCCCGCCTGCGGCCAATCCCATCCAACCAACAATCATCATGCTCCTTAGCCCGAAATCAAAAGGGCGGCCCGTGAGGCCGCCCTTTCATTTAAGCCGTGAGGCTCAGGCGATGTCGAAGCGGTCGAGGTTCATCACCTTGGTCCACGCCGCCACGAAGTCCTTGGCGAACTTCTCTTTCGAATCCGAGCAGCCATAGACTTCCGCGAACGCGCGGAGCTGCGCGTGCGAGCCGAAGATCAGGTCGACGCGGGTGCCGGTCCACTTGACCGCCTTGGTCTTGCGGTCGCGGCCCTCATAGACGCCATCGGAGCCGGCGGGCTGCCATTGCGTACCCATGTCGAGCAGGTTGAGGAAGAAGTCGTTCGTCAGCGTGCCGGGCTTATCGGTGAACACGCCGTGCTTGGAGCCGCCGAAATTGGCGCCGAGCACGCGCAGGCCACCGACCAGCACCGTGAGCTCCGGCCCGGTGAGCCGCAGCAATTGCGCCCGGTCCACGAGCGCCTCTTCGGGCTTCATGAACTGGTGCTTCTTGCTGTTGACGTAGTTGCGGAAGCCGTCGGCCCGCGGCTCGAGCGGCGCAAAGGACTCGACGTCGGTCTGGTCCTGCGACGCATCGGCGCGGCCCGGCGTGAACGGCACCTTGACGTCGACGCCGGCATCCTTGGCGGCCTTCTCGACCGCCGCAACGCCGCCGAGCACGATCAGGTCGGCCAGCGAGACCTTCTTGCCGAACTCCTTCTGGATCGCCTCGAGCTTGGCGAGCACCGTCTTGAGTTCGGCCGGCTGGTTGACCTCCCAGTCCTTCTGCGGACTGAGACGGATACGCGCGCCATTGGCGCCGCCGCGCTTGTCGGAGCCGCGGAACGTCGAGGCCGACGCCCATGCGGTCGAGACGAGTTGCGGCACGGTGAGGCCGGAGCCGAGGATCTTCGTCTTCAGCGCGGCGACGTCCGCTTCACCGATCGCGGGATGATCCACCGCCGGAATCGGATCCTGCCAGATCAGCGTCTCCTTCGGCACCAGCGGGCCGAGATAGCGCGCGATCGGGCCCATGTCGCGGTGCGTGAGCTTGAACCAGGCCCGCGCAAACGCATCGGCGAACTGCTCGGGGTGCTCGTAGAAGCGCCGCGAGATTTTTTCGTAGGCCGGATCGAAGCGCAGCGACAGGTCGGTGGTCAGCATGGTCGGCACATGCTTCTTCGACTTGTCATAGGCGTCCGGGATCGTAGCTTCGGCATTTTTGGCCCGCCACTGCTTGGCCCCGGCCGGGCTTTGCGTCAGCTCCCATTCGTTTTCGAACAGGTTCTTGAAGAACAGATTGCTGAACTTGGTCGGCGTCTGCGTCCAGGTGACTTCCGGGCCGCCGGTGATGGCATCAGGGCCGACGCCGGTGCCGTGCTTGCTCTTCCATCCCAGTCCCTGATCCTCGATGGCGCCGCTTTCGGGGTCCGCGCCAACCAGCGACGGATCGCCGGCGCCATGGGTCTTGCCGAAGGAGTGGCCGCCGGCGATCAGCGCGACCGTCTCTTCGTCGTTCATCGCCATGCGGAAGAAGGTCTCGCGGATGTCCTTGGCCGCCGCAACCGGGTCCGGATTGCCGTTCGGCCCTTCCGGGTTGACGTAGATCAGGCCCATCTGCACGGCGCCAAGCGGCTCGGCGAGCTGGCGTTCGCCGCTATAGCGTTCGTCGCCAAGCCAGGTGCCTTCAGGTCCCCAGAACAGCTCTTCCGGCTCCCAGACATCGGCGCGGCCACCCGCAAAACCAAACGTCTTGAAGCCCATCGATTCCAGCGCGACGTTGCCGGCGAGAATCATCAGGTCGGCCCACGAGATCTTGCGGCCATATTTCTGCTTGATCGGCCAGAGCAGCCGGCGCGCCTTGTCGAGGTTGGCGTTGTCAGGCCAGCTGTTGAGCGGCGCGAAGCGCTGCTGACCGGCGCCGGCGCCGCCACGGCCGTCGGTGATGCGATAGGTGCCCGCGCTGTGCCAGGCCATGCGGATCATCAGGCCGCCATAGTGACCGAAATCGGCTGGCCACCAGTCCTGCGATTCCGTCATCAACGCATGCAGATCCTTGATGACGGCGTTGAGGTCGAGGCTCTTGAACTCCTTGGCGTAGTCGAACGCCTCGCCCATCGGATCGGAGAGATCGGAATTGCGGTGAAGGATGGAAACGTCGAGCGCATCCGGCCACCAGTCACGGTTTGTGCGCGCGCGATTGCCGCCCGAGAACGGGCATTTTGTCTGATCGTCCATGATTATCTCCTGGGGTCGCGTCTTGTTTGGATTGGAAGCAATCTAAGCAGGCCCATCCATCAGGGGAAGTTGATTTTAATGATCGAACCGATAAGATTGTCTGATAAGATTATCTGATGTTCCAGATTACGCTTAGGCAGCTCCGCTATTTCGACGCGCTGGCCCGTCACGGCCATTTCGGGCGCGCGGCCGAGGCCTGTTCCATCTCGCAGCCGGCGCTCTCGATGCAGATCAAGGAAATGGAGGAGGCCCTGGGCGGCGTGCTGCTGGAACGCGGCGCGCGGCAGGTTTCCCTGACGAAGTTCGGTGAGGAAATCGTCCAGCGGGTCCGTGACATCCTGCGATCGGTCGATGAGCTCGGCGATTTCGCCCGCGCCTCACAGGACCGGCTCGCCGGGCGGCTGCGCATCGGCGTGATCCCGACGATCGCGCCCTATCTGCTGCCGAAAGTGATCGAGAATCTTTCGCGCATGCATCCGGAACTCGACATTCACGTTCGCGAGACCCAGACGCCGCGGCTGATCAAGGAGGTCACCGAGGGCCGGCTGGATACCGCGATCGTCGCGCTGCCGGTTTCGCAACCCTCGCTGACCGAGGTCGCGTGCTTTTCGGAGACGTTTCTGCTGGTGCGGCCGGGCTGGGACGAAGGCACGCCGGTGCCGAGCCACGAAAGCTTGCGCGAAATGCGGCTGCTGCTGCTCGAGGAGGGCCATTGTTTCCGCGACCAGGCGCTGTCGTTCTGCAACATGCAGTCGTCGCCGCCGCGCGAAGTGCTGGACGCAAGCTCGCTGTCGACCCTCGTTCAGATGGTCGGCGCCGGGATCGGCGTCACCTTGATTCCGGAAATGGCCGTCGGCGTGGAGACACGATCGGCGTCGGTCTCGGTCGCGCGCTTCAAGAACCCGCAGCCGTCGCGCACCATCGGCATGGTCTGGCGCAAGACAAGTCCGCTTGCCGGCCAGCTGCTGCAGATCTCCGAAGTGGTCTGCCTCGCGGCGGATGCGTTGCGCGCGCAGCGCGAGGCGAAGTCATCGTCGCGGAAAGCGCGGACTTGAATCCTTCAGTCCCGCCGTCGAATTCGACAGCCCGAAGAGACCACGAAAGCATCCGATGCCGCAGCCTGTGATCCGCCCCGCCCGGTCCGACGAGTATGACGAGATCGCGCGCGTCTGGATGAACAGCTGGTGTTCGACTGGGCTGGAAGACGCCAGCGATTCCCTGCTGGCCAAGTTGCGCACGCGCATCCCGATGGAAGTGGAAAAGGGCTGGAGCCTTTACGTCGCCGACGACGAGGGCGTGCTGGCGGCGATGCTCGCATTGCATGTGTCCGACCATTATCTCGACCAGCTGTTCGTCGCGCCCGAATATCAGAGCAGTAGTCTCGGGCGCCGCCTGCTCGCCTTCACGCGGCAACAAATGCCTGACGAGATCTGGCTGCGCTGCGCGCGGGAATGAAAAGGCGTGGCGCTGGTACGAGCGCGAAGGCTTTATGTTCGAGAAAGAAGAGCTCGAGCCGAAGAACGGTTTCATGATGAAATACTATCGATGGCGAAAATCGGCCTGAAAGCCGCAGCGTTGCTTGCGGACGGAGCGCGCACGCTGTAGTTTTTGTCCTTGTCGTCATCAACTGTCTTCGTTCGGATCATGTTGCGTAACATCACTGCCGCCGTCATCCTCATGTCATGCTTCACGACAGCGGGATGGGCTCAAACCCCTGCAACAAACCCGGCGGCAGCGCCATCTTCCAAACCTGTGGCGAAAAAGGCGGCGCCGAAGGCCAAGGCCGCCACGAAACCGCCGGTTGCCGAGACCGGCCCTTGCCGGCTTGGCATCATTGCGGCGATCGAGGATCGCTTTTCGGTGCAGAAATTCGGGCTCACGGTCTTTGAGACCGAGGTGAGCGCGGTCGCGGTCAACGGATGGGGACTGGACGATCTCGCCGTTGCGCGGATACGCGCGGTGACCGGCGCCGATCCGGGGGTAAGGCGGATCGGATATCCAAAAGGCGCGTTCGAGCCCTTCTATAACCCGACATCGCGATTTCTGCCCGATCCTCGCGAGGGCCTTTCGGCGATCGTCAAAAGCATCACGCCGACCGCGAACTGCGAACGATATCTTGTCCTGACCAGATACAAGACACAGCTTGCAAACACCAATCTCACACTGGACGGTGTCGGCGTTTATAGCCGCGGACTTGGCTCGGTCCTCAGGCGCGCAGAACTTTTCGCCAATGTTTCATTGAGTATGCTCGACGGCAGCACCTATGAGAGGATCAACCGCCCGCTCGGGAATTTTGGCGCGAGGCTGGCCCGAGGGCTGCAACTGGGCGAGGATCCGCTCACGAAGCTCGATAACTCGGAGTTCCCTGAGCCGGCGGCCGCGGCCGCAGGAAACGCAACGCTTCGCGAGAGGACGCGCGCGCTGATTGCGGCGCGTCTTGACGAGGTTCTGCCAAGTTATCTCAGCAATGATTGAGCGAGGTCGCTGCAAGCCGACCGGCATGTCGCTTGAACCGCCGCCGCTGCTCGCCCAACGCCGATGAAAGGTTTTGCCATGATAAAACTCTATTGGTCGCCCCGCTCGCGCTCGTTCTCCGCAATCTGGCTCTTGGAAGAATCCGGGCTGCCTTATGAACGCGTGCTGACCGACATTTCGACCGGCGCGCAGAAGGCGCCGGAATATCTCGCGATCAATCCGATGGGCAAGGTGCCCGCTTTGCAGGACGGCGAGGCTGCGCTCGGCGAGGCGGCGGCGATCTGCGCCTATATCGCCGACCGCTATCCGGAAACCAATCTCGCGCCTGATGTCACCGATCCGCTGCGGGCGCGTTATCTGCAGTGGCTGTTTTTCTCACCAAGCTGCATCGAGCCGGCGATCATCCAGATCTACACCAAGCTGGAAGTGCCGCCGAGCACGGCGGCATGGGGCAGCGCGACCCAGACCTTCGATGTGCTCGACGCCGCGCTGCAGAAAGGCCCCTGGATTCTCGGCGAAAGATTCTCGGCTGCCGACATCACGATCGGCGCCGGGCTGAACTTTGCGGTGCGGGTATTCAAGATAGTGCCGTCGCGGCCGTCATTCGACGCCTATCTCGATCGCATCGTGTCGCGACCGGCGTTTCAGCGCGCCGAGAAGATCGCCGCGGGGTGAAATGCGTAGGATGGTGGAGCGAAGCGATACCCATCATCGCTCCGCTTAGGGATTCGATGGGTTTCGCTGCGCTCTACCCATCCTACGACACTCACCAAGGGCTCACGTGACCACGCGGGGATCCACGTCCGCCGCGTAATCGACGCCGTCGATGCCAAAGCCGAACAGGCGAAGAAATTCTCTCCTGTATTCCGGAAGGTCCGCCAGTTCGCCGAGCGTCTCCGTGGAGAGCAGCGGCCAGCGTCGCGACACCTCCTTCTGAACGTCCGGCGAAAGCTCCCAATCATCGACCCGAAGGCGCATCGCGTCGTCAACTTCGGCATTCGGGCCAAGACGCATGCGGAACAGGCGATCGATCTGTTCGATGCAGCCTTCGTGGAGCCCGAGCTGCTTCATCACCTTGAACAGCACCGTGCCATAGAGCGGCACCACCGGGATCGCCGAGCTCGCTTGCGTCACGACGGCCTTCAGCGCCACCACGCGGGCGGCGTCCTGGCCGAGTCTGCTGCGGATCTCTTCTGCCTTGCGGTCAAGATCGACCTTGGCGCGACCTAGCGTACCATGCCAGTAGATCGGCCAAGTCAGTTCGCTGCCGATATAGGTGTAGTTCAGCGTCCGGAAGCCGGGCGCCAGCACACCGGCGTCCGCGAGCTGGTCGATCCAGCGCTTCCAGTCCTCGCCGCCCATCACCGCGACGGTCGCGGTGGCCTCATCTTCGCTCGCCGGTGCAATGGTGGTCTCATAGACCTCACCGGTTTCGGTGTTGAGGGTCTTGATGTCGACGGGAGCGCCGAGCGGCTTGATCGCCGAGCGCCAGGTCTTGCCGGTGACCGGATCGGTGCGGACCGGCGCGGCCATGCTGTAGACCAGCAGGTCGAGCTGTCCGAACTTTTCACGCACACAGTCGATGAAGGTCTTCTTCAGCTCGTCGGAGAAGGCGTCGCCCTCGAGCGTGAGGGGAGACCGTCCGATCTTCTGCGCCTCGATCTCGAAGGCGCGGTTGTTGTAGAAGCCGGCGCTGCCTGTCCTGGTCGCTGTGGGCTCGCGCTCCAATGATACGCCGATGGTGTCCGCCCCGCCGGCGAAAGTCGCAACGATGCGGCTCGCGAGGCCGTACCCCGTCGAACATCCCAGCACGGCGACGCGCTTGGGACATTCCGCAATCGGGCCCTGGTGCAGAACGTAAGCAATCTGCTCACGGACGTTCGTGGCGCAGCCGGCGGGATGCGCCGTCGTGCAGATGAACCCTCGCACGCGCGGTTCAATAATCATGCCCACTCCGTTTCGGATTGTTGCAAGGTCACCACCCGCCGCCTGCGAGGCTGTTGCCGCAAACGAGCGATCGCAAAAACCAAATCAAGCGTCCATCCGCTTGAACACCAGCGTGGCGTTGGTGCCGCCGAAGCCGAAGGAGTTCGACAGCACGGTGCCGAGCTTGGCGTTGTCGATGCGCTTGCGCACGATCGGCATGTCGGCGAAGATAGGATCGAGCTCGGTGATATGGGCGCTCTCGCAGACGAAACCGTTGTTCATCATCAGCAGCGAATAGATCGCTTCCTGCACGCCGGTGGCGCCGAGCGAGTGGCCGGTCAGCGCCTTGGTCGCCGAAATCGGCGGGCACTTCTCGCCGGTGCCGAACACTTTTCGAATCGCCTCGATCTCCGGCGGGTCGCCGGCCGGCGTCGAGGTGGCGTGCGGGTTGATGTAGTCGATCGGCGTCTTCACGGTCGACATCGCCATGCGCATGCAGCGCTCGGCACCCTCGCCCGACGGCGCGACCATGTCGTAACCGTCTGACGTCGCGCCATAGCCGACCACTTCGGCATAGATGCGCGCGCCGCGCGCCTTGGCGTGCTCGAGCTCTTCCAGCACCACGACGCCGGCGCCGCCGGCGATGACGAAGCCGTCGCGGCTGATGTCGTAGGGCCGCGAGGCAGTGGCAGGCGTATCGTTGTATTTCGAGGACATCGCGCCCATGGCGTCGAACAGCACCGACAGCGACCAGTCGAGCTCCTCGCAGCCGCCGGCGAAGATCACGTCCTGCTTGCCGATCTGGATCGTCTCATAGGCGTTGCCGATGCAATGGTTCGAGGTCGCGCAGGCCGAGGAGATCGAGTAGTTCACGCCCTTGATCTTGAACCAGGTCGCAAGCGTGGCCGACGCGGTCGACGACATCGCCTTCGGCACCGCAAACGGTCCGACGCGCTTCGGCCCCTTGGTGCGGGTGATATCGGCGGATTCGACGATGGTGCGCGCGGACGGCCCGCCCGAGCCCATGATGATGCCGGTACGGACATCGGATACTTCAGCCGGCGTCAGGCCGGAATCCTGGATCGCCTGCTCCATCGCAACGTGATTCCACGCCGCGCCCTCGCCGAGAAAGCGCATCGCGCGGCGGTCGATGACGTCGGTCGGATTGAGCGTCGGCGCACCTTGCACCTGCGAACGGAAGCCCATTTCGGCATACTTCGCCGCGCGCGTGATTCCGGACTTCGCGTCGTGAAGGCTCGCAAGCACTTCCTGGGTGTTGTTTCCGATGGATGAGACGATCCCCATCCCCGTGATGACAACCCGCTTCATGACTGCCTCGCCCTGCCGTTCCGTTGCTTGAGAAATGTGCTGCTGTGTGATCGTGCCGTTCAGGCTGGCTCGGTGCCCTGCTTGAACAGTCCGACCTTCAGATCCTTGGCGCGATAGATAATCTCGCCATCCATGGAAAGCCAGCCGTCGGCGACGCCGAGCACCAGCTTTGAACGCATCACGCGCTTCATGTCGATGTTGTACACAACCTTGCGGGCGTTCGGCAGCACCTGGCCGGAGAACTTCAAATCCCCCAGTCCCAGCGCCCGGCCCCGCCCCTCGCCGCCGATCCAGCCGAGGTAGAATCCGACCATCTGCCACATTGCGTCCAGGCCGAGACAGCCCGGCATGACAGGGTCATTCTTGAAGTGGCAGCCGAAAAACCACAGGTCGGGCTTCACATCGAGCTCTGCCCGAATCAGACCCTTGCCGAACTCGCCGCCATTGTCGTTGATTTCGGTGATGCGATCGAACATCAGCATCGGCGGCAGCGGCAGCTGGGCATTGCCCGGGCCGAACATCTCGCCGCGACCGCAGGCCAGCAAATCCTCGTATTCATAACCGCTGCGCCGATCCAGCATCGTCTTTCAGCCTCTATTTAGATGTCCCGATGGAGCGCTTTGTGAGCGAACCGGACCCGTTTCCCTACGGGAACGCTTGTTCCCGCAATTTGGCGCTACTTAGGGTGCTATCGGCCTTTGCCTCTGCCGAAATCGCATATGTGGTCCGCGCGCTCTGTAACATAGGCATGACGGCCCGGCAAAGCACTGGAACGGGCAAAAACGCCGCTTGTTCCTGCCTAACCGCTGCTTGTCCTTGCTTAACCCTGGGCCAGTTCTAGTTGCGAAAAACTTGCATCTACCTGATTTCCTTTTATATTGAGCAAGAATATTGCCCAAGTTAGCGCGTGTGGTGCCCGAAGTGGACATGAACGACCAAGCCTCGCCCCTGAACGACGACGGTATCGATCCGGCCGCCCGTGCCGCCGGACATCAGCCGGCGTTGACCGGCTGTCCCTGGCACGATGTCAACGAGATGCTGCAGGCCGCGGGTCTTCGGCCCACCCGCCAGCGCATGGCTCTGGGCTGGCTGCTGTTCGGCAAGGGCGCCCGCCACCTGACCGCGGAAATGCTCTACGAGGAGGCGACACTGGCCAAGGTGCCGGTATCGCTGGCCACCGTCTACAACACCCTCAACCAGCTCACCGATGCCGGCCTGCTGCGCCAGGTCTCGGTCGACGGCACCAAGACCTATTTCGACACCAACGTCACCGCGCACCACCACTTCTATCTTGAGAACAACCACGAGCTGGTCGACATTCCCGATCCGCATCTGGTGCTGTCGAAGATGCCCGACGTGCCGGAAGGCTACGAGATTTCCCGCGTCGACATGGTCGTGCGGCTGCGCAAGAAGCGCTAGCTGTCGTCCCTGCGAACGCAGGGACCCATAACCACAAATCTATGTTGTGACAGAAGGCGTCTACGCGCGCGCCCCATTGATGGGCCGCGGCGTATGGGTCCCTGCGTTCGCAGGGACGACAGAAACTCAATCCACCTTCTCGTCGGCGTAGACGCCCCACAGGCGCTGCTGCTCGATCCAGCCGTCAAAGCCGTTGCCGATCACCCGGCACCAGCCGTTGGCGCATTTCTTGACCTGCGCGACCACCCCGGCCTGCAGGCGGGCCGCCACCGCACTGGTCTTATCGGGACGATCATAGATCGATGCCAGCTCGTCCTTGCTCTTCATGGTGACAACCGCGGTGCGGCGACCAGACAGCAGCGAGTGATAGACCCAGCCCTCGGATCCCTCGGAATCGCGCACGCGGCGCCAGTTCTCGAATTCGGCGGTGATTTCGACCGGCAGGCCGGAGCGGGTGTAGACCCAGGCGACGTCATTGTCCTTGGTCGGGCCGGCGCGGACGTTCACATGATCGGATTTGAGACTGACATATCGGGGCACCGGCAGGCCGCTCGAAGTGGTGGCCGAATCCTTGGCCGAAAATCCCGTGCTGACGGAAGCAAAAAACCAGCACGCCGCCAGCACCGCCACCGAACAGAAACGCCCCAACGCCATCAACTCGCCTCCTGCCAGACAGGTGCAACTCAAAATCTCCGAGTTGAAACCGCCCGCTACGCCCGAATAACCCCAAACCCCCGTGCCGCGCTTGGTCGCAGCCGGCTTGCGGCGTCCGAGGGGTTCTTGTCTTGGCCCGGCCTTCTGATAGAGAGGACGGAACGCCAAGAACCAGAACGCCCGAATTTTCTGCCGAAAATCCGAGGCAAGTATTGGGGAACCCAAGGGACTTACCTCACGAAACAGCCGGATGCCGGGACCGCGTGGCCACCGCAGTGTCGAACAACCGGGTTAATGAGGCCTGAACGGCGCGCTTTACGTCGTCCCTCATGAGAGCTGGACATGTCGGTTAAGAAAAAACCCCTCGTCGTCGTCACTCGCAAGCTGCCGGACTCGATCGAGACGCGGATGCGCGAGCTGTTCGACGCGAGGTTGAACCTCGACGACACGCCGATGACACCGCAGCAGATTGCCGAAGCCTCCCGCTCGGCCGATGTGCTGGTGCCTACCGTCACCGACATGATCGACGAGACGATGATCAACCATCCCGACTGCAAGCTGCGCATGATCGCCAATTTCGGCAACGGCGTCGACAATATCGACGTCACGGCGGCGCATGCGCGCGGCATCACGGTGACCAACACGCCGAAAGTTCTGACCGAGGACACCGCCGACATGACCATGGCGCTGATACTCGCCGTGCCACGGCGACTGATCGAAGGCGCAACGATCCTTCCCGACGGCAAGAACTGGCCGGGCTGGTCCCCGACCTGGATGCTCGGCCATCGCATCGGCGGCAAACGCCTCGGCATTATCGGCATGGGCCGGATCGGCCAGGCGGTCGCCCGCCGCGCCCGCGCCTTCGGCCTGCAGATCCACTATCACAACCGCCGCCCCGTGGCCCCCATGATCGCCGAGGAACTCGGGGCGACCTATTGGGAAAGCCTCGACCAGATGCTGGCGCGGATGGACATCATCTCGGTGAACTGTCCGCATACGCCGGCGACCTATCATTTGCTGTCGGCGCGGCGGCTGAAGCTGATCCGCAAGGACGCCTACATCGTCAACACCGCGCGCGGCGGGGTGATCGACGAGGACACGCTGGTCAAGTTGCTGGAAGCCGGCGATGTCGGCGGCGCCGGGCTCGACGTCTACGAGCACGAGCCCGCGGTGAACCCGAAGCTGGTGCGCCTCGCCAAGGCCGGCAAGGTGACGCTGCTGCCGCATATGGGCTCGGCCACGATCGAAGGCCGCGTCGAGATGGGCGAGAAGGTGATCATCAACATCAGAACCTTCCTCGACAATCACAAGCCGCCGGACCGCGTGCTGCCCAGCATGCTGTAAACGGGATGTCTCAACGAGGTCGTCCCTGCGAACGCAGGGACCCATAACCACCGGCCTTTGTGATTACGACAAACTGGCGCTCCAGCTCTTCCGACAAGCAACATCGGTAGTTATGGGTCCCGGCTCGCGCTCCGCTTGGCCGGGACGACGGAGGATTTTTCGCTCTTTCGCCGCTCCTGCCTGCGCCATTGCGCGACGAACGTCACGAACGCGGCCAGCGCCGGCGGTGGCTGACGCCGGCTCGGGTAATACAGAAACGGCCCCGGAAACGGCGGGCACCAATCGTCGAGCACGCTGACCAGCGCGCCCGACTTGATGCCGTAACGAACATAGCCCTCGAAGGTCAGCCAGAAGCCGACGCCGTCATGGACGGCGCGTAGCGCAAGGCCGAGATAGGTCGCGACCAGCTTGGCCGGCGGCGAGACTTTTACGACGCGGCCCGTCTTCTCGAATTCCCAGTCCAGCATCGCGCCGCTGCCGAACCGGGTGCGGATGCAGGAATGCTCGAGCAGCTCCTTCGGATGTTTCGGGCGGCCGTGCTGCGCGACATATTCGCGCGAGGCCACCACCGCGTAGCGCTGCGGCGCCCCGAGCGGGACCGCGATCATATCCTGCGCCAGGTGCTCGCCATAGCGCACGCCAGCATCAAAACCCTGGGCCACGATGTCGACGAACGAGCTGTCGCCGACGATTTCCAGATCGATTTTTGGATGCGCCTGAAGGAACGGCGCGACCATCGGCGCCAGCACCAGATCGATCGCCGGCGGCGGCGCGTTGATGCGCAGCCGCCCCGACGGCACGGACCGGAGGCCGCGCACCTGGTCCAGCGCCGCGCCGACGTCGGACATCGCGGGCGCAACACGGGCCAACAAAAGCTCGCCGGCTTCGGTGAGCGCGACGCTGCGCGTGGTGCGGTTCATCAGGCGGACGCCGAGCCGCTCCTCCATGTCGCGCAGGCGCTGGCTGAGGCTCGAGACGGAGACGCCCTGCTCGGTGGCGGCCCGGCGGAAATTGCGCGTGCGCGCCACGGCAACGAACGCGTCGAGATCGCGGAGATCGAAATCCTTCATTGTTCGATATATTGAACAAGCTATTTCGAATTGTCCAGCTTATCGCGCGGGCGTGGAAGGTTCATATCAGCCTCGTCATTACGGCGGCATCGCCGCCACCGATCACGAGGAGAACCACCATGGAAAAGCGCAACCTCGGCAAGACGGGCCCAAGTGTCTCCGCCATCGGCCTCGGCTGCATGGGCATGTCAGACTTTTATGGCCCTGCCGACCGCGGCGAAAGCATCGCCACCATCCATGCCGCGCTCGATGCCGGCATCACGCTGCTCGATACCGGCGACTTCTACGGCATGGGCCACAATGAGATGTTGATCCGCGAAGCGCTCGCCTCGCGCAATCGCGACAATCTGCAGATCAGCGTCAAATTCGGCGCGCTGCGCGATCCCGCCAGGAATTGGTCCGCCTATGACAGCCGCCCGGCGGCGATCAAGAATTTCCTCGCCTATTCGCTGCAGCGGCTCGGCGTCGATGCGATCGACATCTATCGTCCCGCACGGCTCGATCCCGATGTGCCGATCGAGGAAACCATCGGTGCGATGGCCGACATGATCAAGGCCGGCTGGATCAGGCATATCGGCCTTTCCGAGGTCGGCTCCGACACCATTCGCCGCGCGCACGCCGTGCATCCGATCGTCGATCTGCAGATCGAATATTCGCTGCTCGCGCGCGGCATCGAGAGCGACATCCTGAAGACCTGCCGTGAGCTCGGCATCGGCATCACCGCCTACGGCGTATTGGCGCGCGGCCTGATCAGCGGCCACTGGACCAAGGATCGTTCCGCCGCGCAGGATTTCCGCAGCCTTAGCCCGCGCTTTCAGGGCAGCAATCTTGATGCGAACCTGATGCTCGCTGACTCATTGCGGCGAATTGCCGATGACGTCGGCGCTTCGCCGGCGCAGGCCGCCATCGCCTGGGTCGCGGCGCAGGGTCGCGATATCGTGCCGCTGGTCGGCGCCCGCCGCCGCGATCGTCTCGCCGAGGCGCTCGGCGCGCTCGATGTCCGGCTGACGCCAGCCCATCTGGCCGCACTGGCCGAGGCGTTTCCGCCTGGAGCGGCCGCTGGTGCACGCTATCCGGAAGCCCAGCTCGCGCACATGGATAGCGAGAAGCGCATCGGCCCGTAGCTGAGCGGGGTGCTACGCCGCGTGCCCGCTCAGATCGATGATGACAGGCGTATCGCCGTTGAGCGGGTTTTGCGGGTCGCGCGTGTAGCGCAGCGTTTCGAAACGCATCGCGCGCGCATCGACCATCACGAGCCGGCCGACCAGGCTCTCGCCGAAGCCGACGATTTCGCGGATCGCCTCCAGCGCCATCATCGAGCCCAGCATGCCCGCGAGCGCGCCCATCACGCCGGCCTCGGCACAGGCCGGCACGGTGCCGGGCGGCGGCGGTTCGGGAAACAAGCAGCGATAGGTCGGATTGTAGTGGCCGTCGGCGTCGCGTTCATGCGCCCGGATCGTGGTCAGCGATCCGTCGAACTGGCCGAGCGCCGCCGTGATCAGCGGCTTGCCGGCAAAGAAGCAGGCATCGGACACGAGATAACGGGTTTCGAAATTGTCGGAGCCGTCGAGCACGAGATCGTAGTCGTCGATCAGCGGCATCACGTTCCCGGCACGGAGGCGAACGGCGTGAGCCTCGAACTGAACATGGGGGTTGAGCGCGTGAACCGTCTCCGCGGCGCTGTCGACCTTGAGCCGTCCGATATCCGGCGTGGTGTGAATGACCTGGCGCTGCAGGTTGGACAGCGAGACGACGTCGTCATCGACCACGCCGAGCCGACCGACACCGGCGGCCGCCAGGTACATCAGGACCGGCGCGCCGAGGCCGCCGGCGCCGATCACCAGCGCAGATGCATCCTTGAGCGCCGCCTGCCCCGGGCCGCCGACGTCGCGCAGCACGATATGGCGGGCGTAACGTTCGAGTTCGTCATCGGTCAGCATGGACTTTGTTCCCTGCATCCGCGCTATCGGATCCTCATGGTGAGGAGCGCGTCTTCGCGCGTCTCGAACCATGCGGCCCGACTCGGGCCTTCATCCTTCGAGACGCGGCCAAAAGGCCGCTCCTCAGGATGAGGAGAAACGACCGGCGATCCCCTGAACCGGGGCGCGGTTGTTGCCGACCAAGCAGATGTGCTTAATTGGCCGCGCGTCAATGATTACGCTCCCCTATTCTGCCGGGATTTGTCATGAGATCGGTGCTTTCGGCAACATTGATGGTGACGGCCCTGGGCCTAGTCGTTTCCGGTCCTTCGGCGCAGGCGCAGATGACGCCGCCTTCGACGGCCGGAACGAAGCCGAAACCGGTGACGACGGAGCCGATCCGTCCGGCGGTGCAGAAACCGGAGGACACCGCCAAGGCCCTGAGCCAGGCCGAGCGGCTGGCCCTGCAGTCGGATCTTGCCTGGGTCGGGCAATATAACGGCGCCATCACCGGCGACGTCAGCGAGCGCATGGTCAATGCGATCAAGGAATTCCAGAAGTCGCGCGGCGGCAAGCCGACCGGTGTGCTCAATCCGCAGGAACGCGGCGTCCTTGCCGAAATCGCGAAGAAGAAGCAGGAGAGCGTCGGCTGGAAGGTCGCGACCGATCCCGGCACCGGCGCCCGCCTCGGCATTCCGACAAAACTGGTGCCGCAGCAGGCCAGCGACGCCAACGGCACCAAATGGAGTTCGCCGAACGGCACGATCCAGGTTCAACTGGCGCGGCGCAAGGAGGCCGGTCCCACCACGGCCAAGCTTGCCGAGCGCGAGAAGAAGGAGCCGGGGCGCAACGTCGACTACACGGTCGTCAAGCCCGATTTCTTCGTGCTGTCCGGCCTGCAGGGCCTGAAGAAGTTCTATATCCGCGGCACGTTCAGAGGCGACGAGGTCCGCATCCTCACCATCATGTACGATCAGGCGACCGAGAACACCGTCGAGCCGGTGGTGATCGCGATGTCGAGCGCCTTCAACGCATTCCCGGCCGCGGCGCAAACGGCCGGGCCGCCGCCGCGCAAGACAGTGGAATACGGCACCGGCCTCGTCGTCAGCGATGACGGCGCCATCATTGCCGACCGCCAGATCACCGACGGCTGCATCGCGATCGCGATCGCCGGCTTCGGCAATGCCGATCGCATCGCCGAGGACAAGGCGCACGACCTCGCGCTGCTCCGCATCTACGGCGCGCGCGGGCTGAAAGCACTCGACCTCGCCAAGCCTGCCGCGAAGACGGCGCTCGATCTCACCGGCATTGCCGATCCGCAAGTTCAGGGCGGGGGTTCGGCCGTGACCGGCGCCAAGGCTTCGGTAGCCCAGCTCGGCGGCAGCAGCGATATCGCGCTGACGCCGACGCCGGCGATCGGTTTTTCCGGCGCACCCGCGCAGGACGGCGACGGCAAGTTCGCCGGCGTCGCATTGCTCAAGCCGGTTCAAGTCGCCGGGCCGGCGACCGACGCCCCGGCGGCGCAGGCGGTGCTGGTGACCGCCGATACGTTGCGTGGCTTCCTCAAGGCGAATGACGTCAATGCGACCGGCGGATCGACCGATGCCAAGGCGTCCGTGGTTCGCGTGATCTGCGTGAGGAAGTAGACGTTGGTGTCCCGGACGCGATGCAGCGTGCAACGCTGCTTCGCAGAGCCGGGACCTACACTGCGGAACGATGGGCCCCGGCTCTGCAGCGCTTCACTTCGTGCTGCGCTGCGTCCGGGGCGCGCGCCACCAACAGATCAAGCCGCCTTGATATTGTTGAGGAAGGCTTCGACCTCGCCGCGCATCGTCTCCGACTGTTTCGACAATTCGCTGGACGCCTGCAGCACCTGATGGGCGGCTGCCCCGGTATCGCCGGCCGCCTGCTGAACGCCGACCACATTCGCCGAGATTTCGCTGGTGCCAGCCGCGGCCTGTTGCACGTTGCGGGCGATCTCCTGCGTGGCCGAGCCCTGCTCCTCGACGGCGCTGGCGATCGCGGACGCGATCTCGTTCATTTCGTTGATCGTCGAGGTGATCCCCTTGATCGCGGTCACGGCCTCGCTCGACGAGTTCTGGATCGCCGAGATCTGCGCCCCGATCTGCTCGGTCGCCTTGGCGGTCTGCTCGGCAAGGCTCTTGACCTCGGACGCCACCACCGCAAAGCCGCGGCCCGCCTCGCCGGCGCGCGCAGCCTCGATCGTGGCGTTGAGCGCCAGCAGGTTGGTCTGCGAGGCGATGTCGTTGATGAGTTTTACGACGTCGCCGATGCTGGCCGCGCCATCATACAGCCCCTGGACGGTAACGTTCGTGCGATCGGCCTCCTCGACGGCTTTCTGCGCGATCGCGGCGGACTGCGCCACCTGCCGGCCGATCTCGGTCACCGAGCCCGCCAGTTCCTCCGAGGCCGCCGCGACGGTCTGCACGTTGGTGGAGGCTTCCTCGGTCGCGGCCGCGACCGCGGTCGCCTGGTTCGAGGCTTCTTCCGCGGTGGCCGTCATCGACGACGCCGTCGCCTGCAGCTCGGTCGAGGCCGACGCCACCGACCGCAGCACGTTCGAAATGCTGTTATCGAACGCCTGGGTCAGCTCATTGACCCGCGTCGCCCGCGCCATGCGTGCCTTGACTGCCTCTGTTTCCTTGTCGGCGAGCTCCTTGGCCTTGATCATGTTCTCCTTGAAGATCAGCACCGCCTTCGCCATCAGGCCGAGCTCATCCTTCCTGTCGGTCGCGGGGATAGCGACCGAGTGATCGCCGCCGGCGAGCTTGCCCATGGCGCCGACCATCTTGAGGATCGGCGGCACGATCGACCGGTTGGTCAGGTACACGACCGTCGCCGCGATGCCGATGCCGACACCGAGCAGCACCCAGAGCAGCGTCGCGAGGAAACCTGTCTCGGCAAGGACGGCGTCGCCATCCCGTTTCAGATTGTTCTGCTGCCGTGAAACCATTCCGCCGGCACGCGCGCCGGTGGCGTCCTTGGCACCGGCAAAGATGTCGAGCAGCTTGTTGGCGCGCGGCGCCGCCTCGTTGGTCAGAAACCACTGCGCCATGTTCCAGCGGTCCGAAGCGCGGATCTCGAACATCTTCTGCGGCAGCGGCGCAAATTTGGCGCGGGCCGCGATGAGCGCGTCGAAGGCCTTCTGCTGGCCGCCCGTCATCTCGCTGCGCCGCTTCGCGAGCGCCTCGAACTTTTTCTGATTGAGCGCCCAGAGCTGCTCGAATTCGGTCTTGAAGGCGGCATCCGCCGTCAGCAGATAGGCGCGAATGGCGCCGATCGCCGAGGCCATGCTGCCGCGCAGATCGGCGAAGTCGATCAAGAGGCTCTTGCGCGCATCCGTCGAGGCAATGCCCCCTTCCTCGTCGATGATCGAGGTGGCGTTTTGCAGCATCAGCTTCGCGAGCGGCGCAGCTTCAGTGGCGAGCAACTTTGCCGCGGGCTGTTCGTCCAGGGTATGGGCGATCGCTTCCGCCCTGTCCTGTGCACTGCGCAGCTCGTCGAGCAATAGCTTGGCCTGGCGCCAGTCCGCCTTGTTCTGTTCGGCCGTCCAATGGCCGGAGAGATCGTCCATCCTGGCGCCGTGGCGCTGCATTTCCTTCCAGAGCATCGCGCGCTCGGTCTTGAACGAATCATTGCCGGTGATCAGCCAGCCCCGCAGCGAGGCCAGCGAAGCGTAGACCCCGGCGACGACTTCGCTCGCGGTCATGGCGGTCGGCACACGAAGGTTCACTGTGCGGCTGGTGGCCTCGTTCACTTCGCGCACCTTGACGATGGTCGTACCGACCACCACGGCGAGCAGCGCACAAAGCACGCTGAAGCCAAGAATCAACCGTCCCCGGATATTCAGGTTCACGAGCGTCACGGATTTGATCTCCATCAATGCAATGGCAAAAGTGCCCGGAATTCAATGCATCGAGGGTCAGGCGTTACCGTGAACAAAGGACAAATCGGCAAACCGTACTAGTACGCAGTTCGCTCACGCCGATTGCGAAATCTCCCGTAAAACAACGGAGCTATGGCAGGCAAATGGAATAATCCGGCGCGCGCAGGGCTGCCGTCAGCTAAGCCCGAACCTCGCGCCGGCGCGCGCAAATCCGCCGCCGATGCCGATGGCGTTCCGTCTGCGCGCCAGCACGCCGCACCCGACATCGTTCCATCCTCGTGTAACTGGAATGCTGGCTGCGCGATCCCGCCAATGACCCGTCATGCCGTTTTCCCGTTTCTTGTTGTGGTTTCACTGGGCACAAACTGCACCGCGCGGCAGTATTTGCCCGGATGACCACCATTCCAGAATCGTGCATCATTGCAAGCAGACTGATTCGGACAACCGCGATCCCCTGACCTTTGGATCGGGCTGGGCACGTCTGAACGAGCGCGTAACTCAGCGTCGCAGAATGCGGCGCGGCTCGTGGCGTAATCCAAATGCCTGAAAGCTATCCAGAGGACCTGAAATGCAGACGATCGTATTGGCCACCCAGAAGGGCGGCTCCGGGAAAAGCACGCTTGCCATCAGCCTTGCGCTTGCCGCCATCCGGGCCGGACACAATGTCCGCGTGATCGAAACGGACTCGCAGGGCACGCTTTCGAACTGGAAGCGCCGGCGCCCCTATGCCGCGCCGATCGTCGAGCCGGTTTACGCCGCCAGGGAGGTCGAACAGCGCCTGCAATCACTTGCGCGCGAGGGCGTGGCTGTGACAATCGTGGATACCGCCGGCGGTATCACCGCCGCGACCACGTCAGCGATTCGCTATGCCGATTTCTGCCTGATTCCGACCCGTCCGAGCATTGCCGACATCGAGGCGACCGCCCCGACGCTCAGCTGCATCAGGGCGTGGAAGAAACCGTTCGCCTATGTCCTGAACCAAGCCCCAATCCGGGGCGCGGCGCGCCTCGCCGGCGCGGAGAACCTGCTGAGCGACGAGGCCGCGCTGGATATCGACGATATCGTTGCCCGTCCCATCATCATGATGCGGAACGATCACCAGGACGCGCTGACGGCCGGCCTCGCCGTCTGCGAATACGCGCCGGGCAGCAAATCCGCCGAGGAAATCCGAGATCTCTGGCAGTGGATCGAAACGCGGCTCGGCAACGTCGCGGCTGCCGGCGACGAACCGGTCATCGAGAAGAACGCCCCGATCATCGAGAAGTTCGTGGAAAGAGAAAGGCCCACGGGACTTCCGTCAGTGGCTGCGCTCACCTCCATCGTGAACGACACCGCGCTATTCCTGAGGGTGCAGGCCCGAAACTGACACCCCCTTCCCGGCGACGCCGTAGCGAGCTTGTCCGCCGTAGCTTGAAAGAGCAACAGCGGAAGCAATCCAGCCACCAGCGCCGCTGGATTGCTTCGCTCCGCTACAGATCCCGGCGCAGCCAGTTTTTCCGGGTCACGCGCCATCTTTCCGCGCGCGTCTGACCGTTGTGATGGGGAAGCTCGACATAGCCGACGAATTCGGCGCCGGTCTTTTGCTTGACCCGCCGTGACGCCTCATTGGTTACGGCGTTGCAGACGTGCAGAACGTCGACGCCGAGAACACGGAAGGCAAAATCATTTACGGCCGTGACGGCCTCGGTCATCAAGCCTTGATTCCAGTAGCGTTCAGCAAGCCAAAATCCGCGGTTGCCCTTGGGATCGTCGACCCACGGACGCAGGCGGATATTCCCGATCGCCTCGCCGTCGCCGCCGCGCAGCACCAGCATCCAGTTATAGATCACTTCCCCCGCCGCGACCCGCTCCAACTCCCGCTCAATGAACGTCACCGCACCATCTTCCGGATATGGCCAGGGAACGTTCTGTGCGAGATGCTGGATGATGTTCCAGTTGTTGAAATGGCGCTGGATCGCCGGCGCATCCGACAGCGCCAGCGGCCGCAGGATGAGTCGCGCCGTCTCGAGCGTCGGGGTTTCGGTTATTTCTGACATTTCGGACACCAAAAGGTCGATCGGCCGTTCTGAACGAAGCGCCGCACGATACCGCTGCAGCCCTTGGTCTGGCACCTCTCGCCCTCGCGGTCATAGACCTGGAACGAGTGCTGGAAATAGCCGAGTTCGCCGGAGGTCAGGCGATGGTCGCTGATCGAGGAGCCGCCGGCCTTGATCGCCTGATTGAGCACCGAATGAATTGCGCCGACCAGCCGCCCGGCATGGTCGGTCGGCTCGCCCTTCTTGGTCGCCAGCGTCGCCGCCAGGCGGCGGGGCGAGAGCTGCGAGCGAAATAGCGCTTCGCAGACATAGATATTGCCGAGACCCGCAACCACGCGTTGGTCGAGCAACGCGGCCTTCAGGCTGGTCTTCTTGTTGTGGCACGAGCGCGCCAGCATCGCGGCATCGAACTCATTGCCGAGCGGTTCGGGGCCCAGATCCTTCAGCAGCGGCTCGTCCTCCAGCGCGTTGCGGGCGATGATCTTCATATAGCCGAAGCGGCGCGGGTCGTTGAAGACGATCGAAGCCCCCGATGACATGTGAAACACGACGTGGTCGTGTGCGCGATCCTCGCTGCGCGGATGATGAAACTGACCGGGCGTCTTGTCATGGCTGCCGTCGAGCACCCGGAACGAGCCGGACATGCCCAGATGCATCACCAGAACGTCGCCGGAGCCAAGGTCCGCCATCAGGTATTTGGCGCGGCGGCCGAGACCGGTCACGGTCTGGCCCTCCAGCCGCGTGGTAAAGTCTTTTTGAAAGGGAAACCGCAAATCCTTGCGCCGGGCTTCCGCCTTGAGGATTTTCGCTCCCTCCATGGCCGGCTGCAGGCCGCGGCGGACGGTCTCGACTTCGGGCAATTCAGGCATACAGGCATTCACCTTATGGAGGTGACGTGATAGCGCCATTGCGCCGGGCGCGCTATGGTCCGGTAGTGGAGTACATGTAATGGTTCGGCCGGAGCAAACCACCCATTTTGGCTTCAGGGACGTGCCCCTGGGGGATAAACAGACGCTGGTGAACGACGTGTTTCACAGCGTGGCATCCCGCTACGACCTGATGAACGATCTGATGTCGGCGGGCCTGCACAGGGTCTGGAAGGACATCATGATCACGGCGCTCAACCCGCCGAAAAACGATGCGCCGTTTGCGCTGCTCGACGTCGCCGGCGGCACCGGCGACATCGCCTTCCGTGCAGCCGAGGCCTCCGGCTTCGGCTTCCAGGCCACCGTCTGCGACATCAACAGCGACATGCTCGAGGTCGGCCGCAACCGCGCGCTGGCCCGGCATCTCGACCACCAGGTCTCCTTTGTCGAGGGTAACGCCGAGGCGCTCGCCTTTCCCGACCGCTCGTTCGACGCCTACACCATCGCGTTCGGCATTCGTAACGTGCCGCGGATCGATGCGGCGCTGGCCGAGGCCTATCGCGTGTTGCGGCCGGGCAGCCGCTTTCTCTGTCTGGAATTCTCCGCTGTCGACGTGCCCGGGCTGGATTGGCTGTACGACCAGTTCTCCTTCAAGGTGATCCCGCCGCTCGGCCGCGCCGTGACCGGCGACGCGGAATCCTATCAATATCTCGTCGAATCGATTCGGAAATTCCCCCGGCCGAACGTGTTTGCCGGGATGATCCAGAACGCCGGCTTTTCGCGGGTGAAGTGGCAGAGCCTGTCCGGCGGCATCGTCGCGTTGCATTCGGGCTGGCGTTTGTGATCTCTGCGGCGACCCACATCGCGCGGCTGGTCCGCGCCGCTTACGTGTTCGCGCGCGAGGGCGTGTTCGGCGTCGTCGACCCCAGCCTGGTCCCGCCACCCGGGCAACTCGCGCTACGCCTGGCGCGGCTGATCGAACGGCCCGGCGCCAAGGTCGGCCCACGCCTGTCGCGCGCGTTGACGCGCCTTGGCCCGGCCTACCTCAAGCTCGGGCAGTTTCTCGCCACCCGTCCGGACGTAGTCGGCGTCGCGATGGCGCGCGATCTGGAAAGCCTGCAGGACCGGCTGCCGCCGTTCTCGCATAGCGAAGCCGAGGCTGTGATCGCCGCCTCACTGGAACGCCCGCTCGCAAAGGCCTTTGTCAGCCTTGGACCTGCGGTCGCCGCGGCCTCGATCGCACAAGTGCATCGCGGCGAGGTCGAGCGCAACGGCGTCCACGTGCCGGTCGCCGTCAAGGTGCTCCGGCCAAATGTCTCCTCACGCTTTCGCCGCGACCTCTCCGATTTCTTCTTTGTCGCGCACAATGCCGAAGCGCATTCGGCCGAGGCACGGCGGCTGCGGCTGATCGAGGTCATCAACACCATGTCGCGCTCGGTCGCGATGGAGATGGACCTGCGGCTCGAGGCCGCCGCGCTGTCGGAGATGGCGGAGAACACGCGCGACGATCCGGACTTCCGCGTGCCCACCGTCGACTGGGACCGTACCACACATAACGTGCTGACGATGGAGTGGATCGACGGCATTGCGCTGAACGACCACGCCCGCCTTGCCGCGGCGCAGGTCGATCTGCCCGACCTCGGCCGCAAGGTGATCCAGAGTTTTCTGCGCCACGCGCTGCGCGACGGCTTCTTCCACGCCGACATGCATCCCGGCAATCTGTTTCTCGACGATGCCGGCCGGCTTGTCGCGGTCGATTTCGGCATCATGGGCCGGCTTGGGCTGAAGGAGCGGCGCTTCCTGGCCGAAATTCTGCTTGGCTTCATCACCCGCGATTATCGCCGCGTCGCCGAGGTGCATTTCGAGGCCGGTTATGTGCCGGGCCACCATTCGGTGGAGAATTTCGCGCAAGCCATCCGCGCCATCGGCGAGCCGATCCACAACCGCACCGCCGAAGAAATCTCGATGGCGAAGCTGCTGACGCTGCTGCTCGAGGTCACCGGGCTGTTCGACATGCAGACCCGGCCTGAATTGATCCTGCTGCAAAAGACCATGGTGGTGGTCGAAGGCGTGGCGCGCGGCTTCGACCCCAAGCTCGATATCTGGAAGGTCGCCGATCCCGTGGTGCGGGAATGGATCGAGCGCAATCTCGGCCCGCTCGGGCGGGTTCAGGGGGCGATGTCCGGCGCGGGCGAACTCGGCCGCGTGGCGGCGAGCCTGCCCGCGATCGCCTCACGGGCGGTTGCCGTGGTCGAGCACATGGAGAAGATGACCCGGGAGGGCATCACGCTGTCGCCGGAGACGATTGCAGCCCTGGGCCGCGCCGAGGGCCGCAAGAGCCGCTGGCGAACGGTGGCGCTGTGGATCATCGCGGCGACCTTTATTGGAATTTTGATCGCCATCCGCCAGCTATGATTGCAATGATAGCACGAGATTGCTATCATTGATAGCATATCTTGCCGGAGGGCCCACCATGGCCAGCCTGACCATCCGAAAACTCGACGACGGCATCAAGTCCTACCTGCGGCTGCGCTCGGCCAAGAATGGCCGTTCGGTCGAGGAAGAGGTCCGGGTGATCCTGCGCGAATATTGCGAGGGCAGCCCGGCGCCGGCCGCACCGTTGGCCGCAGCGCCCGCTGCAGCAGACCGGGCAGGCGCCGAGCGCACGAACGTGGCCGGACAAGCCAGCGTCACCCTGATCATCGGCGGCGGCATTGCCGCTTTCAAATCGCTGGAGCTGATCCGGCGGCTGAAGGAGCGGCATGTCGATGTCCGCTGCGTGCTGACGAAGGCCGCACAGCAGTTCGTTACGCCGCTCTCCGCCAGCGCGCTGTCGCACGAACGCGTCTACACCGACCTGTTCGATCCCGGCAGCGAATTCGACGCCGGCCATATCCGGCTCGCGCGCGAATGCGATCTGATCGTGGTGGCGCCGGCGACCGCCGACCTGATGGCAAAGATGGCGAACGGCCATGCCGACGATCTCGCCAGCGCCATTCTCTTGGCGGCCGACCGGCCGATCCTGCTGGCGCCGGCGATGAACCCCTTGATGTGGAACAACGCCGCCACGCGCCGCAACGTGATGCAGCTCCGCCGCGACGGCGTCCACATGATCGGCCCCAATGCCGGCGAGATGGCCGAGTCCAACGAAGCCGGCGTCGGACGGATGTCCGAAGCGGTCGAAATCGCGGCCGCCGCCATCGACATTCTCCGCCCGCCGCGGCCGCGGCCGCTGCTGGGCAAGCGCGTGCTGATCACGGCTGGGCCAACCCATGAGGCGATCGACCCTGTGCGCTATATCGCCAACCGCTCCTCCGGCAAGCAGGGATTTGCCATCGCCGCCGCCGCGCAGGCCGCGGGCGCCGACGTAACGCTGGTCACCGGTCCCGTCGAGCTGCGCGATCCCACTGGCGTGACCGTCATCCGCGTCGAATCGGCGCGCGACATGCTGCACCGGGTCGAGGCCGCGCTGCCGGCCGACATCGCGGTCTTTGCCGCCGCGGTCGCCGATTGGCGCGTGGCCAATGAAGGCGAGCAGAAGCTGAAAAAGACCTCCGGCGGCACGCCGCAGCTCGCATTGGTGGAAAACCCCGACATTTTAGCGACGATCTCGAAGCTGAAGGACAAGCGCCCGCCGCTGGTGATCGGCTTTGCCGCCGAGACCGAGCATCTGATCGACAACGCCAAGGCCAAGATCGCACGCAAGGGCTGCGACTGGATCGTCGCCAACGACGTCTCGCCCGCAACAGGCGTGATGGGCGGCGACCGCAACACCGTTCATTTGCTGACGCGCGACGGCGAAGAGATCGGTGTTGATTCCTGGCCCGTGATGACCAAGGAACAAGTCGCAGCCGAACTGGTGGCGAAGATCGCCGAGGCTCTAGCGAACAAGGCCGTGGAGAAGAATTCGTGAGCGAAAGCGTGAAAGTCGAGGTCTGCCAACTGCCGCATGGCGAAGGCCTCGCCTTGCCGGCCTATCAGAGCGCTCACGCCGCCGGGCTCGATCTGCTCGCCGCCGTTCCCGCTGATACGCCGCTGATCCTGTCGCCCGGAAAGCACGCGATGGTGCCGACCGGCCTCACGATCGCGCTGCCCAGGGGTTTTGAGGCGCAGGTGCGGCCGCGCTCCGGGCTTGCCGCCAAGCACGGCGTCACGGTGCTGAACTCGCCGGGCACGGTGGACGCCGATTACCGCGGCGAGATCAACGTGCTCTTGATCAATCATGGCGATGCACCGTTCCCGATCCGGCGCGGCGAACGCATCGCGCAGATGGTGATCGCGCCGGTCGTGCAGGCAGAGCTCGTTCAGGTCGCATCGCTGTCATCGACGGCACGCGGCAGCGGCGGTTTTGGCTCGACCGGGCGCTGATCGGCGCCAATTTTGTCCGCTGAAACCGTGAGTGGTCCGATTTTTTCACAGCCTACCCACGTTCACGATCTGGACTCTTACCCCTCGAGTCTCGCTCGGGATACTCTCGCTTCGATTCGTGTGAGCACGACCGGTAAAGTGGGGTCCTGTTTTGGGTCCGGGCGCGCTCAATCCTCATTCGGCGCACAATCTCAACGCCAAACCGCTCATTTTTTGGCGGGATTATGCGCTGGGGGTAGTGCCGGGCCTGCAGTCGCGTAGTTGGGGCAAATAATGTCGGGCGTAGCCGCTGCGATGCGTCGAACCCTGCTGTCGTGCACCTCACTGGCGCGCCACGGCATGATTGCGCTCGCCACCCTCTCCGCATCGCCGGAACCCGCCGCGGCGGCCGAGCTGTCGATCGGGCAGACGATTTCGACCCTATTCAACCTCAATCACCAGGAATTCGCGGCGCTGACAACGGCGCTATCGCTGCTCGGCTTCACCGTGCTGGCCGCGATCCTGCTGATGCGAACCCGCATTCGGGCCACCCAAACGGAACTCAACCTCCGCCAAGACATCACCGACCTGCAGGCGCAGGCCGACCGGCTCCGCGCGCTGCTGTTCGCCGAGCCCCAGGTCCTGATCGCCTGGGCCGCCGGCGACAACCGGCCCCAGATCAGCGGCGATACCTCGCTCCTGATCTCGCAGGACGCGCTGGCGAGTTCGCCGCAGCGGATCCTGGCCTTTGGAACCTGGCTGCCGCCGGAACCGGCGCTGCAGATGGATCATGCGGTCGACGCACTGCGCGAGGTCGGCGAGGGCTTTCTGCTCAATCTTTCGACCTCCAACGGCCGCGCCATCGAGGCGATGGGCCGCGCCATCGGCGGCCAAGCCATTGTCAGGATTCGCGAACTCGGCGGCTTGCGCCGCGAGCTTGCCGAATCCAATCTCCGCTACAGGACCCTGCTGGAGGAGACCGAGCTGTTGCGCAACTTCGCCGCCGCGGCGCCATGGCCGATCTGGGCCAAGAGCGCCGAAGGCAATCTGCGTTACGCCAACACGGCCTATGTCCGCGCGACAGAGGGCAGGAGCGTCGCGGATACGATCCACCGCAACCTCGAACTGCTCGAGAACGATCAGCGCGCCGAGATGAACCGGGTGCTGAACGATAATGCCAGCTTCAGCGCGCGGCTGCCGATCGTGGTCGGCGGCGAGCGGCGCATTTACGACATTCAGACGCTCAAGCTCAGCGGCGGCACTGCCGGTATCGCCATCGACGCCGGCGAGGCCGCGCAGTTGCGTGATGCCATGGAGCGGATGGTGGAAGCCCATCGCCGTACCCTCGACCAATTGTCATCAGGGGTCGCCGTGTTCGACGGCCAGCGCCGGCTCGCGTTCTACAACGAGTCCTACCGGCGGCTTTGGGGCCTCGATCAGGCTTTCCTCGATTCCAATCCCGACGATTCAAGCGTGCTCGACCGGCTGCGGGCGGCGCGCAAGCTGCCCGAACAGCCCGACTTCCGCGCCTGGAAGGCCAAGCTGCACGAGGCCTACCGCGCCGTCGAACCGGCGACCTACACCTGGTTCCTGCCGGACGGCCGCGCGCTGAGCGTCGTCACCACACCGAACCTCGAAGGCGGCGTCACCTACCTGTTCGACAATGTCACCGAGAGCCTCGATCTCGCGCGCCGCTACGACCGCCTGACCCGGGTGCAGCACGAAACGCTCGACAATCTGGCCGAAGCCGTCGCGGTGTTCGGCAGCAACGGCCGCGTCGAGCTGTTCAATCCGGCTTTCGCCAAGATGTGGAAGCTACCGGCGGAATCGCTCAAAGAGCAGCCGCACATCGAGACCGTGGAAGCCTGGTGCAAGCCGCTGTTCGACGACGCGCTGACCTGGCGAGCGCTGCGCGAGGCCATCACGGGTATAGAAAACCGGGCGCAGGTGGCGCTCAAGCTCGAGCGCAAGGACGGCAGCGTGCTTGACTGCATGACCATGCCGCTGCCCGACGGCGCGACGCTGCTGACCTTCCAGGACATCACCGACACCGAAAATGTCGAGCGGGCGTTGCGCGAGCGCAACGAGGCGCTCGAGGCCGCCGACCAGATGAAGGTGGATTTCGTCCACCACGTGTCATACGAGCTGCGCGCGCCGCTCACCACCATCATCGGCTTTGCGCATTTCCTCAGCGATCCCTCGACCGGCCCGCTAACGCCGAAGCAGGCCGAGTATCTCGACTACGTCACCAAATCGACCAACGCGCTGCTGGCGCTCACCAACAACATCCTCGATCTCGCCACCATCGACGCCGGCGCCATGAAGCTCGAGCTGGGCCCGGTCAACATCGAGAAGGCGATCCAGGCCGCCGCCGAAGGCATTCAGGACCGCCTAGCCACCGACCGCATCGAGCTCAAGATCGACATCGATCCCAATATCGGCAACTTCACCGGCGACGAGCGGCGCGTCGTGCAGGTGCTCTATAATCTGCTCGCCAACGCCGTCGGCTTCTCGCCGCACGATGCAGCGGTCACGATCAGCGCGCGGCGGACCGAGCATCGCGTGATCTTCACCGTCAGCGATTGCGGCCCCGGCATTCCGGCCGAGGTGAAAGACAAGGTGTTCGACTGGTTCGAAAGCCACTCGCACGGCTCGCGGCACCGCGGCGCCGGCCTCGGCCTGTCACTGGTACGCTCCTTCGTCGAGCTGCATGGCGGCAAGGTGCGGGTCGATTCCGTGGTCGGCAAGGGCACCTCCGTCACCTGCGACTTCCCGGTCGACCAGAACGCGCATCGCAACGCCGCCGAATGACCGAACCTGCGACATTTACGGTGGCGCTCGCGAACGAGACGGCCACCGCGCATCTGATGGCCGACCTCGCGCTGCTGGTCAGTCCGGGCGACGTGATCACGCTCTCGGGCGATCTCGGCGCCGGCAAGACCGCGGCGGCGCGCGCGATGATCCGCTATCTCGCCGGCGATCCCACGCTGGAAGTGCCGAGCCCGACCTTCACGCTGGCGCAGAGCTACGAGCAGCCGTTTCCGATTGTCCACGCCGACCTCTACCGCATCAATGATGCGAGCGAACTGGAGGAAATCGGGTTGTCGCCGCTGCCGGAGGGCGCGCTGGCGCTGATCGAATGGCCGGAGCGTGCGCCGGATGCACTGCCCGAAAATCGCATCGACATCGCCTTCAGCCACCGTCCCGCGCTCGGCTCCACCGCACGCGCCGCCGAAATCACCGGCCATGGCAAGGCGGCCGTGCAGGTGGCGCGGCTCGAGGCGTTGCGCAAACTTCTCGTTCAAGCCGGCTTCCTCACCGCCGAACGCGAGCGCATGCCCGGCGATGCCTCGACGCGCTCCTACGCACGGCTGGTCGGCAAGGACGGCACATCGATCCTGATGAACTCGCCGCGCCGCCCGGACGGGCCGGCGATCTATGACGGGAAATCCTACAGCGCGGCTGTGCATCTCGCCGAGGACGTCAAGCCGTTCGTCGCCATCGACAATGGCCTGCGTGCGCACGGCTTCTCGGCGCCGGCGATCCGCCATGCCGACATCGACGCCGGCTTCCTGATAACAGAGGATTTCGGGAGCGCCGCCGTTGTCGAGGGCGATCCGCCGCAGCCGATCGTGGAATGCTACGAAGCCGCCACCGACATGCTGGCGGAGCTGCATCGCAAGCCGCTGCCCGAAACAGTGCCGCTGGCGCCGCAGCTCACCTACGATATCCCGGTCTATGGTATCGATGCATGGCTGGTCGAGATGGGCTTGATGCTCGAATGGTATCTGCCGGATCGCGGCGCGGAAGTGAGCCAAGAGCGGCGCGACGAGTTCGTCACGATGTGGCGGACGCTACTGGAGAAGCCGGCGGCGGCGCCGCGCACCTGGGTGATGCGGGACTTTCACTCGCCCAACATCATCTGGCTCGCCGAGCGCACGGGGATCCTGCGCGTCGGCATCATCGACTTCCAGGACGCCGTGCTGGGGCCTGCTGCCTACGATCTGGTGTCGCTGTTGCAGGATGCGCGGATCGACGTGCCCGAACAGCTCGAGCTGGCGCTTCTGACCCGCTACATCAAGGCGCGCCGCGCAACCGATAGCGAATTCGATCCGGCCAGCTTTGCCGAGCTCTACGCCATCATGTCGGCGCAGCGGAATACGCGCCTGCTCGGCACCTTTGCCCGGCTCAACCGGCGCGACGGCAAGCCGCAATATCTGCGCCACCAGCCGCGGATCTGGACCTATCTGAACCGCTCGCTGGCCCATCCGGCGCTGGCGGCGTTTCGCACATGGTACGCCGCCAACGTACCGCCGCCGGTTCCCTGATTTACCTCCTGTTAGCCACCCCGCCCTTAATCTCGAACTGATCCATGCTGGACAGGCATGGCACAGCCGATTTGAAGCGGGAACACAGCCATGGCGGGAGCGGAACGGCGCCGGGGAGATCGGGTCGTATTTGAGCGCGGCTTTGCGGCGCACATGATGGGCATCGATGGCACCTGGCGGCGCGACTGCGTGATGGAGGACGTCTCCGAGACCGGCGCCAAGCTGACGGTCGAAGGCTCGGTCGAAGGCCTGCACCTGAAGGAATTCTTCCTGCTGCTGTCGTCCACGGGCCTCGCCTATCGCCGCTGCGAACTGGCCTGGGTCAATGGTGACCAGATCGGCGTCAACTTCCTGAGGCAGGGTGACAAGAAAAAGAAGGCGGCCAAGCGCGGGGCCGAGGACGCCAACGCCTGACGTTGGCACAAAAGCGGCTGTCGTACGGCCGTCACATGCAGCAACTATGGCCTCCCAGTCACTGCAATAGGCTATTCGCCGTGGTATGATCCGCGGCGCGATTTGAATGATTGGAAAGAACGCTAGGGAATGCCCGTTACGCCCACCAAAGCCATGGTCCTTGCCGCCGGTCTCGGTCTGCGCATGCGCCCCCTGACCGACCACATGCCAAAACCGCTGGTGCGCGTCGCCGGTCAGCCGCTGCTCGACCACGTGCTGGACAAGCTCGCCGGCGCCGGCGTCAGCGAGGCCGTGGTCAACGTGCATTATCTGCCCGACCAGATCATTGAGCATACCGCGAGCCGGACCTGGCCCCGCGTCATCATCTCCGACGAGCGCGACGAGGTGCTCGGCACCGGCGGCGCGGTGGTGAAGGCACTGCCGCTGCTCGGCAAGGAGCCGTTCTTCCATCTCAACGCCGACACGATGTGGATCGATGGCGTGCGGCCCAATCTGATGCGCCTTGCGGAGGCCTTCGATCCGGCGCGGATGGACATCCTGCTGTTGATGGCGCCGACCACGAGCAGCATCGGCTATGCCGGCCGCGGCGACTACGGAATGCTGCCAGACGGCGCGCTGCGCAAGCGCAGGGAACACCAAGTGGTGCCGTTCGTCTATGCCGGCGCCGCGATCATGTCGCCCGCGCTGTTTACCGATGCACCCGCCGGCGAATTCTCGCTGACCAAGATGTTCGATCGCGCCAATGAGCAGGAGCGCCTGTTTGGGCTGCGGCTCGACGGCGTCTGGATGCATGTCGGAACCCCCGACGCGGTGCAGGCCGCGGAAGAGGCGTTTTTGGAGAGCGTGGCGTAGCGCCCACGGCTGTCATGCCCCGCGAAGGCGGGGCATCCCGTACGCCGCGGCCTCTCGCTTCGATCACTACTGTCTCTGGAATACTGGATCACCCGCCTTCGCGGGTGATGACAGTTGTACGAGGCGGCTGATGCCGGTGAGCCCACAGGGCCCAGACAAAAAATCTCGAAAACAACCCCATGCACAGTAGAATGGACCCGGACTGCCTTGGCGGTGAGTAGCGGGGACGCCGCCCTCACCCGCATGACCTGTCCCTCGTCCCTCCCTATATTGGCGCCTGACCTCGAATCAGGATGCCCATGCGCGTTTTCAGTGTTCCCCTTTCCGTGCCGTTGCTGCGCACCGTCATTGCGGCGCTGATTGACGGCCGGCTGGTCGAGGGGTTCGAGACGCGGAAGGACCCGCTCAATCTGGCGCGCGCCACGCTCTATCTGCCGACCCGGCGCGCCGGGCGACTGGCGCGGGAAATCTTTCTCGACGAACTGAAGACCGATGCTGCGATCCTGCCGCGCATCGTCGCGCTCGGCGACATCGACGAGGACGAACTGGCGTTTGCGGAAGGCGCCGAGCAATTCAGCGGCGTAGCCCCGCTCGACATTCCGCCGCGGCTCGGCGAGCTGGAGCGGCGGCTGACGCTGGCGCATCTGGTGGCGGCATGGGCAAAGACCCCGGTGTCGGCGCCGCTGGTGGTCGGCGGCCCAGCCTCGACGCTAGCGCTGGCCGGCGACCTGGCGCGGCTGATGGACGATATGGTGACGCGCGGCGTTGCCTGGGAAGCGCTCGACAGGCTGGTGCCCGACCAGTTCGATAAATACTGGCAGCACTCGCTGGAGTTTCTGCGCATCGCGCGCAAGGCATGGCCGGAGCACTTGAAAGAAATCGGCCGGATCGAACCCGCCGAGCGGCGCGACCGCCTGATCGAGGCGGAAGCCGCGCGGCTGACCGCGCATCACGAGGGGCCGGTGGTGGCGGCGGGCTCGACCGGCTCGATGCCGGCGACTGCAAAATTTCTCAACGCCGTGGCCCGCCTGAAGCAGGGTGCGGTGGTGCTGCCTGGCCTCGACACCGATCTCGACGAAGAATCCTGGCAGGCGATCGGCGGCGAGCGGGACGCGCAGGGCAAGTTCGTCACCCAACCCTCCTCCAACCATCCGCAATTTGCGATGCATGGCCTCTTGGACCGGTTCGGCATCAAGCGCAGCGACGTCGAGATCCTCGGACTACCGGCGCCGCATGGGCGCGAGATGCTGATGTCGGAGACGATGCGGCCGTCGGCCGCGACCGAGCAATGGCATGACCGGCTGGCGCAGGCAGATGTTGCAGCAAAGATTGCCGGCGGCATGGAGAAGCTTACCGTCGTCGAAGCGCCGAGCTCGGAGATGGAGGCGCTGGCCATCGCGGTGGCGATGCGCGAGGCGCGGCACCTCGGCAAATCGGCCGCGCTGGTGACGCCGGATCGCGCGCTGGCGCGGCGGGTGATGGCGGCGCTGACGCGCTGGAATCTCGCATTCAACGATTCCGGTGGTGACGCGCTGATGGATACGCCAAGCGGCGTCTTCGCCCGCTTGGCCTCGGAAGCTGCCACGAAAGGGCTGGAGCCGCCGACCCTGCTTGCGCTCTTGAAGCATCCGCTGTTTCGGCTCGGCGGCGCCCATGGTGCGTTCAAACGTGCGGTTGAGGTTCTCGAACTGGCGCTGCTACGCGGCACCCGGCCGCAGGCGGGAACGGCCGGCCTGGCACGCGACTTCGGTCGTTTCCGCGTCGAGCTCAAAAAGCTCCGAAGCCATGAGACATCCTCGCTGCACGCCGCCGAACCGCGGGCGAAGTTGAGAGACGAGGAGCTCGACCAGGCGCAAGCGTTGATCGCGTTGTTGCAGAAGGCGCTGGAGCCGCTCGAAATCATGGGCAGTTCAAAGCCGTTCGATTTCGCCGAGCTGGCGCAGCGCCACCGCGAAACGCTGATCGCATTGTCATCTGACCAGAACGGCGTTGTCGCCGTCTTCGAGGACGCACAAGGCGCCGCGCTGGCTGCTGCCTTCGATGACCTCCTGGCCGAGCAAAAGCCGAGCGGGCTGATGGTTCAGCCCGGCGATTACCCTGATGTGTTCCAGACCGCCTATGCCGACCGCATCGTGCGACGGCCGGAATTGGCGAACGCACAGCTTCAGATCTACGGCCAGCTCGAAGCGCGGCTGACCGAATCCGACCGCGTCATTCTCGGCGGGCTGGTCGAAGGCGTATGGCCGCCGGCGCCGCGGGTCGATCCCTGGCTGAGCCGGCCGATGCGCCATGAACTCGGCCTCGACCTGCCGGAGCGACGCATCGGCCTTTCCGCGCACGACTTTGCGCAACTGCTCGGAACGGAAGATGTGATCCTGACCCACGCCGCCAAGGTCGGCGGCGCGCCGGCGGTCGCCTCGCGCTTCCTGCACCGGCTGGAGGCGGTGGCCGGCGAAGCGCGCTGGGATGAAGCGAAAAAGGCTGGAGAAAAGTACGTCCGATTCGCGGAAGAGCTGGACCAGCCCGACGACGTCAAACCGATCGAGCAACCCGCGCCAAAACCGCCGGTCGCGACGCGGCCGACAAAACTGTCGGTCACGGCGATCGAGGACTGGCTGCGCGATCCCTATACGATCTACGCGAAATATATTTTGCACCTCGATCCGCTCGACCCCGTCGATATGCCGCTGTCGGCGGCCGACCGCGGCTCGGCGATCCACGACGCGCTCGGGGAATTCACGCAGGAATTCGCCGACGCACTTCCTCCGCAGCCGGCGCTGGTGCTGCGCCGGATCGGCGAAAAATATTTCGCGCCGCTGATGGAGCGCCCCGAGGCGCGCGCGCTGTGGTGGCCGCGGTTTCAGCGCATCGCCGCTTGGTTTGCCGATTGGGAGCTGGCGCGGCGCGACAACATCGAAAAGATCGCCGCCGAGATCAGGGGCGAGATCAAGATCCCGCTCGATGGCGAGCGCATCTTCACGCTGTCGGCGCGTGCCGACCGGATCGAGCAGCGCCACGACGGCCGCTTTGCGATCCTCGATTACAAGACCGGCCAGCCGCCGACCGGCAAGCAGGTGCGAATGGGCCTGTCGCCGCAACTGACGCTGGAGGCCGCGATCCTGCGCGAGGGCGGCTTTGAGAATATCCACGCCGGCTCCTCCGTCGGCGAGCTCGTCTATGTCAGGCTCAGCGGCAACAATCCGCCTGGGGAGCAACGGACGCTGGAGCTGAAGATCAGGAACAACGACACGCCGCAGCCGCCGGACGAGGCGGCCGATTACGCCCTTGAGCAACTCGAAGCCCTGATCCGCAAGTTCGAGATCGAGGAGACCGCCTACACGTCGCTGAATCTCTCCATGTGGTCGAACCGCTACGGCGCCTATGACGATCTCGCCCGCATCAAGGAGTGGTCGGCGGCCGGCGGCTTGGGGATCGAGGAATGGTGAAGGCTGCCCGCACCATTCCCGATGCCGTTCGCGCCACGCAGGCGCGCGCATCCGACCCTGCGGCTTCCGCCTTCGTCTCGGCGAATGCCGGCTCGGGCAAGACGCACGTGCTGGTGCAGCGGGTGATCCGCTTGCTGCTCGACGGCGTCGCGCCGGAAAAGATCCTCTGCATCACCTTTACCAAGGCCGCAGCCGCCAATATGGCGGAGCGCGTCTTCACCACGCTTGGCCACTGGGTGACGCTCGACGACGACGCACTGGATGCGGCGATCCGCGAGGCCGGCATTGCCCATGTCGGCGCACGCCTGCGCAAGTCGGCGCGCAAACTGTTTGCCTGCGCGTTGGAAACGCCGGGCGGGCTGAAGGTGCAGACCATCCACGCCCTGTGCACGCGGCTGCTGCAGCAATTCCCGTTCGAGGCCAACGTGCCGGCGCGCTTTGCCGTGCTCGACGAGCGCGACCAGAACGAGATGATGGAGCGCGCCAATCTCGCGGTTTTTCTCGAGGCATCGCGTCATCCCGACAGCCCGACCGGCCGTGCGCTGATGACGGCGATGGCGAGCGCCGCCGACGTCACCTTCAAGGACGTGGTGCGCGAGGCCTGCCTCAGCCGCGATCACTTCATGGCCTGGACCGACGCCGCCGGGAGCGCGCAGGCAGCGGCCGCGCAGATTTCGGCAGCGCTCGGCGTATCCCCGGGCGATCGCCTCGAAGATGTCGAGCGCGACATCATCGAGGGGCCGAACCTGCCGCGCGACCGGTGGGCCGAGATTGCGCTGGTTCTGCAGATCGGCAGCAAGTCCGACCAGGACCAGGCGGCGCGGCTGCGCGAGGCGTTGGTGTTCAGCGGCGCCGCGCAGGTCGATCAATATCTCCTGCTGTTCCTCACCGAAGCCGATCGCACACCGCGCAAATCGGTGGTGACGAAAAAATTCTGCGACAACAATCCGGCCATCGGCAGGCTGATTGAATCGGAAGCCCGGCGTATCGTGCCGCTGATCGAACGCCGCCGCGCCCTGGTGGCGCGCGACCGCACCGAGGCGCTGCTCTACATCGCGACATCAGCGGCGGCGAACTATCGCCGCGAAAAGCAGGAGCGCGGCCTGCTCGACTATGACGATTTGATCGACAAGACGCTGGAAATGCTCGATCGCGTCTCCTCGGGCTGGGTGCATTACAAGCTCGATCGCGGCGTCGATCATGTGCTGATCGACGAGGCGCAGGACACCAGCCCCCGGCAATGGGACATCGTCGCGCACATCATCTCCGAATTCACCTCGGGCGCGGGCGCGCGCGACGGCATCGTGCGCACGGTGTTCGCGGTCGGCGATGAGAAGCAGTCGATCTTCTCGTTCCAGGGCGCCGCCCCCCGCGAGTTCGACCTGCGCCGCCGCGCATTGCAGCGGAAGTTCGAGGGCGCCGGGCTGAAGTTCGATCCGGTGTCGTTCAATTACTCTTTCCGCTCGGGACCGGCGATCCTCCACGCGGTCGATCAGGTGTTTCGCGAGCAGGACATCTACCGCAGCATTCACGCGGTCGATATCGGCAACCCGATCCATCACGCGCTCGCCGATGCCGGGCCGAGCCAGATCGATCTCTGGGACCTGGCGGAAGCCGACGACCGGCAGGACATTGAAGGCTGGCGCGCACCGTTCGACGGCGTTGCCGCGACCAGCCCCGAAGTGAAGCTCGCCCGGCGCATCCAGGCCGAGATCAAGACGCTGGTCGGCAGCCGCGTGATGACCGGAGCCAAGGGTGATCGCCGGCCGCTGCGCTATGGCGACATGCTGGTCCTGGTGCGGCGGCGCGGCAACGCGTTCGATGCCGTGATCCAGGCGCTGAAGCATGCCGGCATTCCCGTTGCCGGCGCCGACCGCCTCAAGCTGACCGAGCATATCGCCATCATCGACCTCATGAACCTTGCGGACGCGCTGCTGCTGCCGCAGGACGATCTGGCGCTGGCGGTGGCGTTGAAGAGCCCGCTGTTCGGGCTCGGCGATGATGACCTGTTCAAGATTGCCTGGGACCGCAAGGGATCGCTGCGCGCCGCCTTGAGCGCACGCGCCGCAACCGACGGCCGGCTGCGCGACGCGCTGTGGCGGCTCGAACAGTGCGAGAGGCGTTTCGCCAGTGAGACGCCGTTTGCGTTCTATGCCTGGCTGCTTGGCGGCGATGGCGGCCGCGCGCGCATCCTGCGTCGGCTCGGCCATGAGGCCAACGACGCGCTCGACGAGTTTCTCGAGCTGGCGCTGAGCTATGAGCGCAAGGCGCCGGCCTCGCTACAGGGCTTTATGGCCTGGCTGCGTACCGCCGATCTCGAAGTGAAGCGCGACATGGAAATCTCGCGCGACGAGGTTCGCGTCATGACCGTGCATGGCGCCAAGGGGCTGGAGGCGTCCGTCGTGTTCCTGGTGGATACCACGACCTCGCCATCGGATACGCAGCGCCTGAAGCTGATCAACCTGCGGCAGGGCAATGGCGATCCGCACGCGCCAGGCGTTGTCGTCTGGGCCGGCCGCAAGGCCGAGGACCCGCCGGCTGTCGTCACAGCGCGCGCGGCGATGATCGGCGATACCGAGGATGAATACCGCCGCCTGCTCTATGTCGCGATGACGCGCGCGGCCGACCGCCTGATCGTCGGCGGCTGCCTGCCCGGCAACATGAAGAGCGTTCGCCCGCTGTCCTGGTACGACCTGATCACCAGGGGGATCGAGGGATCCGGCCTGCAGCTTCAGGAGATCGAGACCACTGCTGGCCGGGTGAAGCGCTATACGCGGGTGGAGGATGCCGCGTCGTCGGCAACGGCGCCGGCGACGGCGGTGTCCCCGCCGGCCCCGATCGCGCTGCCCAACTGGCTGCTGACCCCGGCGCAACCGGAAACTGCCCCGGAAAGCCTGCTGCGGCCCTCCGACCCCGCAGATAGCGGCGCGTACCCGGTACGGACGTCCGAATCGCTGCTGCAACGCGCCCGTGCTTTGCAGCGCGGCACGCTGGTGCACCGCCTCCTGCAATCGCTGCCCGACGTCGCCGCCGAACGCCGCCGCGAGGCCGCGCTGACTTACCTCGCCCGCAACGCCGACGGCTGGAACGAGGAGGAGCGGCAGGCGCTGGCGGGCAGCACGCTGGCCCTGATCGCGGACCCGCGATTCGCGCCCGTTTTCGCGCCCGGCAGCCGGGCCGAGGTCTCCATCGTCGGACGCCTGGACCGGCCGGGCGGACGTCCGGCCCTCGTGTCCGGGCAGATCGACCGCCTCGTCGTCACCGAAAGCGAGGTTTTGATCGTCGATTTCAAGACCAACCACGCCCCGCCGAGCGACCCTGCGGAGGCACCGCGGGGCTATGTCCGCCAGCTCGCGCTGTACCGGGCGGTGCTTTCGAAGCTTTATCCCCAGCATGCCATCCGCGCCGCGCTGCTGTGGACAGAAAGCTCTGAATTAATGGAGATTTCCGCGCCCGCGCTGCAGGCCGAGCTGGCATCCATCATCTCGGCGTGACCGCGCTTGACCCGGCAGGGTCGCGTTCATAGGTTTGCCACATCATCCCAGGGCGCGATTCTTAGGGCCGCGCCCTTTCATTTCTAACCGAACGAGGTAATTCCGATGGCCGTTGGCAAGGTTTCTGACGCCGATTTCGAAGCCGAAGTGCTCAAGGCGACCGGGCCGGTGGTCGTCGACTTCTGGGCCGAATGGTGCGGTCCGTGCCGCATGATCGCCCCTGCCCTCGACGAGATCTCCGGCGCCATGGGCGACAAGGTCAAGATCGTCAAGCTGAACGTCGACGAGAGCCCGAAGACCGCCTCGAAATACGGCGTGATGTCGATTCCGACCCTGATGATCTTCAAGGGCGGCGAGATGGCCTCCCGCCAGGTCGGCGCGGCGCCGAAGGCGAAGCTGCAGCAGTGGATCACCGCGGCGGTCTGATCGCCTGAACAATTATTTCTTCGGACGGCCGGCGAATAGCCGGCCGTTTGCGTTGAGACGGCATGTCTCGCGTTGAAGAAGCTCTGAGTGCTCCACCAAAGGCGCGCCGGCGCCTTGCCCCGCTCGCCGCGATGGAGGCACGCTCGGTCGACGAAATCCCGAAGGGTGCGGAATGGCAGTACGAGCCGAAATGGGATGGCTTTCGCTGCCTGATGTCCCGCCGCGGCGGAATCGTCGATCTCCGCTCCAAATCCGGCGAGGATCTCGCCCGCTATTTTCCCGAACTGATCCAGGCCGCGCTGGCGCTAAAGGCACGCGAATTCGTGCTCGACGGCGAAATCGTCGTGCCGCACGGAAAATCATTTTCGTTCGACGACCTGCTGCAGCGGATTCATCCCGCCGCGAGCCGGGTCAAGAAATTGTCGCAGGAAACGCCGGCGCTGTTTCTCGCGTTCGATCTCTTGGCGTCAGCCGCGGACAACAAGCTCGCCGCATCTGCCTTGCGCCAGCGCCGTCCCGCGCTGGAGGCCTTTGCCAAGACGCAGTTCAAATCGCAGAAAACGTTTCGTCTCTCGCCGGCCACGACAAACTATGCGACCGCGCAAAAATGGCTGAAGCAGGCCGGCGGCGGCTCGGACGGCGTGATCGCCAAGCGCCTCGACCTGCCCTATCAGGCCGGCAACCGCGATGGCATGCAGAAGATCAAGAAATTCCGCAGCGCCGATTGCGTGGTCGGCGGCTTCCGCTACGCCACCAACAAGATCGCGAACCGCAAGGTCGTCGGCTCGCTGCTGCTCGGCCTCTATGACGACGAGGGACGCCTGCATCACGTCGGCTTCACTTCCGCGATCAAGCAGGCGGACAAGCCGGCGCTGACGGACAAGCTCGAGCCGCTGATCGCGCCGCCAGGCTTCACGGGCAATGCGCCGGGCGGGCCGAGCCGGTGGTCGACCGATCGCTCGGCCAAGTGGTGTCCGCTCAAACCCAAGCTCGTGATCGAGGTCTGCTACGACCATTTCAGCGGCGAGCGCTTCCGCCACGGCACGTCCATCCTGCGCTGGCGACCCGACAAGGCGCCGCGGCAATGCCGTTTCGATCAACTCAAGCAGAAGGCCGCGGACCCGATGAAGCTGTTGAAGTGAACCACCACAGCTTCCGCCTCAATGCGCGACGCAGGCGGAACTATTGCGCTGCACACACGCGCCTAATCCGCAAATTGCCAGGAACCGGCCCCGCAACAGGCAGTTGACCGCGAAACTGCCGTTTTTGAGGAGGCGCGCATGACCAACCCCAAATCGACCGCGCAGATCGCCGGTCACCCCATCCATCCCATGCTGATTCCATTTCCCGTCGCCTGTTTCGTGCTGGCGTTTGTTTCCGATATCGCGTTCTGGAGAACGTCGAACGACTTCTGGGCCAGCGCTTCGCTGTGGCTGCTCGGCATCGGCCTGATCATGGCCGCGCTCGCCGCCATCGTCGGCGTGATCGACCTGTTCGGCGACAACCGCATCCGCAACCTCAACGATGCCTGGCTGCACGCCGGCGGCAACGTCATTGCGGTGCTGATACAGCTCTACAACTGGTATTTGCGCTACACCGACGGAACGTCTGCCATCATCCCAACAGGTCTGGTGCTGTCGTTCATCGTCGTACTCATCCTGCTCTTCACCGGCTGGAAGGGCTGGGAGATGGTTTATCGCGAGCATGTCGGCGTCTCCGATGAGACCCCTGTGACGCACTGATACGACGCGATGGCGGCTACCTGACCCATCCCGTCTCGAGTGCGGAAGCGAATTCGGCGTTGCCATTGCGGCGCGCCAATGCCGCCATCGCCTGGTTATCGTAGGCCACATGCCGGAACGTCACACGCCAGCTTCCCGCCACCAGTTCGAGAACCGCGTAGCGGGCGTCGGGCGTACCGGCCTCGATCAGATGCGGGAATGGAACGCTGTAGGAAAAGCCGGGGCTGCCGACGCTGCCGGGATTGACCACCAAGCGCCCGTCGCTGAGTCTGACCGCGCGCGCGACGTGGGTATGGGCGCACAGAATCAGCGGCTGCGAAATGCCTTCCGCCTGTTTCTCGATCGCTTCCCGCGGCGACATTTTGACCGACCCGTCCGGCATCACCGTCTCCAGCCAGTAGACGTTGTCGTCCGCAGGCGTGGCGTGGCAGAGAAAGACCTGATCGCGAAATATCCGCGTCGATGGCACCGTGCGCAGCCAGTCGAGATGGCCGGCGTCGAGCTGCGCATGAGCCGGCCGGTCCCATGAGCCCATCTTCTCCGGCGGCCGATCGATCAGCCAGCGATCATGATTGCCGAGCACGTGAGCCGCGTCGAGCGCCATCAGCGCATCCATCGCGCGGCGGGCGTCGAGCGGGCCGCTCGCCATGTCGCCGAGATTGACGATCTCGCTAATGCCCTGCGCGCGGATATCGGCGAGCACGGCTTCCAACGCGAGATAATTTCCGTGCACATCGGCTATGGCGGCAAAACGCATTTCGGATTTCCAGTGGTCAGGTACTTACCCCGCAAGAACGGTGCTAGGCCCGTCTACCTCATTTGGGTGAAGCCGGCCCGCAACATTCGCCTTTGGTTCTAATGTGAATCATGGGTTCCGACTCGCAGCGTGCGGATAGCTTGGCTAGACTTTGCAACAGACCGGGGCTGGCGAATTCATAAGCAATCGATATTTCTTCCCGGGCGGCCGCTGGAAGCAATTCCAGCGGTCATTTAATTTTTGCCTGATGTCAGCCTGGCGGCGTGCCGTTGATGTCGAGCACATGGCCGGCGAGATAGAGCGAGCCGGTAATCAGAATCCGCGGCGGTGCTTCGTAAGCGAGGCGCGAGAGCGCGTGCAGCGCCGCTTCGACACTTGCAGCATTTTCCACGCGCATGCCGAGCGCGCGCGCCGCATCCGCCAGCTGGTCGGGCGACATTGCGTTGTCGCGGCCCGGGATCGGCACCGCGATGATGTGGCGCGTCAGCCCGGCGAAATTGGCGAGAAACGCGCCGGCATCCTTGTTCGCCATCATGCCCGCGATCACCACCAGCGGACGCGACACCCGTTCTTCGAGATCGCCGAGCGCGGCGGCGGCAACGCGCCCGCCTTCGGCGTTGTGCCCGCCGTCGAGCCAGATCTCGCAGCCCTTCGGCCCCTGGTCGATCAGCGCGCCGGCGACCAGCCGCTGCATCCGCGCCGGCCATTCGGCATTGATGATGCCGGCCTCGAACGCCGCCATTCCGATCCTGAACGTCTCGATCGCGCGCAGCGTCGCAATCGCAAGGCCGGCATTGTCGAACTGATGGCGGCCGAACAGTTTTGGCGCGGCGAGGTCCATCAGCCCGCGCTCGTCCTGATAGACCAGCCGCCCGCGTTCGACACCGACATGCCAATGCTGGCCGGCCGCATGCAGCGGGGCGCGCATGCGCGCTGCCTGCGCCTCAATCACCGACATCACCTCCATCGCCTGCTCCGCTGAGATCACCGGCGCACCGCGCTTGATGACCGCAGCCTTCTCGCCGGCGATGGCGGTCAGCGAACTGCCGAGAAACTCGGTGTGGTCCATGCTGATGGGTGAGATGACGGTTGCAGCCGGCCGCTCGATGACGTTGGTGGCGTCCAGCCGGCCGCCGAGGCCGGTCTCCAGCAGCACGATATCGGCCTCATGCTCCGCGAACAGGCAAAACGCCGCCGCGGTCTCGATCTCGAAGATCGTGATCGGCTCGCCTTGATTGACCGCTTCGCAATTCTCCAGCACGCGGCGCAGCTCCGCGTCCTCAACCAGCCGGCCGCCGCCTTTTGCGCCGATGCGAAAGCACTCGTTGATCCTGACCAGGTAGGGCGAGGTATAGACGTGCACGGCAAGGCCCGCAGCCTCCAGGATCGCGCGCAAGTACGCGATCGTGGAGCCCTTGCCGTTGGTGCCGGCGACATGGATCACCGGTGGCAGCGTCCGCTCGGGATGATCAAGACACGCCAGGAGACGGTGCATGCGATCGAGGCTGAGATCGATCCGCTTCGGATGCAGCGCAGACAGCCGCGCGATCAATTCACCGAGCGGATGGGATCTGGCGGCGGGCAGGTTCACGCGTGGGGCGCAGCCGGCACGGCTTCCGGCGCCGAGACGATTTGCGCGGGATCCGTGACCTGCGGCGAAGGCTTTGAGGCAGTTTCGAGCGCCGGCGATTTGGTCAGGAGCCGGCAGAGCCGCGCCAGCGTCGGACGCATCTCGTGGCGGTGCACCACCATGTCGACCATGCCGTGGTCGAGCAGATATTCGGCGCGCTGGAATCCTTCCGGCAGCTTCTCGCGGATGGTCTGCTCGATCACGCGCGCGCCGGCGAAGCCGATCAGCGCGCCCGGCTCGGCGATATGGACGTCGCCCAGCATGGCGTAGGAGGCGGTGACGCCGCCGGTGGTCGGATTGGTCAGCACCACGATGTAGGGCAGCTTCGCCTCGCGCAGCATCTGCACGCCGACGGTGGTCCGCGGCATCTGCATCAGCGACAAAATGCCTTCCTGCATCCGCGCGCCGCCGGAGGCGGCGAACATGATGAAGGGCGATTTCTTTTCGAGCGCGAGTTCAAGCCCGCGCACGATCGCCTCGCCTGCGGCCATGCCGAGCGAGCCGCCCATGAAATCGAAATCCTGCACCGCGATGACGACGCCCATGCCTTCGAGCTTGCCAAAGCCGACCTTGATCGCGTCGTTCATCCCGGTCTTGGCGCGGGCATCCTTGATGCGATCGACATATTTGCGCTCGTCGCGAAACTTCAGCGGATCGGCCGTCACCTCGGGCAGCGCGATGTCGTACCAGGTCTCGCCATCGAAGATCGACTTCAGCCGCGCCGTCGCGCCCATGCGCATGTGGTAGTTCGAGCCGGGGATGACGAACTGATTGGCCTCGACGTCCTTGTAGAATACGAGCTGCCCGGAATCCGGACACTTGATCCACAGGTTCTCCGGCGTCTCGCGCCGCAGCATGTTGCGGATCTTCGGCCGGACGACGTTGGTGAGCCAATTCATGGTTCGCTCCGAAATGCGGCTAAACGCATTAACTGAAGATATGGCGATCCGGACCTAGCCCGGCAAGCCGCCCCAATTGTGGCCTATTCGGCCGCCTGTTTCGCGCCCCGCACGCCCTGCGCCAGCGCGGCCACCAGATCGGCCACGGCGCCCACGGTCTTGGCGGTCGCGCGCCCCTCGGCGTCGAGGCTGCCGCGGAGCGCATCGACCAGCGCGGTGCCGACCACGGCGCCATTGGCATTTTCCGCAATCGCCCGCGCCGCCTCCGGGGTGCGGATGCCGAAGCCGACGCAGACCGGCAGCTTGGTATGCCGCTTGATGCGCGCCACCGCATCGCCGACGGCCGTCGAGTCGGCCGCGGCCGCGCCGGTGATGCCGGTGATGGAGACGTAATAGACGAAGCCAGAGGTGTTCGCGAGCACGGCCGGCAGGCGCTTGTCGTCGGTGGTCGGCGTCGCCAGACGGATGAAATTGAGCCCGGCCTTCATCGCCGGCAGGCAGAGTTCATCGTCCTCCTCCGGCGGCAGGTCGACGATGATCAACCCGTCAACGCCGGCGGCCTTGGCATCGGCGAGGAATTTGTCGACGCCGTAGATGTAGATCGGATTGTAATAGCCCATCAGCACCAGCGGCGTTAAGTCGTCGTCCTGGCGGAAGCCGCGGACCATCTCCAGCGTCTTCTTCAGCGTCATGCCGGCCTTCAGTGCGCGCAGGCCGGCCGCCTGGATCGAGGGCCCGTCCGCCATCGGATCGGTAAAGGGCATGCCGATCTCGATGATGTCGGCGCCGGCCTTGGGCAACGCCTTGACGATGTCGAGCGATGTCTTGGGATCGGGATCGCCGGCCATCACGAAGGTGACGAAGGCGGAGCGGCCCTGCTTCTTCAGTTCGGCGAAACGCGCGTCGATACGGGTGGTCATGATGCAATCCTTGCGGCGCTGTGCCTCTTTCCGATATTTGCGCTCGCTGACGCACCCCCACCCCAGCCCTCCCCCGCAAGCGGGAGAGGGAGCAGAGCTTGCCGCGTCGACATACCGTTCGACAAAACTGGACGATACGCGCGCGAGCATCGTGCCACGACACCGGTCGATCCCCTCTCCCGCTTGCGGGGGAGGGTTAGGGTGGGGGCTCTCTCCCCGGGCTGGATGCAAGCGATCATCGTTACAGCGTCTTCCTGCCCTTCAAGATGTCGCCGACCTGCGGCACGTCCTTGTCGCCACGGCCGGAGAGGTTGACCACCATCAGATGATCCCTGGGGCGCTGCGGCGCGAGTTCAGCCAGTTTGGCGATCGCATGCGCGGATTCCAGCGCCGGAATGATGCCTTCCAGGCGCGACAACAACTGGAACGCCTCGAGCGCTTCCTCGTCGGTCGCGGAGAGATATTTCACGCGGCCGGTTTCGTGCAGCCAGGCGTGCTCCGGCCCGATGCCGGGATAGTCGAGGCCGGCGGAGATTGAATGCGCCTCCTCGATCTGGCCGTCTTCGTCCATAAGCAAATAAGTGCGGTTGCCGTGCAGCACGCCGGGACGGCCGCCGGCGATCGACGCCGCGTGCAGTTGCGTCAGCCCATGGCCGGCCGCTTCGACGCCAAAGATCTCGACCGAGGGATCGTCGAGGAAGGGATGAAACAGCCCCATCGCATTCGAGCCGCCGCCGATGCAGGCGATCAGCGAATCCGGCAGGCGGCCCTCAGCTTCTTGCATCTGCTGGCGCGTCTCGTTGCCGATCACCGACTGGAAATCGCGCACCATCATCGGATAAGGGTGCGGGCCCGCCACCGTGCCGATGCAGTAGAACGTGTTGTGCACATTGGTGACCCAGTCACGCAGCGCGTCGTTCATCGCATCCTTCAGCGTCCGCGCGCCCGATTGCACCGGGATCACCTTGGCGCCCAGCATCTCCATGCGGATCACGTTGGGCTGCTGCCGCGCGACGTCGACCGCGCCCATATAGACCACGCATTCGAGGCCGAAGCGCGCGCACAGCGTCGCGGTGGCAACGCCATGCTGGCCGGCGCCGGTCTCGGCGATGATGCGCTTTTTGCCCATCCGCCGCGCCACCATGATCTGGCCGAGCACGTTGTTGACCTTGTGCGAGCCAGTGTGATTCAGCTCCTCGCGCTTCAGATAAATCTTCGCGCCGCCGAGATGCTCGGTCAGCCGCTCGGCGAGATAGAGCGGCGACGGACGGCCGACATAGTTCTTGAGATAGCCGTTCATCTCGGCCTGGAACGCCGGATCGGCCTTGGCCTCGGCATAGGCCTTTTCCAGGTCGAGGATCAGTGGCATCAGCGTCTCGGCGACGAAGCGTCCGCCGAAAATGCCGAAATGCCCGCGCTCGTCGGGACCGGTGCGGAAGGAATTGGGCAGCTTTGGATTCATCGGACCATCAATTCTTCGGTGGCGCGTGCAGCGCGAATGAAATGGCGGATCAGCTCGGGATCCTTGACGCCGGGCGAGCTTTCGACGCCGGAGGACACGTCAACGCCGCCGGCGCGGGTGACGCTGACAGCCTCGGCGACGTTGCCGGCGGTGAGGCCGCCCGAGACCATGAAGGGCAATTTGAGATCGAGCTTTTCCAGGACGTGCCAGTCGAACACCGCCCCGAGCCCGCCGGGACGGGTGGCGCCCTTTGGCGCGCGGGCGTCGAACAGGATGCGGTCGGCCACGCTGGCATAGCCGGGCAGCGCCGCGAGATCGGCCGACGTCTCGACCGCGATCACCTTCATGACCGACAGCGCGAACTTCGCCTTGATGTCGCGCACCCGCGCGGTGGTTTCCTTGCCGTGTAGCTGCAACAAATCCGGCCGCAGCGTCTCGACGATGTTTTCAAGCGTGGCGTCGTCGGCATCGACCGTCAGCGCCACCTTGGTCGCGCGGCCCTTGGCCTGCTTGCCCAGCTCGCGCGCGACCTCGAGGCTGAGATGGCGCGGCGAGGGCGGAAAGAACACGAAGCCCACCATGTCGGCGCCGGCCGAGAGCGCTACCTCGAGCGTCTCACGCGTGGACAGGCCGCAAATTTTGACGAGCAGGGACATGGTCTCTCAGGGGCGGATCTTCCGGCCGCCATTTCAGGCCGTCATTTCAGGCCGTCTTGGCACATTGGAACAAGCTGACGGGGCGGGTTCTACAACGTCGCGCCCTGCTTGTCTCGCCCGGCGGCCCCATAGAAGCCGTACTGGGAGGGCGCCGGCAGCCGCTGCTGGTCGGTCCGGGAAACCGCCGCCGCGGCCCGCAAATCGGCCGCTTCGGCCCTGGCCCGGCGGGCATCGGCCTCATGGTGGCGCGCCGCCCGCCGCCAATGGCGCTGCCGGAACCAGGTCGCGATACCGCCCGCGGCGACTCCCAGAATGGCCACCGAAATGATCACGGCAAACAGCGGCATCGAGACCGCGATCGCCGGATCGGCCGCATTGAAGGGGTCGAACGACACCGTCACGAAATGCCGGTTGGCGACCGCGAAGACGATGAAGATCAGCCCCAGGGGGATGACGACCAGTGCCGTGAAGAACTTTCGCATGACCATCTCTCGCAGGTGATGGAGAAAGGCGGGCACGAGGCCCGCAACACGGCTACAACTAATCTAACCAAAAAATGCTTACGCGCCGGCCTCGGGGGAACCGTTGTCGCGGTTCAGCCGCTCGCGCATTTCCTTGCCCGTCTTGAAGAACGGGACGCTCTTCTGGTCGACCGGCACATGCGCGCCGGTGCGTGGATTGCGGCCGGCACGCGCCGGACGATGCTTGACCGAGAAGGCGCCGAAACCGCGCAGCTCGACACGGTCGCCGCGCGCCAGCGCTGCCACGATCTCGTCGAGGATCGCGTTCACAATGTTCTCCACATCCCGCTGATAGAGGTGCGGGTTGTGCTCGGCGATGCGCTGAACAAGTTCGGATTTGATCATCGAAGTTGGGATCCGGGGTCGTGCGGATATCCATTTCCGTGAAAATGCCTTGAACTGTCAAGACGCTAAATCACTTTTGGGCAACGCGAAATGACCTGACAGGCGCCCCGGAACGGGTTTGTGACGCCACCCGCAGTGCGGGAAAATGTGGCTGACAGCAGCCGGTGCGGCTCAGTTGGGCGCAGACGGGCGCCACAATGCCAGCATGCCGTCGAGGGAGAGCTGATCGACGGCCTGCACTGCGCCGATCTGACGCGCGATGGAACTCAAGCCGAGCGCATCAAGCGCCATGGAGGTCGCCGTGCGCAGGAATGTCAGGTCGCCGAACTGCGGATTCAGCTTGTAATCGCGCACCGGAAGATCGCTTTTGATCTTTTTCTCGGCGACCAGCCATGCAACGGCGGCTTTTTCATCGCCAAGCTGATCGACGAGCTTCAGTTCGACCGCCTGGCGGCCGGTGAAGACGCGCCCGTCCGCGACCTTCTCCAAAAGCGCCTCATCCATGGCGCGCCGTTCCTTCACCAGGCCGCGGAACCAGGCGTAGGAGTCCTTTACCAGCGCATCGATCGCGGCGCGTGCCTCCGGACTGGTCGGCTCAAACCCGTTCGGCGCAGCCTTCAATGGCGAGGATTTCACCTCCTCGACCTTCACGCCGACGGTCTTCAATAGCTCGCTGAAGTTCGGAAACTGAAATAGCACGCCGATCGAGCCGACCAGCGAGCTCTGCCGCGCGACGATTTGATCGGCGGCGAGCGCTGCGATGTAGCCGCCCGACGCGGCGAGGCCCTCGACCACGACGACCACCGGCTTCTTCGCCTTCAGCCGCACCAGCGCGTCATAGAGCTGCTCAGAACCGGCGGTGGTGCCGCCAGGCGAATTGATGTGCACGATGACGGCGACATGGCTCGACTTCTCCAGCCGCTCCAGCGCCTCGACGCGTTGCTGGTCGCTGCGGATCAGCCCCTCGATATTGACGCGCGCGATTGACCCGGCCGATGTCAGCGCGGCGGGGCCGCTCCTGGTCGCAATCGCGCCAAAGGTGACGATCGCCGCGATCGTCACGAGACCCGCCACCAGGCGCCAGAAGGTCAGCTTGCGGCGAATCCTGCGGCGATCGACGATCACGTCCGAATCGAGCGACATCGAATTTCTCCAAGAAAACAGATCAGCGCGTTTTGCGCTCATAGCGTCAACGGCGCGTTATCTGATTACATCAATTGCGGCGCAATTTGAAGAAAACATGGCTTCGTATTGTCGTCCCCGCGAAGGCGGGGACCCATAACCACCGGCGCTGGTTTTTGGATTCGATGGAGCTCCAGCCCTGCGAAATACAGTCCGCCGGTGGTTATGGGTCCCGGATCGCGCTTCGCTTGTCCGGGACGACAGAAGAAACAAAAAGGCCCCGGTCGAAACCGGGGCCTGATGTCGCAGATAGATAAGCTGAAAGCTTACTTCTCGCGGTTCTTGAGCGCGGTGCCGAGAATGTCGCCCAGCGTCGCGCCCGAATCGGAGGAGCCGTACTGCGCGATGGCTTCCTTCTCTTCGGCTACTTCCAGCGCCTTGATCGAGACCTGCACCTTGCGGGCCTTCTTGTCGAACTGGATCACGCGCGCATCGACCTTCTCGCCGACGGCGAAGCGTTCGGCGCGCTGATCGTTGCGGTCACGGGCGAGCTCGGAGCGCTTGATGAAGGTGGTGAAGTCGGTGCCCGAGATCTTCACCTCGATGCCGGCTTCCTTCACTTCGAGCACTTCGCAAGTGACGACCGCGCCCTTCTTGACATCGCCGGGCTCGGCGAAGGGATCGCCTTCGAGCTGCTTGACGCCGAGCGAGATGCGCTCCTTCTCGACATCGACGTCGAGCACCACGGCCTTGACCATGTCACCCTTCTTGAAGTTGTCGATGACCTGTTCACCCGGCAGCTTCCAGTCGAGGTCGGACAGATGCACCATGCCGTCGACATCGCCATCGAGGCCGAGGAACAGACCGAACTCAGTCTTGTTCTTGACTTCGCCTTCGACAGTCGAACCGACCGGGAACTTCTCGACGAAGACTTCCCAGGGGTTGCGCATGGTCTGCTTGAGGCCGAGCGAGATGCGGCGCTTGACCGAATCCACCTCGAGAACCTGCACTTCGACTTCCTGCGAGGTCGAGACGATCTTGCCGGGGTGCATGTTCTTCTTGGTCCACGACATCTCCGAGACGTGGATCAGGCCTTCGATGCCCGGCTCCAGTTCGACGAACGCGCCGTAGTCGGTGATGTTGGTGACACGGCCGGTGAAGCGCGCGTTCAGTGGGTACTTCGCCTCGATGCCCTGCCACGGATCGTCCAGCAGCTGCTTCATGCCGAGCGAGATGCGGTGGGTCTCGTGGTTGATCTTGATGATCTTGACCTTCACGGTCTGGCCGATGGTCAGCACCTCGGTCGGGTGGTTGACCCGGCGCCAGGCGATATCGGTGACGTGGAGCAGGCCGTCGATGCCGCCGAGATCAACGAACGCACCGTAATCGGTGATGTTCTTGACCACGCCGTCGATCACCTGGCCTTCTTCGAGGTTCTGCACCAGCTCCTGGCGCTGCTCGGCGCGGGTCTCTTCGAGAACCGTGCGGCGCGACACCACGATGTTGCCGCGGCGGCGATCCATCTTGAGGATCTGGAACGGCTGCGAGTTGTTCATCAGCGGCGCGACGTCGCGGATCGGACGGATGTCGACCTGCGAGCGCGGCAGGAAGGCAACGGCGCCGTCGAGATCGACAGTAAAGCCGCCCTTGACCTGGTTGAAGATGACGCCGTGAACCTTCTCGTTGTTCTGGAACGCCTTCTCCAGCTTGCCCCAGCTCTCCTCGCGGCGCGCCTTGTCGCGCGACAGCACGGCTTCACCGAGCGCATTTTCGATCCGGTCGAGGAACACCTCGACTTCGTCGCCGACCTTGAGATCGCTTTCACGGCCGGGGCCGGCGAATTCGCGCAGCGCGACGCGGCCCTCGGTCTTCAGGCCGACGTCGATGACGGCCATGTCCTTTTCAATTGCAACCACCTTGCCCTTGATGACGGAGCTTTCCTGCAGATTGCCGCCGGCAAAGGACTCGTCCAGCATCGCAGCAAAATCGTCACGGGTAGGATTATAGGAAGCAGCGGTAATCGAAGCCATTTGTTCTCCAATGCGGGATACTTGCCGGCCGTTCGGGTTAAAGGGCGCATCGCGCGTGAAGGGTCAGGGGTCCGCAAACCCTGACGACCGCGTTTGCGGAGGAGCGCAAAAGCGGGCCGGCAGCATGCCTGCACGTTCGATACGTATTGATTTATCCGGAGCCTGAAACGAGCTTGTCGACTTCAGCAGCCTGGAGCGGGCTTTCCTCCAATGACGGCGGAGGTTCAAACCTGCCAGCCGGCCCGCTCGGACAGCCCTGATCTCATCGATGGCGGCCCGGATGGCCGTGGATATAGCCCCAAGGGCCATTTTCGGCAAGCGAAAATGCCTCGATTTACGGGCTCTTAAGGCTGACGGACCCTCATCGCCGGGCCTCCCGTTCAACGCCTTGTTGACCGCATGGCGCGAAAGGTCGCTCTCCCTCGCGGGATGGAACCTGACCTTAAGCCGGCCGCCTTACAGGATCGCCCGCTCAAAACCAGGGGGCCGCCCATGAAGAGCCTGATCGCTCTGACCGCCATCGCCATCTTTACCGTCACCGCGGCTGTCGCCGGCAAGCCGCCTGCATTTGCGACCGACAAGGCGATTGCCGCCGCCAAATCGAACCCTGTCATGATGGCCGAGCAGCAATTGCCGTTCGAGCGTGGGCGCTCGAAGAACTGACCCTGAAGATTTCTGCTGCGATGCCGGCTGCGAGCGGATCGGCATAAAACTCACCGCCCGGCGCGGACCGCCTCGACGATGGCAATCGCGGCGCGCACGCCGGCCTCGATGTCGAGATTGGTATTATCGAGAATATGGGCATCCGCCGCCGCCTTGAGCGGGGCGGCCGCGCGGTTCTTGTCCCGTTCATCGCGCTTGAGGATGTCGGCAAGCACCGCCGCCTCGTCGGCCTCCTCGCCGCGGGCGCGGGCTTCCAAAGTCCGGCGGTGGGCCCGCACCTGCGGATCGGCCACGACGAAGATCTTCACATCGGCATCCGGGCAGATGATAGTGCCGATGTCGCGCCCATCGAGCACCGCGCCGGGCGGATCGGCCGCAAACTGGCGCTGAAAGTTGACGAGAGCTTCGCGCACTTTCGGGATTGCCGACACTACCGATGCGGCATCACCGATGCGCTGCGTCTTAAGTTCGGGATGGCCGAACTTTTCGGGATCGAGCTCCATCGCAATCGCAACCGCCCGCGCCTCGTCGGTCAGCTCAAACCCCTGGTCGAGCAGCGCCTTCGCCACCGCGCGGTAGATCACGCCAGTGTCGAGATGGCGGTAGCCGTAATGATGGGCGAGGCGTTTGCCGAGCGTCCCCTTGCCGGATGCCGCCGGCCCGTCGATGGCGATGATCATGGAAGCCATGTGCGACAGACCGGGATGATGGTCAAGGGCGCGGCCAAGGATGGTCGGCCAGGATCGTCGGCCTTGAACGGTGGCCTTGAACGGTGGCCTTGGCCGGGATGCCGCCGCAGGATGGACGCATCCCAGATGCGTCCAAATGTTCCTCGCCCTCGCCACAAGCCGGCTCTAGTCTGAAGCAAGCCCGAAAAATCCACCAAGCAAACAAGCACCGGCGGGGAGGGTTACGATGAGCGCGATTTCACGGCGTCGTTTTATCGGTAGCGCAGCAGCCGCTTCGGCCATCCCGCTGCTCGGGACTTCGGCGAAGGCGCAGTCCGACTGGCCGACCAAGCCGATCAAGATCATCGCCGGCTACCCGGCCGGAGGGCAGACCGATTTGTTCGCGCGAACCTATGGCGAATATATCCGGATCGAGACCGGCCAGAACGTGGTGGTGGAAAACAAGGCCGGCGCTTCGGGATCGGTCGCCGCAGTGGAAGCCAAGCGCGCCGCGCCCGATGGCTACACGCTGATGTTCACCATCGCGACGACGATGATCATGAACCGCGTTCTGATCAAGGATATCCCTTACGATCCCGAAAAGGATTTTGTCCTCGTCTCGATCATGCCGGCGGGCAGCCTGCCGTTCGTTGTCGCCGAGAAGACAGGTGCAAAAACGCTCGCCGAATTTGTTGCCTATGCCAAGAAGGCCGAGAAGGTCAACGTCGGCACCTATGGCGCAGGCTCCTACGCGCACATGGCGGTCGCCGAAATGAACAAGCAGTATGGTCTCAAGATGGAAGCGGTCCATTATCGCGGCGAAGCGCCGATGTGGACCGACCTTGCCGGCGGATTCATCGATGGCGCGCACGGCAGCTATTCCGCCGCGTTGTCGGTGCTGCAGAGCGGCCGCGGCCGTGCGGTCGCCGTCTCGCGCAAGCGCATGTCGACCTTGCCGAACGTCCCGTCCTTTGCCGAGCAGGGCACGACATCGCCGATTTTCAAGCTGACCGGATTCCAGTGCTGCGCCGTGCCCACGGGTACGCCGGCGGCGATCGTTCAGAAGCTGTCGAAACTGCTCGTCGCCGGCGGCAAGACCGAAAAGGTGCTGCAGCTCATGAAGTCATTCGGCGTCGACGATACCGCGATGACCTTCGAGGAGACGCAGAAGCTCTACAAGGAGGAATCGCCGATCTGGCTTGAAGCCGTGACTAGCCTTGGGCTAGCGCCGTCCTGAAGCGCGCGGGCCTTCTTTACGCAAACTCCGCGCCCAGCGAACGCATCATCGGAATGAAATCCGGGAAGCTGGTGGCGATGAAGGTGGTGTCGTCGACCTTGACCGGCTTGTCGGCGGCGAGCCCCATCACCAGTGCCGACATCGCGATGCGGTGATCCATGTGGGTGGCGACGAGGCCGCCGCCCGGCACATGCCCGTGGCCCTCGACGATCAGATCGTCGCCGTCGATCGCGACCTTGACGCCGTTGACCCGCAGCATGGCGGCGGTCGCCTCCAGGCGATCGGATTCCTTGACGCGCAATTCCTGCAGGCCGCGCATGATCGTGGTGCCCTCGGCGAAGGCGGCGGCGACCGCCAGCACCAGATACTCGTCGATCATCGACGGCGCGCGCTCCGGCGGCACCTCGACGCCGCGCAGCTTCGAGGCGCGCACGCGCAAGGCGGCCATCGGCTCGCCGGCATCGCCGCGGACGTCGCTCTCCTCGATCGAAGCGCCCATCTCGCGCAGCGTCGTGAACAGGCCGGTGCGCAGCGGATTGGTCATCACATCGGAGAAGGTTACGTCGGAGCCCTCGACGATCAGCGCCGCCACGATCGGGAATGCCGCGGACGACGGATCGGCCGGCACGACGACGTTGGCGCCATGCAGCTCGGGCTCGCCCGTCAGCGTAATCTTGCGGCCGTGGGCACCTTCTTTGACTGAGACGATCTCGGCGCCGAAATGTTTCAGCATCAGCTCGGTATGGTCGCGGCTGGCCTCCTGCTCGATGACCGTGGTGACGCCCGGTGCGGCCAATCCGGCCAGCAGCACCGCCGACTTGATCTGGGCCGAGGCCACCGGGGTCCGGTAAAGGATCGGCACCGGCTCGCGCGCGCCGTGCAGCGTCAGCGGCAGGCGGCCGCCCTCCCGGGCTTCGCCAGTCCTGGCGCCCATCAATTCGAGGGGATCGAGGATCCGCCGCATCGGGCGGGACCGCAGCGAGGCGTCGCCATCGAAGACGGCCGTGATCGGACATCCGGCGGCCGCCCCCATCACCAGCCGGCACCCGGTACCGGAATTGCCGAAATCGAGTGGCGCGGCCGGCTGGGCGAAGCCGCCAACCCCGACACCCCGGACCTGCCAGGCGAACGGGCCGGTCCGCTCGACCTTGGCGCCCAGCGCCCGCATCGATTTGGCGGTGTTAAGCACGTCTTCGCCCTCGAGAAGCCCCGAAATCCGGGTTTCGCCGACCGAAAGCGCCCCCAGAATGAGGGCGCGGTGGGAAATCGACTTGTCGCCGGGAACATGTACTTTGCCGGCCAAGGGGCCGCCGGCACGGGATTCCAACGGAGTGGGCGTAGCGGAATGGGTCAAGATCGGGGTCCTCTGCGGGGGCGGCAGTATCACATGGGCCACACGGCGTCACGCGGCGGTCAAATGCCGAAAGCGCTATTGACACCGGCCTCTCAACTAGCCAAGTGAAGCACCGTTTTTCAGAATTTCCCAGGATTCACACGTGGCCAAATCCGACCTCGGAACCAAGCGCATTTGCCCGACCACGGGTAAGAAATTCTACGACCTGAATAAGAACCCCGTGATCTCGCCCTATACCGGCGAGGTGGTGCCGATCGCGCCGATTGCGCCGCCCCGCGGGCGTGGCGAAGCCGCACGCGCCGCCGCAGCGACCACCGCCGCCGACATGCCGGAGCCCGCCGAGGCCGAAGAGTTGGTCTCGCTCGAGGAGGCCGACGCCGAGGAGAATACCGGCAAGGTCAAGGCCCAGGTTCCCGAATCGGAGGACGACATCGAAATCGATGAGACCATCGAGGATGATGACGACGACGATTCCACCTTCATTCCCGACGAGGAAGAAGGGGACGAAGACGTGACTGACATCATCGGTGATGTCGGAGGTGATGAAGAGACTTGAGATCGGCCCTGATCTGTGATCAAGGGTGCTGCCGCACGAGTCGCCCAAGGCTCGGCGGCCGGGGATAGCCCACCATCCCCGATCGGACGTGTTAAGGGGCCATAGCTCAGCTGGGAGAGCGCTTGCATGGCATGCAAGAGGTCGGCGGTTCGATCCCGCCTGGCTCCACCAGCCTTCGCTTGCTTCGCAAGCTACGGCTCGGCAAGCCACGCCGTGCCCTCTCGTAGCGAAGCAAGCGAAGGCTGCCGCGGCGTAGCCCGAAGGGCGAAGCCGGGCTCTTTCCGCGAAGACTCGTTTTGCAAGTCACGGGCGGTGCCGTAGATTTAATGGCGGAGGCGATCCGCCATGAAATACGTCTACATTCTCGAAAGTCTCGACTCCCTGCATTTCTATGTCGGCATTACCGACGACCTGCGCGCGCGATTGGCGAAGCACAACGCCGGCGAGGTCCCGCACACATCAAAGCACGGGCCATGGCGAATAAAGACCTACGTAGCGTTTCGTGACGCAGCGCAGGCTGTCGCGTTCGAAAGATATCTGAAGTCGGCGTCCGGCCGCGCCTTCGCCAAGAAGCGCCTCTGACCCGTCACCGCCCCTCTATTCCCCCAACACCGCATTCAACCGGTCGCGCAGCGCGACGATTTCGTTCTTCATCGCGACCAGTTCGCCGACCGAACAATCCGACGCCGCAAGGATCGACTGCGGCACGGCGCGGGCTTTTTCCCTGAGCGCCTCGCCCCTGGCGGTCAGCGCGATCAGCACCTGCCGCTCGTCCTCGGTGCTACGTGTTCGCTTGATCAGCTCGGCCGCCTCCAGCCGCTTGAGCAGCGGCGTCAGCGTGCCGGAATCCAGGAACAGCCGCTCGCCGATATCTTTCACCGGCACGCCGTCGCGCTCCCACAGCACCAGCATGACAAGATATTGCGGGTAAGTTAGCCCGAGCCTGTCCAGCAGCGGCTTGTAGACGCGGTTGAACGCATGCGCGGTGGAATACACCGCAAAGCAGATCTGATTGTCGAGCCGCAGCGGAAAGTCCGCCGAAGATTTCTTGGCCATCACGACCTCGTTAGCAGGCGCCCTTCGGGACCTGATCTGGCGATCTAAGCAATTGATTTCAATTGCATACAATCAAATTGCGCCGTCCGCAATAATTTATGTTGCGCACAATCTAATTGCATGCAATACATCCCCCATCAAAACGGCAACCAAGGGAGACCGACATGTCCGTGAACGTGCTCTACAAGACCAGCGCCCAGGCCACCGGCGGCCGCGACGGCCATGCTGCGACCCTCGATGGCGCGCTCGACGTCAAGCTCACCACCCCGAAGGAGCTGGGCGGCGGCGGTGGTGCGGGCAACAATCCCGAGCAGCTGTTCGCGGCGGGCTATGCCGCCTGCTTCATCGGCGCGATGAAGTTCGTTGCTTCTCAGGGCGGCCCGAAGGTTCCGGCGGACGCCACCGTGACCTCCACCGTCGGCATCGGCCCGCGCTCGGAGGGCGGCTTTGGCCTCGACGTCGAACTCGCCGTGTCGCTGCCCGGCGTTGCCAAGGCGGACGCCGAAGCGCTGGTCGCGAAGGCGCACCAGGTGTGCCCCTATTCCAACGCCACGCGCGGCAATGTGGATGTGCGCCTGACGGTCGTCTGACGACCTGATCCGGACGGCCCGCCGTGGATACCGGCGGGCCGTTCGCCCCGCGGAATTTTTCGCGCGTGCTACGGCAGCCGCGTCATGCGCCTGTGCGCGCGACGCCATTGCTGCCGCGCCTGAAGACCGCTAGCTCAGGACTTCCATTCCCCATCCTGAGCGAAGGCTTTCTCCATGAGTTCTACCGGCGCGATGACCGGCCTGCGCGTGATCGATCTGACGCGCGTGCTCGGCGGCCCCTATTGCACGCAAATCCTCGCCGACCATGGCGCCGACGTCATCAAGGTCGAACCGCCGGCCGGCGACGAGGTGCGCGACTGGGGTCCTCCCTTCCACGAGGAGGACGCGGCCTATTTCGTCGGCATCAACCGCAACAAGCGCTCCGTCGGGCTCGACCTGTCGTCCGAGGGTGGGCGCGCGGTTCTCCTGAAGATGCTGGAGACGGCGGACGTCCTGATCGAGAATTTCAAGCCGGGCACGCTCGACAAATGGGGCATCGGCAACGAGGTGTTGCGCGCGAAATTCCCGCGGCTGGTGCATTGCCGGATCTCCGGCTTCGGCGCCGACGGCCCGCGCGGCGGCAATCCCGGCTATGACGCGATCATCCAGGCCATGACCGGCATGATCGCCGCGACCGGCTCGCCGGAAAGCGGCCCGATGCGGATCGGCGTTCCCCTCGTCGATATCACCACCGGGCTTTATGCGGCGATCGGCATTTTGATGGCGCTGTCGGAGCGGCAGCGTTCCGGTTTGGGACAGTTTCTCGAAACCACGCTGTACGAGACCGGCCTTGCGATCATGCACCCGCACACCGCGAACTATTTCATGCATGGCAAGCCGCCTTCGCTCACCGGCAACGAGCATCCGAACCTCGTTCCGTACGCGATCTTCCCGACCAAGACCGACAACATCTTCATCGGCGTCGGCAATGACGGCACCTTCCGTAAGCTGGCCAAAGAGATCGGCAAGCCTGAGCTCGGCACCGATCCGCGCTTTGCGCGCAACAAGGACCGCATCGCCAACCGCGAGGCACTGCGCGCCGAGCTTGCCGCCGTGTTCAGCCAGCACGAGGCTGAGCCGCTCTGCAATCGCCTGCTGGCGGCGGGCCTGCCGGCCGGCCCGGTGCAGAAGATCGACCAGGCGCTGACCAATCCGCATACGCTGCACCGCGGCGACATCATCTCGAAGGATTGGTACAAGGGCGTCGCCTCGCCGATCCGGATGGATCGGACCAAGCCGAGCCTGCGGCGGACGCCGCCGAAATTCAGCCAGCACACCTCGGAAGTGCTGGGCGAGTTCGGCTATTCCAAGAGCGAGATCGAGGCGCTGGTCGCCAAGGGCGCGGTCTGCGGCACCGAGCGCAAGCGGTAAAGGTAGTCGCCCCTGCGAACGCAGGGGCCCATACGCCGCGGCTTCGCTTGGGGCACAAGTGATGGCCGCCCTTCTGCAACCACACACGACTGTGGTTATGGGCCCCTGCGTTCGCAGGGGCGACGGAGTGTTGTGGCCTTCGCCTATTTTCCAGCTTCCCTCCGCGCCCGCTTCCCCAATACCTTGCTTTCGCTTATACGGTCATTTGCACGTCATCCGGCGCTGTTATCGCGCGAAACGAAGGTGACGACCTTAACCCGGAGGGATTCCATGGCATTTCGACAATTCGGCGCAGCAGCGGCAGTGGGTGTTGCGCTGGCGCTTGCAACGCCGGCCCACGCTGCGATCGAGATCCAGTGGTGGCACGCCATGACCGGCGGCAACAACGACGTCGTCAACAGGCTCGCCGAAGAATTCAACGCCAGCCAGTCCGATTACAAGGTCGTGCCGACCTACAAGGGTACCTACCCGGACACCATGAACGCCGGCATCGCTGCGTTCCGCGCCGGCAACGCGCCGCACATCATGCAGGTGTTCGAAGTCGGTACCGCCACGATGATGAGCGCGACTGGCGCCATCAAGCCGGTCTATCAGCTCATGAAAGACGCCGGCGAGCCATTCGACCCAAAGGCCTACCTGCCGACCATCACCGGCTACTACTCGACCTCCAAGGGCGAGATGCTGTCCTTTCCCTTCAATTCATCCTCGATGGTGATGTGGATCAACAAGGACGAGCTGAAGAAGGCCGGGATCGCCGAAATTCCGAAGACCTGGCCGGAAGTGTTCGAGGCCGCCAAGAAGCTCAAGGCCGCCGGCCATACCAGCTGCGGCTTCTCCAATGCCTGGGTGAGCTGGGCCCATATCGAGCAGTTCTCCGCCTGGCACAATTTGCCGATCGGCACCAAGGCCAACGGGCTTGACGGCTTTGATACCGAGCTGAAGTTCAACTCGCCGGTGCATGTGAAGCATCTGCAGAACCTGATCGATCTGCAGAAGGACAAGACCTACGACTACAGCGGCCGCGACAGCAAGAACGAAGCCCGCTTCGGCTCCGGCGAGTGCGCGATCTTCCTGACCTCGTCGGGCTATTACGGCACCGCAAAGGGCACAGCGAAGTTCGACTTCACCTCGGCGCCGATGCCGTATTATCCGGATGTTGCCGGCGCGCCGCAGAACTCGATCATCGGCGGTGCCTCGCTGTGGGTGATGGGCGGCAAGAAGCCGGAAGAGTACAAGGGCGTCGCAAAGTTCTTCGCCTTCCTGTCCGACACCAACCGGCAGGCCAAGCTGCACCAGGAATCCGGCTATCTGCCGATCACCAAGGCGGCCTATGAGAAGTCGATCAAGGACGGCTTCTACGAGAAGAACCCGACGCTGCAGACGCCCCTGAAGGAGCTGACCAACAAGGAGCCGACCGAAAACTCACGGGGCCTGCGCTTCGGCAACATGGTGCAGATGCGCGACATCTGGGCCGAGGAGATCGAAGCGGCGCTGGCCGGCAAGAAGACCGCCAAGGAAGCGCTCGATTCCGCGGTCTCGCGCGGCAACGCCATGTTGCGCACCTTCGAGAAGACTGCAAAGTAGGCTGAGCTCAATCGGGGGGCCCGTCATTGCGAGCGAGGCGAAGCAATCCATGGCACCGCATGATCGGTAGCAATGGATTGCTTCGTTGCTTCAGCACAAAATTGCTTCGTAATTTTGTCGCGGGCTCTCGCAATGACGAGCGCGTGTGAATGGAAAAGTCCACCGTCTTCAACAACCGTCTGCTGCCCTATCTGCTGCTGTTGCCGCAGCTCGTCATTACGGTTGTCTTCTTCTATTGGCCGGCAAGCCAGGCGATCTGGCAATCCTTCCTGCGCGAGGACGCCTTCGGTCTTCGCTCCGAATTCGTCGGCCTCGAGAACTATCAGGCGCTGTTCGCCCAGCCGGAATATTATGCGGCGATCTTGACGACGGTGGTGTTTTCGACGCTGGTTGCGGCGCTGTCGCTGTCGATTGCGCTGTTGTTCGCCACCCAGGCCGACAAGAATCTGAAGGCCGGAGCGGGATACAAAACGCTGCTGATCTGGCCCTATGCCGTGGCCCCCGCGGTTGCCGGCGTGCTTTGGTTTTTCATGTTTCAGCCCTCGCTCGGCATGCTCGCACGCCCGCTCCGCGGCGCAGGCATCGACTGGAATCCGCTGCTCAACGGCAACCACGCCCTGATCCTGGTGGTGATGGCCTCGGTGTGGAAACAGATCTCCTACAATTTCCTGTTCTTCCTGGCCGGCCTCCAGGCGATCCCGCGGAGCGTGCTCGAAGCCGGCGCGATCGACGGCGCCCGGCCGCTGCGGCGGTTCTGGACCATTACCTTCCCGCTGCTATCGCCGACGACGTTCTTCCTCCTGGTCGTCAACATCGTCTACGTCTTCTTCGACACGTTCGGCATCATCGATGCCGTGACCGGCGGCGGCCCTGCCGGCGCCACCACCACCATGGTCTACAAGGTCTATGCCGACGGCCGTCTCGGCGGCGACCTCGGCGGCTCGGCCGCGCAGTCGGTGATCCTGATGGTCATCGTGATCGCGCTCACTGCGGTCCAGTTCCGCTACGTCGAACGCAAGGTGCAATACTGATGGTCGAGCACCGCCCGCTTAACGATATCATCGCCTACGCCATCCTGACGCTTGGCGTTTTCATCGTGGCCTTCCCGGTCTACCTGGCGCTGATCGCCTCGACCCATGATGCCGGAACGGTGGTGGGCGGCCACATGCCGGCGACGCCCGGCGGCCAGACGCTAGACAACTACTACCGCGCGGTCTTTGTCGGCGGCGCACGTACCAGCCGCGAGCCGGTCGCCAACATGCTGATCAACTCCTTCGTCTCGGCGATCGGCATTGCCGTCGGCAAGATCTTCATCTCGATCCTGTCCGCATATGCCGTGGTCTATTTCCGCTTCCCGTTCCGCAAGACGGCGTTCTGGATCATCTTCATCACGCTGATGCTGCCGGTCGAGGTTCGCATCTATCCTACCTACAAGGTGGTCGCCGACCTCAATATGCTCGACACCTATGCCGGGCTGATCCTGCCGCTGATTGCATCCGCCACCGGCACGCTGCTGTTCCGCCAGTTCTTCATGACGGTACCGGACGAGCTCTTGGAAGCTTCGCGCATCGACGGCGCGGGCCCATTCCGCTTCTTCTTCGACACGCTGCTGCCGCTGTCGGTCACGACGATCGCCGCGCTGTTCGTGATCCAGTTCATCTACGGCTGGAATCAATATCTCTGGCCGCTTCTGATCACCACGAAGGATTCGATGCAGACCATCGTGATCGGCATCAAGAAGATGCTGGCAACGACAGACGAACTCGCCGAATGGCAGCTTGCGATGGCGACGGCGGTCCTCGCCATGCTGCCGCCGGTCGCAGTGGTCATCTTCATGCAGCGGCTGTTCGTGCGCGGCCTGGTCCAGACGGAAAAGTGAAATGGCCAACGTAACCCTCCGCAACGTCCGCAAGACCTATGTCGGCGGCTTCGAGGCCATCAAGGGCATCGATTTCGAGGTAGGCGATGGCCAGTTCTGCGTGCTGGTCGGCCCTTCCGGCTGCGGCAAGTCCACGCTGCTGCGCATGGTCGCGGGGCTGGAAACCATCACCGGCGGCGAGATCGACATCGGCGGGCGTGTGGTGAACCAGATCGAGCCGGCCGATCGCGACATCGCGATGGTGTTTCAGAACTACGCGCTCTACCCGCACATGAGCGTCTACAACAACATGGCCTACGGCCTGCGCAACCGCGGCATGGCCGAGGGCGAGATCAAGACGCGCGTGGAGGAAGCCGCGCGGATTCTCGAACTCGGCGCCATGCTCGACCGCAAGCCGCGGCAATTGTCCGGCGGCCAGCGCCAGCGCGTGGCGATGGGGCGCGCCATCGTGCGCCAGCCAAAAGTGTTTCTGTTCGACGAGCCGCTGTCCAACCTCGACGCCAAGCTGCGCATCGCGATGCGGGTCGAAATCCGTAAATTGCAGCGCCGCCTCTCGACGACCTCGATCTACGTCACCCACGACCAGCTCGAGGCGATGACGCTGGCCGACATTCTCGTTGTCATGAACGGCGGCCAGGTCGAGCAGATCGGCAATCCGCTCGACATCTATCAGAAGCCGGCGACCACCTTCGTTGCCTCCTTCATCGGCGCCCCGCCGATGAACCTGATGCCGCTGCGCTCGGACGAGCTGAAATCGCAGCTGGCCGGCGATTCGCGCATTGGCGAGGCCGGCATCCTCGGCATCCGGCCCGAGGATTTCGTCATCACAGGCGAAACAGCGTCCGGCGCCGTGGCGCTCGGCCTCACGGTGGAGGCGATCGAGCGGGTCGGCGCCGAGACCTTCGTCTACGGCACGCGGCAGAAGGAAGAGCAGGGTATCGCCGCCACCCCCGGCGAATTGCCACCAGGCGAAATCATCGTCCGCATCCCGGGCGCCGTCGGCCCGGCCATCGGCGAGCGAATCAGGGCGGTGGCGGCGAAAGACAAGCTGCATCTCTTTACCGCCGACGGAAGGAAGCGGGTGGGCTGAGGTCGTCATTCCGGGGCGACGCGAAGCGTCGAACCCGGAATCTCGTTCCACAAGCTCGGGATTCCGGGTTCGCTTCGCGCCCCGGAATGACTGCCACAAACCTCGCCGCGGCCGATTTACGCAGCTTTCAGAGGCGCTTGAACCCTCCTCAAATCACCCCCATATTGCTTCTTGACCGGACGGCAAGTCGGCCGGCCGGTTGCATGGGGCGCCGCAAGGGCCCCTCAAAGTCGCTTCGAGAGGACTTTGTAATGTCTCGTGTTCCTTCGTTGTCCAGTCCGTTCCTGCTTGGGTTCGACGAAATCGAGCGTGCGCTCGATCGCGTCGTCAAAGGCGCCGACGGTTATCCTCCCTACAACATCGAGCGGTGCGACCGTGCCAACGGCCAGCCCGAACGGTTGCGCATCACGCTGGCAGTGGCGGGTTTTACCCGTGACCAACTCGATGTGACGATTGAGGAAAACCAGCTCGTGATTCGGGGCCGCCAGCAGGACGACAAGGCCCGGCAATACATCCATCGCGGCATCGCCGCGCGCCACTTCCAGCGCACCTTCGTGCTGGCGGAGGGGATGCTGGTGCTGGGCGCGGATCTGAAGAACGGGCTGTTGTCGATCGATCTGGCCAGGCCTGAGCCTGAAAGGGTCGTTAAGACAATCGCTATCAATGAGCACGAATAATAGTGGAACAAGGAGCGGACTCGACCGCTTAGTCTCCAGAGGAGTCGAGACCATGAGTGATGTGAGTGTGACCTACGAACCCGAAAAGGTTTCCGTCGAGGCGCTTGCCCATCTTGGTGAAGGGCATATCGCCTATGTGAAACAAGTCCGTTCCGAGGACGTGCCGGGACTGTTTCCGCAGGCGCCGAAAATCGCGCCGGGACTCAAACTGTTCGCGCTGCATGCCGCCGACGGCACCCCGATCATGCTGACCGACAGCCGGGAAGCGGCGATCGCCAACGCATGGAGCAACGAGCTCCAGGCCGTCAGCGTACACTGACGCAGCCTGCTGCCGTCATTGACACGGCATTGGCTGCGGTCGCTGACGATACTTCGCCGGCATTGATGCCGCGAAGGTGAGAAGAGGGTTTCGGATACGCGGGCATCGCCCGCGTATCGTCTCTCTAACAAGCTTTGGTCCGCCTAGGCCGCACGGACGGTGGACAGGAATTTCTCCACCTCACCCTTGAGATGATTGCTCTGCGCCAGCAACGAGCGGGCGAGACCGTGGACATGCGTCGATGCTGCGCCAGTATCGGTCGCCCCGCGGTTGACGTCGGTGATGCTGCCCGCGACCTGCGTGGCGCCCTGCGCGGCCTGCTGCACGTTGCGTGAGATTTCCTGCGTCGTGGCGCCCTGCTCTTCCACTGCTGAGGCGATCGCCTGCGAGATTTCCGCGATGCGGCCGATCGTGCCGCCGATCTGCTGGATCGCCGACACCGATTGATTGGTCGCCGACTGCATCTGGCTGATCTGCTCGCTGATCTCCTCGGTCGCTTTCGCCGTCTGCGACGCCAGCGCCTTGACCTCGGAGGCGACGACCGCAAAACCCCGTCCGGCTTCGCCGGCGCGCGCCGCTTCGATCGTGGCGTTCAGCGCCAACAGATTGGTCTGCTCGGCGACCGCGCTGATCATCTTCACCACCTCGCCGATCCTGCTGGCGGATTGGGCAAGATCGGAAATCCGCGCATTGGTCTGCTCGACCTGGCTGACCGCCTCGCGCGATATCTTGTGCGAATCCTGGACCTGGCGGCTGATCTCCGACACCGACGAAGCCATTTCCTCCGCGGCCGCCGCGGCCGATTGCGCATTCGCCGAGGACTGCTCCGAGGCGCTAGCGACCGTCGCCGACAGCACCTGGGTTACTTCCGCGGTCTTGGTGAGCTGTCCGGCGGAAGATTCGAGCTCGGACGAGGCGCGCGATACGGTCTGGATGATCTTTCCAATGACGGAATCGAATCCGTCCGCCATCTGCTGCATCGCGGCCCTGCGCTCGCCTTCCGCCTTCAACTTCAGGCCCGCCTGCTCCGCCTCCATCGACTGCACCCGCAGCGCGTTGTCGCGGAACACCTGCACGGCGCGCGCCATGGCGCCGACCTCGTCGCCGCGGCTGAGCGCCGGCACCGAGACGCCGAGATCGCCGCCGGCAAGGCCCTTCATCACGTCGGTCATTTGCGCGATCGGCCTGATAACGCCGAACGCCACGCCGAAAATACCGCCGCCGATGATGAGAAACACCGCGGCCGAAACAGCCCACAGCACGAAGGTAAAGGTGGAGACGCGGTCCGTCGCTGCGATTTCCGTCGCCGCGTTCTGGTCGTTGGTCTGCTTGACAATGTCGTCGATGATGGCGCGGTGCGCCGTGTAGCGCGCGGTGATCTCGGCGTAGGATTTCGCCGCCGCGGCGGCGTCGCCCTTGGCAAGCGCCGGCAACAGGCCGTCCTGGATCGCTGTCCAGAAGCGGCGCACTTCGCTGTCGGATTTCTCCACCAGCTTCGTCTTCAAGACCGGATCGAGGTCGGACTTGATCCAGAAATCGCGGCGCTCGTCATATTCCTTCTTGAGCTGCGCAATCCTGTCGCGGTGAGCGGCAAGCTGCGCCGGATCGTGCAGCACGAGGGTCGCCTCGAGATAGGCTTCGATGACGTATTCGGGCGGCGGCAGGATGTCCGCGATCAGATCGTTGCCGAGCTTGATCTGGTTATAGAGGGGACCGCCGACCTTGAGCTGCGACAGCCCGTAAACACTGGTGGCAATCACGGCGCCGAGGCCTAGCGCAGTAACCAGTCCGAAAATCAATATCGCGCGCGAAATCGTCAGGCGCAGCGTCATGGCAATGTTCTCCGGGCGAGTAAAAAAATTCCCAGCGCCCGAACTAACGGCCATTTAGCTTAAAATTGCGTTTAATTAGTTTACTACCGTTCAGAGAAGCCCACGCTTCGCTGCGCGGAACCGCGGCGTTTTTCGGGTTCGCGTGAAGAATATTCGCCAAAAACGAGCGATCTAGGCCGCGCTCGCCGGCGGTAGCGCGAGCACCGAATAGATCGCCTGGGCGTCGCGGGAGGCACGCAACTTCTTGGCAACGTCCACGTCGCGGAGCAGGCGGGCGATTCGCGCCAGGGCCTTCAAATGGTCGGCACCGGCCCCTTCCGGGGCCAGCAGCAGGAAGATCAGGTCGACCGGCTGGCCGTCCATCGCCTCGAAATCGATCGGACGTTCGAGCCGGGCGAATAGCCCGAACAGCTTTTCCAGTTTCGGCAGTTTGCCGTGCGGGATGGCGACACCATAGCCGACGGCCGTGGTGCCGAGCTTCTCGCGCTGCAGCAGCACCTCGAACACCGCCCGCTCGTTTTGGCCGGTCAGGACGGAAGCCCGTGCGGCCAGTTCCTGCAGCGCCTGTTTCTTGCTGATGACCTTCAATGCGGGGAGAATCGCCTCGGGTGCGACCAGATCGGTAATCGTCATGGGGCGTTCCGAGGTGAATTAACCGTCAGGTTGCGAGATAGGTTCTAGAACCGGGGCGTCAAGAAGGTGAGACAGGAGGCGGGCTTAACCCGGGTCCTGATTTGCACGGCTTCTACTCCAACGTACGCACGCTGCCAACTCCCGAAGGGCAAGTTCCTGCCCCCGTGCTTAAAGAGCCGCGGACCATAGGGAGAGCCATTCGGGGCGTCAATGCTTTCGGTCCCAGATGTCAGGGGGTAACCGCCGGCGGATCGACCCAGCCGACATTGCCGTCCGCCCGGCGGTAAATGATGTTTACCCGGCCGCTGGAGCCATGCTGGAAGACGAGGCAGGCGGCCCCCGTCAGGTCGAGTTCCAGGACCGCCTCGCTGACCGAAAGCCGCTTCAGCGAGGTCGTCGCCTCGGCAATGATGACCGGGCTGTAGGAGGTCACCTCCCCGTCCCCTTCCGCCGGCGCCTCGATGACATAGCTCGGCGCGTCCAACATCGGCCCGTCGAGCTCGGCCAGCGCCGCCGAGGCCGCATAGGCCTTGCGGGCGGAGCGATCCTTCAGCCGGCTCTTGTAGCGGCGCAGGCGCTTCTCGATCATCAGCAGCGCCTGGTCGGCGCTGGCATACGCGTCGGTGGCATTCGATTCGGCTTCCAGCGTGATCCCGGAATCGAGGTGCAGCGCGCAATCGGTACGGAAGCCGAAGCCGTCCTTGCTCAGCGTGATGTGCCCGGAATAGTTACCGTCGAAATATTTTCTCAAAACTTCATCGGTGCGCTCGCTGACGCGCGAACGAAGCGCCTCGCCGACACTGATACTTTTCCCGGAGATTCGAAGGGTCATTTGATGCCTCGCTTGATGCCTCGGCTACTCTGGTCTTTCCCGGATCGGCTCCACAGGGCGAAACGAGACTATCGCGATTTGACGCGAACGCAATCAGGCCGGAGCCGTATCGCGGGACCGGTCGGAGGAGGTGGCGGAAGCGGAAAGGGCATTACCGAGCATGCTTTGCTTGTCGCGGCGGCGCTGCACCGAGGAAGGAATACGCATGGCCTCGCGGTATTTCGCGACCGTGCGGCGGGCAATATCAATGCCTGATGCGCGCAATCGTTCCACGATCGTATCGTCGGAGAGAATAGCGTTCGCCGTTTCGGCGTCGATCAACTGCTTGATGTGGTGACGCACCGCTTCGGCCGAATGCGCCTCGCCGCCGTCGGCCGACGCGATCGAGGCGGTGAAGAAATATTTCAGCTCGAAGGTGCCGCGATTGGTCGCCATATATTTGTTGGCGGTGACACGCGACACCGTCGATTCGTGCATCTGGATCGCATCCGCCACCGCTTTCAGATTGAGCGGCCGCAGATGTGCGACGCCGTGGGTGAAGAAGCCGTCCTGCTGACGGACGATTTCGGTGGCCACCTTGAGAATCGTACGGGCGCGCTGATCGAGCGCGCGCACCAGCCAGGTCGCGTTCTGCAGGCAGTCGCTGAAATAGGATTTGTCGCCGTCCTTGCGGATCGTCTTCGACAGCTCGGTGTAATAGACCTGATTGACCAGCACGCGCGGCAGAGTGTCGCTGTTGAGCTCGACATGCCAGCCGCCATCGGGGCCGGGCCGCACATAGACATCGGGCACCATGGTCTGCGTGCGCGCCGAGCCGAAGCGCAGGCCGGGCTTCGGATTGAGGCGGCGGATCTCGCCGATCATGTCGGTGATGTCTTCATCGTCGACGCCGCATAATTTGCGTAACGCGGCAATGTCGCGCTTCGCCAGCAGGTCGAGATTTTCCACCAGCGCCTGCATGGCGGGGTCGTAGCGATTGAGTTCGCGAAGCTGGATCGCCAGGCACTCGCTCAAATTCCGCGCGCAGACGCCGGGCGGATCGAATTTCTGCAACACCGCGAGCACAGCCTCGACATCGGCCTGCGAGGCGCCGAGGCGCTCGGCGGCCTGGCCGAGATCCGGCGGCAGGTAGCCGGCTTCGTCGACGAGGTCGATCAGGTACTGCCCGATCATGCGCTCCGCCGGCGCGCTGAACGCCACCGCAAGCTGCTCGGCAAGGTGGCTGGCGAGCGTCACCTCGGCGGCGACGAAGGCTTCCAGGTTGTAATCGTCGTCGTTAGAGGCGCCGCCGCCCCATTCGGTGTAGGCCGTCGGCGCGGCATCCTGCGCGGCGCGCGCGGCCGCCTCGGCGGGCTCCTCGGAAAACACGTTGTCGAGCGGGGTGTCGAGCGTCTGCTCGATCTCGGCACGGCTGCCGAGGTCGCGGTTCAGCCAGTCCTCCTGGCCGGGCTCGAAGGCTTCCCCCGCCCCGGCGCTCATGTCAGAGGCATCGCTGCCATCTTCGCCAGAATCCCGGTAGTCGCCGCCCTCGATGGCCGGCTCGCCCGCGACCGGGGGTTCGGGGCCGTCGCTGGCGCGCTCCAGCAGTGGATTGCGTTCCAGTTCCTCCTCGACGAAGGCCGACAAATCGAGATTCGACAGTTGCAGCAGCTTGATCGCCTGCATCAATTGCGGCGTCATCACCAGCGACTGCGACTGGCGGAACTCTAATCTCTGCGTCAGCGCCATGGGGCCAAGAACCGATCCTAACAAAAGTTGGTCCGATTCTTGCTTATATTAGTCCCAAGCCCTTGTACACGTCTTGACGGATGCAAAAATTGGGCTATGGCGCAACGGCCGCAGGCTGAAACCGGCTTCCGGCCCCGACGCTCCGAGAATTATCGAACAAGCACAATAGTTTATCTGAAATCCGGCCGCATCCGGCGCGGCATCGGCTAAAGCCGGAATTCCTCGCCAAGGTAAAGACGGCGTACATCGGGATCGTTGACGATTTCTTCCGGACTGCCCTCGGTCAAAATCTGCCCGGCATAGACGATGTAGGCACGGTCGGTGAGGCCGAGCGTCTCGCGGACATTGTGGTCCGTGATCAACACGCCGATGCCGCGGTTGGTGAGGTGGCGGACCAGGTCCTGAATGTCGCCGACCGCGATGGGATCGATGCCGGCAAAGGGCTCGTCGAGTAGCATGTAGTTCGGACGCGTCGCCAGCGCGCGGGCAATTTCGACGCGCCGCCGCTCGCCGCCGGAGAGTGCGATCGACGGCGACTTGCGCAGCCTCGTGACGTTGAATTCGTCGAGCAGCGCATCGAGCTCACGCTCGCGCTTCTTGCGGCTGGGCTCGACCACTTCGAGCACGGCGCGGATGTTCTGCTCGACGGTGAGGCCACGAAAGATCGAGGCTTCCTGCGGCAAATAGCCGATGCCGAGCCGCGCGCGCTGGTACATCGGCAGCTTCGTCACATCATGGCCGTCGAGCTCGATCGCACCGCGATCCGCCTTGATCAGGCCGGTGATCATGTAGAACACCGTGGTCTTGCCGGCGCCGTTCGGACCGAGCAGGCCGACCGCCTCGCCGCGACGGACATAGATGCTGACGCCGCGCACGACCTGCCGCGTGCCAAAGCTCTTCTCCACGCTATGCACCGCGAGGAAGCCGGACCGCTTGATGAGTTGTGGCGCGCCACCGCCATTGGACCTGGCTTGGGGACGCGGCGGCGCGGGCCGCGGGCGAGGCTCGCGCGCCGTTTCGGCATCCGCGTGCTGCTCGGGCAGCTCAAGTCCAGGCAATGAAGCGGCGGCAGAGCGCGCCCTCGGCGCGTCGCGCACCGGGCTCGTCAGCATGTCGCCGAAGGAATCGCCGAGCGCCGTTATGTCCTCGCGCGAACGCGCAAACCCCGCAGGGCCGCGCTTCGCGGGACGTCGACGAAACATGCCGAGAAAATCCACCATCCCGCTTCGCTTAAGCCTTTCACGGTGATTCCGCGACGCGCCCGCCAGCGAAAAGCTTCGCTGGCGAACCATGAATGAGTGGATGTCCCCCGGCCGGTGAAACACCCCTCCATACCCCGCTCACGTAGATACAGGCTCGCACCATCAGCTTCAACCGCACGGGCCCGAAATAATCTTTAAGGCGCTGATCTGCCTTATTTTTTACCGGGAATCAGCGACGGTATCTGCATCGGCGGCTGCTTTGCGCCGCCCGAACCCGAGCCGCAATTCTCTCCCTGGATGAACATGCCCTGCACTTTGCCGGCGTCGGATTCAACACGCGACACGCCGGTGGTCATGTCGACCTTGAGGCGGTCGCCTTTCAGCACGTTCTTGCACTGGGTCAGCACGACACCGCCGACCATGGTGATGAGGTTGGCCCGCGTGTCGAAGATCGCCGTCTCGCCGGTGACGACCTGATCCTTCTGCGTCACCACGACCGAGCCCTTGGCTTCGAGGCGGCGGATCGACGAACTGCCGCCCGGCCCGGGCGTTGCCGATTGCATCGATCCGGATTTCGATCCTTTCGGCGCGGCGGGCTGCGGCGCGTCCTGTGCCGGGCCGGAATCATAGAACACGACCAGCGATTTCGAGGTCATGGTAGTGTCGCCCTGCACGACCTTCACATTGCCGGAAAAGGTTGCTTCCTTCTTCTTGTCGCGCATTTCGAGCGACGCCGCTTCGATCTGAATCGGCTGATCGCGGTTCTGCGTAAAGCCCTGCATCGCATTCGGCACGCCGGACATCGCGCCCTGGGCGCGCGCATCGCCGGCGGCGAGCAGCGCGAGTGCGAGCGCTGCGGGCGCAAAGCTGCGCGAGAACAACTGCATCATTGATATCATTTCGTGTTGGTGGACTTGCCGGTGACAGACCGTGTCCTCGGTGGTGGTACCGGTTCAGGCTCCGGCTCGGGCGCCGGCGGGCTTTCCATAATCAAGTTCATCACGACGTTACCTTCGAAGCGAACGATCTCGCCGCTGTTGATGATCCTGAGCCTGTCCGCAGTGAGCGTGCCGTTCAGCAGTTTGACGTCGACATGCTCGTCCGACGTCACCGTCCCCTTGTTGATGTCGACATAGGCCTGCGAGAGTTTCGCTTCATAGCCGGTGGAGGATTGCAGGAAGATGTCCTTGCGCAGGTCGAGCATCTGCTGCTTGCTGTCGAAGAAGCCCGTGCGCGCATCCATCGTCACCGTGCTCTTGTCCTCCATCATGACCTTGGCGCGCAGCGTCCGGAGCTCGACCTGATCGGGATTGGCGAGATCCTGGATCGCCGCCTTGGCCCAGAGTTCGTAAGGCCGCTGGTCGGTGGAGAAACCCGCCAGATGCGGCGTTTCCATGGTGATCTTGGTGCCTGATACGACGAGATTGCCCATGTCGACCGGCAGCTTCACGATCTCCGTGATGCGAAACGGGTTGAAGACAGCGATGAGGACGATGACCGCCATCGACAGCGCCACGGCCGCTGGCACCGCGACCCGCAGCATCCGCACCATCCGGCTGTGGCGGGCGGCCGCGGCGAAGCGGACCTCCAGTCCGGGGTCGTAAGCGGGGTTCTGTACCGAGTTCACCGAGGCTCCAAAGACGCCAGCAAAGCGTCATTCTACCCGCAATCGCGGGATTATGCAGCCCGGACACTCGCGATCAGTATGTCGGAAACGGGGCGGAAGCGGCCTCCCGGACCGCTTCAAACGGCCTCGTTCACGAATGCGCGAAGATGTCTTCAGCCTCCCAGCCGCCGAGATCGAGCCTGGCCCGGGTCGGCAGGAAGTCGAAACAGGCCTGCGCCATCGCGGTGCGGCCCTCGCGCGCCAGCATGGCATCAAGCCGCTCGCGCAAGGCATGCAGGTGCAGCACGTCGGATGCGGCATAGGCGAGCTGCGCCTCACTGAGAGCAGCGGCACCCCAATCGCTCGACTGCTGCTGCTTCGACAGGTCGATATTGAGCACCTCGCGCACCAGGTCCTTCAGGCCATGCCGATCCGTATAGGTGCGCGTCAGGCGCGAAGCGATCTTGGTGCAATAGACCGGCTGCGGCATCACGCCAAAGGTGTTGTAGAGCACAGCGACATCGAAGCGGGCGAAGTGAAAGATTTTCGTCACGTTCGGATTGGCCAACAGCGCCTTCAAATTCGGCGCATCGGTGTGGCCTTGCGGGATCTGGATGACATCGGCGCTACCGTCACCATTGGACATCTGCACCACGCAGAGCCGGTCGCGATGCGGATTGAGTCCCATGGTCTCGGTATCGATCGCCACCGAATCCTTGTAACGGGACAAATCGGGCAGATCGCCGCGATGCAGGCGGATGGTCATGAAAAAAGCCTCGTGTCTCAGTCGATTCGACTTAAACACTAGCGTCGGCCGCCGCCGGAGGCGAGCGGCTGGGCACGGCTTATAGGCCGGAATTGGCGGATTGGTGGAAATTCTGTCTACTTCGCCGGGCGTTCGGCTGCCTTCCATGGAAGCCGGCATTGCCGGCTTACTTCATAATGCCGGTCGCTCAGGCCGGCTTGGCGCCGGACGATGTCGGGGGCTGAAGTTCCGGGCTATTGGCCCACCGGTCCAGATTTTCAATGACGTTCGCATGGCTCGGCCGCCGCGGGGGCGGCTGCTCCCGTTCCTCGGACAGCTTGCGCGGCAGCTTGATCTTCTCGGTCATGGCCAATCTCCACCATCATACAGCGTAACGCGCGGCGAGAGATTTTATCAAGCTATAACACATTGTTTTTACTGATGTATTTAACTAATTTGGCGTGAGAGCCTAGCTTAGTGGAACCAACACCGAAGACGGAAGTTGAGTAAACCACTCAATCATCTCATTTTGCGTTATTCTGGGATTTCCGATCTGGGATTATTCCGATGCCCGACGTCAGGGGAGAACGACTTCAGGTCATGCTGTCGCCAGATGAGCTGACGCTGATCGACGATTTCCGCTTCAAGCACCGCATGCCAACGCGGGCGGCCGCCGTCCGTGAGTTGTTGAAACTCGGCCTCACCGTCAGTGCGTCCAATGCTGACGGCGCAAAATCCAGCAGTTATGGCGTGTTCGGGCGCGGCCCGGATGGCCATACCGGCGATTCGGATTCCGCGACGTAAGCTCAGGTGCGGTGGGCGCGCTCAAAGTAGCGATTGATCCGCCGCCGGGAAGGCGCCGCAGCCGGCATTCAACCTGCAAGCGTGTGTAGTGGTGCCCAGGAAAGGACTCGAACCTTCACGGCCGTGAAGCCACTGGCACCTGAAGCCAGCGCGTCTACCAATTCCGCCACCTGGGCACGTGCATTTAGGCACGTGGCGCGCTTAGTAAGGATCGGTTACGCGCTTGTCAAATTGCTTCAACGCGATCCGAATAGGCTGTACAGCGGGGCCGTGTTGGCGTATCGCGAATCCGCTAAATCCCCTGATATCTTTCGAATTTGACCGGCAGGAATTGACCCGATGGCATCGAACCTGGAAACGCTCGTCACGGTTTTTGGCGGATCGGGGTTTCTGGGGCGAAACGTGGTCCGGGCGCTGGCCAAGCGCGAATACCGGATCCGCGTGGCGGTGCGGCGGCCCGAGCTCGCCGGACACCTGCAGCCGCTCGGCCGGGTCGGCCAGATCCATGCGGTGCAGGCCAATGTGCGCTATCCGGCTTCGGTCGAGGCCGCGATGCGGGGCTCCGAGATCGTCGTCAATCTGGTCGGCACGCTCTTCGAGAGCGGTGCGCAGACGTTCGATTCGGTCCAGACCAAGGGCGCCGAAACGATCGCCCGGGCGGCAGCCGGTGCCGGCGCCCGGATGGTGCATGTATCGGCGATCGGCGCCGACGCGAATTCGCCCTCGGCCTATAGCCGCGCCAAGGCGGCCGGCGAGACCGCCGTGCTGGCGGCCGTGCCCTCGGCCACCATCCTGCGGCCATCGCTGCTGTTCGGGCCCGAGGACCAGTTCACCAACCGCTTTGCGGCGCTGGCCCGGATATCGCCGTTCCTGCCGCTGATCGGCGGCGGGGTGAACCGGGTGCAGCCGGCCTATGTCGGCGACGTCGCCGCCGCCATTGCCGATGCGGCCGACGGCAAGACCAAGGCGGGCGGCGTTTACGAGCTCGGCGGGCCGGAAGTGTTGACCATGCGCGAGATCATGGAAATCATTCTCCGCATCACCGACCGCAAGCGCATGCTGCTGTCGCTGCCGTTCGGGCTGGCACGGACACAGGCGATGTTCCTGCAATTCGCGCCGGGAATCTTCAAACTGACGCCGGACCAGGTGGCGATGCTGCAGTCCGACAATGTGGTCTCCGATGCGGCGAAGGCCTCAGGGCTAACGCTGGAAGGGCTCGGCATCACGCCGGAATCGCTCGAGGTGATCGCTCCGCAATATCTCTGGCGCTTCCGCGCCGCCGGGCAATTTCAGCGAAAGAATGCGTAATAGCCGTCAACCCTCATGGTGAGGAGGCGCGTCAGCGCCGTCTCGAACCATGTGGCCCCCGCTGCTGCATCTCGGCTTTCATCCTTCGAGACGCCGCTGCGCGGCTCCTCAGGATGAGGTCCAACACCACTTCGCTCTTTCCAGAGACTACTTCCCCAGCGCCAGCGCGATCAGGCCGAGCGTGCCGACGATGACGCGCCACCACGCGAAGAACGTGAATCCGTGACGGGTGACATAGGTGAGGAACGTCTTCACCACGATCATCGCGGTGATGAAGGACACCACGAAGCCGATCGCGAGGATGCCGACGTGATCGACCGTCATCTCGGCACGGTTCTTGTAGAAATCATAGGCGAACGCGCCGACCATGGTCGGAATCGCGAGAAAGAACGAGAACTCGGCCGCCGAGCGCTTGTCGGCGCCGAGCAGCATCGCCGCGACGATGCTGGCGCCGGAACGCGACACGCCGGGGATCATCGCCACGCATTGCGCGATCCCGATCCACAGATACATCATCAGGGGATAGCGCGTGGCGTCGTCTTCGTGCGGCTTGAGATCGAGTTGATCGACCCACAGCAGGATCGCGCCGCCGACGATCAGCGTAAAGTTCACCACCCATGGATTGAACAACAGCTCCTTGATGTACTTGCCAACGGCGAGGCCGACGACGACGGCCGGCAGAAACGCCACCAGAACGCCGACGACGAAACGGCGGTCGTCGGGATTGGTGAACATGCCGAGCGCGACGCGCGACAATTTCCCGAAGTAAAGCGCGACGATGGCGAGGATCGCGCCGAGCTGAATCAGGATCACGAAACTCTGCCAGAACGCGCCTTCGCCGAGGCCGAAGAAGCGTTGCGCCAGCAACATATGGCCCGTGGAGGAAACGGGGAGAAATTCCGTGATACCCTCGATGATGCCGAGAATCACTGCCTTCACTGCATCAGACATCATGCTGCGGTCCGTCCTGACTGAAAAAGCCGCGCCCTTCTCGCCTATTCCCCCCTATGCCGCAATCGCAAAAAAACGCCAAAACACCATTGTCTGGCGCATTTGCTTGGCTAGTGTCCGATTCGCATGACGCGGCCTGAGGACCTTAAAGGTTCCCTCAGCGCCGCGATTTTACCTAGGGATTTCATGTACACGCTCTACCATCACCCGTTCTGCCCGCATTCGCGCTTCATTCGCCTCGTGCTCGGCGAACACGGCCTTGACCTGCGGCTGGTGGAAGAGCGGGCGTGGGAGCGGCGTGAAGGGTTTCTCCTGCTCAATCCGGCCGGCACGACGCCGGTGTTGATGGCCGAGGGCTTTCCGCCGATTCCGGGCGCCGGCATCATCGCCGAATATCTCGACGAGACGCATGGCCTCGAGGCGGGCGACCGCCGGCTGCTGCCGGCCGCGATGGGCGAGCGTGTCGAGGTGCGCCGGCTGATGGCGTGGTTCAATGAAAAATTCTTCGAGGAGGTCTCCAATCCGCTGGTGACCGAGCGCATCTACAAGCGTTTCATGAGCGAGGAGAATGGCGGCGGGGCGCCGTCGACCGACGTGATCCGCGCGGCCAAGGTCAATGTGCGCTATCATCTGGCCTATATCGGCTGGCTGGCGCAGACGCGGAACTTCCTCGCCGGCGACCGGCTGACCTACGCGGACCTCGCCGCCGCGGCGAACCTTTCGGCGATCGACTATCTGGGCGATGTGCCATGGCACGAGGACGAGGCGGCAAAGGCGTGGTACGCGCGGGTGAAATCCCGCCCGTCGTTCCGTCCGCTGCTCAGCGAGTGGCTGGCGGGCGTGCCGGCGTCGCGGACCTACGTGGACCTCGACTTCTGAACAAGACCGCCCTCTCCGCCACCGACCTGAAGGCCGCGCTTATCCGCGAAGCAAAGACTCTCGGATTCGATTGCATCGGCGTCACCGATCCCGACGCGATCGGGGATGCAGCAAAATATTTTCGCGAATTCCTCGCTGCCGGCGCGCATGGCGACATGGACTGGCTGGCCGCGCAGCCGGAACGGCGGATGGACCCGCGCGTGCTGTGGCCGGGCGTGCGCTCGATCATCATGCTCGGCGTCAATTATGGCCCCACCGAAGATCCGCTCGCCTTGCTGACGCAGCGCACGCGCGGCGCGATCTCGGCCTACGCGCAAGGTGATGACTATCACGACGTCATCAAGAAGCGTCTGAAGACGCTGGCGCGCTGGCTGGCGGCCGAGACCGGCGAAGATGTGAAGGTGTTCATCGATACCGCCGCGGTGATGGAAAAGCCGCTGGCGCGGGCGGCCGGGCTCGGCTGGCAGGGCAAGCACACCAACCTCGTCTCGCGCGAGTTCGGCTCATGGCTGTTTCTCGGTGCGATCTTCACCGCATCCGACCTGCCGCGCGATGCCGCCGAGCGCGACCATTGCGGCTCCTGCAACGCCTGCCAGGAGATCTGCCCGACCGCGGCGTTTCCGGCGCCCTACAAGCTCGATGCGCGGCGGTGCATTTCGTATCTGACGATCGAGAACAAGGGTCCGATCCCGCACGAATTCCGCAAGAGCATCGGCAACCGCATCTATGGCTGCGACGATTGCCTCGCCGTCTGCCCGTGGAACAAGTTCGCGCAGGAGGGACGCGAGGCGAAACTCGCCGCGCGTGCCGAGTTGCGCGCGCCTTCGCTGTCCGAACTGGCGCAGCTCGATGACGCCGCATTTCGCGCGCTGTTTTCAAAATCGCCGGTCAAGCGCATCGGCCGCGACCGTTTTGTTCGCAACGTGTTGATCGCAATCGGCAACGCGGACGACGCATCGCTTGCTGTCGAGGCCGAGCGCCTGCTCGATGACGCCAGCCCGCTGGTGCGTGGCGCCGCGGTCTGGGCGCTGTCGCAACTGGTGGAGCGGGAGAGGTTCGACGCGCTGGCTGCAAAGGCGCTGGATGCGGAGACGGATGAAGAAGTCCGCGCGGAGTGGCGGCGAACCTCCGTCGTCATGCCCCGCCACCGGGTCTCGCCGAAGGCGAGCCCGATGACAGGCTCCGGCGGGGCATCCAGTACTCCGAGGCATCTGTGATGAACCGGTATGTCCCAGCGTACTGGATAGTCCGCTCCAGTGCGCAATTGCGCACAAGGCGGACGATGACAGGTGAGACGAAATCCGTCATGGTCGCCAGCCATGACAAAAAACCAGCCTTTCTTCACGCATAATCGCGATACCGGCACCTTCATGCCCACGCCGGTTTCGAACGGCCCGTGGGACGCCAATTCCCTGCACGGCCGCGTCGTCATCGGCCTGCTCGCCCATGTGATCGAGCAGCGCCACGGCTCCGACGAGTTCGTGCCGGCGCGACTTACCGTCGACATGTTTCGTCTGCCAAACATCACGACGCCGATCGAGGTTAAGACAAAACTCGTCCGCGACGGGCTGCGCATCAAGGTGGTGGAGGCCGAGTTCTTCAGTGGCGGCACCAGCATGGCGCGCGCCTCCTGCCAGTTATTGCGCAAGACGGAAAACGCGCCGGGCAATGTCTGGTCACCCCCGAACTGGGACGCGCCGAAACCGGCGGATATTCCAAAGCCCACCGATCCCCGCCTCGGCATGAACGGCAAATGGACCACGCGGCCGATCGTCGGCCAGATGGGCTCGCTCGGGCCGCGGCGGCTATGGATGAGCGAGGTGCGCGAGCTCGTCGAGGGCGTGCCGATGTCGCCCTTCGTTCACGTCGCGACCGGCGCGGATTTCGCCAGCCCCTTCGCCAATGCCGGCGACCAGGGCCTCGGCTACATCAACAGCGACGTCACGCTGTACCTGCACCGCCTGCCCGTGACGCCCTGGATCGGCTTCGAGGTGGTCAACCATCACGCGTCAGACGGCGTCGCGATCGGCGAATGCTGGCTCTACGACGAACAGGGCCCGATCGGAACATCGACGGTCGCGGCGCTGGCGCAGCGCAAGCCGATGACGAACGTGCCGCCGCCGTAGCTCAATCCCGTCATGCCCCGCGAAGGGCGGGGCATCCAGTATTCCAGAGGCCTTAGAGAATAGATCGAGGCGTCACGGCGTACTGGATCGTCCGCCTTCGCGGACGATGACGGCCAGAGCGTGCGTTGTCACTCCACCAAATGCCGCTTCATCTCCGGCCGCGCCTTTAGCGCTGCGCCCTGCTTCGCGACGATCTTCGCGATCCGCTCCGGCGCGAACTTCAGATCGACAAACGCCGGCGCGGTATTGGCGACCTCGTGGTACTCCGCGATCTTGCCGCCCATGCAGGTGCATGATCGCGACGCCCTCGAACATCGCCCGCCCGCCGTTCGCTTCCGGCAGCGTCGACCGGTAGCTGAAAGTGTAGCGCGCGTAGAGCGTCTCGCCGTTGCTGACGGGATCGTGCATGTCCCAGCGAAAATCGGTGGCCGTGCGGTAGAACCAGTCGTCGATCATCTCGGCGATTTTCGCGCGGCCTTCGAACGCGCCGTAGAACACGTCGTGATAGACGCCGTCCTCGGTGAAGAGATCCGCGAATGCTTTTCCGTTACGCTGCTCGACGGCGTCGCAGAAGGCGCGGAGCATGGTGGATGGGTTCATTGTTTTTGTCTCCCTCCCCGGATGTCATGCCCCGCGAAGGCGGGGCATCCAGTATCCCAGAGAAAGCGACTTCAATCGATAGGCCGCGGCGTACTGGATCGTCCGCCTTCGCCTTCGCGGACGATGACAGCGCCAGCGAGGCAATAATTCACCCCATCTCCGCGACGGCGGCCATAATGCGCGCGATGTCCTGCGGGCGCGACAGGCGGTGGTCGCCGTCCTGGATCATGGTCAGCACGACATCTTCGGCGGGCAGCCGGTGCGCCAGCGCAAAGGCGTGCTGCCAGGGCACGTCGGGGTCCTGCGCGCCCTGCAGGATGCGGACCGGGCAGCCGACCTCGATGGCACTGCCGAGCAGCAAATGATTGCGCCCCTCCTCGATCAGCGCGCGGGTGATCGGGTAGGGCGTGCCGTCGCCATATTCGGAGGGGCGCATCCACACGCCCTTGGTCCTGATCTCCTCGCGGATCTCGTCGGAGAAGCTGTTCCACATCAATTGCTCGGTGAAGTCGGGCGCCGGCGCGATCAGCACGAGGCCGGCAAGCGATGCGGCCATCTGCCGCTTGGCGATTTCCCGCGCGAGCAGCAGCGCCATCCAGCCGCCCATCGACGAGCCGATCACGACCTGCGGGCCCTTCGCGAACTGCTCGAAGACCGCAACGGCCTCTTCCAGCCAGCGGCCGATCGTGCCGTCGATGAAGGCGCCGCCTGATTCGCCGTGGCCGGAATAATCGAACCTAATACAGGCGCGGCCACGTTCCCCGGCGAAGGCATCCAGCGCCAGGGCCTTGGTGCCCCGCATGTCGGAATTGAAGCCGCCGAGCCAGAACAGCCCCGGCGAGCTGCCCGGGCGGGCGCGTACCGCGATCCCGCGGCGCCCCTCGCCCTCTCCGACCTCAATAAAGGCCGGTTCCTGGTCGATATCAGCGGAATTGGTCATGGATAGCTCACCCTTATCGGCTGCTTTTGTCGGCGAGGCCGCTTCACCGGTCAAGCGCGGCGGCCCGGCGCTTGCGGATCGGGCGGCCGCGCTATATTTGCCGGACGTAACCGAAACGCCTCGCATTTGACGGTTTTCGGGCGCAGATGTCAGTGAGTTCGCTTGCTGTTATCAGCGTATTGCTTCAAACTACGCGCCTTCCTTTCACAACTTTGGAGAACTACCCATTCGCCGTCCCAACAGAGCCCCGCCCGCTGCAACCAAAGACGGGCCGCGCACCAATGATGATATCCGCAACGCGCAGATCCAGCTGATCGATCAGAATGGCATCAACCACGGAACGATCGAGACCGTGGTCGCCATCAAGATGGCCCTTGAGGCGGGCATGGATCTCGTCGAGATTTCGCCGAACAACAATCCTCCCGTTTGCAAGATTATGGACTACGGGAAGTTCAAGTATTCGGCGCAGAAGAAAGCCGCCGAGGCGCGCAAGAAGCAGAAGATCGTCGAGATCAAGGAGATCAAGCTGCGGCCGATGATCGACGATCACGACTATGACGTGAAGATGCGAGCGATGCAGCGGTTCTTCGAGGAAGGCGACAAGGTCAAGATCACCTTGCGCTACCGCGGCCGTGAGATGGCGCATCAGGAGATCGGCACCAAGCTATTGGACAAGGTGAAGGCGGATGTCGCCGAAATCGCCAAGGTCGAGCAGGATGCCAAGTTCGAGGGACGCCAGGTCGTGATGGTGCTGGCGCCGCGTTGATCTGCGTCGCAGCCCACTCGTCGTCCCCGCGAACGCGGGGACCCATAACCACCGAAGGTTATTGCTAGCAAAAAGCGTCTCCCATCCTGCCCGGATGGGAGAGCACGGCGCATGGGTCCCTGCGTTCGCAGGGACGACGCCAGTGAGCGCTCAGCTCCGCGTCGCCTGCCAGGTGCCGCTGCAGTAGTCACCGGTGATGAGGCCGCGCCACGAGCCTGCGCCGTAGCTGCCAACAAGCCGGCCGCCGCCGCTGGCGTGGGATGCCCCGACCGAAACCCTGACGGCAACCATACCGGCGCGACTGACCGATCCCGAAACCCTGCCGCCGCCGGCCGATGAAACCCGGCCGCCGATGACAGTGAAGGGAACGCTGAGGCCTGAACTGCAATTGCCCCGCGTGGTGGCGAAGACAACGTTCCAGATGCCATCATAGGCGCGGAGTACCCTGGCTCCCCTCGGCGCGGCTTCGGCGGTAACAGGGGCCGCCACGGCAACCAGCACGGCGAAAACGGGAAACCAGCGCGCGGTGCGAACGCCGGTAGAAGCTCGAAAACTGGCAATCGATCGCCGAAAATGGGTCATTGTTCCTGCTCCGGGCCGGGATGTTAATGACATCACGGGTAGGTAGCTGGAGCGCTTTCGCCGGTTCATCATTGCCATTTGGCGCATCCTCTGCCATAAGCCCGACCTTCATCGCCCGGCTGATCAAGGGCTGCCGTGTCGATGTCCGTGCGGGTTGCCTCGAAGCTTGAGGAAAACCTGAGCACTTTCAACGCTCTAACGAGCATTTTAGCCGGCAGAAGCGCCCCTCGGGGCGCGTTTTTCTGCGGCCATAGGAGAGCCAAATGCCCAAGCTGAAGACCAAGTCAGGCGCCAAAAAGCGCTTCAAGGTGACTGCCACCGGCAAAGTGATGCACGCCCAGCGCGGCAAGCGCCACGGCATGATCAAGCGGACGAAGAAGCAGATCCGTCAGCTCCGCGGCACCCGCGTGCTGTTCAAGACCGACGGCGACAACGTCAAGAAGTACTTCTTGCCGAACGCGTAAAACCGCGCGTTTCCGCCCATCACAGCCGAGCCGCGCCCGCGCGGCGCTTCCGTCACTTCATCTGATCAAGGATTTAAGTCATGTCTCGCGTCAAACGCGGTGTGACCGCCCACGCCAAGCACAAGAAAGTCTACAAGGCCGCCAAGGGTTATTACGGCCGCCGCAAGAACACGATCCGCATCGCCAAGCAGGCCGTCGAGAAGGCCGGCCAGTATGCGTTCCGCGACCGCAAGCGCAAGAAGCGCACCTTCCGCGCGCTGTGGATCCAGCGCCTGAACGCAGCCGTGCGCCCGTTCGGCATGACCTACAGCGTCTTCATCAACGGCCTGTCGAAGTCGGGCATCACGGTGGACCGCAAGGTGCTGTCGGATCTCGCCATCAACGAGCCGGCGGCGTTCCAGGCGATCGCCGAGAAGGCCAAGGCCGCGCTCGCGGCCTGATCCATCGTCGCTACGGCGTCTTGCAATCCGGTGTCATGCCCCGCCTTGTGCGCAATTGCGCACCGGGGGCGGGGCATCCAGTAACCACCGACCTACATATTGCCTCCGGGGTTACTGGAATCATCCGCTGCGGCGGGTGACACAGTCCCGTGCGGACTTGCGAGCACGCGATCTCCAAAGGTGCTCGTCCATGTCCGACCTCGCAACGCTTGAAAAATCCATCCTCGAGCAGATCGCCGGCGCCGGCGACGAAGCGGCGCTGGAAGCCGTTCGCGTCGCCGCGCTCGGCAAGAAGGGCTCGATCTCCGCGCTGCTCGCGACCCTCGGCAAGATGTCGCCGGACGAGCGCAAGACGCAGGGCGCTGCCATCAATCTGGCCAAGGACAACGTGACCCAGGCGCTCGCCGCCCGGCGCGATATTCTCAAGTCCGCCGCGCTCGATGCCCGTCTCGCTTCCGAGACCATCGACGTCACGCTACCGCTGCGTGAGGCGCCCGCAGAGACTGGCCGTATCCATCCGCTGAGCCAGGTCTTCGAGGAGGTCAACACGATCTTCGCCGACATGGGATTTGCGATCGCCGAAGGTCCTGACATCGAGACCGACGACTACAACTTCACCAAGCTGAATTTCCCGGAAGGCCACCCGGCGCGGGAAATGCACGACACGTTTTTCTTCAACCCGAAGGAAGACGGTTCGCGCATGCTGTTGCGCACGCATACCTCGCCGGTGCAGGTGCGCACGATGCTGAGCCAAAAGCCGCCGATCCGCGTGGTGTGCCCGGGCCGCACCTATCGCATCGATTCCGACGCAACCCATACGCCGCAGTTCCATCAGGTCGAGGGCCTCGTCATCGACAAGGGCTCGCATCTCGGCCACCTCAAATGGATCCTGCACGAGTTCTGCAAGGCGTTCTTCGAGGTCGAGCACATCAACATGCGGTTCCGGCCGTCGTTCTTCCCGTTCACCGAGCCCTCGCTCGAGGTCGACATCCAGTGTCGCCGCGACAAGGGCGAGATCCGTTTCGGCGAGGGCGAGGACTGGCTCGAAATTCTCGGCTGCGGCATGGTGCATCCGAACGTGCTGCGCGCCTGCGATATCGATCCCGACGTCTACCAGGGCTTTGCCTGGGGCATGGGCCTCGACCGCATCGCGATGCTGAAATACGGCATCGCCGACTTGCGGCAATTGTTCGAGAACGACGTGCGCTGGCTCAATCACTACGGCTTCAAGCCGCTCGACGTCCCGACGCTCGCCGGGGGATTGAGCACGTGAGCCTCGTCGAGACCGCCGTTGCGGAGAGAGCCCCCACCCTAACCCTCCCCCGCAAGCGGGAGAGGGAACGGACCGCGCTCGCGGCTACCACAGTTGCTCACGGTAGCCTTGCAGGATTCCACGAGGATACGCTTACCCTCACGGCTCGACGGCTCGAACTCCCTCTCCCGCTTGCGGGGGAGGGTTGGGGTGGGGGTCTCTCCGCATCGGAGGTATCAATGGTCGATCCGGAACATCCTGACTGGAAGGTTTCCGACAGGCTGCGCACCAATGCACGCGCGCTTCGAAAGAACTCGACGGATGCAGAAAGAATTCTCTGGTCAGAGCTCCGCGGTCATCGCCTGAACGGCGCCAGCTTCCGCCGCCAAGTCCCCATTAAGAACTACATCGCCGACTTCGTCTGTCACGCCGCAAAGCTGGTGATCGAACTCGATGGCGGCCAGCATTTTTCCGATCAAGCCGAGCAGGCCGATACTGTCCGCTCGGCGATAATCGAAGCCCAAGGCTTCAGGGTTCTTCGTTTCAGCAATCTCGATGTGATGAAAAATCGCGAAGGCGTCCTTGAGACAATCGCCGCTGCCGTTGCGGAGAGAGCCCCCACCCTGGCCCTCCCCCGCGAGCGGGAGAGGGAACAAGAGAAACCATCGTCATGAAATTCACGCTCTCCTGGCTGAAGGAACATCTCGACACCGACGAGCCCTTGGAAAAGCTTGCGGACAAGCTGACCATGATCGGGCTCGAGGTCGAGAGCATCGAGGACAAGGCGAAGGCGCTTGCGCCGTTTTCGATCGCGCGGGTGATTTCCGCCGAGCAGCATCCGAATGCCGATCGCCTGCGCGTGTGCCTGGTCGATACCGGAGATGGCGGCGCCCCCGTACAGGTGGTCTGCGGCGCGCCGAATGCCCGCGCCGGGCTTATCAGCGTGTTCTCGCCGCCGGGGACCTTCATCCCCGGCAAGAACATCACGCTCGGCGTCGGCACCATCAGGGGCGTCGAGAGCCGCGGCATGCTCTGCTCGGCGGCCGAGCTGCAGATTTCCGAGGACCATGACGGCATCATGGAGCTGCCGGCGGACGCGCCGATCGGCAAACCCTACGCCGCCTGGGCCGGCCTCGGCGATCCCGTGATCGAAATCAACCTGACGCCGAACCGGCAGGACTGCACCGGTGTGCACGGCATCGCCCGCGACCTCTCCGCCGCCGACATGGGCAAGCTGATCGATCCAGGGATCAAGCCGATCAAGGGCGAATTCCCCTGCCCGGTGAAGGTCGCGGTGGAAGACGCGACGCTCTGCCCCGGCTTCGCGCTGCGGCTGGTGCGCGGCGTCAAGAACGGTCCGTCACCAGAATGGCTGCAGAAGCGGCTGACCTCGATCGGGCTGCGGCCGATCAATGCGCTGGTCGATATCACCAACTTCATGACCTACGACCGCGCCCGGCCGCTCCACGTGTTCGATGCGAAGAAGGTAACGGGCCATCTCACCGTTCGCCGCGCGAAAGAAGGCGAGAGCCTGCTGGCGCTCGACGGCCGCACCTACACGCTCGATCCCTCGATCTGCGTGATTGCGGACGAGCACGGCGTCGAATCGCTCGCCGGCATCATGGGCGGCGAGACCTCCGGCTGCGACGAGAACACGACCGACGTGCTGATCGAATCGGCGCTGTGGAACGAAATCAACATCGCGCAGACCGGGCGCAAGCTCGGCATCAATTCGGATGCGCGCTACCGCTTCGAGCGCGGTGTCGATCCAGCCTTCATGGTGCCGGGGCTGGAGCTTGCGACCAAGATGGTGATGGAGTTTTGCGGCGGCGCGCCGTCGGAGACCGTCGTCGTCGGCAACGCCTTCGGCGAAGACCGCATCATCGATTTCCCGCTGACCGAGGTGAAGCGCCTCGCCGGCATAGAGGTGCCCCTGGTCGAGATGCGGCGCATCCTCGGCCATCTCGGCTTCATGGTCGCCGGCAATGGTCCGGTGGTGAAGGTCGCCGTTCCCTCCTGGCGCACCGACGTGCACGGCAAGGCCGACATCGTCGAGGAGATCGTGCGCATCGTCGGCGTCGACAAGGTGCCGGAGACGCCGTTCGAGCGCGGCGAGGATGCCCGCAAACCGGTGCTGACCGCGATGCAGAACCGCACCCGCCGCGCCAAGCGCGCGCTGGCGGCGCGCGGCATGGTCGAGGCCGTGACCTGGTCGTTCATTTCCAAACCGCATGCTGAGATGTTCGATCGCGATCCGCCCAAAGCTTTGCCTGACCATGCGCTCGCTAACCGCCGCGGCCATCCCGAATTGGCGCTGGCCAATCCGATCGCGGCTGATATGTCCGATATGCGGCCAAGCCTGCTCCCCGGCCTCGTCACGGCAGCGCAGGCAAACATCAATCGTGGCGTTCCGGATCTGGCACTGTTCGAGGTCGGGCAGGTCTTTGCAGGCGACAGGCCGGGAGACCAACTGATTGCCGCCGCGGGCGTGCGCCACGGGTTTGCGTCTTCGAAGGGCATGGGCCGGCACTGGTCCGGCTCCGCCATGACCGACGCGCTCGATGCCAAGGCCGATGCGTTCGCGGTGCTCGCTGCCGCCGGCGCGCCAATGCAGGCGTTGCAGATCGTATCAGGCGGTGCGAGCTGGCTGCATCCGGGACGCTCCGGCACCATCCAGATCGGCCCGCAGAATGTGCTCGGCTATTTCGGCGAATTGCATCCGCGTGCGCTGGAGGCGCTCGGCGCCGACGGCCCGTTGGTGGCATTCGAGGTGATCCTCGACCGCATTCCCGATGCCAAGAAGAAGCCGACCCGCGCCAAGCCGCTGCTCGAGCTCTCTGCGTTCCAGCCGGTGTCGCGCGACTTCGCCTTCATCGTCGATCGCAGCGTCAAGGCCGGCGACATCGTCCGCGCCGCTCAGAGCGTCGACAAGAAGCTGATCACGGACGTCTCCGTGTTCGACGTCTATGAAGGCAAGGGCATCGATCCCGACAAGAAGTCGATCGCGATCGCCGTGATGATCCAGCCGCGCGAGAAGACCCTGACCGACCAGGAGATCGACGCGGTCGCCGCGAAGATCGTGGCCGAGGTGACGAAGAAGACCGGTGGCAGCTTGCGGGGATGAGTCAGCTCATTCCCGCTGACGTCAGCCTAAACGCAGCGATCGCGATCTGCACGGTCGCCTTCATCTCCGGAACGGCGCGGGGTTTTTCCGGCTTCGGCTCGGCGCTGATCTTCATGCCGCTGGCGAGCAGCATGGCCGCCCCTCGTCTGGTCGCCGCGCTGCTGTTGATTATCGATTTCGTCGCCGCCGCGCCGCTCTTGCCGAATGCGTGGCAAAAGGCCGATCGCAAGGCAACTGCGATCATCGTAGCCGGCGCGCTGATCGGCGTGCCGATCGGGACCTACTTGCTCAGCCGCCTCGAGCCGGTAACGACCCGCTGGATCATTTCCGTTTTCGTGTTCGCGCTGCTGCTGCTTCTGCTCTCCGGCTGGCGCTACCGCGGCAAGGACCATGCGTCGATTGCAGTCGGCATCGGTGGGCTCTCGGGCTTTTGCAGCGGCCTCGCCCAGACCGGCGGGCCGCCGATTGTCGGCTACTGGCTCGGCCGCCCGATTCCATCTGTCATTGCTCGCGCCAATATCGTGCTGTTCTTCGGCGCATCGGACTTCTTCTCTGCCGTCAGCTATGCCGCGACCGGATTGATTACGCTTGACGCCATCAAGTTCGCGCTCGTGATCGGCCCGGTCTATGCCTGCGGCGTCTGGTTCGGCGCTTCGCTGTTCGGCAAGGCCAGCGAAACCGTGTTCCGCGCGATCTGCTATGCGCTGATTGCCGCGGCCGTGATCTTTGGATTGCCGGCGCTGGATGGCGTGCTGCGTTGATGGTGCGCCGTCAGTTGATCGGGGATCCCGCCCCACGCCGCCGCTGCTTCGTCGGCCGCGGCTCCGGCTCCGGCTCCTTCAACGCGCCGATCCGCCGTAGCGCTGCCTCCGCGGCGCGCTCGCCGCTCTCCCAGGCGCCGTCGATCGTCCCCCACAGCGTTTCATGGGTGGCCTCACCGGCGAGATAGAGGCAGCCAAACGGCTCGCTCAGGACCTTTCGCGAGGATTGCGCGCCGGCACCGGCCGCCGACATCGCCCCAAGCGCGAACGGCGCCGCGTTCCAGCGCGTCGCGCTCGATTTCTTTACCGCAGCGGCCGCCTCGCTGCCGAACAGTTTCGTCAGCCATTCCACGGCGAACGCCACCATGGCCTTCTCGCCCTGCGCGGACAGATCGCGGCCGAACGAGCCCCCGACATCGATCGTGCACAGCGACGAGCCGCCCATATTGGCGAAGATCAGCCCGGTTCTTGTCGAATCGCTCTTCTCGATGATGATGTCGTCGCGCGAAAGCCCGAACGGATTGCCCGGCATCTGCAGCGCGATCCGGTCATAGCTGCCGAGGCTAAGCTTCGAGGCGGCATCCAGTATTCTCTTCGGAATATCGGGTGCGAACTTGATGTTGCCCGCCGTCAGGACGTTGGTCGACACGGTGATGACGGCCGCGCGCGCGGCGATCCGCCCCGCGGGCGTTTCGACGCTGACATCGCGGTTGCTCCAGACGATACGCCCCGCCGGCGTCGATAGCGACAGCGGCAGCTGCTCGCCGAGCTTTGCGATCAGCGTGCCGAGCCCGGCGCGGCAGCCGATCGCGGTGTTGCGGTCCTGCGCGCGCGCCTTGTCGCCGACCGAGAGGTCCTTCAGATCCTTGCCCGCGAAACCCGCCCCGAGCACGAACTCAGCAGTGCCGGCCCAATCGCCGAGATCCTTCGGCAGCACCGAGGCGCAGGAGACGTCGAACCGCCGCGCAGCTTCGTCGATGGCGCGGTTGGCGCGCACCACGGCGGCCAGAAATTCCTCGGTTTCACCGGCGCGTGCATTGCGGCGGCCGATCCGGATCTTCTGCCCCGAAGGCGCGGTCGTGATCTCGAGGCCGGCGGCGCGCGCCAGCTTGATCATCGGATTTGTCTCGGGGTTGTGCATCCAGCGCGCGCCGCGGTCGAACGGCACCTCGAAGGTCGAGCTGTCGGTCTGGCATCGCCCGCCGATCTGGCTCGCAGCCTCCACCACGATCACTTTTCGGTTCGCCGCCATGATGCGCCGCGCCGCAGCAATGCCGGCCGCACCCGCGCCAATGACGACAATGTCGGCTTCCCGTGGCAAGGGCGCCGCTCCCGCGCGCTGCCCGTAAAAAGCCGGAGTCATCGCCAAGCCTGCGGACGCCGACAGAAAAGTGCGGCGGGTCAATGTCATGTCATGGTTTCCGAGGCCTGAAGAAGCCGAGAACAGCTCGCGAACTGTGCCGCATCTCACGGCGAGCGGCAACACTCATGGTAAATCAATCATCGTTGATCCCTTTGCCGCATGAACTAAATTGAAACGGCTTGCGACCATGATAAGGAAACAAAAAAAGCGGAAGAAAAGCCGCTCTGGGGGAGTTTCATGGGCGTAATGCTCGACACCATCGGCCAGTTGATTGCCGGCTACCTGCAAAAGGAAGTGCCGGGCTACGAGCCGTTTACGCCCAGCGATCCCGAGCACCTGCGCGGCGTCATCGCCGCCGGCGACGTCCTGCTGGTCGAGGGCAACAACCGCATTTCCGGCATCATCAAATATCTCACGCAATCCACCTGGTCGCACGCCGCGCTCTATGTCGGCCCGATCGACGGCGCCAGCGAGGCGGATGGCGAACCGCATGTGCTGATCGAGGCCAATATCGGCGAAGGCGTCACCTCGGCGCCGCTGTCGAAATATTTTCCCTATCACACCCGGCTCTGCCGCCCGATCGGCCTGTCCTACGAGGACCGCACCACCGTGTGCCGCTACGCTATCAACCGAATCGGCTTCGGCTACGACACCAAGAACATCGTTGACCTCATGCGCTACCTGATCCCGCTGCCGGTGCCGCAGCGCTGGCGGCGGCGCATGATCGCGTTCGGCTCGGGCGATCCCACCAAGATGATCTGCTCGGCCCTGATCGCGCAGGCGTTCGACGCCGTGCGCTACCCGATCCTGCCCAAGATCACCCGCGCGGCCACGCGAAAGGCCAGGCGCGAGATCCTGCATATTCGCGATTCCTCGCTCTACATGCCGCGCGATTTCGACATCTCGCCCTATTTCGAAATCGTCAAACCCACCATCGTGCACGGCTTCGATTACACGGCCTTGCACTGGGCCGACAAGCAGAAGCCGCTCGCGGAGGTAGCGGGCGAATTCGGTGTGTTTCCAGAGGTCAAGTCGCCGCCGCTTGTTCCTGAAGAGATTGACCAAGAAGCGCCGCTTCCGGCTGAAGAAGTGAGCGAGGAAGTGACGATCGAAGCCACGATGATCGAGCGTGTAACCGTGTCTGAACATTATCTCGCGGTCGAATACGTTGCCGTCCGCCCGCCCGATCGTCGCATGAAGCCGCGGATGCCGGAGACGATGGTTTAGTCGCGAATCCGAGGAGTGGGCAAAGCGCCGCGCGCCTACATTTGTCAGACCCCATCCTGAGGAGGCGCGGAGCGCCGTCTCGAAGGATGAATGGCACCAGCGGGGCCTCGTGGTTCGAGACGGCGCTACGCGCCTCCTCACCATGAGGGTCGGATATCGCCACGCATGGCCGCTAAAATCTCCGGCGTCAATCTCACCGTCAACGGCTCCGCGGCATGGCGATCGGCAACGCCGCCGTTTTTCAGCCGCGATTACCGGTCCGCGCGCCCGATCACGGCCATCAGCTCGGCGATCTTCTCGCGCTGGTCGGTCTTGTTGCCGCTGGTGATTGCATGCTCGACGCAATGCGCGACGTGATCGCGCAGCACTTCCTCCTCGACCCGGCGCAACGCAGCCCGCACGGCGGAAATCTGCGTGACGATATCGATGCAGTAGCGATCCTCTTCAACCATTTTTGAGAGACCGCGAACCTGCCCTTCGATCCGGCTGAGACGTTTCTGACAAGATGCCTTGATGTCTTTTCGCATGCAGCCTATATACCCCTACAGGGTATAGGTTTCAAGTGGCGGAGCGACCGATGAATAAGAATGAAAACGCCGGGCGGAACGGCGCGTCGAACAGCGGCTGCTGCGGTGGCCACCGCCATGCTGGCCATGATCACGGTCACCACGCCCACACCACGGTAACCGTGCGCGATCCCGTCTGCGGCATGACGGTCGATCCCGCGACCAGCAAGCATCGTTTCGATTACAAGGGCGAGATCTTCCATTTCTGCTCGGCCGGCTGCCGTACCAAGTTTGCCGCCGATCCCCTCGCCTATCTGGAAAAGGACAAGCGGCCGAAGCCTGCGGTGCCGGAAGGCACGATCTACACCTGCCCGATGCATCCGGAGATCCGCCAGGTCGGGCCCGGAAGCTGCCCGATCTGCGGCATGGCGCTGGAGCCCGAGGTCGCGAGCCTTGATGCGCCGCCCAATCCTGAACTTGCCGACATGACGCGCCGGTTCTGGATCGGCCTCGTGCTGGCGCTGCCCGCGGTTGTGCTCGAAATGGGCGGCCATCTCGTCGGCGGCCATGGTTGGGTCGATCAGGCCCTGTCGAACTGGATTCAATTTGCATTTGCCACGCCCGTCGTGCTCTGGGCCGGCTGGCCGTTCTTTGTGCGCGGCTGGCAGTCGCTGGTGACGCGCAATCTCAACATGTTCACGCTGATCGCGATGGGCACCGGCGTCGCCTACATCTACAGCGTCATCGGCACGGTTGCGCCCGGCATTTTCCCGGACACTTTCCGCAGCCATGGCGGTGCGGTAGCGGTCTATTTCGAAGCCGCTGCCGTGATCACCGTGCTGGTGCTGCTGGGACAGGTGCTGGAGCTGCGCGCGCGCGAGGCGACCTCAGGTGCGATCAAGGCGCTGCTGCAGCTCGCACCGAAGACGGCGCGCCGGATCGGCGACGACGGCACCGATCATGAGGTCGAAATCGACGCGCTTGCCGCCGGCGACCGATTGCGCGTGCGGCCGGGCGAGAAGGTGCCGGTCGACGGCGTCATCCTCGAGGGCCGGTCCTCGCTCGATGAATCGCTGGTCACGGGCGAATCGATGCCTGTTACCAAGGAGGTCGGCAGCAAGGTCATCGCGGGCACGCTGAACCAATCCGGCGGCTTCGTGATGCGCGCCGAAAAGGTCGGGCGCGACACGCTGCTTTCCCAGATCGTCAAGATGGTGGCGGACGCGCAGCGCTCCCGCGCGCCGATCCAGCGGCTGGCCGATCAGGTGTCCGGCTGGTTCGTGCCGATCGTTATCGTCGTGGCGCTGGTCGCGTTCGGCGCCTGGGCCTTTTTCGGACCCGAACCGCGGATGGCATTCGGCCTCGTCGCCGCCGTCAGCGTGCTCATCATCGCCTGCCCCTGCGCGCTCGGCCTTGCCACGCCGATGTCGATCATGGTCGGCGTCGGGCGCGGCGCGCAGGCCGGCGTGCTGATCAAGAACGCCGAAGCGCTCGAGCGCATGGAGAAGGTCAATACGCTGGTCGTCGACAAGACGGGAACGCTGACCGAGGGCAAGCCGAAGGTGGTGGCCATCGTGCCCGGCGCCGGCTTCGATGAAACCGAGATTCTGCGGCTGGCGGCGACCGTTGAACGCGCCAGCGAGCATCCGCTGGCCGACGCCATCGTGCGCGCGGCCAGCGAACGCAAGCTTGATCTCGGCAAGGTCGAGGCATTCGACTCGCCGACCGGCAAGGGCGCCACTGGCAAGGTGGACGGCAAGACCATCGTGCTTGGCAATGCGAACTTCCTGAAAGCGCTCGGCATCGACGCGCAGGCGCTGAACGACCAGGGCGAACGTTTGCGCGGCGAGGGCGCGACCGTGATCAACATGGCCGTCGATGGCAGGCTGGCCGGCCTGTTCGCGATCGCCGACCCGGTCAAGGCGTCGACGCCGGAGGCGCTGAAGGCGTTGGCGGCGGACGGCATCAAGGTCATCATGCTGACCGGCGACAACCGGACCACGGCGAATGCCGTCGCGAAAAACCTCGGCATATCGGATGTCGAAGCGGAGGTGTTGCCGGATCAGAAGAGCGCGGTGGTGGCAAAGCTGCAAAAGGCCGGAAAAATCGTCGCGATGGCCGGCGACGGCGTCAACGATGCGCCGGCGCTCGCCGCGGCTGAGGTCGGCATCGCCATGGGCACTGGCACTGATGTGGCGATGGAAAGCGCCGGGATCACGCTGCTGAAGGGCGACCTTATCGGCATCGTCCGCGCCCGCCGCCTATCGCAAGCGACGATGAGCAACATAAGGCAGAACCTGTTCTTCGCCTTCATCTACAATGCCGGCGGCATTCCGATTGCGGCCGGCATTCTCTACCCGACGTTCGGCCTGCTGCTGTCGCCGATCATCGCCGCGGCGGCGATGGCGCTGTCATCGGTCAGCGTCGTCGGCAACGCGTTGCGGCTGCGGCTGACGCGGCTGTAGTTGCGCCTGAAAGGCTTCCTCGGAAGGTGAACCGAATGAGGTCGTCATGCCCGGGCTTGTCCCGGGCATCCACGTCTTGGCGAACCATCAGCAAGAAAGACGTGGATGGCCGGGACAAGCCCGGCCATGACGAAAGTCAGTTCACGCCGCTTCCGCTCGCCCCCGCGGCAAGCCTGCCCGCGCGAGGCCGCCATACAGCGCCTCGCCGGGCATTTCCGATTTCAGGATCTCGCGCACCGAAATCAGTTTCTCGATATCGATACCGGTGGCAAATCCCTTGCTCTCGCACAGGAACACCAGATCCTCGAACACGACATTGCCGGTCGCGCCCGGCGCGAACGGGCAGCCGCCGAGGCCGCCGAGCGATCCGTCGAGCACGCGCGCGCCGGCATCGAGCGCGGCGGAAGCATTGGCAATGCCCATGCCGCGCGTGTCGTGCAGGTGAATGCAGATCGGCTTGTTGCCCGCAATCTTCACCGCGCCGGCGACGAGTTCGCCGACCTGCTTCGGCCCGGCATAGCCGACCGTATCGGCGATTGCGACCATGTCGACGCCGGCCTCGAACAGCTTTTCTGTCAATCGCAGCACTTCTTTCGGGTCCACCGCACCCACGATCGAACAGCCCAGCGCCATCGAGATCGCGGCGTTTACCACCGGCTTGTGCGCGCTGGCATCGCGCAACTCGCAGAGTCGCCGGACATTTGCGATGGCGGCGTCGCGCGAGCGGTTGGCGTTGGCCTGGCTGTGCTCCTCAGTCGCCGAAACCACCGTCGCCACTTCGGCGACGCCGGAGGCCAGCGCCTCGTTGGCACCGCGCTCGTTCAGCGTCAGCGCAATGCCACAGGCGCCGGGCAAGGATGCCACCGTCGCAATGATCTCGCGGACGTCGACGAATTGCGGAAAGGTCTTTGCCGGCAGGAACGAGCCGACCTCGAAGTGCCGCACGCCGGCGACGTATTCGTCCCGAATCCAGCGCTGCTTGGCTTCCGTCGACGGAAACGTCTTCACGAGTTGCAGGCCGTCGCGCAGCCCGACCTCGCGCAGCACGATCTTGCCGTCGGGATAGATTTCCTGGACACGGGTCATGGCCACGTCACTCCGCTGCTTTGACGACAGTCTTCTCTCCCCGGAGCCGGCAGGCTCTTGCCGAAGCCCTTGCACGTATCTACCTCTCGCAAGGGTTTCTTCACAAGGGTAGAACCGCCATGTTGGACGCCGCCGTCAAGGCGCTTTCGCAGATCCTGTCGCCGCCGATGCGCACCATCCTGTGGCGCTCGATCGGGCTGGCGCTGGTGCTGATCACGGTGCTGGCGATCGGCTTGCAGCGGCTGTTGAGCTGGTTTGCCGACTATGGCGAGGGCTGGGCAGAGGCGATGCTCGGGCCGGGCTTTCACACCTCGCTCCACGTCCTTTCCTGGATCATCTCGATCGCAGCCGGGCTTGGCGTCGTGCTCGGCGGCATCTTCCTGATGCCCGCGGTCACCTCGCTGATCGCGAGCGTGTTCGTCGACGACGTCGCCGACCATGTCGAGCGCGAACATTATCCGGCAGAGCGTCCGGGCCAAGCGCTGCCGCTCGGCATCGCGATCCCCGAGGGCATCAAGACAGCGCTGCTCACCATCCTGGTCTATCTGGTCGCGCTGCCCTTCGTGCTGTTCGCCGGCGCAGGCTTTCTAATCTTCTTCATCGCCACCGCATGGCTGCTCGGCCGCGAATATTTCGAGCTCGCAGCGATGCGCTTCCGCTCACCGGCAGAGGCCAAGGCGATGCGCAAGGACAATGCGGCGACCGTCTTTACCGCAGGCCTCTTCATCGCGGCCTTCGTATCGATCCCGATCGTCAATCTGGCGACGCCGGTGTTCGGCATGGCCTTCATGGTCCACATGCACAAGCGGCTTTCCGGTCCGCGGCCGGAGCTGATCGAGCCGGCGAGGAAGATGCCGGTGGCGTGAGGCAGGCTGCTAATCCCGTCATTGCGAGCGGAGCGAAGCAATCCACGCCTCCGCACGGGGACAGATGAATTGCTTCGTCGCTTTGCTCCTCGCAATGACGGGGCTGGCAGTACTGCTCCGCCCTCACACCGTCTTCTCCGGCCAGCGGCAGAGATCGTTGATCAAACACACCTCGCAACGCGGCTTGCGCGCCAGGCAGGTGTAACGGCCGTGCAGGATCAGCCAATGGTGGGCATGCAGCATGAATTCCGGCGGGATCACTTTTTCCAGCCCGAGCTCGACCTCGAGCGGCGTATTGCCCGGAGCCAATCCCGTACGGTTGCCGACGCGGAAGACGTGGGTGTCCACCGCCATCGTGTGCTCGCCGTAGGCCATGTTGAGCACGACATTCGCGGTCTTGCGCCCGGCGCCGGGCAGCGTCTCGATTTCGGCGCGGGTGCGTGGCACCTCGCCGCCGAACTCGTCGATCAGTTTCTGCGATAGCGCGATGACGTTCTTGGATTTGTTGCGATAGAGCCCGATGGTCCTGATGTACTCGCGCACCTTCTCTTCGCCGAGCGCGAGCATCTTTTGCGGCGTGTCGGCGACCGCAAACAGCGCGCGGGTTGCTTTGTTGACGCCGGCGTCGGTCGCCTGCGCCGACAGCACGACCGCAACCAGCAGTGTATAGGGATTGAGATGCTCGAGCTCGCCCTTCGGCTCCGGATTGGCCTTGCGAAACCGGCTAAATGCCTCGTGGATCTCGGCCGCGCTCCACGGTTTTGGCTTGGCCGATTTCTTCGCCGCGCGCTTCGGCGGCGTCCTGGCAGCCTTCTTGGCAGCTTTCCTTGCTACTTTCTTCGGCACGGATGGAACGCCGGCTTTCCTGGCACCGATAGAGCGGATGATTTTGGCCATGATCGAGGTATACTGATACGCGATGACCGCAGGCAACGACTTTGATCCGACGCGCGACCAGCCGACACTTTTTTCGGCGCGGGTGACGCCGCATCGCTCGCTGAACCGCACCGGCTTTCTGGTGCTGATGGCCTTCATCGGCGCGGTCAGCTTCGTCGCCGGCATTGCCTTCTGGATGATGGGCGCCTGGCCGGTGCTCGGGTTTTTCGGCCTCGATGTGCTGGTGATCTACTGGGCGTTCCGGATCAATTTCCGCAGCGCTGACGCCATCGAGGACATCGTGGTGACGCCGTCGGAATTGCGGGTGCGGCGGGTCAGCCATCGCGGCCATCTGATCGAATGGTCGTTCAACCCGCTCTGGGTGCAGCTCGAGCAAACCGGCGATCCGGAATTCGGCATCGAGCACCTCTTCCTGGTCTCCCGCGGCCGCCGGGTCGCGATCGGCCATTTCCTCGGGCCCGACGAAAAGGCGAGTTTTGCCAAAGCCTTATTAGCGGCGTTGCAAACCGCCAAACGGGGGGTCACCTATAATCCGATCACATAGGTCGACACGTTTTCCTTACGCGGGGCCGGTTCCGCTTCGCTCGAAAACGCGACGTTGAGCCTTGTCAGAAATCGGGTGGTTTGGACCGCGCATGAGCCCTAAATCAGACCCCATGATGACACTTGCGATACATGACCAGAGCCTCGCCAAGCCCGGCTCCCAGAACGCTGCCCTGCGCGACTACGACTCGGTGCGCCGCGCCATCGCGTTCATTTCCGAGCATTGGCGCGCACAGCCGACTATCGAGGCGATGGCGGACGCCGCCGCGGTGACGCCGGATGAGCTGCACCATTTATTCCGCCGCTGGGCCGGGCTGACGCCAAAAGCCTTCATGCAGGCGCTGACGCTCGATCACGCCAAGGGTCTCTTGCGCGATTCCGCCAGTGTGCTCGATGCCGCGCTCGACTCCGGCCTGTCGGGCCCGGGCCGGCTGCATGATCTGTTTGTCACCCATGAAGCGATGTCGCCGGGCGAATGGAAGAACGGCGGCGCCGGCATGACGCTGCGCTACGGCTTTCACGCCTGCCCGTTCGGCACGGCGATCGTGATCGGCAGCGACCGCGGATTGGCGGGGCTCGCTTTTGCCGATCCCGGCGAGGAACTGGCGTCGTTTGCCGACATGAAACGGCGCTGGCCGAACGCCACCTATGTCGAGGACCACGATGGCACGGCCGGCCTCGCGCAGCGCATCTTCGACACCAGGCTGTGGCGGCCGGACCAGCCGCTCCGCGTGGTGCTGATCGGCACCGATTTCGAGGTGCGGGTGTGGGAGACGCTGCTGAAGATCCCGATGGGCCGCGCCGTCTGCTATTCCGATATTGCCAACAAGATCCAGAACCCGAAGGCCTCGCGCGCGGTCGGCGCCGCTGTCGGACGCAACCCGGTGTCGTTCGTGGTGCCCTGCCATCGCGCACTCGGCAAAGGCGGCACGCTGACTGGCTATCACTGGGGCATCACCCGCAAGCAGGCGATGCTCGGCTGGGAAGCCGGGCAGGTGGGATTGCATTGATTGCGAATGCAGTAGGGTGGGCAAAGGAGTGCCAGCGACGTCCCCACCACCTATCCCGATGACGGTTGAATGGTGGGCACGCTTCGCTTTGCCCACCCTACGGCTACGCGCCTACGCCGCGAGATCGAGCTTCTCCGCCACCGTCGAATCCGCATTGAGCCGGTAGATCACCGGAACGCCGGTGGCCAGTTCGCGCTTCAAAATCTGCTCGGGCGTCAGCTTCTCCAGCACCATGATCAGCGCGCGCAGCGAATTGCCGTGGGCGGCGACCAGCGTGCGCTGGCCGCGCAGCACGCCGGGCAGGATCTCCTTCACATAATACGGCAGCGCGCGCGCCAGCGTGTCCTTCAGGCTCTCGCCGCCGGGCGGCGGCACGTCGTAGGAGCGGCGCCAGATCAGCACCTGGTCCTCGCCCCACTTCTTGCGGGCATCATCCTTGTTGAGCCCGGACAGATCGCCATAGTCGCGTTCGTTGAGCGCCAGGTTCTTCGTCGTCGGCAGGCCGGTCTGGCCGATCTCCGCGAGCATCAGCTTGAGCGTATGCTGGGCGCGCGTCAGGTCGGAGGTGAAGGCGACATCGAACGTCAGCCCCTGTGCCTTCAGCTTGCGGCCGGCCTCTTTGGCTTCGGCGATGCCCATCTCGGTGAGGTCAGGGTCCTTCCAGCCCGTGAACAGGTTCTTCAAATTCCATTCGCTCTGCCCGTGACGCACGAGCACAAGAAGACGTTCGCTCATTGTGGGGATGTCCCGTTTTTCGGTTGCTAGAAGTCGGCAAGCCCGAGCACGTCGGCCATGGTGTAGAAGCCGGGTTTCTTGCCATGCGCCCAGAGCGCCGCCTTCAGCGCGCCGTGCGCAAAGATCATACGGTCCTCGGCGTGGTGCGAGAGCGTGATGCGCTCCGAGCTACCGGCGAAGATCACGCTGTGATCGCCGGTGACCGTGCCGCCGCGCAGCGAGGCAAAGCCAATATCGCCGGGCCGCCGCGCACCGGTATGACCGTCGCGACCGCGCGCGGAGCGGGCATGCAGGTCGACGCCACGGCCGGCGGCGGCGGCCTCGCCGAGCAGGAAGGCGGTGCCCGAGGGCGCGTCGATCTTGGCCTTGTGATGCATCTCGACGATTTCGATGTCGAAGCTTTCGTCGAGCGATTGCGCCACGCGCTTGACCAGCGCCGCAAGCAGGTTGACGCCGAGGCTCATATTGCCCGACTGCACCACCACCGCGCGCGAGGTGACGCTCTTGATCACGGCCATGTCGGACATCGACAGGCCGGTGGTTCCGATGATGTGCACGAGGCCGCGCTCGGCGGCGATCGCAACGTTGGCGATGGTGGCGGCCGGCACGGTAAAATCGACAATGCCGTCGGCATTGGCTGACAGCGCCCAGAGGTCGGCGGAGAGCTTGATGCCGTTTTCCGGCAGGCCGGCGAGCACGCCGGAATCCTTGCCCAGAAGTTCCGATCCCGGCGCTTCCAGCGCACCGGTCAACACGGCGCCCGGTGTCTCGGAAATGACGCGCACCAGCGCGCGGCCCATCCGGCCGCCGGCCCCCGCAACGATCAATCGCATATCGGCCATGGCTTCACCTCTTCACGCCCTATTAGCGGGATGAGGCCGTTCCGGCAACCGATCAGGTCACATACTCGTCATGGCCGTCCGATGGATGGGGCGTGGATGCCCGGGTCAAGCCCCGGCATGGGATTGAAGTCCATCCCTCCTTACGGTTGCGGGCCGTCATAGCCCTCGATGACAATCAGCTCGGCGATCGAGTGCGGCTGCCGCACCTTGATGTTGGCCTGGTATTCCGGTGAGTTGTAGCAGGCCAGCGCCTGCTCGTAGCTGTCAAACTCGATCACGACGTTGCGCGAGCGGCTTTGGCCCTCGACGGCGGTGAACTTGCCGCCGCGCACGACATACCGCCCGCCGAATTTCTTGAAGATCGCGAGATTGGCCGCCGCATAGGGCTTGTAACCTTCGTCATTGTTCACGTCGACGCGACCGATCCAGTATCCCTTGGCCATTCTCACTCTCCGTTTCTTGCTTCCAGTTCTTGCTATCCCAAGGCCTGCTTGATTTCGGCCTGGATGGCATCCGCCGCCGCCTTGGGATCGGCGGCTTCGGTGATCGGACGTCCGACCACCAGATAATCCGCACCGGCGGCAATGGCACGCGCCGGCGTCATGATACGCTTCTGGTCGCCGGTCGCTGATCCCGCCGGGCGAATGCCGGGGGTCACCAGGTTCATCTGGTGGCCGACGATCTTGCGCAAGCTAGCCGCCTCTTCGGGCGAACTGACGAGGCCGTCGACGCCGAGCACCTGCGCCTGCTGTGCGCGCGCCTCGACGAGATCGGAGACGTTGAGGCGATAGCCGGCGGCATGCAGGTCGCCATCGTCATAGGAGGTCAGCACGGTGACGGCGAGAATCTTCAAGCCGGAGCCGGCGCGCGCCTCGACCGCCGCCTTCATGGTCTGCGGGTAGGCGTGCACGGTGAGGAAGGTCGCACCAAGCTTCGCCACGCTCTCGACGCCGCGCGCCACCGTGTTGCCGATGTCGTGCAGCTTGAGATCGATGAAGACCTTCTTGCCGGATTTCGCCAGTTGCTGCGCCAGCGGCAGTCCGCCGGCATAGGCGAGCTGATAGCCGATCTTGTAGAAGCTGACGCTGTCGCCGAGCCGCGTGATCATTGCTTCCGCGTCCGCAACAGCGGGCAGGTCGAGCGCGACGATCAGGCGATCCTTCGCTGCGATATCGGCTGGCTGCATGTCACCTCACATCATGCGTTGGGAAACGTCGATCAACTGCCGCACCAGCGCTTTCAGCGCGTCGATATCGGCAGCATTCTTCAGATGGTCCATCTCGTCATAGGCGTCTTCGGCGAACGCCAGCGCGAGCTGGTTCGGAATCACCTGGGCATGGCAGGCCGAGAGGATCAGCCGCAGCGCCGCCAAGGCACGCGCGCCGCCGAGCCGGTTTCCTGAAGCGGCGGCGATCGCAAACACCTTGTCGCGGAACACCTGGCCGCGGGTCTCGTGCGGGTCCTGCACCCGGCTCACCCAATCGATGGTATTCTTCACCAGCGCCGGCACCGAGGAATTATATTCCGGCGTCACGATCAGCACGCCGTGATGGGCTGACATCATGCGCTTCAGATTGACCGCATGCTTCGGCACGCCGGATTTCGCCTGCAGGTCGCCGTCGTAGATCGGCAGCGGAAAGTCGCCGAGCGAGATGCGGGTGACCTCCGCGCCTTCCTTCACCAGGGCGTGCGCGGCCACCGCGGCCAGCTTCGCATTGAGCGAGCCTGATCGCAGCGATCCCGGGATCACGAGGATTTTCAGCGCGGACATCTATTGAAATCGCGTTCGGGATGGGCCCCGCGCGATAGCGCAAGGCGGCTCAGCCCTTGCGATACACCCAGACCCGGGCGGGCGGAAGGTTCATCCAGATCCGCTCGGAAGCTTCTGTGGACACGCCCGGCAGCGATTTCGGGATCGGCGGGGCGACCGAATAGGTAAATTGCACGAAGGGCGCGCCCGGCTCCAGCGCCGTGAAGGCGTCGCGGATCAGCTTCAGGCGGGTCAGCATCGGTTTTGTCACAAGCGGCAGGCCGGAGACCACGGCGGAGGCCGGCGCATCCAGCGCCTCGCCAAGCGAGTCGCGCAGCGCATAGGCGTCACCCTGCACCACCTTGGCCTGCGGGTAGCGGTCGCGCAGCAGCGCGCAAAAGCCCGGATTATATTCGACCAGCACCAGCCGCTTCTGGTCGACGCCATGCTCGATCAGCGCATTGGTGATCGCGCCGGTGCCGGGCCCGAGCTCGATCACCGGCCCTTCAGATTCGACGTCGACATATTGCGCCATGGTCCGGGCGAGCAGCTTGCTCGACGGCATCACCGCGCCCATGTGCAGCGGCTTTTCGATCCATGAACGGAGGAAGCGAACCTCATCGTCGAGACGAGGCTTCTTCAACGCACGCACGGACGATTGCAAAGGCATGTCGCTACCAGGCGGGACCCGCTTTGATGCGGGGATGTCAGAAAACAGTCATAAACACGTATAGGTCGACGGGGATACGGTCAAGCCAAACGGTAATGCGCCAGACCTGCCAAAGTGCCGGCGTTCCCGCGATAACACACTGTGCAAGCTGAATGAATCATGACTGGCGGGCGAGCATCGCACCTCGCCCGGCTGCGGTTCTCAGGAGGCGGCGCGGTTGCCGAAGAAGTCCTTGACCTTGGTGAAGAAGCCGGCCGCTTCCGGCTGGGTGGCGCCGGACGACAGTTTTTCGAACTCGGCGAGGAGTTCCTGTTGCTTCTTGGTCAGATTCTGCGGCGTTTCGACCACGACCTGGACATACATGTCGCCGGTCTGGCGCGAGCGGAGCACCGGCATGCCTTTTGATGCAATGCGGAAACGGCGGCCCGACTGCGTTCCGGCCGGCACCTTCACCTTGGTCTTGCCCTTTTCGATGGTCGGGACCTCGAATTCGCCGCCGAGCGCGGCCGCGACCATGGAGATCGGAACCCGGCAGTGCAGATCGGCGCCGTCGCGCTGGAAGAATTCGTGGGTGGCGAGCGAAAGGAAAATATAGAGGTCGCCGGGCGGGCCGCCGCGAATGCCAGCCTCGCCTTCGCCGGCGAGGCGAATGCGCGTGCCGTCCTCGACACCGGGGGGAATATTGACCGACAACGTGCGGTCGCGCGTCACGCGTCCTGATCCCGCGCAGTTCGGACAGGCATCTTCGATCATCTGACCGCGGCCCTGACAGCTCGGACAGGTGCGCTCCAGCGTGAAGAAGCCCTGGGCCTGGCGGACGCGGCCGGCGCCGCCGCAGGTCGAGCAGGTCTTCGGCTTGGTGCCGGCCTTGGCGCCGGTGCCCGAACAGGGCTCGCAGGTGACCGAGACCGGAATCTCGATCTGCGCGGTCTTGCCCTGGAACGCTTCCTCGAGCGTGATCTCCATGTTGTAGCGCAGGTCGGCGCCGCGCTCGCGACCGCCGCCGCGCCGCTGTCCGGCCATGCCGAACAGGTCTTCGAAAATATCCGAGAAGGAGGACGCGAAGCCGGCGCCGAAGCCGGGGCCGCCGCCGCCCATGCCCTGCTCGAACGCGGCATGGCCATAGCGGTCATAGGCGGCACGCTTCTCGCCGTCCTTCAGCACTTCATAGGCTTCGTTGATTTCCTTGAACTTCATTTCGCTGGTGGCATCGCCCGGATTCTTGTCCGGATGCCATTTCATCGCCAGCTTGCGGAAGGCGGACTTGAGCTTCGACTCGTCTGCGTTCCGCTCGACTTCCAGGGTTTCGTAATAGCAGCGCTTGGTGGACATCAGTCAAACCCGCCCGAAATTCGCCTTCATGCCGAAAGCACCAGCAATCGAAGATGCCGCCATCGGCTTAAAGAAAAATGACCCCCACCCATCGAACGCCTGACCGCGCGCTCTTTTGGATGAGGGTCATGATCGAAAGCCCGCTTAAGCCGACTTCTTGTTGTTCTTGTCGTCGTCGACCTCGGTGAACTCCGCGTCGACCACGTCATCCTTGGCGGCATCCTTCTTGGCGTCCGCCTCGGCCTGCTGCTTGTACATGGCCTCGCCGAGCTTCATCGACGCCTGCGCCAGCGTATTGGTCTTGGCCTTGATGGCCTCGGCATCGTCGCCCTTCAGCGCTTCCTTGAGGTCGCTGACGGCATCCTCGATGGCGCGGCGCTCGCTCTCGGCGACCTTCGAACCGTGCTCGGCCAGCGCCTTCTCGGTGGAATGCACCAGCGCATCGGCATGGTTCTTGGCGTCGACCGCCTCGCGGCGCTTCTTGTCCTCGGCCGCATTGGCCTCGGCGTCCTTGACCATCTTCTCGATGTCGCTCTCCGACAGGCCGCCGGAGGCCTGAATCCGGATCTGCTGCTCCTTGCCGGTCGCCTTGTCCCTGGCCGAGACGTTGACGATGCCGTTGGCGTCGATGTCGAAGGTGACCTCGATCTGCGGCATGCCGCGGGGGGCCGGCGGAATGCCCATCAGGTCGAACTGGCCGAGCACCTTGTTGTCGGCCGCCATTTCGCGCTCACCCTGGAAGACGCGAATGGTGACGGCGTTCTGGTTGTCCTCGGCGGTCGAGAACACCTGGCTCTTCTTGGTCGGGATCGTGGTGTTGCGGTCGATGATGCGGGTGAACACGCCACCCAGCGTCTCGATGCCGAGCGATAGCGGGGTCACGTCGAGCAGCAGCACGTCCTTGACGTCGCCCTGCAGCACGCCGGCCTGGATCGCGGCGCCGATGGCGACGACCTCGTCCGGGTTGACGCCCTTGTGCGGCTCCTTGCCGAACAGCTGCTTGACGACTTCCTGAACCTTCGGCATGCGCGTCATGCCGCCGACCAACACCACCTCGCCGACTTCGGCGGCGGTGAGGCCTGCGTCCTTCAGCGCCTTGCGGCACGGCTCGATGGTCTTCTGCACGAGATCGTCGACCAGCGCCTCGAACTTGGCGCGGGTCAGCTTCATCGTCAGATGCTTCGGTCCGGTCTGGTCCGCCGTGATGAACGGCAGGTTGATTTCGGTCTGCGTCGTCGACGACAGCTCGATCTTGGCTTTTTCAGCGGCCTCCTTCAGGCGCTGCAAAGCGAGCTTGTCGTTGCGCAGGTTGATGCCCTGCTCCTTCTGGAACTCGTCGGCGAGATAGCTGACAAGACGCATGTCAAAGTCTTCACCGCCGAGGAAGGTGTCGCCATTGGTCGACTTCACCTCGAACACGCCGTCGCCGATTTCCAGAATCGAGACGTCGAAGGTGCCGCCGCCGAGGTCGTAGACCGCGATCGTGCCGGATTTCGATTTGTCGAGACCGTAGGCGAGCGCGGCCGCCGTCGGCTCGTTGATGATGCGCAGCACTTCAAGACCGGCGATCTTGCCGGCGTCCTTGGTGGCCTGGCGCTGGGCGTCGTTGAAATAGGCGGGGACGGTGATAACGGCCTGGTCGACCTTCTGGCCGAGATGGGCTTCCGCGGTCTCCTTCATCTTCTGCAGGATGAAGGCCGAGACCTGCGAGGGCGAGTAGGTTTTGCCGTCGGCTTCGACCCAGGCGTCGCCGTTCGATGCCTTGACGATCTTGTAGGGAACGAGCTTCTTGTCCTTCTCGACCATCGGGTCGTCATAGCGGCGGCCGATCAGGCGCTTCACCGCAAAGAACGTACGCTCGGGATTGGTCACCGCCTGACGCTTGGCAGGCTGGCCGACGAGGCGCTCGCCGTCATCGGTGACGGCAACGATCGAAGGCGTCGTGCGCATGCCCTCGGCGTTCTCGATGACTTTCGCAGTCTTGCCATCCATTACGGCGACGCACGAATTCGTGGTGCCGAGATCGATCCCAATGACCTTTCCCATGGTCCTCATATCCTTCTTTTTGCGGCAGGTTGGCTGGGCCCTGGACGGCGCACCTAACCGAACCCCCAACGTTCAAATACTCGCGATATTGCGACGGTGAGCCTCATATAGGAGGGTGGGTTGGGCCCGCAAGGACCGAAAGCAAGCTTAGGGCCTGAAAAGGCTGATGTTTGAAAGATTGTGTCAGCCATGGCACGGGCCGCCCTGCACGTCGAGCCGCGTTAAGAAACTGGCAAGGCCTCCATCATCCATGGCGCTGAAGTAGTGGCGGGCGCCGCGCCTCATCCACGCCGCGCGCCAGAGGGGGAGCGGTATTTGGCCGCTGCAAACGCCTCAAAAAAGCGCCCCGAGGATGGGCAAAATCGACACATATCGCGATGTAACGGGGGAACGGACGCCTATCCTGCCCTGTTGCAGGGACGTCAAAACCGCTAAAAGCGGGCCGACTGGAACGACCCCGTCGTGCCCCGAGGCCCCCAGGATTCCACAAGCTGCATTGTCCGACCTTGAACGGCCGCCATACCAAACCGGTAGATCCTCTATGACGCCATTTCGATCCTTCGCTGCGGTTGCCCTGATCGTCGCCGCTCTGTCTTCTGCCGATTCCGCGCTCGCCGCCGACCCGGTCTTCCCGCCGGGCGCCAGGGTCGGCATGACGCCGCTGGTCGGCCTCAACAAGGCCAGAACGTTCACGGGATTCGAGACCGAGGACCAGGGCGTCAAGGTGCTGGTCACCGACCTGCCCGCCGACGCCTATGGCGAAGTCGCCAACGCCTTCAAGGCCAATCCGGCCGGCGCCGGCGGCATCAAGCCGGAGAGCCTCGAGACTTCAGCAGGGCTCGGCTACTATACGATCGAAAACGGCAAGGACGGCGCCACCAATGTGCGCCGCTATTCGATGATCCTGCCCGGTCCCACCTTCTCCGGCTATATCGCCGTGCAGGTGCCGGAAAACGCCTCGAAAATCTATACCGACGATGCCATCCGGCAGATGTTTGCCACCGCCGCGATCCGCACCGAGGTGCCGGTCGACGAGCAGCTCGGACTGATGCCGTTCAAGATCAGCGAGCTTTCGAGCTTCAAGAACGTCCGCACGTTGGCGCCGGGCGCGGCTCTCATTCTCTCCGACAGCGACGAGAAGAAGGGTTTTGAGATCGCCCCCTTCATGATCCTCGGCATGATCGGCTCGACCGCGGCTTCGCCCGACGATCGCGGCCGCTTCGCCCAGCAGATCGCGACCACGATCCCCGGCGTGCGCGACGGACGCATCACGATGAACGAGCCGGTCCGCATCGACGGCCAGCCCGGCTTCGAGACCCGGATCGACGCCGTCAGCGGCAAGGACAATACGCCTGTTACCATCGTGCAATGGGTGCGGTTCGGCGCCCAGACCTCGCTTCGCATCATCGGCTCGTCGCCGCGCGACGAGTGGACCAAGGCCTTTCCGCGCTTCCGCGCGGTGCGGGACGGAATCCAGCCAAAGACCTGATCCCGCCCTTGGCGGCTCGCGCCGCAATTTCGGGCTTTCGTTCGTACACACATGGAACTAGCCTTCCCTGCAGTCGGGTTTGCAACAGGGGAGACGCGCTATGCTTTCTCGCAGGCTGGTTCTGACAGGTTTTGGCGCGACGTCGGTCGCTGCCCTCTTACCCGGCGCGCTGATGGCCGCGCCGATCAAGCCGGATGACGCTTCCGCGCTGATCGTCATCGACGTGCAAAACTGCTTCCTTCCCGGCGGCAGCCTCGCGGTCAAGGACGGCGAGCAGGTCGTTCCCGTGGTCAACCGCCTCGCCAAGGGTTTTGCCAATGTGGTGCTGACGCAGGACTGGCACACGCCGGGCCACGTCTCGTTCGCGACCTCGCATGCCGGCAAGAAGCCGTTCGAAACCGTCGATCTCCCCTATGGCAAGCAGGTGCTATGGCCGGATCATTGCGTGCAGGGCACCGACAGTGCCTTGCTATCAAAGGATCTCGCGATCCCGCATGCCGGGCTCGTCATCCGCAAGGGTTTCAACAAGAACGTCGATAGCTATTCGGCCTTCACCGAGGCCGACGGCAAGACCACGACGGGGCTCGCCGCTTACTTGAAGGCGCGCAAGGTGAAGCGGGTGTTCCTCGCCGGCCTCGCCACCGATTACTGCGTCGCCTGGAGCGCGCTCGACGCCCGCAAGGCCGGCTTCGAAACCTATGTGATCGAGGACGCCTGCCGCGGCATCGACCTGCAGGGCTCGCTCGCCAAAGCCTGGGCCGACATGACCAAGGCCGGCGTCAAGCGCATCCAGTCGGGTGATATTGCGGTTTGAGGTGCAGTACGTGCACGGTGGTAAACCCTCATCCTCAGGAGCCGCATTAGCGGTGTCTCGAAGGATGAAGGCCGGGATGCATCAGCGGGGCCTCATGGTTCGAGACGGCGCTAAAGCGCCTCCTCACCATGAGGGTCTACTGTCTACGCCGCGCTGTTCGGTTCGTTGTTCGCAGGCGCAGCCTTCGCGCCGCCCTTGGAGACGCCGACCAGTGCCGGGCGCAGCACGCGCTCGCCGATCATGAAGCCAGCCTGCACGACCTGAACCACCGTTCCCGACGGGACCGACGGATCGGGCACCTCGTACATTGCCTGCTGGAAGTTGGGATCGAACTTCTCGCCCGACGGATCGAACTTCTTGACGCCGTTCTTCTCCAGCGTGTTGAGCAGCGAGCGCTCGGTCAGCTCGACGCCTTCAATGAAGGCCTTGATGCCGGGATCGGCGGTCTCCCTGGCTTCGGCCGGAATGGCATCCAGCGCGCGCTGCAGATTGTCGGCGATTTCGAGAATGTCGCGCGCGAAACCGGTGATGCCGTACATCTTGGAATCGGCAACCTCGCGCCGCGTGCGCTGGCGCAGATTTTCCATCTCCGCCAGCGTGCGCAGCATCTTGTCCCGCGCCTCGGCAACCTCCTTCGTCAACGCCTCGACCGATCCTTCCTCGGGATCGTCAGGCATGATGTAGGGTTTCGAGACCACGGGCTCGCCGGTCTCCGCCGGTTTCGCCTCATCGTTACTCGGCCGGTTGGGATCGGTCATAAGGCTGCCTTCTCAAGAAACGCATCTGGTTCGATGGGGGGATTTGCTGGCCGGGATATCGTGCTTTAGAGGCCGAAAATCAAGCGTTCCATGGCGTTTTTGAGGGAAGCATGTCTTTCGGCGCGATCCGGAGGGGCCCCGCGCTGCCCGGAGCAAGATATATCAGAACCATAAAGCCGTGGATTGGACCTCAATTCGGCCCGGATCAACCGCCCAGCATCCGGCTGACGATCCGCGCGGCGTAATCCACCGTCGGGATCACCCGCGCATAATTCAGCCGCGTCGGCCCGATCACGCCGAGAACGCCGACGATGCGGCCCGAGGCGTCGCCATAGGGCGCGATGATGGTGGAGGAGCCGGACAGCGAGAACAGCTTGTTTTCCGATCCGATGAAAATCCGCACGCCTTCGGCGCGCTCGGCGCGGCCAAGCAGATCGATCACCCCGCGCTTGGTCTCGAGATCGTCGAACAGCGACTTGACGCGTTCGAGATCTTCCAGCGCGTGCAGGTCCTCCAGCAGATTGGCGTGCCCGCGCACGATCAACTGGCGCTCCTCGTGTTCGCCGCCGGACCAGCTCGCGATGCCGGCCGCGATCACCTTCTGCGTCAACTGATCGAGCTCGGCCCGGCTCTGCGCCAGCGCGTTTTCGAGCTCCAGCCGCGCTTCCGCCAGTGTGCGGCCGCGAATCCGGGCGTTGAGGAAATTGGTCGCTTCGGTCAGCGCCGCGGGCGGAACGCCGGGCGGCAGCGCCAGCACCCGGTTCTCGACCTGGCCGTCTTCGCCGACCAGCACGACCAGCGCGCGCTCCGGCTCCAGGCGGACGAATTCGATATGCTTGAGCCGCGAATTGGATTTCGCCGTCAGCACCACCGCCGCCGCGCGCGTCAGGCCGGAGAGCCGCGTCAGGGCTTCGCCGAGCGCCGCCTCGACCGATTGCGCGCGCCCGACCGAGGCCAGCTGGTTCTGGATCGATTCCCGCTCGGGCTCGGTGAGGTCGCCGACCTGCATCAACGCGTCGACGAAGAAGCGCAGGCCGAGTTCGGTAGGCAGCCGCCCTGCCGAAGTATGCGGCGCGTAGATCAGGCCGAGCGTCTCGAGGTCCGACATCACGTTGCGGACCGACGCCGGCGACAGCGGCACCGCGATCAGGCGCGAAATGTTGCGCGAGCCGACAGGTTCGCCGGTGGCGAGATAGCTCTCGACGATTTGCCGGAAAATGTCGCGCGAGCGCTCGTTGAGCTGGGCGAGCCCCGCATGCGGCGCGATCAGGCCGATCGGATCGTGGTGGGCCACTGTTAACTCCCTGATGCCCCCTAATTTGTCGTCCCAGGGCGCCGATGACAAGCGCGCTTTGCCCGCCAAATCGGCGGCCCAAACCCCTGCCAAAAACCCTTGCCGCTGCCCGCTCCCCCTCCTACAAGCACCGCAAACGGATTTTCGCTCGATTTTCGAAAGGATTCCCCATGCGGCCAAGCCGCCGTGCGCCGGATCAGTTGCGCCCCGTGTCGCTGGAACGCGGCGTGGTCAAATACGCCGAAGGTTCCTGCATGGTTAAATTCGGCGATACCCACGTGCTGGTAACCGCCACGCTGGAAGAGCGGCTGCCGCCCTGGCTGAAGGGCCAAGGTCGCGGCTGGGTCACCGCCGAATATGGCATGCTGCCGCGCGCCACGCTGGAACGCACCCGCCGCGAGGCCGCCGCCGGCAAGCAAGGCGGCCGCACCGTCGAGATCCAGCGGCTGATCGGCCGCTCCTTGCGCGCGGCCGTCGATCTGGAGGCGCTCGGCGAGCGCCAGATCACCGTCGATTGCGACGTGATCCAGGCCGATGGCGGCACGCGCACGGCCTCGATCACCGGCGCCTGGGTGGCGCTGGCCGACTGCATCGCCTGGATGAAATCGCGCAACATGCTGAAGGCCAACGTGCTGCGTGACAATGTCGCCGCAATCTCCTGCGGCATCTATCAGGGCACACCGGTGCTCGATCTCGACTATGCCGAGGATTCCGAGGCCGAGACCGACGCCAATTTCGTCATGACCGGCGACGGCCGCATCATCGAGGTGCAGGGCACCGCCGAGAAGACGCCGTTCTCGCAGGACGAGTTCCTCGCGCTGATGGAACTGGCGCGCAAGGGCGTCGCGCGTTTGGTGGACTTGCAGAAGCTGGCCGTGGCGTAGTCTGATCGCCCATGCACCGTCGAATCACCGGCCGCCTCGTGATCGCGACCCATAATCCCGGCAAGCTTGCCGAGATGCGGGAACTGCTCGCGCCGCATGGCGTCGAGGCGGTCTCGGCCGGCGAGTTGGGCCTGGACGAGCCCCATGAAACCGGCAAGACGTTTCGGGCCAATGCCGCGATCAAGGCGATCGCGGCCGCCAATGCGGCGCAGTTGCCGGCCTTTGCCGACGATTCCGGCCTCGTGGTCGATGCGCTCGACGGCGCACCGGGGATCTACTCGGCGCGCTGGGCCGGCGAGGGCAAGGATTTCACGGCCGCGATGACCCGGATCGAGCGCCTGTTGCAGGAGCGCGGCGCGACCACATCAGACAAGCGCAAGGCGCATTTCGTCTCGGCGCTATGCGTGGCGTGGCCGGACGGCCATCTCGAAGAGGTCGAGGCGCGCGTCGACGGAACGCTGGCCTGGCCGCCCCGCGGCACCGCCGGTTTCGGCTACGATCCGATGTTCCTTCCCGACGGACATACGCGTACCTTCGGCGAGATGGCTTCGATCGAAAAGCACGGCCTGCCCCCGCTTGGCCTTGGCCTGTCGCACCGCGCCCGCGCCTTCGTCAAACTGGCGGAGATCTGCCTTGGCTAGCACCGAGCGCCATTACGGCAAGCGAGCGGCCTTCGGCGTCTACGTGCACTGGCCGTTCTGCCTGTCGAAATGCCCGTATTGCGATTTCAACAGCCATGTCCGCCACGCCGCGATCGACGAAGCGAGATTTGCCCGCGCGTTCGAGCGTGAGATCGAAACCACGGCTGAGCGCACCGGTGAGCGAACCGTCACCTCGATCTTTCTCGGCGGCGGGACGCCGTCGCTGATGCAGCCGCACACCGTCGGCGCCGTTCTGGATGCGATCGGAAAACACTGGCGCGTCGCCGACAATGTCGAGGTGACGCTGGAAGCCAATCCGACCAGCGTGGAGGCAACGCGGTTTCGCGGCTATCGCACCGCCGGCGTCAACCGCGTTTCGCTCGGCGTGCAGGCGCTCGACGACGCGTCTCTCAAGGCCCTTGGACGGCTGCACAGCGCGCGCGAAGCGCTCGACGCCGTCGCCATCGCGCGCAGCGCGTTCGACCGCTACTCGTTCGACCTGATCTATGCGCGCCCCGACCAGACGCCGCAGATGTGGGCGGATGAACTGAAGCTGGCGATTTCAGAAGCCGCCGAGCACCTGTCGCTGTACCAGCTCACCATCGAGGAAGGCACGCCGTTCTTCGGGCTGCACGCCGCCGGCAAACTGAAGACGCCGGACGAGGCGCTGGCGCGCGCGCTCTATGATGTGACGCAGGAAGTCTGCAGCGCGCACGGTCTTCCGGCCTACGAGATTTCCAACCACGCCCGCTTAGGGGCCGAGTGCCAGCACAATCTCGTCTACTGGCGCGGCGACGAATATGCCGGCATCGGCCCCGGCGCGCATGGACGTCTCGACGTTGATGGCGGGCGCTACGCGACCGCGACCGAGAAGCGGCCCGAAGCCTGGCTGATGCGGGTGGAGGCCAAGGGCCATGGCGTCGTGTCGGACGAGCGCCTCAACAGCGAAGAACGCGCCGACGAATTTTTGCTGATGGGATTGCGCCTCGCCGAGGGCATCGATCCCAAGCGCTATGCCGCCCTGTCAGGCCGCGCGCTCGATCCGGGCCGGATCGCGATCCTGCGCGACGAAGGCGCGATCACGGTCGAAACCGACGGACGCCTTCGCGTGACCAAGGACGGTTTCCCCGTGCTTGACGCCGTGGTGGCGGATCTCGCGGCGTAACAGAAAGCGCGATGACGCTTCATCCAAATCTCATCGCGTTTTAGCCTGCGGCTCGCTTCGCTTCGACCATCGAGAGAACCGTATGTCTGATGTCGAGAGTGTCGTCCGATTCATGTCCAAGGGCGCGCAACGCCGCAAGGCAGCTCGCCAAAATACCCGAAGCGAGTCGACCAGGGTGCCGTCGAGACCCAGAAGAGCCGAGCAAGTCATGGCGCGAGGATAGCTGCCGAACGCGAACGAGCACAAGCTCGCTTGGCCTAGGCTGGAAGCTACTTGAGAAGCGAATCCCACAAGCCCTACGCCGCGTCATTCGGCCTTGGAGGCAAGGACAAGCTCAAGCCGTTCTCGATGTCCACCACGAGCTCGCTAGCCATCTCCTGCAATCTTTGACGTTCTTGGTCGGGGAAATTGCGCGGCTGCATGTCGACTAAACAGAGGCATCCTATGACCTCCCCGGATGAGGTCCTAAGAGGCACTCCGGCATAAAAGCGAATCCCCTTTTCCAGTACGCGTGGATCATCCGCGAAACGCGGGTCCTCAGTGACGTCTTCGGAAACCAGCACATCGTTTGCGGCGATGACGTGTGCGTCCAGCGAGTTCTCGTGAGCATCGTTGGTTTCCTGCGAGCCGGGATCGTTCAACGATACAAGCGCAATCGGGACCTCGAATGCCTGAGCGATTTTTCTGGAGGCCTGGTCAAGCTCCTGCCGCTGCATTGCGGTCCAACCGGCTCTGTTCACCGACGCAATCGGCGTCGGCTCCATCCTGCTGACGACTTGGAGAGCCTCGCCGCGGGCTGCGGCACGGTGCGTCCATTCGGCAATCTGGTCGGTACAGGCTTGAAGCGACGCGAAAACTGCATCGGCCGCCGTCTGCCGCTTCAGCTCTTCGGTCTGTCCCGTCCCGGCTGCCAAATTCCAGCAACAGACAGCGAACTTCACATGAGGAGCGCGGCGGCGCAACCTGCGAAAGGCATATCGCGCGTACACTTGCGGCTGAGGGTGAAAATAGGACAGGCAAACTGCATCGATACCCTGAAGATCGAGCTGGCCTAACGCACCCTGGCTGACTGCGATCGGCGGCAGCACTTTGGCGCTGAGACCACGCTCCTGAAGCACCTGCCCGATCATCTCCGCCGCTGCGTGATCGAGCTCGGTCCGTCCTGCAAGACAAAGGATGGACGGCCGCTCGGCGGTGAGATTTTCTTCGTCCAGAGCTTTTTCCCGGACATGGTCCTCGACCTCGCGCACCACGAAGACAGCGGTGTCCGCGACGAGCCGACGATAGTTTGTATCGCTGGTATTGCGCTGCCTGTCGTTCTCAGCAAGGCGAAGCGCGGGAATGGCCACATTATCGTAAAACTCGCGCGAGGAACATGCGTCGACATAGTCCTCTGCGATCTCCACCGCCTCTTCCACATTGCCCGCCAATAGCCGTTGATAAAGCTGCTCCTCCGGCGCGAGCACCGGATCGCTGCCGAGAAGAATGCCCAGGAACTCCAACTGCGGGACATAGCGCCCGATCACAACGACGCAGACGGTGAGCGGCGTCGAGAGGAATAGCCCGACGGGACCCCACAACATCGTCCAGAAAATCGCGGCGATAATGATTGCCAGCGATGAAAGACCGGTGCTGGAGCCGTAGAGCCAGGGCTCGATGACGTTGTTGCTGATGAGCTCAGCCACCAGGAACAGGCCGACGACCCAGAACAGCATGGTCCAGCCTGGATCGACGGCAATCGCCAGGGCAATTGGGAACAGAGCGGCCAGGAAGGGACCGAGATAGGGGATGAAACGGAGAACCGCAGCGAGCAGCCCCCACAGAATCGCGTTCGGCACGCCCACGAAGTAGAGCGCTATGCCAATCGGTATTCCGTAGGTCAGATTGACAATGAGCTGCATCACCAGATACCGACTGACGCGGGTGGCGGCGTCGTTGATGGCCTGCGTGCTCTTTTGAAGATCACCGGCTCCTGCAAGCTTGATGAAGCGGTCGCGCAGGTCCTCCCGCTCCAGCAGAACGAAGATGACAAAGATGACGACCAGCCCGGCGGTCGCCAGCGGCGCCAGCAAGGGGCCGATGACGGAGCGAATAAGTTCGAGGGGCCTGGGCTGTGGCGCCTCCAATCGGACAGTGACCGGCTCCTCGGCCCTGGAACTAAGGCGTGGCTGCACTGGTTCGGACTTCTTGTTTCCGCCCGAGATCTCCTTGCCGAGATCCTCCACCGTTGTGGTCACCTTGCTGACGACGCTGCCGCCCGGGGCCGATGCCTGCAGCGAGTGGATCTTCTCGGTGATTGTGGTCTGATATTTCGGGAGATTGTCCGCAAGCTGGACAAGTTGACGCCCGATAACCAAAGCAACGCCTGCAACGACGACGAACGCAAGCGATACAGCCATCAGCACTGCGGCGATGCGAGGCACCCTCCAACGCCGCAGCCAATTCACCATTGGTGTCAGGATAAAGCTCAGCAGGATGGCAAGGGCAAAAGGAACGAAGATTTCGCTGCCAAAATAGAGGCCTCCGATGGCCAGGACGATGCCGCCGGCCGTCAGGATCGGAGACGCTGCAGTTTGAACCGCTGGCAATCGCTGTGGCGATGCCGGATTCAGATCGGCCATTGGAGTTGGCCTTCCAGGTTGAACACAAGTTAACCCAGAATTGGCCGATCCGATCCAAGCGAGCGTTTTGGCGTGCGCGCCGTGGGCCCTGCCGGGAGCTGGCTAAAACTAGGCGCCAAAACTCTTCGGCGGACCGGCCACCGGCGTGGGACCGCCGCTGGCAACCCTCATCACGGCAAGGCCGCGCTCGTTGGTGCCGTCGGAGCGGAAGCGGAACAGGCCGTCGATGCCGGCAAAGCCTGACGGGTTGGTCAAGGTCTCAGGCGAGAAGCGGTGACTGCCCTGCTGCTTCGACAGCGCCGCGACCAGCGCGACGGCATCATAGGCAAGCGTCGCGGTGCGCACCGGGTCTGCGCCGAACTTGGCGCGGTAGCGGCCGGAGAAGGCGCGGAAGCCTGATGAATCCGGTGCGGCATAGAGCCCGCCCTGCAGCACAGGGCTCGCATAGACGCGCGGATTGTCCCACAGCCCAGTGCCGAGCATCTGGATGTTGCGCAAATTTGCGCCCGCCGCAGTCAGGGCATCCGCCGTCGCGACCACCGATTCGCCGTCGTCGGCGATGAACAGCGCATCCGCCGAGCCGAGCGACTGCGCCACCGTGCGCGCCGCCCCGGCGCGGTCGGCGGCGTATTTCTCGAAGGCAACGATGCGTCCCTTGCGGCCGGCCGCCTGCTTGAATGCCGCCTCCACCACATTGCCGTAGGCATTGTCGGGCAGCAGCGCTGCGAACGAACGCTTTCCGATGCTCGCGGAATAGTCGACGATCCGATAGACGTCGGATTCGGGCAGGAAGCTCAGGAGAAAAACGCCGCGTCCGGCGACGCTCGAATCGGTCGAGAAGGCGATCACCGGAATGCCGCGGCTGCGCGCCATTTGCGCGGTCGCCGGCACCGAGCCGGCGAACAGCGGGCCCAGAATGATCTCGACGCCTTCGCCGAGCGCCTCCTGCGTAACCTGCTGCGCACCTTGCGGATTGCCGCCGTCATCCTTGATCAGGAGCTGGATGTTCGGATTCTGGAATTCGGCTAGCGCCATCTCGGCCGCATTCTTCATCGATAGCGCGGCCACCCCGGCATTACCGGCAGCCGAGAGCGGCAGGATCAGGCCGACCTTGACGTTGCCAGTGCCGACCGCGAGCGGCTGCTGCTGCGGGCCGGGAGGCCCCTCGGGCGGCGCCGGGCCGAACGGGCTGGAAATCTGGCCGCCTCCGCCGGCGCAGGCGCCGAGCAGGGGCATGCCGAGGATGAGACCGACCGCGGTCCGCCGCGTCGGCCCCACGGACCGCAAAGCCGGGGACCCCTGGTTGCGATAGAGCGGGCCTTCCATTCTGTCTCTTCTCTTGACCGACCGCCGTCGGCCAGGATTCCGGCTTTCTGAGCCGAGGCACCTGAACCGCTACTGAACCCACCTGGGATTCTGCAATATTGTCGAGGATTAGTTAACCAAAACAAAAGGCTTACGATTCGCCAAAGACTTTATCGACCGCTTGGGAACTCTCAACGTCGCGCCGCCCATCCCGCCGGATATGGCGCTCGCCGGAAGACCCCTCTAGATTGGTCTCATGCGCGCAAGACCCAGTTCAAACTACGGCCCTGATACCGAACCGGGTTCGACGGGCAGAACATTTTTGATCGGCGGCCAGCTCCTGAACGCCCCGAAACCGGCGCCGGGCCTCTATCTGGTGGCGACCCCGATCGGCAATCTCGGCGACATTACCTTGCGCGCGCTGGAGACGCTGGCCGGCGTCGACATCATCGCCTGCGAGGACACCCGGGTCACCCGCCGCCTGACCGAGCGCTATGCGATTTCTGCGGAGCTCAAGCCCTATCACGAGCACAACGCCGTCATGGCGCGGCCGAAGATCCTGGAACGGCTGGCGCAGAGCGCTTCGATCGCGCTGGTGTCGGATGCCGGCACGCCGCTGATTTCCGATCCCGGCTTCAAGCTGGTCCGCGAGGTCTCCGCCGCCGGTTTTCCCGTGATCGCGGTGCCCGGCGCATCCTCGGTGCTGACCGCGCTGTCGGTCGCGGCGCTGCCGACCGATCGCTTCTTTTTCGAGGGCTTCCTGCCGGCCAAGGAGGTTTCGCGGCGGGCGCGGCTGGCCGAGCTCGCCCGCATCGACGCCACCCTCGTGATGTTCGAATCCGGCAATCGCGTGCAGGAGACGCTGAAAGATCTCGCCGCGGTCATGGCCGGGCGCGATGCTGCGATCTGCCGCGAGCTGACAAAGCTGCACGAGGACGTCAGGCGCGCGCCAATCGCCGAGCTGGCGAAGACCGCCGATACGCTGGAGACGCGCGGCGAGTTCGTGCTCGTCATGGGCCCGCCGCCCAAAGACGCCGAAGTCATGACACAGCACGATCTCGACGATCTCCTGCGTTCGTCGCTCGTCCGCGACAGCGTCAAGGACAGCGTCGCGCATGCTGTCGAGCTTTCGGGCCGGCCGCGCCGTGAGGTCTATGCCCGCGCGCTGGAGCTGGCCAAAGAACTCAGGGGCGGCGATGGCGAAGCGTGACGGCAGATTGCCGCCGGAGGCTGTGCCGAAGCTCGCCGCGCCCGAGCGCCTCGCCGCCTTTCGCACTGGGCTCTCCGCCGAAAGCCGCGCCGCCGCCTATTTGATGGCCAAGGGCTACCGCATCCTGGCCAAGCGCTTCCGCACCCCCTATGGCGAGATCGACCTGGTCGCGAAAAAGCGCGATCTGGTGGCCTTCATCGAGGTCAAGGCGCGCGCCAGCCTTGACGACGCCGCCTACGCCGTCACGCCACGCCAGCAAGGGCGCATTATCAACGCCGCCCAGGCCTGGCTGATGGCGCATCCCGACCATGCCGAATTTGAGCTGCGATTTGACGCCATCCTGATTGCGCCGCGGCGCCTGCCACGCCATCTGTTAGCGGCATTCGACGCCAGCCCGTAAAAGACCCCTCCAGAGACCCGGATCTTCCCATGAAACTGAATGTCGCCGTCCAGATGGACCCCATCGCGCGCATCAACATCCGCGGCGATTCGACCTTCGCCCTGATGCTGGAAGCGCAAAAGCGCGGCCATGGGCTTTTCTATTTCACGCCGGACCAGCTATCGCTGCGCGGCGAGGAGTTGGTGGCGCCGGTGCAGGCGGTGACCGTGCGAGACGAGGCCGGCAACCATTTCACTCTCGGAGAGCCCAAGCGCCAGCCGCTGAACGCCTTCGACGTCATCCTGCTGCGGCAGGAGCCGCCGTTCGACATCGCCTACATCACCTCGACGCATTTGCTGGAACGAATCCATCCGAGGACGCTGGTCGTGAACGATCCCGCCAGCGTGCGCAACGCGCCGGAAAAGATGTTCGTGCTGAACTTTCCTCAGCTGATGCCGCCGACGCTGATCTCGCGCGACCTCGACGAAATCAATTCGTTCCGCGCTGAGCATGGCGCGGTCGTCATGAAGCCGCTGCACGGCCATGGCGGCGCGGCGGTGTTCCGCGTGATGCCGCAGGACATGAATTTCGGCTCGCTGTTCGACATGTTCTCGGTCACCTTCCGCGAGCCCTGGGTGATCCAGCGCTTCCTGCCCGAGGTGAAGGATGGCGACAAGCGCATCATCCTGGTCGACGGCGAGTTCGCCGGCGCCGTCAACCGCGTGCCGGCGCCCGACGATCTCCGTTCCAACATGGTGCGCGGCGGCGCCGCGCAGGCGACCGAACTCTCACCGCGCGAGCGCGAGATTTGCGACACGCTCGGACCTGCGCTGCGCGAACGTGGACTGTTGTTCGTCGGCATCGACGTGATCGACGGCAACCTCACCGAGATCAACGTGACATGCCCGACCGGCATCCGCGCCATCCAGCGCCTCAACGGCCCGGATGTGGCGGCAAAGATCTGGGACACCATCGAGAAGAAGCGTGGCGGGAAATAATTTCCTCTCGCGACTTCCGATCCGTTCATGATGGAACCGGCAAGGCGAGCTGCGGCGCCGTTCCGTGGAGCCCGCGGAAGCGGCTTGCCATGCACTCCCTTCTTCCACCATCATGCGGCCACTGTTTGGGCAAGACTGCAGGGAGCGCTGCCGGATGGTCGACCGGCCACCTTCGGATGACATTGGACGGAAAAGGAATCGCCAATGACCTCCACGCCACCTCCGAAACCGACTGAAGCGCAGGATCCCCCAGTCGCAGGCGACGACGAGCGCCTTGCGCAGGCCCACGAACAGATCAAGCGCGCCGATGAACAGCTCACGCGTTTGACGGAGCAGCTTGCGCGCATGGAGCGCGACGCCACGCGTCCGTCCTCGGCCCGTCCGGCTCCGCAACCGAATTCGGCCAAACCTGCAGTCCAATTGCCGGCGATCTTACCTGTCCAGCCATCACCGTCAGGAAAGCCCTCGCTGCAAATCATCTTTGGCCTGGCGCTGGCGGCATGCGTCGTTGTCGCGACCCTGGTTTGGCAGCTAGCCTATGACGATGCGACACGGTCGGCGCCCCAGCTCGCTTCGTCGCCGTCCGCATCGCCGCCGGAGGACCGGGCATCACCCGCCCAGGCCGCGCCATCAATTGTTCAGATGGCCGCGGCGGAGCCTGCACCGCCGCAAGCCTCAGCCCCGCAAGCACCCTCACCGCCAGATTCACAGCCGCAGGCACCAACCTTGGCGCAGGCCGCAGCCCCGCAGGAGGCCTCGCCGCCGGCCGCCACGCCGTCCCCCGATCAGGCACAGCTCCTGCAAACCATCTCGCGCAACCTTGCCGATCTCGAGCGCAACATCGAGCAGCTAAAGTCGAACCAGCAACAAATGGTCAGCGACAATGCAAAGGCCATTGCGGAGCTCAAGGCGAGCCAGGAAGAGATGAAGCGCGCGCTCGCAAAAGCCTCCGATCAGGCCGCGCCGAGGGTGTCCCCGCCTGCGACGCAGCCCGCTCCCAGCGTGCGCAGGCCGGAGCGGCCACGACCGCAAGCAAGATCGCGGCCCCGATACCCCAGGGAATGGCTCTACGACGACGATTGGTAGCCGCGCGGTCGCGCAGCTGGCCTGACGTCGCGCAAAAAAATCTGGGATACCATCGAGAACAAACGCATCGCCAACTGACCCCGCACCGCGTCATCGCATTTTCACATCCCTGCCGCGCCTTCTCCTCCCACTTGCCAATTTTGGCAGGCGGGCGCAGCCTGTAGCTGCGGATGAATCTGTCCGGGCATAAAACTGCAATACATAAAATTAGTGGAGGGAAGAGGCATGACGACGAATCTTTCGCGACGGTCTTTGCTTGCGCTTGGCGCCGGTTTCGGCGCTTCAACGATGCTCGGTGGCAGTGCGCTGGCCAAGGCGCCCAAACTCAACACCCAGACGCCCTATTGGCACCGCTTCACCGTTGGTGATGCAGAAGTCACCGTTGTCTCCGACGGCCCGCTTCCGCTCGGCGACCCCTCCGGCACCTTCACCGGCGTGCCGAAGGAGGAAGTGAAGAAGATGCTCGTCGACAATTTCATGAATCCCGACAATGTCGTGCTGGAGCAGAACTCGCCGGTCATCAACACCGGCGACAAGCTGGTGTTGTTCGACACCGGCATGGGCACATCAAAGGCGTTCGGGCCTACGACCGGCCAGCAGCAGAAGAACCTTGCTGCCGCCGGCATCAAGGCTTCCGACATCGACGCCGTCGTCTGCACCCACGCCCATATCGACCATATCGGGGGCCTCGTCGGGGCGGACGACAAGCCGCTCTTCCCCAACGCGCAGGTCTATATTTCACAGGCCGATTACGACTACTGGACCGACGAGAGTAAGCTCGGCAGCCCGTTAAAGGACTTCGTGATCCATGCGCGCAAGAACCTGCTGCCGGTGAAGGATCGCCTGGTGTTCATCAAGGACGGCCAGGAATTCCTGCCCGGAATCCAGGCGATCGCCGCGCCCGGACACACCGTTGGCCACACCATCTTCATGGTGAGCTCGGCGGGCAAATCGTTCTGCTTCCTTGGCGACCTCACGCACCATTCGGTGCTGCTGATGGAGAAGCCGCGAATGGAATTCTCCTATGACACCGATCCGAAGCAATCTGCGGCGTCGCGGGTGAAGCTGCTTGACATGGTGGCTGCCAACAAGATCCCGGTGATGGCCTACCACTTCGCCTGGCCAGGATACGGCCACGTCGCCAAGAACGGCGATGGCTTCCGCTATTATCCCGAGCCGATGAACATGCAGCTTTGAGATAAAGTGTCCGGGGCCGGCGCTCAGACCGGCTCCGGATCATCACGATGCCGTCATGCGCGCGGCTTGCAGGCTGCGTCGAGCGTTGAATGGGCGTACCGTAGAAACGATCGCCGATGACCGGAATTGGTTTCCTTTAGGCGAGCGAAACACCGTGAGACTGGCTGCAAAGGCAACATGAGCGTCAGGCCGCAGGACCAGCAGGCGCCCAAACCGAAATACAGAGCCGTCTCGACCGCTTGGCAGCCAGTATGGAGGCCCAGCAAATGACCAAAGACTTCGTAGCCATTGGCGCTGGCATGCTCATCGTGGGGTTGGGAATATGGAGCTTTCAGCACGATCCGCAAAACACGCGACCTGCGGAGATGCAGGTACGCATTCTCGCCGACGACCCGGCGCTGAAACACGTTTCGGAAAATAGCCCCTACATGCGAACGGAGCGCTGAACACAATCAGCGCTGACTGCCTGCGTTGACGATCCGTAGTTGTGCCGGGCAGGCCAGCGCCTTGCCGCCGCGCGTTTCTTTGCACCTATGTTCTCCTATTGTTCTTGACTTATCCTCCGGTTCCCCGCTACCTTCGATTGCGTCACGAGGGGCAGCATGGTTGCGCGGGTATCTACGGTAGCCTTTGAAGGGATCGAGGCCCGCGCGGTCGACGTACAGGTGCAGGTCGCGCCGGGGTTGCCGGCCTTTGCGATCGTGGGTCTGCCCGACAAGGCGGTATCGGAAGCGCGGGAGCGGGTGCGCTCGGCGCTGATTGCCTCGGGACTGGCGCTGCCGGCGCGGCGGATCACGGTCAACCTCGCCCCGGCCGATCTGCCGAAGGAAGGCAGCCATTATGATCTGCCCATCGCGCTCGGGCTGATGGCGGCAATCGGCGCTATCCCGCCGGATGCGCTGAACGGTTTTACCGTGCTCGGCGAGCTCGGGCTCGACGGCTCGATCGCGCCTGTCGCAGGCGTGTTGCCGGCTGCGATCGGCGCCAACGCGCGCGAGGAAGGATTGATCTGCCCCGCCGCCTGCGGCACGGAAGCGGCGTGGGCGAGCCCCGACATCGAGATCATCGCGGCGAAATCGCTGATCCAGATCGCCAACCACTTTAAAGGCACGCAGGTGCTGTCGCGCCCGCAGCCGAAAGTGCACGAGGCGGAAGCGACGCATCTCGACCTCAGAGACATCAAGGGCCAGGAAAGCGCCAAGCGCGCGCTGGAGATCGCCGCGGCCGGCGGACATCATTTGCTGATGATCGGCTCGCCCGGCGCCGGCAAGTCGATGCTGGCGGCGCGGCTGCCCTCGATCCTGCCGCCGCTGTCGCCGTCGGAGCTTCTGGAAGTCTCGATGATCGCTTCCGTCGCCGGCGAAATCCGCGACGGCGCACTCACTGCGCGGCGCCCGTTCCGCAGCCCGCATCATTCCGCCAGCATGGCTGCGCTGACCGGCGGCGGCCTGCGTGCGAGGCCCGGCGAGATTTCGCTGGCGCATCAGGGTGTCTTGTTTCTCGACGAGCTGCCGGAGTTCGATCCGCGCGTGCTGGATTCGCTGCGCCAGCCGTTGGAGAACGGCGAGGTCTCGGTCTCCCGCGCCAACCACCGCGTCACCTACCCGGCGCGCTTCATGCTGGTCGCCGCGATGAACCCGTGCCGCTGCGGCCAGGCCTATGATCCCGGCTATTCCTGCAGGCGCGCACCGGTCGAGCGCTGCACCGCCGATTACCTGATGCGCATCTCCGGCCCGCTGATGGACCGCATCGATCTGCGCATCGAGGTCCCGGCGGTGACCGCCGCGGACCTGATCCTGCCGCCGCCGTCCGAAGGTTCGGCAGAAGTCGCAGCCCGCGTCGCCGCCGCCCGCGATATCCAGCTTGCGCGCTATGCGGCGGCCGGCATGCCGCAGATCCGCACCAATGCCGAAGCGCCGGCCTCTCTACTGGAGACGATCGCGCAGCCCGATGCGCAGGGACAAAAGCTGCTGCGCGATGCGGCCGAAACCATGAAGCTCACCGCACGCGGATACCATCGCGTGCTGCGCGTCGCGCGCACGCTCGCCGATCTCGACGGTGCGGAAAAAATCGGCCGGCTGCATCTGGCCGAAGCGCTTTCGTATCGCGCACTCGCCGAGGATTTGCGGCGAGCGGCATAACGCGTCGCAACGTCAACCAGCTGGGCCGGCTCTTCGCGCAGCCGCGTCATATCGAAACGTCGTTAAACAAGCGAAGCCTTTGCCTTTCTTTCGTTGATTCAGATCAACCCTCTGTTCCCGCGCAGCAGCTAAGGTGAATTCGGGAGGCGTGCACATTTCCTGCAACGGCGCAGGCGTGGCACGCGTCTCTGATCACATGACAACAACGCGAACGGCAATGCGGCCGCCGGGGGAACCGGCACGGCCGAATTGATGGGTTCGCTTCTGAGGCGACAGTTCGGGATATGCTCGACACGTCAGTTAAGCAGAATGCGCCGCCGGAAAGGTCCGGCACGGTCGGCCGGCGCGCCGAGCTCTTGGTGTTCGGCATCATCGCCGCTTTCATCTGGCCCATCGTCGCCGTCGGCGTGGTCGGCGGCTACGGCTTCCTCGTCTGGATGACGCAACTGATCCTGGGACCGCCCGGTCCCCCCGGCCATTGAGGCCGCCATGGAAAGCCCGGGCCCCTCGCGCCGCGCCCTGTTTCGCGGTCAATTCCTCACCAAACCGGTCGCGCTGATCGGCGACGGCTGCCTCGCCGAAGCCGGCATCTTCTGCCGTTCCTGTGGCGATGCCTGTCCGACTTCTGCCATTCGCTTCCGTCCTCGTATCGGACTGCCGCCGCAGGCCGTCGTCAATGAGGCAGCCTGCACCGGCTGCGGCGAATGCGTCACCGCCTGTCCGGGCGAGGCGATCACGCTCGGCGCCGCGCGTCATGGAGAAGCTTCATGACGGCGGACGCCACCATCCACATCTCAAGCGCGGTGGTGTCGGTGCTGCCGGAACGGCGCGATGAGGTGCTGCGCGCGCTTGCCGCGCTGCCGGACCTCGAGATCCATCAACGCGACGCCAGGAAGATCGTCATCGTGATGGAAGCGTCCGAGAGCGGCATCATCGGCACGCGTCTCGCCGAAATCGCATGCTGGCAGGGCGTCCTGTCGGCCAACATGGTGTTCGAGCAGGTCGAAAGATCCGCCGATATCGGAGACTAGAACATGTCACTGTCGCGACGCGAATTGTTGAAGGCGCAGGCCGCCGCCGTGGCCGCTGCAGCCGCCGGCATCGCTGCCCCTGCGGCCGCGCAACCGGTGCCGGGCGGCATCGGATCGCTGGAAATCAAATGGTCGAAAGCGCCATGCCGATTCTGCGGCACCGGCTGTGGCGTGATGGTCGGCGTCAAGGACAACAAGGTGGTCGCCACCCATGGCGACACGCTCGCTGAGGTCAATCGCGGGCTGAATTGCATCAAGGGATATTTCCTTTCCAAGATCATGTACGGCGCCGACCGCCTGACCACGCCGCTGCTGCGCAAGAAGGGCGGCGTGTTCGATAAGAACGGCGAGCTGACCCCGGTATCCTGGGAGGAGGCCTTCGACGTCATGGCGGCGCAGGTCAAGAAGGTGCTGAAGGAGAAGGGTCCGAACGCGATCGGCATGTTCGGCTCGGGGCAGTGGACGGTGTTCGAAGGCTATGCCGCCACCAAGCTGATGCGGGCCGGCTTCCGCTCCAACAACCTCGATCCGAACGCGCGCCATTGCATGGCCTCGGCAGCGGTTGCTTTCATGCGCACCTTCGGCATGGACGAGCCGATGGGCTGCTATGACGATTTCGAAGCCGCCGACGCCTTCGTGCTGTGGGGCTCCAACATGGCCGAGATGCATCCGATCTTGTGGACGCGTCTCACCGATCGCCGGCTGAGCCAGTCGCATGTCAAGGTCGCGGTGCTCTCGACCTTCACCAACCGCAGCTCCGACCTCGCCGATATCCCGATCGTGTTCAAGCCGGGCACGGATCTGGCGATTCTGAACTACATCGCCAACCACATCATCACGACCGGGCGGGTGAACCAGGATTTTGTGAAGAACCACACCACCTTCGTGAAGGGTACGGTCGACATCGGATATGGCCTGCGCGCCGATCATCCGCTTGAAATGAAGGCCAAAGGCGCGGCGACCGCCGCCGCGACCCAGCCAATTGATTTCGATTCCTATGCCGCCTTCGTAAAGGACTACACGCTCGAGAAAGTATCCGAGCTGACCGGCGTCGAGCGCGGCTTCCTGCAGGAGCTCGCCGAGCTCTACGCCGATCCCAAACGCAAGGTGATGTCGCTGTGGACCATGGGCTTCAACCAGCATGTCCGCGGCGTCTGGGCCAACCAGCTCCTCTACAATCTGCACCTCCTCACCGGAAAGATCGCCGAGCCCGGCAACTCGCCGTTCTCGCTGACTGGCCAGCCTTCCGCCTGCGGTACCGCGCGCGAGGTCGGCACCTTCGCGCACCGGCTGCCGGCCGACATGGTCGTCATGAACCCGGAGCACCGCAAGCACACGGAAGAAATCTGGCGCATTCCCCACGGCATCATTCCGGACAAGCCCGGCTATCACGCCGTCGAACAGGACCGCATGCTTCGCGACGGCAAGCTCAATTTCTACTGGGTTCAGGTCAACAACAACGTGCAGGCTGCGCCGAACAGTTCGCGCGAGACCTATCCGGGCTATCGCAATCCGGACAATTTCATCGTCGTCTCCGACGCCTACCCAACCGTCACGGCGCTATCGGCCGATCTCATATTGCCGGCGGCCATGTGGGTGGAGAAGGAAGGCGCCTACGGCAACGCCGAGCGCCGCACCCATGTGTGGCGGCAGCTTGTCAATGCGCCTGGCGAAGCGCGCTCCGACCTCTGGCAGCTCATGGAATTCTCCAAGCGCTTCACCACCGACGAGGTGTGGCCGGCGCAGATCCTGAACGAGAATCCCAACTATCGCGGCAAGACGTTGTTCGACGTGCTGTATCGCAACGGCAAGGTGGACAAGTTTCCGGCCAGCGAGATTCCCGCCGAATACGAGAACCGCGAGTCGAAAGCGTTCGGGTTCTACGTGCACAAGGGCCTGTTCGAGGAATACGCCGAATTCGGCCGCGGCCACGGCCACGACCTGGCAGACTACGACCAGCTCCATCAGGTCCGCGGACTGCGCTGGCCCGTCGTCAACGGCAAGGAGACGAAATGGCGCTACCGCGAAGGCCTTGATCCCTACGTGAAGCAGGGCAAGGGCGTCGAGTTCTACGGCAACAAGGACGGCAAGGCGCGGATCATCGCGGTGCCCTACGAGCCGCCCGCCGAATCGCCCGACAAGGAATACGACGTCTGGCTCGTCACCGGTCGCGTGCTCGAACATTGGCACTCGGGATCGATGACCATGCGGGTGCCGGAGCTCTACAAGTCGTTCCCCGGCGCGCGCATCTACATGCATGCCGAGGACGCCCGCGCCAGGGGCATCAACGAGGGCGCCGAGGTGCGGGTGATTTCCCGGCGCGGCGAAATCAGGACCCGCGTCGAGACCAAGGGCCGCAATCGGATGCCGCGTGGCGTCGTGTTCGTGCCCTGGTTCGACGCCAGCCAGCTCATCAACAAGGTGACGCTGGACGCCACCGATCCCATTTCCAAGCAGACGGATTTCAAGAAATGCGCGGTCAAGATCATCCCGGCCTGAAGAGGCTTCGAACCCCGCTCGCAGGCGCCCTGCTCGGCGGCATGCTGGTGCTCGCCTGCGGTGCGATCTACGCCCAGAACGCGCCCCAGATCGTGCCGCGCATCACCGGCGCGCCTTCGCCGATGGGTGATGTACCGGCACCCGCCCTGGCGCGGCCGGTCATCGACGACAAGCGGGTCATGCGCAACTATCCGGAGCAGCCGCCGGTCATTCCGCACTCGATCGACAATTACCAGCTCACGCTCAAGACCAATCGCTGCCTCGACTGCCACCGGCGGCAGTTCACCGAGGGCTCGGGCGCGCCGATGATCAGCGTCACCCACTTCATGGACCGCGATGGCCAGGTTCTCGCCGACGTGACGCCGCGGCGATATTTCTGCACCGGCTGCCACGTCCAGCAGACGGACGCGCAGCCCCTCGTGCCAAGCACGTTCAAGGACATGCTTCTCGTCGGTTCCGAGAAGAAGTGAGAACCGGCAATGAAGCGGATCAAGGAACTGTTGATCTGGTTCTGGCGCATTGCCAGCCGCCCGAGCACGCATATCAGTCTCGGCGTGCTCGCGCTCGGCGGATTCATCTGCGGCGTGCTGTTCTGGGGCGCATTCAACACCGCGCTTGAAGTCACCAACACCGAGAAGTTCTGCACCTCCTGCCACGAGATGCGCACCAACGTCTTCGAGGAGCTGCAACGCACCCCGCACTTCTCCAACCGCTCGGGGGTTCGCGCCAGCTGCCCCGACTGTCACGTCCCGCATAACTGGACCGACAAGATCGCCCGCAAGATGCAGGCGTCCAAGGAAGTCTGGGGCAAGATTTTCGGCACGATCGATACCAGGCAGAAGTTCCAGGATCACCGGCTCGAACTTGCCAAGCACGAATGGGCGCGGCTCAAGGCGAACGATTCGCTGGAGTGCCGCAACTGCCATTCGGCCGTGGCGATGGACTTCACCAAGCAGACGCGGCGCGCTTCCGACATTCACTCGAGGTTTCTCGTCAGCGGCGAGAAGACCTGCATCGACTGCCACAAGGGCATCGCCCACGAACTGCCCGACATGACCGGCGTCGAGCCGGGCTGGCGCGAGCCGCCCGAACTCCGGCAGCGTCAGAGCCATCGCGAAGACCCGCGCGCCGAGCTGGCACGCTACCTCGCCGACACCGGCGCCGGGCAGTAATTGGTCCGGCCCCACTCACATTGGAGTTCAGGACGGGCGTCGCCCTATTCCTGGGCTCGCCGGTAGCGCAGCCCGCGGATCAATTCCTCGAGGTACGGCAAGACTTCAAACAGCGCGGTCAACGCCAGCATCACGACAATGTAGGTCAGGGGCAGCGGCGATTGCTTCAGGGTGAATGAGAAATCCGGCGTTCCCTGGCCGAACAATGCGGCGAAGGCCGGCCAGTGCAGCGCAATCACAAGCAGCAATCCGGTAAGCGGCAGCATCTCGAGGAAGCTATGGACGTGCTGTTCGGTCGGCGACACGTCGCGCATGGTCGACGCGTAACGTACATCCCAGATCGCGGTGGCCTCGTGAAGAAGCAGGAACGCGACCATGACGAGGATCACGCCCGAGGTAACTTCGAGAAACAGCGCCGCGAGCACCGGTACGGCCATCTCCGCAAACTGGGCGAGGTGCAGGATCGATTCGCGCCAGCCGCTTGTCTTCTCGATGTGGCTGGCGCGGTGACAGAGATAATCGGCAAAGCCGGCCGCCAGCCAGAGCGGCAGGACGAAATACATCAGCATCCCACGCAAGATCTCGTCGGCCCCCATCGGCATCTCTCCGTGACCAGCCCGACGGTATAAAGAGCGGAACTCAGACAAGTTCCTGTCGGCAGCGATGCGGCACCGCGCCCGATCGTGCGCCGACGCAACGTCCGGTCGGGCCGATCACGTCATGGGGCATCGCAAAACGCGTCGATCTTCTGTTTTACGTGGTCAGAAGGATTCCTGCTTGTCGCTGTCACCACAGCTGATGAGAATGCGAAAACCATATCCCCGTCATTGCAAGCCGCCACTCGCGATCAGGATGCCGCGGATCACAACGACAACCGGCGTCAACAGGGTGGTAACTAGTTTCGTTTACGCTCCGCCAACCATAAGCCCCATGTCGCGGGCTTATGGTGAGCGAGTAGCGTGTCATGTTGCGTTTGAAGATTCTGGCTTCGGTAGTTCCGCTGGCAATCGTCGCTTTGTTCGCACGCGGCGAGTTCTTGGGTGGTCCGCGACCCTGTATCGAGGTCGCCGGTACGACTGTTCAGATCGCCGCCCTCTCCTGGCAGGCCGACCTGCATGTCGGTTTCACCAACAATCCTTCCCAAGCCACGGTGCGGGTCCAGATTTCCGACAATGCGGAAACCGCCGATTTCACCGTGATCGACGACATCGGAACAGTCGAGGCCGGCGCCTGCAAGGGCGGCACCCCGCCCCGGTTGATCGCGGTCTCGCGCCAGCCTTCGGAAACCGATCCGGTGATCTACCTGTCGCGGGACGGGCCGGCCGACTACCGCATCTTCGTGGCCTCGAAGAGCTTTTCGCTGCTCGACGCCGCCGCCCTACTGGTCGGCGCCCGCGGCGCCCGCCACCGCATCGAGGCGGCGTCGCTTTAGGTTTGGAGCATGGTCTTGTCGGAAAACCGGTTCCCACTTTTCCGGACCATGCTCGATTAACCTTTCATTCACCCTGTTCTCATCGCGGTCATGCCCGCGCCGGGCGCCTCAAGCACTTTGCAACGTCGGCGAAGCATCGTCTCTCCGAGAGGGACGGCGAAGCAGGGCCGGTTCAATTCAGGCAGCAAGCTCAGGGTCATGGCGATGGGGCGAACTTTCCGGATCAAACTTGCCTTTCGCCGTTTCGGCCGCCGCCATCCTTGGCTGACCTTCACGGTCCGCTCCTTCATGATCTTCTCGGTCGTGTTCGGCGCGGCCTACGGATTCATCGCCGGAAGCCGAAGCGAAAATTCCGGTTACGACCCGCACACCTTTGCGATCGGCGTTGCCTTCCTGTTTGCGATCGCCTGCGTCGCGCTCGCCACGTTCAGCGTTCGCTTCCGCCTGTTGCGCAAGAAGATGCGCAAACTCGCGCTGCATAACGAGGCGCTGGCCGACCGGAACTGGGAAATGCAGGAAGCCGAGCAGCGCAGCCGCCGCCTATTCGAATCACAGGGCGACCTGATCGTGCTGCGCGACGCCGAGAGCCGCATCACCTTTGTCAACGACGCCTATTGCGAGCTGGCGCAGATGCCGCGCGATCAGCTGATCGGCAGCCGCTTTGCGCTTTCCGTACTCGAACAGGGCGACACCGCGCTGGAGCCGAACGGCACTCGCGTTCACGACCAGCGGATTGAAGGCCCGCTCGGCCCACGCTGGATCGCCTGGCGCGAGGGGCTCATCCGCAACGATGCCGGCGGACCGGCCGAAATGCAGAGCGTCGGCCGCGACGTCACCGATCGCACCGAAAGCGAACGCGCGCTGACCGAAGCCCGCGACCAGGCCGATGCGGCAAGCCGCGCCAAGTCGCGCTTCCTCGCCATGGCGAGCCACGAGATCCGCACCCCGCTGAACGGCATCATCGGCATGAGCAGCCTGCTGATGGATACGCCGCTGACGCCGGAACAGACCACCTATGTCAAGGCGGTGAAGACTTCCGGCGACGCGCTGCTCGCGCTGATCGAGGAGCTGCTCGACTATTCCAAGATCGAGGCCGGCAAGATCGACCTCGAACACCGACCGTTCGCGCTATCAGGCATGATCGAGGACATCACCGAGCTGTTGGCGCCGCGCGCGGAGGCCAAAAGAATCGAGATCGCCGCCTATGTCGACGAGCGGCTGCCGCGCGAGGTGATCGGCGATGCGGCGCGGCTGCGGCAGGTACTGCTCAATCTCGCCGGCAATGCGATCAAGTTCACCTCGACCGGCGGCGTTGCGCTGATCGTCGAGCCCGGCATCTGGCCCAATGAAATCAGTTTCCTGGTGCGCGACACCGGTATCGGTATCGCGCCCGAGGCCCGCGAGCGCATCTTCCGCGAATTCGAGCAGGCCGACGACAAGATCGCCCGCAGCTATGGCGGTACCGGGCTCGGGCTGAGCATCTCCGACCGCATCGTCAAGCGCATGGGCGGCCGCATCACGCTGGAGAGCCAGGAGGGCGTCGGCTCGACCTTCGAAGTATCGATCCCGCTCGTTGCCGCCGATGGCGAGCAGGCCTCCTTCGCAGCGCCGGATCTCGCCGGACACTCGATCATGCTGGTCTCGCCGCAGAGCATCGAGGCGTCGCTGACCGCACGGCGGCTGCAGCGCTGGGGCGGGCAGACCTGCATGGTATCCGATGCCGACGTCGCTGAGGCGCTCCTGCCCGAACGTTCCTGGCATACCCTGCTGATTGATCACGCGCTGGGCCTCGTCGACGTCGAACGGCTCGGCGAGGCCGCGCGCCTTCATGCCGCGCAGCGCATCGTCATGTTCACGCCGGCAACGCGGCAGGAAATGCAGCCGTCCGCGAGCTCCGCCCTCACCGGCTATCTGGTCAAGCCGCTGCGCGCCGCCTCGCTTGCCGCCCGCCTGATGGCGGCGCCGGAAGTCGCCGCGCCGAGCCTGGAGCCCACGCTCGACGCGGGCGAAACGTCTGATACGCCGGCCGCCAAGGGCCTGTCGATCCTCGTTGCCGAGGACAACCAGATCAATGCGCTGTTGATCCGATCGCTGCTCGGCCGGCTCGGTCATCACGCCGTCATTACCACCAACGGCGCCGAGGCGCTGGAGTCCTGGCTGTCGGCGAAGTCCGCCGGCACGCCCTATGACCTCGTCCTGATGGACATCCAGATGCCGCAGCTCAACGGCATCGAGACCACCAAGCGGATCCGCGCCCTCGAGGCAGGCGAGCCGGGCCACCGCACGCCGATCCTCGCCCTCACCGCCAACACGCTGGTCGAAGACCGCTACGCCTGCTTCGAAGCCGGCATGGACGGATTCCTGATCAAGCCGCTCGACCGCGAGAAGCTCGCTGAGGCGCTGATGGGGTTGATCGCGTCACGGCATATTGCGGCGTGAAGTAAAAACAAACTAGACGTCGTCCCTGCGAACGCAGGGACCCATAACCACAGGATCTCGTGACAAGCAAAGGCATCTGTCTGCCTGCCCAAAGAGGGGCCGCGGCGTATGGGCCCCTGCGTTCGCAGGGGCGACAGTAATTAATTACAACCGCCGCAGCGCCACCGACTCGATGACGTGATCGGCGCCCTTCTTGAGGATCAAGGTCGCGCGCGGCCGCGTCGGCAGGATGTTTTCCTCGAGATTGGCGAGGTTGGTGCGCTCCCAGATCGCGGTTGCGGTGGCGATCGCCTCTTCGTCGGACAGCGGCGCATAACGATGGAAGTAGGACCTCGGATCGTGGAAGGCGGTGTCGCGCAGCGTCAGCCAGCGCTTCACATACCATTCGCGCAGCACCGGCTCTTCGGCGTCGATATAGACGGAGAAGTCGAAGAAGTCTGACACAACCGGCACCGCCTTGCCGTCGCGCGGCAGCCGTCCGGTTTGCAGCACATTGACGCCCTCGACGATCAGGATGTCGGGCTGGTCGACCTCCTGCCATTGGTTCGGGACAATGTCCCAACTCAGGTGCGAATAGACGGGCGCGCGAACTCCCCTCCGCCCGGCCTTGATGTCGCTCAGGAACGACAGCAACAACGGCAGATCGTAGCTCGCCGGAAAACCTTTTTTCTGTATCAATCCCAACCGTTCGAGCACCGCGTTCGGATAAAGGAAGCCGTCGGTTGTCACCAGGTCGACCTTGGGTCGTGGCGACCACCGTGCCAGCAGCGCCTGAAGCACGCGCGCGGTGGTCGACTTGCCGCCCGCAACTGAACCTGCGATACCGATGATGTAGGGCACCTTGCGATCCCTGATGCCGAGGAACTGGCGCTGCGCCTGAAACAGCCGGCTCGTGGCATCGACATAGATCGACAACAGACGGGACAGTGGCAGGTAAATGTCCTCGACCTCATTGAGGTCGAGACGATCATGGAGCGAACGCAGCCGCTCGAACTCGCCCGGCTCCAGCGTCATCGGCGTGTCGTCGCGCAGCCGCGCCCACTGCTCCCGGGTGAAGATGCGGTAGGGATTATATTGCTGCTCGGGAGCCCGGATATCCATCAGCCTGTCCTCTCGGTCAGTCGCGCTTGCGCGATGCCTTCTCCTCGAGCCCGGACATCGAGGTCCGCTGCGCCAGCGCTGCCTCGACCTCTTCCAGTGTCACGCCGCGCGATTTCAGAAGCACCAGCAAATGAAACAGCAGGTCGGCGCTTTCGGCGATCAGGTGGTCGCGATCGTCCTCGACCGCCGCGATCACGGTCTCGACCGCCTCCTCGCCCAGCTTCTTGGCGCAGTGCTCCGCGCCCTTGTCGAGCAGCCTGCGGGTGTAGGACGCCTCTCCGCCCGATGCGGCCCGTGCATCGATGGTGGCGGCCAGATCATGGATCGTGAAACGCGACATCAACCAAACTCAACACTCGCGCCGGGTGAGAAGCCGCGGCGCCGTCCCAGGAAGGGACTTAGCACTTTTGTGACGGCGAGTCGTCAGGGATCGAGCCGCATCGGCAAGCCGGCGCGCACCATGTGCTCCTTGGCTTGGCGTATGGTAAATTCGCCGAAGTGGAATATCGAGGCGGCCAACACCGCGGTGGCATGGCCCTGGCGGATGCCGTCGACGAGGTGGTCGAGATTGCCGACCCCGCCGGAGGCGATGACCGGTACGGGGACACTGTCTGCGATGGCTTGGGTCAGCGGCAGGTCGAACCCCTGCCGCGTGCCGTCGCGGTCCATCGAGGTCAGCAGGATCTCGCCGGCGCCCAGCGACACCACTTCCTGCGCGTATTCGATGGCATCGATCCCGGTGGAGTTGCGGCCGCCGTGGGTAAAAATCTCCCAGCGGTCCGAGCCGCCGGCGCGCTTGACCCGCTTGGCGTCGATCGCGACGACGATGCATTGCTCGCCGAATTTTTCGGCCGCCTGCTTGACGAATTCGCGGTTACTGACCGCCGCCGAATTGATCGAGACCTTGTCGGCGCCGGAACGCAGCAGCGTCTTGATGTCCTCGATGGTGCGGACCCCGCCGCCGACGGTCAGCGGCATGAAGCAGGCCTCCGCGGTACGCCGCACGACATCCAGCATGATGCCGCGGTTTTCGTGGGTGGCGGTGATGTCGAGGAAGCACAATTCGTCGGCACCGGCTGCATCATAGGCGATCGCCGCCTCGACGGGATCGCCGGCGTCGCGCAGATCGACGAAGTTGACGCCCTTGACCACCCTTCCGTCTTTCACATCGAGACAGGGGATCACGCGAACTTTGAACATCGCAAATCTCCCAAAGCGTTTTCAAGCGAGGTGGGTACCGGCTCGCGTGAAGAAAACGCGTCAATATAAAGAACTAGAGCCATGGTCCCGACCATGGCTCTACGCTGCAGTTCGCGCGTTGCGGATCAGCGCGAGCGCCGCAGCAGGATCGAGCCGGCCGTCATAGAGCGCGCGGCCGGCTATCGCGCCGGCGAGCTTTTTGGCGCGCGGCTCCAGCATCGCCTTGATGTCCTCAATCGAGGCAAGGCCGCCGGAGGCGATCACCGGGATCGAAATGCTTTCGGCCAAGGCAATGGTCGCATCGAGGTTGAGACCTTTCAGCAGGCCGTCGCGCGCGATATCGGTGAAGATGATCGCGGCAACGCCGGCATCCTCGAAACGTTGCGCGATTTCGAGCGCGGTCACTTGCGAGGTCTCGGCCCAGCCTTCGACGGCGACCTTGCCGTCGCGCGCGTCGAGCCCGACGGCGACGCGGCCAGGGAATTTCCTGGCGGCGCCTTTCACCAATTCAGGATCGCGCACCGCGGCGGTGCCGATGATGACGCGGGTAATCCCCTTGTCGAGCCAGGCTTCCACAGTCTTGAGATCGCGGATACCGCCGCCGAGCTGCACCGGCATGGTGACGGCCTTGAGCATCGCCTCGACCGCGTGCGCGTTCATCGGCTTGCCGGCAAAGGCGCCGTCGAGATCGACGACATGGAGATATTCGAACCCCTGTTCGGCGAAGGAGCGCGCCTGCGCGGCGGGGTCGAGGTTGAACACGGTCGCGCGCGCCATGTCGCCCTGTTCAAGGCGCACGCACTGGCCATTCTTCAGGTCGACCGCAGGAAAGAGAATCACGGCTTCCACTTCAAAAAGTTGGAAATCAAAGCGAGGCCAAAACGCTGGCTCTTCTCGGGGTGAAACTGGGTGCCGATCGCGGTGTCCTTGCTGACGATCGCCGTCACCGGCCCGCCATAGTCGGCGCGCGCCAGCACATCCGCCTCGTTGGCGGCGTTGAGATGATAGGAGTGCACGAAATAGGCGTGCAATCCTTTCGGTCCGAGCGGTAGTCGCTCCAGCACCGGGTGCTCAGCGAGTAGATCGAGCGTATTCCAGCCCATGTGCGGGATCTTCAGGTTTTCCTCGCGCGGCGAGATCTTCTCGACGTCGCCTTCGATCCAGTTGAAGCCTTCGGTGACGACGTGCTCCTTGCCGCGCGTCGCCATTAGCTGCATCCCGACGCAGATGCCGAAGAACGGCCGCGCCTTGACGCGCACCGCTTCGGTCATCGCCTCCAGCATGCCGTTCACGGCGTCGAGGCCGCGGCGGCAATCGGCGAAGGCGCCAACGCCCGGCAGCACGATGCGGTCGGCGCGGTACACCGCGTCAGGATCGCGCGTCACCACGACCTTTTGCGGGTCTTCCATGCTGCGCGACGCCCGCTCGAAGGCTTTCGCCGCCGAATGAAGATTGCCGGAGCCATAATCGACGATCGCAACGGTCATCGCGGTCCCCCCGGCTCCGGAAACAGGCCGATGATCCCGCCTTGCGGCAATGGCGGTGGCGGCTTGGAGAATGGTTGACCCGGAATGTTGCGGGTCGGCGGCGGCGCGCCGCGATCAACCGACCATTGATCGTTGACCGGGCCGCGCCCGCCGGCCCAGCGTTCAAAGAAGCGGTGCTCGGCGGCTTCCTCGTCGTCGGCCACCACGATGTCGAGCTGGCGCCATTTGCCTCGCGACAGCGTCCAGCGCCGCAGGCTGGCAGCTTCCAGGCCCATCAGGATGGCGATCAGAAGATCGACAGCGAAGACCGTGTCGCGGCTGGCGCCGATCGCGGACATCCCGAAATGGATGGCGATCATCAGAACGATATAGCCGATCAGCACCAGCCACAGCCGATACCACAACAGCCAGATCACGCTCGCGACCATCGCCCAGAAATGGAAGCCGTCACGAACGAAGACAAACCTGTCGGTCGCCGAAAGACTGACGCCATTGGCTACAGGAGCATGCACTGTGTAGACCGGCATCGAACCTCTCCGCCGCGAACCAAAAACGCGAACAAGAAATCAGCCGCCGAGCTGACCCTTGGTGGAAGGCACCTCACCCGCCGCGCGCGGATCGATCGCAACCGCGGCACGAAGCGCCCTCGCCAGACCCTTGAAACAGGATTCGGCGATATGATGGCTGTTCTCGCCATATAGGGTCTCGACGTGCAAAGTCACGCCGGCGTTGATGGTGAAGGCGTTGAACCATTCGCGCACCAACTCGGTGTCGAATGTACCTACCTTGTCGCGTGGAAAATCGACCTTGAACACCAGCACCGGCCGGCCCGAAATGTCGATCACGACGCGCGACAATGTCTCGTCCATCGGCATGTGGATCGAGGCGTAGCGGGTGATACCGGCCATGGTGCCGAGCGCCTGCTTCACGGCCTGGCCGAGCGCGATGCCGACGTCCTCGGTGGTGTGGTGATGATCGACATGAAGATCGCCGTCCGCCTTCACCGTGATGTCGATGCGGGAATGCCGGGCGAGCAGATCGAGCATATGGTCGAAAAAGCCGATGCCGGTCGACACCTTGGATACGCCGGTACCGTCAAGGTTTACCGCCACCTCGATGTCGGTTTCCTTGGTCTTGCGCTTGATAGACGCTGTGCGCATGAAAACTGCTTCCCTCTGGCCGCTCGGGGCCGAAAACGCGGCCCTTTTAACAGGCCGATGCCCCCTTCGCTACTGCGGGATAGGGCCAAAAGGCCGAACTTGAGCGCATGGTGACCGAAATCTGGGCCAAGAGGCCGCGATTGTAACCCTCCCCGCCAGCCCCTAAATCTGACGGGAACGAGGACAATCCATGCAAGCATCTGAAAGCAACCTGCCGATCTGGCACGGCACCACGATTTTGACGGTCCGCAAGGGCGGCAAGGTGGTCATCGGCGGCGACGGCCAGGTCTCAATCGGCCAGACCGTCATCAAGGCCAACGCCAGAAAGGTCCGCAAAATCGGCAAGGGCGACGTGATCGGCGGTTTTGCCGGGGCCACCGCCGACGCCTTCACCCTGTTCGAGCGGCTGGAAAACAAGCTGGAACAGTATCCGGGGCAACTGACCCGGGCGGCCGTCGAGCTCGCCAAGGACTGGCGGACCGACCGCTATCTGCGCCGCCTCGAGGCGATGATGATCGTCGCCGACAGGGACGTCTCGCTGGTCCTGACCGGCACCGGCGACGTGCTGGAGCCGGAAGCTGGCGTGATGGCGATCGGCTCCGGCGGCAACTACGCCCTTGCCGCCGCCCGCGCCCTGGTCGACACCGACAAGGACGCCGAGACCATCGTGCGCCGGGCGCTGGATATTGCCGCCGACATCTGCGTCTACACCAACCGGAACGTGACGATCGAGACGCTCTAGGAGGAGCCGCCGGGGATGGTGCCGGACTATCTCTTCCGCCCGATGACCTCTGCCGATCTGCCGCTGGTTCGCCGCTGGCTGGCGGAGCCGCATGTCGTGGAGTGGTGGGGCGATCCGAACGAGCAGTTCGATCTGGTCAGCGGCGACCTCGACGAACCCGCGATGGACCAGTTCATCGTCGCGGCCGGCGGCAGCGATTTCGCCTACCTGCAGTGCTACGCACTGACGGCATGGAATACGGGTTTCGGCGAGCATCCGCAGGGCACCCGCGGCATCGACCTCTTCATCGGCGAGCCCGGCCTGATCGAACGCGGCCATGGCTCGGCGCTCATCCGCGCCTTCGCCAGCGAGCGCCTGCGCAGCGGTGCGCCGCGCATCGTCACCGATCCCGACCCGGCCAATGCAAGGGCCATTCGCGCCTATGAGAACGCGGGCTTTGAAAAATCGGGTATGGTCGATACACCTGATGGCCCCGCCCTCTTGATGGTCCGCAACGCATGACCTCGACCAGCAGCATCGACAAGGCGCCGATGGTCCGAACGCTTTCAGGCTGGCATTGGCTTTTGATCGCCGCCGGCATCCTCGCAGCCCAGGCCGCGATCCTCTACGGGATGGGCCGCCTGCCGATCTGCGCCTGCGGCTACGTCAAACTCTGGCACGGCGTGGTGCAGAGTTCGGAGAACTCGCAGCACATCGCCGACTGGTACACGTTCTCGCATATACTGCACGGCATCCTGTTCTATGGCGCGGCCGTCCTCGCGTTCCCCCGCCTCGCCTGGCAGGGCCGCCTGATCCTCGCCATGCTGGTGGAGGGCGGCTGGGAACTGGTCGAGAATTCGGACTGGATCATCAACCGCTATCGTGCCGGCACAATCTCGCTGGATTATTTCGGCGACACCATCGTCAACTCGATCTCGGATTCGCTGGCGATGGTCGGCGGTTTCCTGCTGGCGAAAAAGCTGCCGGTGGCCATCACCGTAGCGGTCGCGATCCTGTTCGAACTCGTGTTGGCGCTCCACATTCGCGACAATCTGACACTCAACATCATCATGCTGATTCACCCGTTCGAGGCGATCAAGCTATGGCAGGGCGGCCCGCCTTACATCTGAGATGCCTTAGCAACGCCTTGCTCTCGCAACACTGGACGCCTACCTAGGACCTATGACCGACTTCTCTCCCCGTGAAATCGTCTCCGAACTCGACCGCTTCATCGTCGGCCAGGCCGACGCCAAGCGCGCGGTATCGATCGCACTGCGCAACCGCTGGCGGCGGCTGCAGCTCACCGGCAGCCTGCGCGAAGAGGTGCTGCCGAAAAACATCCTGATGATCGGGCCGACCGGCGTCGGCAAGACCGAGATCGCGCGGCGGCTGGCAAAGCTCGCCGGCGCGCCCTTCCTTAAGGTCGAGGCGACGAAATTCACCGAGGTCGGTTATGTCGGCCGCGACGTCGAGCAGATCATCCGCGATCTCGTCGAGGTCGCGATCATCCAGGTGCGCGAGCGCAAGCGCAAGGACGTGCAGGCCCGCGCGCAGCTCGCCGCCGAGGAGCGCGTGCTCGATGCACTGGTCGGACCGGCGTCGAGCCCGGCGACCCGCGATTCCTTCCGCAAGAAGCTGCGCGCCGGCGAATTGAACGACAAGGAAATCGAGATCGAGACGCAGTCCTCCGGCGGCATGCCGATGTTCGAGATCCCGGGCATGCCGGGCGCGCAGATGGGCGCGATTTCGATCGGCGATATCTTCGGCAAGCTTGGCGGGCGGACCAAGACCCGCCGCTTGACGGTGGAGGGCTCGCACGAAATCCTCGTCAACGAGGAATCCGACAAGCTGCTGGACAACGACCAGCTCGTGCTGGAGGCGATCGCCGCGGTCGAGAACAACGGGATCGTGTTCCTGGACGAGATCGACAAGATCTGCGTGCGCGAGAGCCGCGTCGGCGGCGACGTCTCGCGCGAGGGCGTGCAGCGTGATCTGCTGCCGCTGATCGAAGGCACCACCGTCACGACCAAGCACGGCGCGGTCAAGACCGACCATATCCTGTTCATCGCCTCCGGCGCCTTCCACATCGCAAAGCCCTCGGACCTGCTGCCGGAATTGCAGGGCCGCCTGCCGATCCGCGTCGAGCTGGAAGCGCTGAGCCGCGATGACATGCGTCGCATCCTGACCGAGCCGGAGGCCTCGCTGATCAAGCAATATGTCGCGCTGATGCTGACCGAAGGCGTGACGCTCGACATCACGGACGATGCGATCGATGCGCTGGCGGATGTCGCCGTCGCGGTCAATTCGACGGTCGAGAACATCGGCGCGCGGCGGCTGCAGACGGTGATGGAGCGCGTGCTCGACGAGATTTCATTCTCGGCGCCGGACCGCCATGGCGAAACCTTCAGGGTCGACGCCGACTACGTGCAGAAGCACATCGGCGACCTCGCCAAGAATTCGGATTTGAGCCGGTTTATTCTGTAGGCCGAGGCGCAATCACCGTCGTCCCGGCCTTGAGCCGGGACCCATAGCCACAAAACTCCGTTGTGCGCTTCGATTGGGGCCGCTATCCCGTTTGCGATCGAGGTCGGTGATTATGGGTCCCTGCTTTCGCAGGGACGACGGCGGATGGTACCAATGAATTTGCGGCTATGGGAAAACCCCTGGCGCTTGACGCTGGCCGTCAACGCTGCCGTGCTGGCCGGGGTCTTCCTGCACAAGATCACGCTGCAGCCTTACGTCCCCTACATCCATCTGCTCGTCGATTATCATTTCGGCTTTACCAAGCGCGCCTTGATCGGTGCGATCGTCTCGTTGTTTACGGCCAAGGTGCCGGTGTGGCTGGTTTTTGTGCTGGGGGGCGCGGCGTGGCTGATCACGGCAGGGCTGTTCGTCCAGCTATTCCGGCGAACCTTCGGGTTCGAGCAAAAACACCTGCCGCTGTTCGTGTTCATGGCAGGCTCGCCGTTCTTCCTGAAGAATTTTATGCACACGCTTGGGCATTTCGACATTTACGGATGCCTGCTTGCGATTGGCCTGTTGCTGATCCCGGCGCGCTCGGTGGCGTATGTGCTGCTCGCCGCCTTGTTCTCCGCGATCCTCGTTCTGATCCACCACATTCATCTCCTGATGTATGTGCCGACCATCGCCGTCATCGTGGTGCTGCGTCATTATCTCGCTTCTGGGATGAACCGACAGAACCTCGCCGTCGGCTTTGCATCGCTGATCGGTCTGGGCGCGCTTTTCATCGCCGCACAGTTCTACGGCACCGTTCCGGTATCGGAAGCGGAGTTCGTCGCCCATCTGGGAAGCCGGATGGCCGATCCTTCGCGGACCAATCTCTTGAGCTTCGGATACATCTGGTATCAGCCGCTCGCCAAGGAAATCTCGGATACCTGGCAGCGCCTGCCGCACAACCTGCTCGGCGTGCCGGTGTTCGCGCTGCTGATCTGGCTGCACACGCCGCTGTGGCGATATCTTCGCAATCTGATTGCCGCGCTTTCAGTTGACGCCCACCGCCGTATCGTCACTGCGGCGATCATCATCGTCAGCCTCGGCTATCTCGTGATGTTTGCGATCGTGTTCGATTATTCCCGCTGGGTTTCCAACTGGGCGGTATGCCTGATGCTGATCCTGCATGCGGTCAAGGCGCTGCCGGCCGCAAAGGAAGCGGCACCGATAAAGGCCGATAATCGGAAGACGCTCGTGTTCGGCTGGATCGTGACATTGATCCCGCGCGTCGGCATCGTGCGCCCGTTCTAAAAGCGCGAGCGCCTGACGCGGACATAGAGGGCGCCCTCGCCGCCATGGCCGATATGGGCTTCCTCGAAGCCGACCACCAGCGCGCGGAATTCCGGCAGGCCAAGCCATTGCGGCACCTGACGCCGCAGCACGCCACGTTCGGACTCGGTACCCATCTTGCCCTTGCCGGTGATGACGAGAACGAAGGTCAGTCCGTCATGATGGGCGCGCTGCAGGAAACCGAACAGGGCGCGGTGCGCGCGCATCTGCGTCATGCCGTGCAGATCGAGTCTGGCATCGATCTCCTTGCGGCCGCGCGACAGATGCGAGCGCTCGCGGCGGCCGATCGGTGCCAGCGGCGGCGGCGCTGGTTTTGAAGGAACGACTGGCCGCGCCGGCGCGACATGCTTCGGCGATGCGGCCGGTTTCGGCGTGGCCTGACCCGTGGCTTCCGGCGCGGCCATCGACGGCTTGACGACGCGATGTCGCTTGCGGAGTGGCTTGACCTGCTTGACGACGCTTTCCCACAGCGCGCGCTCCTCCTCGCTCAGGCCGCGCTTACGCCGCGGCGGCTCCGGCAATTCGGGAATCGACGACCTTCGTTTCATCGACGATAGCGATACCGGCGCAGGTGACGTTGATGCGGCTTTACCGAAACTGCCTCGACCTTCGGCCGCGGCTCGGGAAGCGGGACTGGCCTGGCTATGGCGGCCTGAACGGCCGGAGCTTGCGAAGGCGCCGATGTGGGTGGCGTTGCCGTCTGCGCCGCAGACCTGCCGGTTGTCGCCGCCGTCACCTCCGGCGGCTTCGCCACGTTCTTCTGCTCGGCGGAAGGCGCGGTTGGCGGAAACAGCTTGGCGATCTTCTCCGACGGCCGATCGTCGGGCAGCGGCAGCTTGCGGCCCCGCGCCACCGGATCGAGGCTCTTCGGTACGAGAATCACAAAGCGGGCATTGTGACGGAGCCGGCCCGACACCTTGCCGGCGTCGCTGCCTGCGCCGAAGTACAGGTCGGCGCGCGCGGGACCGACGATGGCCGAGCCAGTATCCTGCGCGATCATCAGCCGGCGAAACGGCGTCTTCGATAGCTCCGATTCGATCGGCAGCTCGCCCTCGATGAAGAATGGCGTGCCATAGACATGCAGCGATTTGTCGACGGCGATCGAGCGGCCCGGCGTCAGGGGCACACCCTGAGCGCCGACGGCTTCGTCCTTGTCGGAGAGCTGCACCTCGCGGAAGAACACGTAGGATTTGTTCTGCCGCCGCAGCTCGTCGGCCTCGTTCGGATTCTGCTCCATCCATTCCCGGATCTTCTGCATCGACATCTGATCCTTCGGGATGATGTTACGCTCGATCAGGATGCGACCGACCGCCGTGTAGGGAAAGCCATTATGCGCATCGTAATTGATGCGCAGCGTCGTGCCGTCGTCGAGGCTAACCCGTGCCGAGCCCTGGATCTGCGTGAACAACAGGTCGGTCTGGTTGGTCAGGTAGCAGATTTCAAGGCCGCGGCCGGCGATGGCGCCATCCTCGATCTCAGCGCGGTCGTAGTATGGCACCAGCTTGCGGCGGCCGATCTTGCGAAACACCTGTCCCTTGTTGGGCAATCCGGTCGACGCCTGCGTGGTGCCGCGAACGAACAGGTTCGACGGCCGCCGATAGACCGGCACCTTGTAGACCTCGTTCTCGGTCCGCGAGCCCTCGACGATGGGTTCGTAATAGCCGGTGACAAAGCCCTCGCCTTCGCCGAGCTTCGAAATGCGCAGCGGCAGGAAATGCTCCTCGAAGAATGTTTTCGCCCGACCGCCGTCGGATAGTTCGAGGCTCCTGGCCACAAGGCAGGGATCGCGCAGCGAGGTGCCGAGCGCCTTCGGATCGGCGGGCGGCTTCTGCTGCGCCGCTATCGGCCTGCAGCTGATGCGAAATGCCCTGTAGGCGGCGAGATGATCGTCATTGCTCCAACCCGCGATCTCGGACCAGGCGACCGGCGTATATTGCCCGCCATTGATCTGAAACGGCAGTTCGAGCTCGGGATATGGCAGATGCCGGACGGCCGGCGAAGGCAGCTGCTTTTGCGACCGCGCGTGGCGCGCAAAGGCATCCACCGGCGCGAGCGACAGCGTCAAAGCGATCGCGCCGAACGCGAGCCTCACAAGGTTCTGCGTCTCAGGCCGCGCTTCCAGTGCCAACCAGCTTCCAGTTCGGATCGCGAGAGCTTGTGTCGCGGGCGAAGGTCCAGACATCGGTGATATCGGCAACCTTGTCGGGATTGCCGTCGACAATGGCGCCGGTCCTGTCGCGCGTCACCGAGATCATCTGCGACACGAAGCGAACGGTGAGCTGCGCCGCGCGGTCACGGGCCTCCGCACCCACCAGCTCGGCCTTGTCGATCGACACGAACCGCGTTTCGGTCTTCTGCTCGTGCTTTTCGCGATCCTTGATCACGGCTTCGAAGCTGTCATAGACCTCGGTGGACAACAGGTCCTTCAGCGCGCGGCGATCGCCATTGGCAAACGCCAGCACGATCATCTCGTAGGCACTGCGGGCGCCGGAGAGGAAGTGCCTGGGATCGAACGAATTGTCCTGGGTGGCGATGGCATCAAGGCCGGCGGCCAGCGGCGTGCCCGGCTCGGCAACATCCTTCCAGCGATCGGACGGCGACGTCTCGGCATTCGGCGCCAGCGGCGACTGATCGATCACGGTGCCCGGCATCGGAACGACGTTATTATTGTCCTGCGTCCGCTGCGCGACGTTCGGCGCAGCCCGGTCATAGGGCCGCTCACTCCCGGTGCGCTGCCCGAGGACGCTGCGCAGGCGCAGGAAGATAAAGACCGCCAGCGCCAGGAAGATGATGGTGTAGATATCCACGTCGTATTCGCTTTCTGGGTTCTAACGCCGGCAACGGGCCCGGCGGTCGAGCGTTCCCTTGGTATGAGGCTCTCTGGCGAGTTTCCCCGAGAACGGCAGAGATTACATCATCGATTGAGACTGCAGCATGTAGGCATGAAACTACGCCCGGCCAATGGCGCGTTTTGGCGCGGGTGATTGTAGCGCGTTTTCGGTGCGAGGGGAAACCCGATCGTGGCTGGAAATCACGCACATTCAATCATTTAGAGTACAATTAGGGGCTCAGTCAGGCGGTATTAGGCATATCCGCCACAATTGAGGACCCCGGCTTGTCCGGTCACCCACCTGTCGTCCTTGTGGAATGAGCCGGGCCTATGATAGCCACTCGCCCGGAAAATACATTTTCGCACCAAAGCGAACTTGGACGAACAAGGCCTGCGCTCGCAAGCGCTTCAGGAGAGAGTTTCATGACCAACGGCAACGGCGCGCCTGCCGAACAGGCCCCTCCCCAGCTCAACGTCTTGGCCCAGTACACCAAGGATTTGTCGTTCGAGAATCCGAACGCCCCCTCCTCCCTGGCGCCGCAACAGCAGCAACCGGCGATCAACATTCAGATCAATGTTGGCGCGAATAATCTCTCGGAAAATGAGTTCGAGGTAACGCTCTCGATCGAGGGCAAGGCTGAAGGCGCCGGCAAGGTGATGTTCAGCTTCGAGTTGGCCTATGCCGGTGTGTTCCGCATCGTCAACGTGCCGAAGGAAAATTTGCATCCGCTGGTCATGATCGAGTGCCCGCGGCTGCTGTTCCCGTTCGCGCGCGAAATCATTGCGACCGCCGTGCGCGATGGCGGCTTCCCTCCGCTTATGCTGGATCCGGTCGATTTCGTCGGCCTGTACCGCCAGAACATGGAACGGCAGGCCGCAGCCCAGGCCGCTTCCGGCGCCAAGCCGAGCTGACGCGGGCGGGTCTTATTTGTTTGAGCATGATCTTTTCGGAAAACCGCTTCACACTTTTCCGGATCATGCTCTAACGGCCGCTAGGCTGCTGCCACCGGCAGAAAATCGTTCCAGATCGGCTTGTCGCCCAACGTGGCGACGAAGGCGCGATGGGCCTCGCGGTCCGCATCGGTGACGCGCGGCGCCAGCGGCACCTCGCGCTGCCGGCGCGGCGTGTCGCCGATCCCGCTGGTGACCGTAACACGGGTTTCCGACGCCAGAATCAGCTGCGACTGCCGTGCTCCGATCAGGTCGATATAGACTTCGGCCAGCAGTTCGGCGTCGAGCAGCGCGCCGTGCTTGGTGCGGCGGGAATTGTCGATCGCATAGCGCGAGCAGAGATCGTCCAGCCGATTGGATACGCCGGGATGCTTGCGCCGCGCGAGCAGCAGCGTGTCGACCAGCCGCTCGCGCGAAATCGGCTGCCGCTTGATGCGGTCCAGCTCGGCATTGATGAAGCTGATGTCGAACGAAGCGTTGTGGATGACGAGCGGCGCGTCGCCGATGAACTCCAGGAACTCCTCGACCACTTCGGTGAACGGCGGCTTAGAGGCAAGGAATTCGGTCGACAGGCCGTGCACGTTGAACGCTTCCATCGGCATGTCGCGCTCGGGATTGATGTAGCGGTGGAACGTCTGCCCTGTCGGCATGCGGTTGAAGATCTCGATGCAGCCGATCTCGACCAGGCGGTCGCCGCGCAGTGGGTCGAGGCCGGTGGTTTCGGTGTCGAGAACGATTTCGCGCATGGATTCCGCTTAACGCTGAGGTCCGGCGAATCAGCTCCGCCGCTGCGGCATCTTAACAACCGCGGCCAGAATGTCCTTGATTTGCGCCCGCACAGGGTCGAGGCCGTGGGAGGTATCCACCACGAAATCGGCGCGCTTCCGCTTCTCTGCGTCGGGTACCTGGCGCGCAATGATGGAATCGAGTTTTGCGGCATCCATGGTGCCGCGCGCCAGCACCCGCTCGCGCTGTAGTTCCGGCGAGGTCGTCACCACGACCACGGCATCGACGCGCTTCTCGCCGCCAGTCTCGTAGAGCAGCGGCACATCCACCACGACGACAGGCACGCCGGCGCGCTCGGCATCGGCGAAGAATTTCTGCCGGCCGGCGCCGAGCATGGGATGGACGATCTGCTCGAGCTGCTTCATGGCCGCGGGATCATGCACCACACGCTCGCTGAGCTTTTGCCGATCGACCTTGCCATTCGACGTCGTGCCGGGAAAGGCCGCCTCGATCGCCGGAACCGCTGCGCCCTCATAGAGCTTGTGGACCTCGGCATCGGCGTCATACAGCGGCACGCCCGCTTCCACGAACAGCTTTCCCGTCGTGGACTTGCCCATGCCGATCGAGCCGGTGAGACCGAGAACTAGCATTGTGTCCGCCGCATCATCTCAGACACCGAGTAGCCCCTGCCCCCGCAGGAATGCAAGCAGAGGCAACAGCGGCAGACCGAGAATTGTAAAATGGTCGCCCTCGATGCGCTCGAACAAATGCACGCCGAGCCCCTCCAACTGATAGGCCCCGACACTAGTCGTGACGGCGTCGCCAGCCGTATCCAGATAGATCCGTATGTCCTCGCCGCTCAACTGGCGCATGGTCATGCGCGCGATCGAAATCCCGGAAAACAACAGCTTGCCATCCCGAGCCACCGAAACGGCGGAATGCAGCTCGTGCGTATTCCCGGCCAGGGCGCGTAGTTGCTCCGCCGCCTGCGCGCGGCCTGCCGGCTTGGAGAACAATCGCTGGCCGAGCGCCAGCGTCTGGTCGGCGCCGACCACATAGCGGTCCGGCATCTTGGCCGAAACGAACAGCGCTTTTTCCTGCGCCAGAAGCGCGGCAATCTCTCCGGGCTTAAGCAAGCCCGATTGCTGCTGGATTGCGCGCTCATCGATATCGGCGGGCACCGCCTCGAAAGGGAGGCCGGCATTGGCGAGCAGCATCTGCCGCGCGCGGCTCTGCGAGGCTAGGATCAGTGGACGTTGCACACGCCAGATGGTCATCGCAGCAGCGTCATTCGGCCAGCCGTTGCCGCTGGCGATCGGTGAACAGTTTTAACACGGCCGCGGCGGTTTCCTCGATCGAGCGGCGCGTCACGTCGAGCTGCGCCCAACTGAATTTTGCACTTAGCTTGCGGGCATAGGCGACCTCGTCAGCCACTGCCTGACGATCGATGTAATCATCATTGGGCGTATCGGCGCCCATGCTCAGCAGTCGGTTTTGCCGGACCTGGATCAGCCGCTCCGGCGTCGCATGAAGGCTGACGACCAGCGGCTTCTTCAAGGCCTCGAGCTGATGCGGCAGCGGAATGCCCGGCACCAGCGGCACATTCGCAGTACGAACGCCGCGGTTGGCGAGATAGATCGAGGTCGGCGTCTTCGAGGTGCGGGACACGCCGACCAGAACCACGTCGGCCTCCTCCAGGCCTTCGACGTGCTGCCCGTCATCATGCATCATGGTGTAGTTGAGCGCATCGATGCGCTTGAAATATTCGGCATTCAAAACGTGCTGGGCACCTACCCTGCCCGTCGTTGCCGCGCCGAGATACGCCTCGAACAATTGCATCACCGGTCCGATGATCGAGAGGCTCGGGATATTGATGTCCCTGCACTTGGCTTCGAGACGGCCGACCAGGTCCTTCTCCAGCAGCGTGAACAGCACGATGCCCGGCGCCTCCTCGATCTCGTCGAGCACGCGGTCAAGCTGCTTCTGGCTGCGCACCAATGGATAGACGTGCTCGACCGCGGTCACGTTGGCGTATTGCGCGGCCACCGCGCGCGCCACCGTGATCAGCGTCTCGCCGGTCGAATCCGAGACTAGATGAAGATGAAAATAGTTGCCGGTCGTGGGCACCCGAACCCCTGTGTAATCCTGTGAATCCTGTGGAGCTTAACCGCGTTATCAGGCCCTGCGCCCCTGCCCCATGGATAACCCTCCGGTTTCTTCACAGGGCCCCCGCGAGGACAAGTCCGCCGTCTGCCGGCAATGATAATGAGAAGATGTGGATTTGTCTCTTGATAAGCTGGCCACGGATCAGCGCAAGCAATTGATGCGCGTGGCGTTATGCCGATGGTCCGGAGGCCGGCCAAGATTTGCGGGGGATGTGAACAAGCCCTTAAGAGATTAGGGACCGCGTTGTGTGAGTCCAAATCACCGCTACTCAGACTCAAACCCCTAAGATTCTAAAATTATTAGTTTAGAGAAGCGGAGCTTTGCGGATATGTCTTGCGTCCCACGTTGGCGGAGTTCTTTCGCAACGCTGAGGCATCACGAACGTTCCGGGACGAGACGGCTGCAATGTATGAGTGGATCAAGGCGCTGCATGTGATCGCGGTCATCTCCTGGATGGCTGGCATGCTCTATCTGCCGCGGCTGTTCGTTTATCATTGCGAGGCCGAGATCGGATCGAAGCAGTCCGAGACTTTCAAGGTGATGGAATGGCGGCTTTTGAAGCTGATCATCAACCCGGCGATGATGGTCACCTGGCTGGCCGGGCTCTACCTGGTGTGGAGCGGCCATTGGTACACGTCGCCCTGGTTTCACGCCAAGCTGACGCTGGTGCTCATCATGTCGGGCGTCCACGGCTTTTTTGTCCGCTGGGTCAAGGATTTCGCCGCTGACCGGAATACCAAAAGCCAGAAATTCTATCGTATTATCAATGAAATACCGACCGTCCTGATGATTTTCATCGTCATCCTGGTGATCGTGAAGCCGTTCTAGCCTCATTTTCGCTAGGCGGCCGGTTTCACACCAGCTTGCGAAGCAGCAAGCGATTTTCTATATTGTCTAAATCCCACCCTACGCAGGCGGATGTGGCTGCGTTCCGGCTCCTCATTGGACCGGCCGCCGCATCAGGTTTGATGCCTCACCGGCGCTTTCCTTGCTCAGATCTGCGGACCTTCCTTTTTCCGTGGCCGCTTTTTCTCAAAGCCACCTCGCACCCTTCCAGAAGACACCCCACAGGACGACCCCAATGCGGGAAATGAAACTCCAAGACCTCAAATCGAAAACGCCGGCCGAGCTCGTCACGTTCGCCGAAGAGAGCGGGGTCGAAAATGCCAGCACCATGCGCAAGCAGGAGCTGATGTTCGCCATCCTCAAGCAGCTCGCGATCCAGGAAATCGATATTATCGGTGAAGGCGTCGTCGAGGTTCTCTCCGACGGCTTCGGCTTCCTCCGCTCTCCCGACGCCAACTACCTGCCCGGCCCCGACGACATCTATGTCTCGCCGTCGCAGATCCGCCGCTTCGGTCTTCGCACCGGTGACACCATCGAAGGCCATATCCGCAGCCCGAAAGAAGGCGAACGCTATTTCGCACTGCTCAAGGTCAACACGCTCAATTTCGAAGATCCGGAAAAGTCCAAGCACAAGGTCAATTTCGACAACCTCACGCCGCTGTTTCCGGACCAACGCTTCCGCCTCGAGCTCGAAGACCCGACGCGAAAAGATCTCTCTGCACGCGTGATCGACATCGTCGCGCCGATCGGCAAGGGCCAGCGCGCTTTGATCGTGGCGCCGCCGCGCACCGGCAAGACGGTGCTGATGCAGAACATCGCGCACTCCATCACTGCCAATCATCCCGAATGCTATCTCATCGTTCTTCTGATCGACGAGCGTCCGGAAGAAGTCACGGACATGCAGCGCTCGGTGAAGGGCGAGGTGGTGTCGTCGACCTTCGACGAACCCGCCGTGCGTCACGTCCAGGTCGCCGAGATGGTGATCGAGAAGGCGAAGCGCCTGGTTGAGCACGGCCGCGATGTCGTGATCCTGCTCGACTCGATCACGCGTCTGGGCCGCGCTTACAACACGGTGGTGCCGTCATCCGGCAAGGTGCTGACCGGCGGTGTCGATGCCAACGCGTTGCAGCGGCCGAAGCGATTCTTCGGCGCCGCGCGAAACATCGAGGAGGGCGGTTCGCTCACCATCATCGCGACCGCGCTGGTCGATACGGGCAGCCGCATGGACGAAGTCATCTTCGAAGAGTTCAAGGGCACCGGTAACTCCGAACTGATCCTCGACCGCAAGGTCTCGGACAAGCGGACCTTCCCGGCGATCGACATCTCGCGCTCCGGCACGCGCAAGGAAGAGCTGATCACCGATCCGCAGCTCCTGAAGAAGATGTATGTGCTGCGCCGGATCCTCAATCCGATGGGCACGATGGATGCGATCGACTTCCTGCTCGACAAGCTCCGCAACACCAAGAACAACTCGGAGTTCTTCGACTCCATGAACACCTGAGCCGCGAGATAAGGCTTGGGGGAGGGCGCCTCGCACCGCGGGGGCGCCCTTTTTCATGCCGCCGAGCCAGAAGCCCGAAATTATTGATTGGTTAACCATATAAAGTATTGAATTTTATGCGGTTTGGTCTCTTGCGGCGATGCCCGGTTACAAAAACGCGAAAACAACCCCATGCACAGTAGAATGAGCCCGGACCTGCTTTGCCGCTCGCGCTGAATCGCGTTGCCTTTTCAGGACCTCCCGGACAAATAGGCCATGCATCCGCGGGACCAGACCATTTTCGCTTTGTCCTCAGGCCAGCCGCCGAGCGCGATTGCCTTGGTGCGCGTCTCCGGCCCGCAGGCTGGAAAGGTCGTCATAGCGCTGGCCGGCAAAACGCCGTCGCCGCGAATGGCCACCCGCGCCCTGCTTCGTGACCTCAGCCAGCGGCCGATCGACGATGCCGTGGTGCTGTGGTTTCCGGGTCCGGCGAGCGCGACGGGCGAAGACGTTGCGGAGTTTCATATCCATGGCGGGCGGGCGGTGCTCGCGGCGTTATTCGCGACACTGTCCGAATTCGAAAATGTTCGGCCGGCCGAGCCCGGAGAATTTACCCGGCGCGCGTTCGAGAACGGCAAGCTCGATCTCACCGAGGCCGAAGGCCTCGACGATCTCATCCACGCCGATACCGACAGGCAGCGCCGCCAGGCGCTGCGCCAGTTGAAAGGACTGCTCGGCGACAAGGCGCGCGACTGGCGCGCGCGGATTATCGAGGCCTCCGCCTTGATCGAAGCCGGAATCGATTTCTCCGATGAGGGCGACGTGCCGGCAGAGTTGATTGCGCCGGCGCTGGCAAAGGTGGGGGCGCTGCTGACGGAGATCGAGGAAGTCCTGGCGGAGCAGGGGCGCAGCGAACGCCTGCGCGATGGCCTGGTTATCGCGATCGCGGGACCGCCGAACGTCGGCAAGTCGACGCTGATGAATCAACTCGCACGCCGCGAGGTCGCGATCGTGTCACCGCATGCCGGCACGACGCGCGACGTCATCGAAGTGCAGCTCGACCTCGATGGCTATCCAGTGACGGTGATCGACACCGCGGGCATTCGCGCGACCGACGATCCGGTAGAGCAGGAGGGTGTTCGCCGCGCCCGCGCCCGGGCGGCCGATGCGGATCTTGTGCTGTGGCTGGCGGACTCATTGGACGTCGAGCGTGAAGGGCAGGGCGACACGGCTGCACCGGTCTGGCTGATCCGCAACAAGATCGATCTCGATGGAGAGGATCGGCCAGTGGCCGAGTCGTCCGATGGCCGGGTTTTCCGCATTTCGGCCCGCCGTGGCGACGGCTTGCCGGAACTGATCGCGGCCGTAGTCGGATTTGCGCAAATCTATTTCGGGAGCGGCGAGGGCGGACTGATCGGCCGGACCCGGCAGCGAAAGCTGTTGCAGGAGACGGCGGAGGCGCTGCGCCGTTGTGTTGAGGTCATCGAAGAGGGCGAAGAGCTCGCCGCGGAAGAGTTGCGTGCGGCGGCCTACTCCCTTGGGCGATTGCTCGGACGGGTCGATGTCGAGGATATTCTCGACGTGATCTTCCGGGAGTTCTGTGTAGGTAAGTAACACTTCCTTACCCATGTTTCACGTGAAACATGGCCGAGTCGGAACCCGGCGTTTCACGTGAAACAAATGCTTAAGCAAACTTCTGCTTTCCGGTCTTGCGACTTGGGGATAGAAACCCGCCATGATTTCCCAGGCAGACTCCTTCGACGTCATTGTCATCGGTGGCGGCCATGCCGGCTGCGAGGCCGCGAGCGCGGCTGCGCGGATGGGAGCGAAGACGGCGCTGGTGACTCATCGTTTCTCCACGGTCGGAGCGATGTCTTGCAATCCCGCCATTGGGGGTCTCGGCAAGGGTCATCTGGTCCGCGAAGTCGATGCGCTAGATGGCTTGATGGGCCGGGTCGCCGACGCCGGAGGCATCCAGTTTCGGATGCTGAACCGCCGTAAGGGCCCGGCCGTTCGTGGACCCCGCGCCCAGGCAGATCGCAAGCTTTACGCCGCCGCCATGCAGACCGCGATCCGGCAGACTGCCAATCTCAGCGTGGTCGAAGGCGAGGCGGATGAGCTAATCGTCTCGAACGGTCGGGTCACCGGAATTCGTCTCGGCGATGGCCGGACGTTGAGCGCCGGCGCCGTGGTGATCACGACCGGAACCTTTCTTCGCGGCCTGATCCATCTCGGCGAGAAGAACTGGCCCGCGGGTCGGGTCGGGGAGGCGCCAGCCATGGGGCTTTCCGCCTCGTTCGAGCGGGCCGGCTTTACCCTCGGACGTCTGAAGACCGGGACGCCGCCGCGGCTCGACGGCACCACCATCGACTGGTCTGCGGTCGAGATGCAGCCCGGCGACGATCCGCCGGAGCCATTCTCGGTCATGACCGACCGGATTACGACGCCGCAAATCCAGTGCGGGATCACCCGGACGACGCCGGCGACCCATGAGGTGATCCGCGCCAACGTGCATCGCTCGCCGATGTATTCCGGCCAGATCAAGAGCAGCGGCCCGCGCTATTGTCCGTCGATCGAGGACAAGATCGTCAAGTTCGGCGACCGTGACGGCCATCAGATCTTCCTGGAGCCGGAGGGGCTCGACGACCCCACGGTCTATCCTAACGGTATCTCCACCTCGCTGCCGGAGGAAGTTCAGCTCGCGATCCTCGCCAGCATTCCCGGCCTTGAGCGGGTCAGAATGGTCCGGCCGGGCTATGCCATTGAGTACGACCATGTCGATCCCCGCGAGCTCGACCCGACGCTGCAGACCAAGCGCGTGCCAGGTCTTTTCCTGGCCGGACAGATCAACGGCACGACGGGATATGAGGAGGCGGCGGCGCAGGGAATCGTGGCCGGCCTCAACGCGGCCCTGGCGGCTGGTGGCACTGACCCCATCGTGTTCGACAGGGCCGACGGCTATCTCGGCGTGATGATCGATGATCTCGTGACCCGCGGCATAACAGAGCCATACCGGATGTTCACCTCGCGGGCCGAATACCGCCTGACCCTGCGGGCCGACAATGCGGATCAGCGGCTGACCGATAAGGGGATCGCGCTGGGCTGCGTCGGCCCGACGCGTACCCAGCGGCATCGGGACAAGATGGCTGCGCTGGCGGCGGCGAAGGCGCTGGCCAAATCGCTGACGATGACTCCCAATGAAGCGGCCAAGCATGGCCTGGCGCTCAACCGGGACGGCCATCGCCGCTCGGCTTTTGAGTTGCTGGCCTATCCCGAGATCGACTGGATGACCCTGCGCGGCATCTGGCCGGAACTCTCGGCCATCGATCCGGCCATCGCCGTCCACCTTGAGATCGACGCCAAGTACGATGTCTATCTCAAGCGCCAGACCGCTGACGTCGATGCCTTCCGGCGCGACGAAGGCCTGGTCCTGACCGGCATCGATTATGGGGATGTGCCGGGGCTCTCGAACGAGGCGCGCGCCAAACTGGAGGCGGCAAAGCCGCGAACCGTGGGGCAGGCGGGCCGGCTCGACGGGTTGACGCCGGCGGCGCTGGGAATCTTGGCGGCCTATCTGCACCGCGAGGCGCGCCGGAAGAATTCGCGAGCGACAGCGTAAAGAATCTGTTTCACGTGAAACGGGCAGGGCGATTGCATCGTCACGGCCGGGCGTGGGGCGACCCGCTCGTCCAATGGCCGACTTTCAGCGAGCAACTTTCAGACATGAGCAAAACGCCAACGGCAATTCTCCCCTCGGCCGCGGACAAGGCGGAGGCACTCGCGCTCACGCCCGTCTCGCCTCAAACGGTCGAGCGGCTCGATCGCTACGTCGCTCTGCTCCTGGAGTGGCAGGCCAAGACGAATCTCGTTGCGCCCTCCACGCTTCCCAATCTCTGGACGCGCCACATCGCCGATTCGCTGCAGCTTCTCGACCTTGCGCCGTCGGCCAAAACCTGGGTCGACTTCGGGAGCGGTGGCGGTTTCCCCGGCGTGGTGCTGGCGTCTGCTCTGGCGGAGACGCTGGGTGCCAATGTCCATCTGGTCGAGCGCAACGCCAAGAAAGCAGCATTTCTGCGCGAGGCCGTGCGCATAACTTCTGCACCTGCAACCGTGCATTTGGCGGGAATCGGGGATATTGTGGATAGAATTGGCAGCCGCGTCGATTGCGTCACTGCACGGGCGCTGGCTCCATTACATCAGCTTGTCGGCTTTGCGGAGCCGTTTGTGAGCAATGGCGCTAAAGCGCTGTTTCTTAAGGGCCAAGATGTAGAGGCTGAATTGACTGAAGCCGCTATATATTGGAATATTGAACCGCGACTCTATTCCAGCCGCACGGGCGGGCACGGCTGGATCGTCGAACTCGATCGGATCGAGCGACGCAACCCTTCCGCGATCACACATGGCGATCGGGCATGAGCGAATTAGATCAGTTATATCAACAAGATAGGGACGAAACTCCACCGCCCCATCCACGCATCCTGTCGCTGGCCAATCAGAAGGGCGGCGTGGGAAAGACGACCACGGCGATCAACCTCGGCACCGCGCTTGCGGCGATTGGCGAGCGTGTCCTGATCGTCGACCTTGATCCGCAGGGCAACGCCTCGACCGGTCTCGGCATCGATCGTCGTAATCGCAACTGCTCGACCTACGATGTGCTGATCGGCGAAGCACCGCTGCGCGATGCCGTGGTGGCCACCGCGGTGCCGCGGCTGCACATCGCCTCCTCGACCATGGACCTGTCCGGCCTCGAGCTCGAACTCGGCACGACACCGGGCCGCGCGTTCCGCCTGCGCGATGCGATCGCGGCGCTGAACAAGAATGCCGCGCCAGATACCGACTACACCTATGTGCTGATCGATTGCCCGCCCTCGCTCAACCTTCTCACGGTCAACGCGATGGCGGCGTCGGATGCGATCCTGGTGCCGCTGCAGTGCGAGTTCTTCGCCCTCGAAGGTCTGTCGCAATTGTTGCAGACGGTGGAGCAGGTGCGCTCGACGCTCAACCCGAACCTGTCGATCCACGGCATCGTGCTGACCATGTTCGACTCGCGCAACAATTTGTCGAACCAGGTCGTTGCCGACGTCCGGCAGTTCATGGGCGGCAAGGTCTACGACACCATGATCCCGCGCAACGTGCGCATCTCCGAGGCGCCGTCCTACGGCAAGCCGGTGCTGGTCTACGATCTCAAATGCGTCGGCAGCGAAGCGTATCTGAAGCTCGCGACCGAAGTGATCCAGCGCGAGCGCGATCTAAGGACGCATTGAAAAATGTAGGATGGGTAGAGCGAAGCGAAACCCATTAAGGTGCGCGACGAAGGTGATGGGTTTCGCGTCCGCTCTACCCATCCTACGCACGGTCGCAAATCAATCGAATTCTGTAGTGGAGTAATTGAGTGAATCCGAGGGAGCTGGCGGCGATGGCCGACAAAACAGGTTCGCGACTGGGCCGTGGCCTCGCAAGTCTGATCGGAGATGTCGGTGGCGAGACCGCGCATGTCGAGCGGCCGCGTAATCAGCGCAAGGTGCCGATCGAGTTTCTCAAGCCCAACCCGCGCAACCCGCGCCGGACCTTTTCCGATACCGAGCTCGGCGAACTCGCCAGCTCGGTCAAGCAGCACGGCGTGATCCAGCCGATCGTGGTCCGTCCGGTGAAGGGCGCCCAGGATCGCTACGAGATCATCGCCGGCGAACGGCGCTGGCGCGCCGCGCAGCTTGCCAGCCTGCACGAGGTGCCGATCGTTCCGATCGAGGTCAGCGATAGCGACGCTCTCGAGATCATGATCATCGAGAACGTGCAGCGCGAAGACCTCAACGCGATGGAAGAGGCGCAGGGCTATCACGCGCTGGCCGACGAGTTCAAACGCAGCCAGGAAGAGATCGCCAGGGAAGTCGGCAAGAGCCGCAGCCACGTCGCCAACATGATGCGGCTGACGAAATTGCCGGCGGAAGTGCAGGCGCTTATTTCGAACGGCGAATTGTCGGCCGGCCATGCCCGCGCCTTGATCGGCGTGCCCGATCCGCTCGCGGCGGCCAAGCGCATCGTCGCCGAAGGCCTCAACGTCCGTCAGACCGAGGCGCTCGCCCATGAAGAAGGCGTGCCGGAGCGCAAGCCGCAGAAGGCGCGCAGCGGCGGTGGAGCTAAGACGAAGGATCCCGACACCATCGCGCTGGAGAAGCGCGTTTCCGATGCGCTCGGCCTGAACGTCACCGTCAACCACCGCGACCCCGGCGGCTCCGTCCAGATCAGCTACCGCAACCTCGAGCAGCTCGACGAGGTGATGCGGCGGCTGGAGGGGAAATGACGCTGTCATTGCGAGGAGCTACAGCGACGAAGCAATCCATCTATCCCCGTGCGGTGAGATGGATTGCTTCGCTCCGCTCGCAATGACGGCGGAGAACGACGGCGTGAAGCGGTGAGCCTCAGCGAAACTCGGCGACGATCCCGATCTCGCCGACGATGGCTTCGTTGAAGGCCGTCAATTCCTCAGCGGGAATCCAGTATTCCGAATGCGCGGCGCCGCCGGCTTTCTGGACGTCATATTTTTCCAGAAAATCCCGCCTGACCTGAAAACGAGTGACATAGCCAGAGCCACTGGCCGGCACATTCCAGTCGCGGGCGATCTTTACGGCATATTCTTCCGACAGCACGGGATAGAAGATGGGTTGCTCCGGCAGCCGTGGTGGAAACACGCGCATGCCGCTTTTGCGGATCAATTCCAGCTCGGTTGGTCCAACCGGGCGCCAGAGGGTGACGACATCTCCACCCGGCATCGTTATCCCCGCCGCTTCGCGTTTGCCGCGATCGACAGCAGCGCCCGCAGCCCGATCGCCGATGCCAGCGTTGCCTGCTTGCGCATGTCGAGCGCCGCGGTCCCGAGTTGGTCGATGATGGCGGCGAGCCGGGCTGGGTTGAAATTGCGCAGCGCGATTTCGACGGCGCCCTTGCGCGAGAAGTGCAGCCGCGGATAGCCGCTTTCGAGCAGGACCGACACCGGCGTGCCTTCGGCGACCGCGAGTGCGGATTTGTGCAGCCACGCCGCTTGGCGCTGCGCGGCCGAGATGATCACACCGGGATAGGTGCCGGCGACCATCGCTTTGGCAAACTCGCTTTCCACCACATCCGGCTTGCCGGCAAAGGCGCCGTCCACGATCGGATCGAGCTTCAGCTCGGAGGCGTCGGAGACGACGGTCATGACATCGTCGAGCGCGATCTCGCCCTTGCCGTGCGCATAAAGTGCAAGCTTGCGCAGCTCGTTGCGGGAGGCCTGGCGGTCGCCGCCGAGCAGCGACATCAGCACCGCACGGGCATCGGCGGCGATGCGCAGATTGGACGTCCGCACCTCCTCGTCGATCAGCCTGGCGAGGTCGCGCTCGGTATCGGGATAGCAGGCAATGGCGACTGCGGTCTTGGCGCGCTCGCAGGCCTTGCGCAGCGGCGATTCCGGCCGCAGCTCGCCGGCCTCGATCACGATACGGCAATCCTTCACCGCCGAATCGGCCAGCGTATCCACCCCGCTGGCAAAACTGCGCGAGCCGGCGCGCACGCGAATGGCGCGGCGGCCGCCGAACATTGGGATCGTCATGGCTTCGTCGACCAGCCGCGACGGCTCGGCCGCCAGCTCATCGCCTTCCAGCCGCACCAGCGAGAAGGGGTCATTGGGATCGTCAACGGCCGAAGCGATCAGCGCGTCGGCACGCTCGCGGACCAGGCCGGCGTCGGGCCCGTAGAGCAAAATGATCGGGCGGCCAGGGTCGGGCCGGGCGAGAAAAGCGTCGACGTCTTTTCCGCGGAGCGCGACCAACGGGGATCAGGTGCCGGCGTAGAAGTAGGATGCCAGCCGGGTCTGGATGTTTTCCGCGATCTCGTTGGCGGCGCGATCCTCGGCGTCGCGGAAGGCGCGCTGGCGGGCGAAGCGCTGCAGATTGCCCGGAATGTCATACGACACGCGGGAGAAAGTCGTCCCGGTCATGACGGACTTGTTGGTCGCAAGGTCGATCAGATTGTACTGCGCGTCGATTCCGTAGTTTTCGCTCGATGGCAGCGCGGTGGCGGGATCGAGCATCAGCGAGGAGCGCGTGGTGTTAAAGCGCAGCACCAGGCGGTGGGTCGGCGGCATGCCGGTGGCGTTGCCATAGAGCTTGAACGCCAGCGCGTTGCGGATCTCCACCTGGATCCTCGCTTCGCGGGAAGCATTTGGCTTATCGACCGGCGGGACTTCCACGCCCATCAGCTTTTCGCGCAGGCCGGGCTTGCCGTCGTTGCGTTCCGCATACATCGGCTGGAAACAGCCGGCCGTGAGCGCCGCCAGCGCGGCGACGGCGATTAGCCGGACGGCGATCCGGGTCCTAGCCAACGACATTCACGATCCTCATGGGAACAACGATTACCTTGCGGACGGCCTTGCCGCCGAGGGCGAGTTTTACCGCATCGAGCGCCAAAACGGCAGCCTCAATTTCCGGATTTTGGGCGACCCGTGGCACGGTAACATCACCCCGTTTCTTGCCGTTGACCTGGACCACCAGCGTCACGGTGTCCTCAACCAGCAAATCGCGTTCGATTTGCGGCCAGCTGGCCTCCGAAATCAGCCCGGACTGGCCCAGCACCTGCCAGCATTCCTCGGCCAGATGCGGCATCATCGGGGAGATCAGCTGCACCAGGATGGTTGCGGCCTCCTTGATGGCCCAGGCCAGATCCGGCGTCGGCTTGCCGTCGCGGCCCAGCACCTCCGCCAGTGCGTTGGTGAATTCCCGGATATGGGCCAGGCAGACGTTGAAATGTAGCCGCTCTATACCGGACGACACCTTGTCCAGCGCGCCATGGGCCGCCTTGCGCAAGGCAAGCGCATCGGCGCCGAACGAGGTCGGCCGGTCTGCCGAGGCCGGCTTGGCGATGTCGGCGGACTCATTCACCAGCCGCCACAGCCGCTGCACGAAGCGTGCCGCGCCCTGCACCCGCTCGTCGCTCCAGATCACGTCGCGGTCGGGCGGGGAGTCCGACAGCATGAACCAACGCGCGACGTCGGCGCCGTAGGTCGCGATGATGTCGTCGGGGTCGACGGTGTTCTTCTTCGACTTCGACATCTTCTCGATCGGGCCGATCGCGACCTCCTCGTCGCCATAGATCATGCTGGCGCGGCGCTCGCTGCCGACCATCTCGATCTTCACCTCGGCCGGCGTCACGAAAGTGCCGTCGGCCTTCTGGTAGGTCTCGTGCACCACCATGCCCTGGGTGAACATGCCGGCGAACGGCTCCTTCATATCGATATGGCCAGTCGCCTTCATCGCACGGGTGAAGAAGCGGCTGTAGAGCAGATGCAGGATCGCGTGCTCGACGCCGCCGATATACTGGTCGACCGGCATCATGCGGTTGGCGACATCGGGCGTGGTCGGCGCCGTCTCGTTCCAGGGATCGGTGAAGCGCGCAAAGTACCAGGACGAATCCACGAAGGTGTCCATGGTGTCGGTTTCGCGCTGCGCCTTGCCGCCGCACTTGGGGCAGGTGACGTGCTTCCAGGTCGGGTGGTGGTCGAGCGCGTTGCCGGGCTTGTCGAAGGTGGCGTCCTCCGGCAGCGTCACTGGCAGCTGATCGTCCGGCACCGGCACCACGTCGCATTTCTCGCAGTGGATCACCGGGATTGGGCAGCCCCAATAGCGCTGGCGCGAGATGCCCCAGTCACGCAGGCGGAAATTGACCTGCCGCTCGCCAATCGGCGCGTTGCCGCGCATCTCGGATTCCAGGCGCTTCGCAACTTCTTCCTTGGCGGCTTCGATGGTCATGCCGTCGAGGAAGCGCGAATTGATCATGCGGCCGTCGCCGTCATAGGCGGTGTCCGAGATGACAAACGTCTTCGGGTCCTGGCCCTCGGGGCAGACCACTGGAATATTGCCGAGCTTGTACTTGTTGACGAAGTCGAGGTCGCGCTGGTCATGGGCCGGACAGCCGAAGATGGCGCCGGTGCCGTATTCCATCAGGACGAAGTTTGCGACATAGACCGGCAGCTTCCAGCTCGGGTCGAACGGATGGACTGCCTTGATGCCGGTGTCAAAACCCTGCTTCTCGGCGGTGTCGATGATCTCCTGCGCGGTGCCGATCTTCTTGATGTCGGCGATGAACTCGGCGAGCTCTGGATTCTTCGCCGCCGCGGCTTGCGCCAGCGGATGGTCGGCCGAGATCGCCATAAATTTTGCGCCGAACAGCGTGTCCGGCCGCGTCGTAAAGATCTTCAGCTCGGTCTCGCCGGCAGGCGTTGTCGCCGGATCCAGCGCGAAGCGAATCAGCAGGCCCTCGGACCGGCCGATCCAGTTGCGCTGCATCAGCCGCACCTTGTCCGGCCAACGGTCCAGCCCGTCCAATGCGTCCAGCAGCTCTTGCGAGTACTTCGTAATCTTGAAGACCCACTGGCTCATCTCGCGCTGCTCGACGATCGCGCCGGAGCGCCAGCCGCGGCCGTCGATCACCTGCTCGTTGGCCAGTACGGTCATGTCGACCGGGTCCCAGTTGAGCTTGCGCTTCTCACGTTCGGCGAGGCCCGCGCGCAGCATGTCCAAAAACATCTTCTGCTGATGCTTGTAGTAGCTGGGATCGCAGGTCGCGAATTCCCGGCTCCAGTCCAGCGACAGTCCGATCGACCGCAGCTGCTTCTTCATCGCGGCGATGTTGTCGTAAGTCCACGCCTTCGGCGCGACCTTGCGCTCGATCGCGGCATTCTCCGCCGGCAGGCCGAAGGCGTCCCAGCCCATCGGGTGCAGCACGTTGAACCCCTTGGCGCGCATGAACCGCGCCAGCACGTCGCCGAGCGTATAGTTCCGGACATGCCCGATATGGATGCGCCCGGACGGGTAGGGGAACATCTCGAGCACGTAGTATTTCGGCCGCGGATCGTCGTTTTTGGAGGCGAAGATCGCCTTTTCGTCCCAGGCGGCTTGCCAGCGGGGCTCGGAATCACGGGCGTTGTAACGTTCGGCGGTCATGAAATCGCAGGGCTTTTTGTGGATTCGGGTCCCCATCCAGAGGACGGCGGACTAGGCCACAAAAGCGGCTGCGGAGCAACGGCTGGGGGCGGGGGAGGGGTGATTTGAAAACGGGTGTAGCGCCGGGGCGCTTCACCCCGCCATCGCGATTCCGGCTTCATCCACCAGCTTGGCAAAGCCATGCTCGACCACGGTATTTCGCCCGCGGTGTTTGGCGGCGTAGAGGGCGGCGTCGGCAGCTTCAATCAGGTCGCCCGGGGTTTGGATATCGCTCGGCAGCGTGGTGGCAATGCCGACGCTGACGGTGACCATCCCGTAGCTGGAGGTGATGTGGGGCAAAGCGAGGCCCTGGAGGGTGGCGCGCACGGTTTCGCCGATTTCGAGCGCCTTCTGCGCGCTGGTGTTCGGCAGCAGCAGGCAGAATTCCTCACCGCCATAGCGGCCGGCAAAGCCCATCGTGTCGCCGGCGATGCCGGCCAGCGTCTCGCCGATGCGCGTGAGGCAGGCGTCGCCTTCGGGATGGCCGTAGGTGTCGTTGTAGAGCTTGAAGTGATCGACATCGATCATCAGGAGCGACAGCTCGCTGGCGTATTGCTGCGCCTTCATCCACTCGAAATCGAGCCGGCCCTGGAAGCCGCGGCGGTTGGCAAGGCCGGACAGCATGTCGATCGAGGCCATCACGGTCAGCCGGTCGTTGGTGGCGACAAGCTCGCGCTCGCGCTGGCTGAGCTGCGCGGCCATCGCGTTGAAGGCGCGCGCCAGCGGCATGAATTCCGAGGGCAGGCGGCTGCGCGAGACGCGGGCCGACGCGTCGCCTTCGCCGAATCGCTTGGCCATGCTGGTCATGACCTCGATCGGTTTGATGATGAGCTTTTCGGCGCCGATCAGCGCACCCAGCAGCACAAACAAGCAGACGAATGCGAGCTGCAGATAGGCGATCCGGATGTCGCCGTTGATCGCGGCCGTCACCGTGTCTTCGTCGATGCTGACGATCAGGCGGGACTGCGTTCCGGGAATCCGGGCGAAACTGATGCTACGCTTCGAGCCGCTGGTCGCGGCAAAGGAGATCGAGCCCGTATCGGAATTGGAGGAGAGCGCCTTGTAGGTGATCGCCGAGAGCAGCGGCACATTATCGAGGGGACGGCCGATCGTGCCGGCCTGGTCCGGCGGCGCCGCCAGCACGACGCCGGTTGAGTCGATCAGGACGGATGAAATGCCCGGCCGTCCGCCGAGATTGGCCATGATCTTCGACAGCCAATCGAGATTGATACCGGCAACCGCAACCGAATCTTCTTCCGGATTGATCGCGGCGACCGGATAGGCCGCCATCATGATCGGCCGGTTGTTGGTCTTGCCGAACAGATAATCGCTGAAAATGAAGTCGCGGGTTTCCTGCGCCTTTCTGAAATACTCGCGATCGCCGATGTTGAGGCCGACTTGAATGTTCAAGGTCGAGCACTGCACCACGCCGTCCTTGCTCACGAGCATGATGCTCCGGATCCAGGGCAGGTTAGCGGGCAGGCTGGCGCGCAGGATCTCGCAGCTCCGTCCGATGCCGCTGGAGGCGCGGATGTACGCCGCCGATTTCAGCATTGTCTCGACCGAGGAGATCACCTCGCGCTGGGTCTCGGCGCTGTGGTGCGCGATATTGGCGTATTCTTCCGACGCCATCGCGATCTGCTTGACGCGCGCGTCTTCAAGCGAGCGGACCCGCTCCAGCATCAACGGCGCCACCAGCAGCACGGCCAGCATCGCAAGCCGCGCACGGATGCCCAGAAGCTTCTTGAGCTTGAGTTTGATCCGATTGCGGTTGAAAGTAACGCCAGACATCCTGCCCCCCACATCACAGAGTAGTGCGAAGGGTTCAAAAAGCCTTTCCCGAACTTGGTAAAATTCAAGGAAATGCCGTAAGATTTTCCGCGAAGAACGCGACCGGCAACAGAATATGACGCGAGAGAGATGGCGACGCCACTAACGAAGTCTTTACCAACCGGCCTTGCTCAGGTGGAGCAGGAGATCGCGCGCGCCTGCAAGGAAGCGCGCCGCGAGCGCGCGTCGGTGACGCTGGTTGCGGTGTCGAAGACATTCGACGGGGCAGCGATTTCACCTGTCATCGATGCCGGACAGCGCGTGTTCGGCGAAAATCGCGTGCAGGAAGCCAAGGGAAAATGGCCGGCATTGATGGCGGCCTATCCCGGAATTGCGTTGCATTTGATCGGACCGTTGCAATCCAACAAGGCAAAGGACGCGGTGGCGCTGTTCGACGCCATCCATTCGGTCGACCGGCCGAGCCTGTGCGAAGCGCTGGCCAAGGAAATCAAGTCGCAGAACAAACGTCCCGAATTGTTCGTCCAGCTGAACACCGGCGAGGAGCCGCAGAAGGCCGGCATCGCGCCTAGCGAAGCCGACGCCTTCATCGCAAGTTGCCGCGAGAAATATGGCCTCGTCATTTCCGGGTTGATGTGCATCCCGCCGGTCGATGAGGCGCCGGCGCCGCATTTCGCGCTGACGGCCAAGATCGCCGCGCGCAACGGCTTGCGGAATCTGTCGATGGGCATGAGCGCGGATTTTGCCGTGGCGATCCAGCTCGGCGCCACGCATGTGCGCGTCGGCTCGGCGATCTTTGGGGCGCGGTGAGCCCGGTTGTCGTCCCTGCGAACGCAGGGACCCATACGCCGCGGCTTTACTATTAGGGCGATGGGGTTAGTTATCTTCGTTACCAACGAGCGATGGTGGTTATGGGTCCCTGCGTTCGCAGGGACGACATCGAATGCGGAGAGGAAGCTTACTTAAATCCCACCGACACTTTGCCAAGCAACCCGAAATCGACGGCGCAGAAATCACCCGATTGAATCGGCAATGGCGGATGGCAGGTGCCCGTCGTCACCACATGCCCCGCCTTCAGCGTTACGCCAAGCTGGCGCAGTTCATTGGCGAGCCAGGCTAGCGCTTTCCGGGGATCGCCGAGCACGTTCTTGCCGTGACCGACATATTGCTGGCCGCGCATCGTGGTGACCGGCCGCTCCTCGACGAGGTCCAACGCGCGCCAGTTGGCGCTGGTCGCCGGTCCCAGCACGAACAGATGCGCACAGGCATTGTCGGCGATCAGCTGGGCCTCGCCGGCGCTGGCGAAATCGGCAAACCGCGAATCCGGAATCTCGATCGCCGGATGAAGCGTATCGACCGCATCGAGCACCTGCTGCACGGTATAGGGCGTCGGGCGCGCCGGCAGATCGACGCGCATGCGAAAGGCGAATTCAGGCTCGGCGACACGCATTTCATTGCCGGCCATCGAAGCGGTGCCGCCATCCGCGATCACGGTTTCGGCGAGGATGCGCCCGGCCATCGGGCCGGCGACATTGATGTGCTTTTGTCCGGCCTCGCTGGTTGCTGCGATCTTCCAGCCGAACAGGTTTTGGGCCGAAAATCGTTCGACGGCCGCCTGGATCGCGTAGGCTTCGATGCGGTCGCGCGGCCGCAGCGATGCGTCGAGCGCGTCGAGCTTGGTGCCGGCGCGCCAATGGTCGTGCAGCGTTTTCGAAGCGGCGGTTATTGCATCCTTGTCGAGCATGTTCTGGTCCCGTCAGCCGATCATGATTCTTGTCTGCGGGCCGATCCGCCGCAACAGGCGCAGCATGGCGGATTTGGTCATCGACACGCATCCCGCCGTCGGCGAAAAATTCGAGCGGGCCAGATGCAGGAACACGGCGCTGCCGCGGCCGGCGATGCGAGGCGCGCTGTTGTGATCGATCTCGATGATGAAATCATAGAGATGGTCCTCGCGCGTCAGCCGGTCGCCGGCCTGGCCGCGCACAAGGCGAATGGGCTGATTGTAATGGCGATCGCGTGGGTCTTCGCACCAGGCATCTTCCGTCCTGATCGCCCGGGTCGGGAGATAGGTCCCCGGCCGGGCGTGGCGGTCGGCGCGCCACCACAATCGCAGCGGGCGATAGGTGCCCCTGGGGGTGCCGCCGTCGCCTTCCTTCTTGTTGGCAAGGATGCCGGCGCGACCAAGTGCCACCGGCACGGACCAGCCATCCGTGGTTAGCCATCCCCGACGGGCGTCGCCGGCAGCCCTTTGCACCCGGATCACGGAAACCGGCCGATCACGCGCAGCTGTCTTATAAGTGATTGAAGTCGTGTCATTTTCCATGCCAATGCCCGAATTCGGGGATTGCCTGCCCCGGCCCATAATTGCCCCATTCGGGACCATTACAGGACATTCATCGAAACCGGCCTCAAATTTGGGATAGACTGCGGTCCAACTTGTGAAACTGTAACAATATCTTACCTCAATGCGAATCAGTACCAGCTTGGCTTGCCTGCGAAGTTTGCGCGCGAATCAGGTTGTCATCGACCAAGACCCGGCTTGAGACGCTTCCACTTGTGTCCGCCGCCTGCCTCAAGAGGATCGTATCCTATGCCCAATGCCCGCAAGATCCTGATCGTGGATGACGATACCGATCTGCGCGACACGCTGGTCGAGCAGCTATCGCTGCACGAAGAGTTCGAAGCTTCCGCCGTCGATACCGGCGCCAAGGGCGCCAGCGCCGCCAAAGCCAATTCCCCCGATCTGGTGCTGATGGATGTCGGCCTGCCCGATACCGACGGCAGGGAAGTCGTGCGCAGCCTGCGCAAGGGCGGCTTCAAGGCGCCGATCATCATGCTGACCGGCCACGACACCGATTCCGACACGATCCTGGGACTCGAGTCGGGCGCCAACGATTATGTCGCCAAGCCGTTCCGGTTCGCCGTCCTGCTCGCGCGGATCAGGGCGCAGCTCCGCCAGCACGAGGCCAGTGAGGACGCGGTGTTCTCCGTCGGTCCCTACAGCTTCCGCCCCGGCTCCAAGATGCTGACGGCCGCCAATGCCAGGAAGGTGCGGCTGACCGAAAAGGAAACGGCGATCCTGCGCTTCCTGTACCGCGCCGGCCAGTTGCCGGTATCGCGCGAGACCTTGCTGCAGGAAGTCTGGGGCTACAATTCGGGCGTCACGACCCACACGCTGGAAACCCACATCTACCGTCTCAGGCAGAAGATCGAAAAGGATGCGGCCAATCCGGAAATCCTGGTGACGGAAGCCGGTGGCTACAAGCTGGTGCCGTGATACGATTCGCAGCCACTATTGGTGATTTTCGCGGATCCTGGTCACAGGTTCATGTCGATCGAAGATGATGTAGCCCTGCTCGAGCGGGTCCCGACATTGCGCCTGTTGGGAACGGCGTCGCTGCGCATGCTGGCGATCGGCTCCGAGCAGCGCAATTTCTCGCCCGGCGACTATCTGTTCAACGCAGGCGACGATGCGGATGCGGGCTATATCGTTCAGCGCGGTTCGATCCGGGTTGAGGACGGCGGCGCCGAAGTCGTTGCCGGCCCCGGCTCCCTGATCGGCGAGCTGGCGCTCATCGTCGCGATGAAGCGGCCGTCAAGCGCGGTTGCGCTCGATCATGCCTCGGTCATCCGGGTGTCGCGCAGCCTGTTTCAACGCGTGCTCGAAAGCGATCCCGCCGCGGCCCGCCGTCTGCGCGATGAACTCGCCACCCGCACCAGTCAGCTTGCCAGCGATATTGTGATGGCGGGCGCCAAGCTGAGTATCTGATCTTCGTCGTCCCGGACAAGCGAGCAGAGCGAGCGCGATCCGGGACCCATACGCCGCGGCATCTCTTTTGGGCAATTTGGTAGATGGCTTTCGTAACAACGAAGGCCTGTGGTTATGGGTCCCTGCGTGCCGCCTCCGCTAAAGCTTCGGCGAGCCCAACGCCAAACCCCGGCGAAGCCTTGGCGAAGACGGGTCGCAGGGACGACAAGAGCTTATACTTCCAGCGTCACCGTCACCGGGACGTGGTCGGACGGGCGCTCCCAGCCGCGCGCATCACGGCTGATCCTGAAATCGGTGACGCCGTCCTTCAGCGCGCGCGAGACCCAGATGTGGTCGAGCCGCCGGCCACGGTCGCCCACGGTCCAGTCGGCAGCGCGGTAGCTCCACCACGTATAGACCTTTTCCGACAGCGGGATCCGCTCGCGCGCGACGTCGAACCATTCGCCGTGGGTCTGCGCGGCCAACAGCTTCTCGCATTCGATCGGCGTGTGCGAAACCACCTTCAACAGCTGCTTGTGCGACCACACGTCGTTCTCATGCGGTGCGACGTTGAGGTCGCCGACCAGGATATGCCGGTCGTCGCCGCGCGGATGTAGCGGCTCGCACGTCTTCATCTCGTCGAGAAATTTCAGCTTGTGATCGAATTTCGGATTGAGCGCGGGATCGGGAATGTCGCCGCCGGCCGGCACATAGAAATTGTGCAGCACCAGCGGCTTCGCCAGTTGCGCCTTCTCGCCGAACGCCACCGAGATGTGGCGTGAATCGATCTTGTCGCAGAAGGTCCTGATGTCGGTGGTGTCGAACGGCAGCTTTGAGACGATGGCAACGCCGTGATAGCCCTTCTGTCCGTTCAGCGCGATATGCTCATAGCCGAGACGTTTGAAGCGCTTGAGCGGAAAGGCATCGTCGATGCATTTGGTCTCTTGCAGGCACAGCACGTCCGGCCGCGCCGACTTGAGGAATTTGGCGACGATGTCGATGCGCAGGCGTACCGAATTGATGTTCCAGGTTGTCAGGGAAAAACGCATGGGAACCGTGTCTTATCACGGTTCGTAGCGGCGTCGCGCTGGTTGTCCACAGGCGGAAGCTGGTGGGCACGCCGCGCCTTGCCCGCCGGGCACTGGAACGAAGCCCTCAGTTCGCCGGCGTGAAATAGTTGGTGAAGTCGATCTTGAACAGGCCGGGGTCGACCTTCTTGGTCGAGTCGAGATTATAGACCGCGACCGTGGTGTCGTAGCCTTGCGGATCGGTCACGGTCCATTGCTTGAGCTGGCCATCCTTGACGCCGACCATCAGCATCAGCCGGCTGGTGCCGATCAGGGCCTGCTTCTCCTCGATCGTGACGCTGATATAGACGTCGTCGGCGGTGACGCTGACGACATTGGTGTCCTTGAGCAGATCGATTCTATCCGACAACAGGAAACGCAGCGGCGTTTGCGACAGCGGATAGATGTCCTGGGTGGCGAGCTTGCGATCGCGCACGGCCAGCGACGAGCCGTCCGCAACGATCGCGATCGGGCTCGGATCGTCGTACTCGAAACGCACCTTCCCCGGCTTTTGGATGTAGAAATCGCCCTTGGTCTTGCTGCCGTCGGGACCGACCTGGACGAAATTTCCGACCAGCGTCTGCAGCGAGGACAGATAGGAGCTCACCCGGGCCGCCTGCGCCTTCTGATTGGCATCGAAGGTCGCAAACACATTGGCCGGGACGTTGCGGTTCGGATTCGGAATCACCGGGTTCGGCGGCGTCTGGGTTGCGCCGGTGGTCATCGGAACCCTGTCCTGCGCGCTCATCTGTACGCCGCCATCACGCGCCTTCGGCGCGGGCTTCGGAACCGGAACGTTCTGCGACAGCGCCGGCGTCGCGAAGCCTGCGATGGAAGTGGCGAGCAAAAGGGCCAGTCCGGAGCGCAGCCCGCGATGGGTGGGTTGTTGTGTCATCAGATATTTCGGATCTCTATGCGATGAGGCATCCCGCTGCCCGCCAGTTTATCGCGCTTTCGGGCGAAGGAGGTATCGTTTTTCCGTGAAAATTGTTGCGCCGAATCCACGTTCAGCGCCGGAATCTAGAAGCCACCCTCCTCTTCTGGCACCAGAATCTCGCGCTTGCCGGCGTGATTCGCCTGGCCAACGATGCCTTCGAGTTCCATCCGCTCCATCAGGGATGCGGCGCGGTTGTAGCCGATCTGCAGTCGGCGCTGAATATAGGAGGTCGATGCCTTGCGGTCGCGTTTGACGATCGCCACCGCCTGCGCGAACAGGTCGCCGCCGCCATCGCCGCCCATGCCGGTGGAATCGAACACCGCGCCGTCTTCCTCGCTCGGCTCTTCCGCCGTGACCGCTTCCAGATATTCCGGCGCGCCCTGCGTCTTGAGATGGCGCACCACCTTCTCGACTTCTTCGTCGGAGGCAAACGGGCCGTGCACGCGGCTGATGCGGCCGCCGCCGGCCATATAGAGCATGTCGCCCTGGCCGAGCAGCTGCTCGGCGCCCATCTCGCCGAGAATGGTGCGGCTGTCGATTTTCGATGTGACCTGGAAGGCGATGCGGGTCGGGAAGTTCGCCTTGATGGTGCCGGTGATGACGTCGACCGACGGACGCTGCGTCGCCAGGATGACGTGGAGGCCCGCGGCGCGCGCCATCTGCGCTAGGCGCTGCACCGCGCCTTCGATGTCCTTGCCCGCGACCATCATCAGGTCGGCCATTTCGTCGACGATGATGACGATGTAGGGCAGCGGCTCGAGGTCGAGCTTTTCTTCCTCGTAGATTGCCTTGCCGGTTTCCTTGTCGAAGCCGGTATGCACCGTGCGCGTCAACTCCTCGCCCTTGCCCTTGGCTTCGACGAGGCGCTGGTTATAGCCGTCGATGTTGCGGACGCCGAGCTTGGCCATTTTCTTGTAGCGCTCTTCCATCTCGCGCACGGCCCATTTCAGCGCGACCACCGCCTTCTTCGGATCGGTCACGACGGGCGTCAGCAGGTGCGGAATGCCGTCATAGACGGAGAGTTCGAGCATCTTGGGATCGACCATGATCAGGCGGCACTGATCCGGCCGCAGCCGGTAGACCAGGCTGAGGATCATGGTGTTGATGGCGACCGATTTGCCGGAGCCGGTGGTGCCGGCGATCAGCATGTGCGGCGTACGCGCCAGATCGATGATGATGGATTCGCCGCCGATGTTCTTGCCAAGGCAGAGCGGAAGTTTTGCGTGCGAATCATCCTTCACCGAAAGCAATTCGCGCAAATAGACCTTTTCGCGATGCGCGTTCGGCAGCTCGATGCCGATGGCGTTGCGGCCGGCCACCACGGCGACGCGGGCCGACAGCGCGCTCATCGAGCGGGCGATGTCGTCGGCGAGGCCGATGACGCGCGAGGATTTGATGCCCGGCGCCGGCTCGAGTTCGTAGAGCGTGACGACCGGTCCCGGGTTGGCCTTGACGATCTCGCCGCGGACGCCGAAGTCGCCGAGCACGCCTTCCAGCGCACGCGAATTGGCCTCCAGTTCGGCCTTGCTGAGCGGCTGCCGGTCGGAGGCCTTGGGCGCGGTGAGCATGGAAACCGACGGCAGTTCGAACTTATCGGATTTGCGGGAAGCGGGACGCGGCGCGGGCTTCTTGCGTGCGCGGGGGGCTTCCTCTTCCTCCTCCTCGTCCTCCTCTTCTTCTTCCTCCTCGTCCTCGAGTTCCTCGTCCTGCGGCGCCTGTTTTGGCGCAGCGCGGCCGCGCAGGCTCGGTTCCTGGCGCTCGAAGGAGGAGGTGCGAGACGGCGAGGAGCTCGACACCAGCGAGCGGTAGGCCGCAGTCATCAGCCAGCCGATCCGCGCCTTGGCGCTCATCAGCGCGTGGTACACCCAGCCGAGCGATACCGAGCTGCGGTCTTCTTCCTCGACGAAGGGCGTGTCATCGTCCTCGATCGGTGTCAGCTCTTCTTCCTTCGCCCGCGAGCCCCAGCCGCAGGCAAACAGGAAGGCCGCACCCATCGCGACGAACAGGATGATGCCGAGCACTAGGCGATAGGTGAATCCGGCCGGACCGAACACCACGGCGGGCGCGCGCACCAGCGCGTCGCCGACGACGCCGCCAAGGCCGGTCGGCAGCGCCCATGCGCCGCCATGCGGCCAGCAGCTTGCAAACCCGGCCGCAATCACCGTGCAGAGAATCCAGCAGCCAAGGCGCAGCGCCTCGCGGTCGAAGTTGCGATGGGTCAGCATCCGCCAGCCCCACACGGCGACCGGGAGGATCAGCATGATCGCGCCGAGGCCAAGGATCTGCATCAACAGATCGGCGCCGATCGCGCCGGGGTAGCCGAGCACGTTGCGAATGGGGCGCGAGGTGGCGTGGCTCAGGCTGGGGTCTTGCACGGACCACGTCATCAGCGCTGCCGCAGCAGCGCCGGACAGTGCGATCAGGCCGAGGCCCATCAGTTCGCGCAGGCGCCGCGCCAGGGCCTCGCGGATCGAGACCGGCAGATGGCCGACCAGGGGAATGACACGTTCGATCGCTGGCATGCTCATCGGGCCCTGCGATTAATCCAGAATTTCGACCAGCCGGTGCAACGCCTCGGCTGTTGATTCACTGTCGGAAACCAGCGCCAGGCGGATATAGCCTGCGCCGGGATTGAAGCCGTCGGGCTGCAGCTGCGACAGATAGCTGCCCGGGATCACGCGGACGCCGGCGTCACGATAGAGTCTCACCGCCGCTGCCTCGTCGCCGCCGCGCTGGGATACGTCGAGCCAGACGCAGAAGCCGCCGGCGGGCCGCTTATAGCCGTAGCGGCTGCCGAGAATCTGGTCGGCGAGATCGAACTTGATGCGATACAGCCTGCGGTTTTCCTCGACATGGGCCTCATCGCTATAGGCGGCGACCGCGACATGCTGCAGTGGCACCGGCACCTGGGGGGCGGCGACATTGCGCAATTCGTGAAAGGCGGCAAGAAATTTTTTATCACCCGCGGCAAAGCCGACGCGCATGCCCGGCAGGTTCGAGCGCTTCGAGAGCGACTGGAACGCGACGACATTGGTGAAGTCGGGTCCCGCGCATTCCAGCGCGCTGCCCGGCGCCTCCCTTGTGTAGATTTCCGAATAGCACTCGTCGCTCAGGATCATGAAGCCGTAGGCGTCGGCGAGTTTCTTCAGCCGCGTGAAGTAGGCGCCCGAGGCAACAGAGCCTTGCGGATTGGCGGGCGAGGCGATGAAGATCGCGACGGTCCGGGCCAGCGTTGCTTCATCGAGCGAATCAAGGTCCGGCAAGAACCCGTTGGCCAGCGTGGTCGGCAGATAGACCAGCTCGCAACCCGCCGCGCGCGCGCCGGCGCCATAGGCCGGATAAAACGGATTGGGCATCAGGATCGCGGGCCTGCCGTTGCGCGGGCCGACATAGCGGGCGGCGGTGATCGCGGCGAAGAATAGGCCCTCACGGCTGCCGTTCAGCACCAAAACTTCGCTCTCGGGATCGATCGGCCGCGGCAGATCGAATCGGCTCGACAGCCATTTGGCGGCGGCGTGCCGAAACGGCTCGATGCCCTTGGCGAGGGGATAGCGGCCGAACTCGGCGATGTGTTTGGCCAGGACCGGCCCGACGAAGTCCGGCACCGGGTGCTGCGGCTCGCCCAATGACAACGTAATCAATGGCTTGGCCGGCTGGTACGGCGCCAATAGCTCGCTCGTCCGGAGAAAAGGAGAGCGCTCGGCCTGACCGGCAGGCACGCTGCCGGCGCCCTGCGCCACGCCGGAAGGGACGGTCATTGCCATGTGTGAAACGCCAGCACTTTCAAAACGGGGTCGAGGGCTTACCCCAGGACCGCGGACCCATCAAATCACCATAGATACGGCGAGGTTAAGACGCGATTAACCATCGGCCTCTGCTGGACAATCTACGGAGTATTACCATATTATCGGCAGGTATTACCAGAGGTGAGCCATGACGACGACAGTCACGCGCAAGGGGCAAGTGACAATCCCAAAGCCGCTCCGCGACTACTTGGGAATCCGACCCGGCAGTCAGGTGGATTTTCGCCGTACCGACGACGGCGGCGTCGTCATCGAGAAAGCTGATGGACCTCGGCCACCAAGCAGGTTTGCCAAAGCGCGCGGGTCGGCCGGGCCGGGTATGACGACCGACGAACTGATGGCTCTCCTCCGCGGCGAACCGGAATGACGTTGGTCGATTCGAACGTTCTCCTGGACGTTGTCACTGACGGCGAAGCGTGGGCGGACTGGTCGCAGGGACAGCTCGAGCAGGCGGCTTCGGTTGGGCCGCTTGTCATCAATGACGTCATCTACGCCGAGATCTCGACACGCTACGCTGCTGTCGAAGATGTGGATGCGATGCTCCGCAATCTCGACATCGAGGTCGTAGCAATCCCGCGCCCGGCGCTTTTTCTGGCGGGCAAGGCTTACCTGAGGTACCGCAGCGCCGGCGGCCAGCGCACCGGCGTTCTGGCCGACTTTTTCATCGGCGCTCACGCGGCGGTCGAGCGGCGGCCGCTTCTCACCAGGGATGCGCGGCGCTACCGCACATATTTCCCGACGATTGAGCTGATCACGCCGTCGGAAAGCGGAGGATAGCGTCCCGCGAAGGCTACCGCCCCGGCAGCCGCTCGAACGCGGGCATGCCCTCCGGCACGTGGTGGAAGGCCTGCCTGTCGATCGTGTAGATCGCCATCTGCGGGTTGAAGAGGCTGGGATCATCGAAGGTTCCGACCTTCAGCACCACGGCGGGCAAGCCCGGCACCTTGGTCACCAGATGGGTTCCGCATTCCGGGCAGAACTCGCGCGTCACGGCGCGCTCGAGGTCGCTGCGGGTGAACTGCTTGGGCTGGCTTGCGGTGTATTTGAAGCCGTCGACCGGCATCGCCACGAACATGTTCGGCGCGCCGCCGGAAATATACTGGCATTCGCGGCAGTGGCACTGCGCCGCCATCATCGGGTCGCCCTCGGCCACATAGCGCACCTTGCCGCAATAGCATCCGCCTTCGACTTTCATGACGTCCTCCCGGTTTTTGTTGCCGTCATTTCGACGGCTCTCGCCCGGTTTGGCAAATGCAATTTCGGCAAATGAGACAGAGAAAGAAAGGGGCTCCAACTTGCGCTGGAGCCCCTCAACGGTCAGGGCATTGCCGGGTATGTGCCCGAACCGGAGTTGTGGATGCGGGCCTCGAGACAACGACTACGCTGTCCCTGGGGGTCCGCATCCCGGGAGAACTTACATGTTGTAGGCGCGCTCGGTGTGCTCGGTGACGTCGAGGCCTTCACGCTCGGTCTCGACGTTGACGCGCAGGCCGACGATCACGTCGACCACCTTGAAGATGATCGCCGAACCGATGCCCGACCACACCAGCGTGGTTCCGACGCCGGTAGCTTGCGCGATCATCTGCGCGACGAAGTCGTAATCGGCGACCTTCGGCGGGATGGCGGTGTAGTCGATGATGCCTGCGCCGCCGAGCGCCGGATTCACCAGGATGCCGGTGCCGAGCGCGCCGACGATGCCGCCGACGCAGTGCACGCCGAACACGTCGAGCGAGTCGTCGTAGCCGAGTGCATTCTTCACCACGGTGCAGAAGAACAGGCAGACGACACCGACGACGAGGCCGAGGACGATCGCACCCATCGGACCGGCATAGCCAGCCGCGGGAGTGACAGCGACGAGGCCGGCCACCGCGCCCGAGAGCGCGCCGAGCACCGAGGGGTGGCCCTTGACGATCCATTCCGCGAACATCCAGGCCATCGCCGCCGCTGCAGTCGCAACGAAGGAGTTGGTCATGGCGAGCGCGGCGCCGCCGGATGCTTCGAGGTTCGAACCGGCGTTGAAGCCGAACCAGCCGACCCAGAGCAGCGAAGCGCCGATCATGGTCATGGTCAGGGAGTGCGGGGCCATGAGCTCCTTGCCGTAGCCGACGCGCTTGCCGATCAAGAGTGCACCGACCAGGCCGGCGATGCCGGCGTTGATGTGCACCACGGTGCCGCCGGCGAAGTCGATTGCACCCTTCTTGAAGATCCAGCCGGCGTCGGCGTTGAGCTCGTCGAGCTTGGCCTGCGCCGCGGTCTTGGCGGCACCGTCAGCAGCCGCGGCGAGCGCCTTGGCGGCATCCTGGATCAGGTCCGGACCCTGCCAGTACCAGACCATGTGCGCGATCGGGAAGTAGATCAGCGTCACCCAGAGCGGGATGAACAGCGCGATCGCCGCGAACTTCATGCGCTCGGCAAAGGCGCCGACGATGAGGGCGGGGGTGATCGCCGCAAACGTCATCTGGAAGCAGACATAGACCAGCTCGGAGATGTTGGCGTCGACGCTGAAGGTCGCCGCCTTCGAATCCGTGGTCACGCCCATCAGGAAGGCCTTGGAGAAGCCGCCGATGAAGTCGGAACCGCCGGTGAAGGCGAGGCTGTAGCCGTAGAGGGCCCAGAGAACGACGACGATGCAGACGGTGTAGAAAACCTGCATCAGGACCGACAGCATGTTCTTGGAACGGACGAGGCCGCCGTAGAACAGCGCCAGGCCCGGGATGGTCATCAACAGCACCAGCACTGTCGACGTCAGCATCCAGGCGTTGTCGCCCTTGTTGACGGTCGGCTCGGCATAGGCAGCGGTCGCGGCAAACATGCCGACGGCGAGCGCTGCCAATCCCGCGCTATAGGGACGTTTAAACGTCATTGATTTTACTCCTGAGTGGTAAGGTTTGTGCGCGAAATCAGAGGGCCGCGGCATCCGCCTCGCCGGTGCGGATGCGAACCGCGTGGTCGAGGTTGATGACGAAGATCTTGCCGTCGCCGATCTGTCCGGTCTTGGCGGCTGAGGTGATGGCGTCGATGGTCTTGTCGACCTGATCGGAGGCAACAGCGACCTCGATCTTGATCTTGGGCAGGAAGCTCACGGCGTACTCGGCGCCGCGATAGATCTCGGTGTGGCCCTTCTGCCGGCCGTAGCCCTTGACTTCCGTCACCGTGAGGCCGTGAACGCCAATGGCAGTCAGGGCATCACGGACTTCTTCCAGTTTGAATGGCTTGATAATCGCCATAACAATTTTCATGGGTCTTGGTCCCCGCTTGGGCCCGGCTTCGAGGACCGGGCGTTCTCGACTGAGATCACCACGCGGAGATGTTCACTACGCGGGCACAGCCGGGACCCATAGAATCAAATGCCGTGCCAGATCGGGACCGATCACTAACAGACTATGAAGTCGATCCTTTTCGCCCTTTGCGGGAATTGCTGCTTCCTGCGCCATTCGGTCGCGCCCAAAGTGTAGTCAGGTCTGCTCAAATCGTGAGCAGGTCTGACGCCTAGGACACAATCCTGCTCAGCTGCAGGGCAAGAAAATGGTAACGGGGTGGGCCGCCTGTTGCAGCGCTTTGCCGTGCTGGGAGGATGTCGAGGCGTTCCGGCCCTGCGGCGGCCCGCTGGTGCGACGATGCCGAGCCAATCAAGGGTTGCTTTACGGACTCGCCGGTAGGATCGACCTCCTAAAAGGGGCGTCCCATGCATGTCGACACGCTTCCGCTTATCGTCAAGCTGGCAGGGTTTCTGCTGGCCATCCTGCCGCTCATGATCGACAACCTGCGCAGCGGCAGAGCAACCAACGGCAACAATCTCATACTGCTGCTCGGCGGCCTCGCGATGCTCATCCTTGATCGAGCCATGGGATGGAGCGACCGATCCCTGCTGGCATCGGGCGGCTGGATCATCGCCGGAATGGCCATCCTCCTCGTGGTCCACCGGATGATCGGTGTTCCATCCGGCGTCGCCAAGACGCTGATGGCGCTGCTGCCGTGGTTCACCGTGGCAAACTATCTTGTGGTGATCACGGCAGGATTGCTCATCACCGCACTCACGGGCTTTGTCACACGCCGAGACGCGCCGGTCGTGCCGTCGCTCATGGTCGCCGGCGTCTTCATCCTGGCCCTGTGAGCTCGGCTGCTACTGCAGCGCTTCGCCGTGCTGGGAGATATCGAGGCCTTCCAGCTCCTGCTGCAGCGAGACCCGCAGCGGCGCGAACACGCCCACCAGCTTGAGTAGCACAAACGTAACTCCCGCGGACCATACCAGCGTGGCGCCGACCCCATAGAGCTGGATCAGAACTTGCTGCGGGTTGTTTTCCAGCAGGCCTGCAGTGCCACCGATCGCGTTCACCGCAAAGACACCGGCGAGCAGCGTGCCGGTCAATCCGCCAATGCCGTGGACGCCGAAAACGTCGAGCGAGTCGTCATACTTGAAGCGCTGCTTCAGCCAGGTGCAGGCCCAGAAGCAGAGCGTGCCGGCGAAGACGCCGATGATGACGCCATGCCATGGCGCGACGAATCCGGAAGCCGGCGTGATGGTGCCAAGGCCCGCGACGGCGCCTGAGATCATGCCGAGCACCGAGGGCTTGCGCCGCGTCGCCCATTCGATCGCGGCCCAGGTCAGCGCGCCGGCGCAGGCGGCGAGGTGCGTTGCGGTGATCGCCATTACCGCGCGCGAGCTGGCGGCCAGCGCCGACCCGCCGTTGAAGCCGAACCAGCCGATCCACAGCAAGCCGGTGCCGATCACGGCGAGCGACAGGTCGAACGGCGCGAGATTCTCGCTGCCATAGCCGTGACGCTGGCCCATCACCATCGCGGCGACCAGACCACCGATGCCGGCGGAAAGATGGACGACGAGGCCGCCGGCGAAATCGAGGACGCCCGCGCTCGCCAGGAAGCCGCCGCCCCACACCCAATGCGCCAGCGGCACATAGACGAACATGAACCAGCCGATGGAGAACAGCAGATAGGCCGAGAACCGCATCCGGTCCGCGACCGCGCCGGCCACCAGCGCCACCGTGATGATCGCAAACGTCATCTGGTACAGCATGAAAAGCGCTTCCGGAATCGTCTTTGCCGCCGGATTGACGCTGTCCATCGTCATTCCGACCAGGAACCAGCGATCGAGCGTGCCGATGATGGGACCGTCGCCGACGAAGGCCAGCGAATAGCCGAAGGCCACCCAGAGGATCGAGATGATCGCCACCGCCGAGAGGCTCTGCGCCATCGTCGCCAGCACGTTCTTCTTGCGCACCATGCCGGAATAGAACAGCGCCAACCCCGGTATCGTCATCATCAACACCAGCGCGGTGGCGACGATCATCCATGCCGTGTCGGCGGCGTTGATGGTGGATGTTTCGGCCAGGGCCGGCGTTGCGAGCGGGATGCTCGCGGCAAGCGTGATGAACGCAGCAATCGGCGCTGCACGATACGATGGTGCCCCCATAAAATTCCCCCGGCGTGGTGTCGTTTCTTGTCTCGCGCGTCCAGCGTCGCCGCCGCCGCGCCCTGGATTCGGTGATGTCTTTAGAGCGCGTCGCTATCGGTCTCGCCGGTGCGGATGCGCAGGGCGTGATCGATCGGCGTGACGAAGATCTTGCCGTCGCCGATCTGCCCGGTGCGGGCGTTCGCGGTGATGACCTCGATCGCCTTGTCCGCGACGTCGGAAGCGACTGCGATCTCGATCCTGAGCTTGGGCAGGAAGTTCACGACATATTCGGCGCCGCGGTAGATTTCGGTGTGACCCTTCTGGCGGCCGTAGCCCTTGACCTCGGTCACCGTCATGCCGTGGACGCCGATGGCCGTGAGCGCCTGGCGGACCTCGTCAAGCTTGAAAGGTTTGATGATGGCAACGACGAGTTTCATGATCAGGCCTTCATTTCCCTGGACATTTCGTGAGCACGAGGCAGGCTGACCGCCCATCGGCCCGGCTGCCAGTGCAAATCTGGCATCTTTCTAGGCAAATGGCACAAAAAAGTTGCAGGTAGAAGGGGAAAACATTTCGAGCTGGTGACGTCCATCACTGTACAGGCGGCAGGATCGTCCGCCAAAATACGGTCTCTCCCTCAGCCGCCCGCCGGCTACCTCCATTTTTCCACGGCTCAAGGAAATAAAATAATATGTCGAACCGATCGTGGTTTTATGCCGCCAACGGCCAGCAACAGGGCCCTTATCCGGAGGTCCAGCTTCGCGACCTCATCACCCGCGGCACGGTCGGGGCGGATACGCTGGTCTGGACCGAGGGCATGTCGGGCTGGCTCAGGGCCGGCGACATTCCTGGCCTGGTCCCTGGCGGCTCCAGCGCGCCGGCTTTCGCAGCCCCTGGCGGCCCGCCGTCGGTGGCCGGGAGCTATAGCGGAGGTCCGCTGTCGATCGACTTTGACATCCTGGAATTTACCTGGCGCACCCTGGCGCTTGTGGTCGGTCTGATCCTCATCATCCCGGCGCCGTGGGTTTTGGTCTGGTACACCAAGTGGATCGTGCCGCGCATAGGCGTGCCGGGACGACCGAACCTCAGCTTCGAGGGCGAGGCGATGACGATTGTGCCCTGGTTTTTTGGCTTCGTCGTCCTCATGATTGGCGTGAATCTGATCGGCAGCCAAGTGCTCAGCAACCTGATGATCCTCGTTCAGATGGCCCTGTATTGGCTGTTCCTCAAATGGTTCGTCGCCAATCTCGCATCGAGCGGCCAACCCCTTGAGCTCAGTTTTTCGGGCACGGTGTGGGCTTACCTCGGTTGGACCATTCTTGGGGCGATCTCCATCATCACCATCATCGGCTGGGCCTGGGTTTACGTCGCCATGCTGCGATGGGTCTGCCGCAACATCCAGGGCACGCGGCGCGAAGTACTCTTCATCGGCAGCGGCCTCGAGTTTCTGTGGCGCGCGGTCGTGGCGGCATTCGCCAGCATCTTCATCATTCCGATACCCTGGGTGTATCGATGGATGATGCAATGGCTGGCGTCGCAGACTGTCTTGGCAGAGCGCAGCGACTACGCAAACGCGTAAGCCTCACTTGCGCTGGCGCACCGAGCCTTCCTGCGCTACCGACGCCACCAGCGTGCCGTCGGGCTTGAAGATCAGGCCGCGGGTCAAGCCGCGGCCGCCTTGCGCACTCGGCGAATCCTGCGCGTAAAGCAGCCATTCGTCGGCACGGAACGGGCGGTGAAACCACATCGCGTGATCGAGGCTCGCCGGCATCATGCGCTTATCGAACAGCGTGCGGCCGTAGCGCGCCATCACCGCATCGAGCAGCGAGAAATCCGACGCATAGGCCAGCGCGCACAGGTGCAGCGCCGGATCGTCGGGCAGCTTCGCCGCGGTGCGTATCCAGACATGGATGCGTCCGTCGTCGATCTTCTGGCCGAAATAGCGGCCGAGCTCGCATGGGCGCAGTTCGATCGGCCGGTCGGATTCATAATAGCGCCGGATGAATTCCGGCATCTCCTTGAACATCGGCTGTTTCGACACTTCTTCGGCCGTCAGCTTTTCCGGCGGCGGCACGTCCGGCATCTTGTCCTGATGATCGAAGGCGCCTTCTTCTTCGGCATGGAAGGAAACCATAATGGAGAAGATCGCGTTGCCATGCTGGATCGCGGTGACGCGGCGGGTCGAATAGCTCTTGCCGTCGCGCAGACGTTCGACCTGGTAGATGATCGGGATCTGCGGATCGCCCGGCAGGATGAAGTAACAATGGATCGAATGCGGCAGGCGGCCTTCGACGGTGCGGCATGCCGCGACCATGGCCTGGCCGATCACCTGCCCGCCGAACACCCGCTGCCAGCTCGTCTTCGGACTGTTGCCGCGGAACAGGTTCACCTCGAGCTGCTCGAGATCGAGGATGGAAATCAGGTCAATCAGGCCTTTGGACATGAGAAGCGCTTTCGTTCGTCATTCCGGGGCGCCTCAAACAGGCGAACCCGGAATCTCGTGCCAACCTCTGGATTCCGGGTTCGCGCTGCCGCGCGCCCCGGAATGACGCTCTGGTTAAGCAACCTTGTTTCTTGGCCCTGTTTCGCCCAGCTAATATCAGGTAGCAAGTCTCGTCTGAGGTGACAGCGTAACCAGGTAAGGATCGCATGGCGGCACAGCGAAGCATTGTCATCTGCGGCGGCGCCTTTGCCGGCCTGGCGCTGGCGCTGGCGCTCCGCCAGGGGCTGGGCCCGGACATTCCCGTCATTGTCGCCGACCCCGCCCTCGCCACGCGGCCGAGCCGCGATCCACGGGCGACCGCGATTGTCGCCGCGTGCCGGCGGCTGTTCGAGGCGCTTGGCGTCTGGGATCAGGTGTCGGATTCGCAAGCGATCCTCGACATGGTCGTCACGGACTCCAAGCTGGAGGACGCTACCCGCCCGGTATTCCTGACTTTTGCGGGGGAGGTCGAGCCCGGCGAGCCCTTTGCGCATATGGTCGAAAACCGCCGCCTGATCGATGCGCTGGTCGCGCGTGCCGAGGCTGAAGGCATCGATCTCCGCGCCGCCGCGGTGTCGAGCTACGATTCACGGCCTGATGGTGTAACCGTAACGCTCGCCGACGGCAATGTCGTGGAAGCAAGCCTGCTCGTCGCGGCCGACGGCGCGCGCTCGAAGCTGCGCGAGCGTGCCGGCATCGCCACCCATGGCTGGGACTACGATCAATCCGGCATCGTCGTCACCGTCCGCCATGAGCGCGATCATCACGGCCGCGCCGAAGAGCACTTTCTGCCCGCAGGTCCGTTCGCGATCCTGCCGCTATCAGGCAAGCGCTCGTCGCTGGTCTGGACTGAAAGCCGCACCGAGGCCGCGCGTGTCACCGCGCTCGGCGAAAGCGAATTCCATGACGAGCTCGAAAGGCGCTTCGGGCTGCACCTCGGCGAGATCAAGGCGCTCGACAAACCGCGCGCCTTTCCGCTCGGCTATTTCGTCGCGCGCTCGTTCGTCGCCGAACGGCTGGCGTTGATCGGCGATGCCGCGCATGTCATTCATCCGATCGCGGGGCAGGGGCTCAACATGGGGCTGAAGGACGTCGCGGCGCTGGCGGAAGTCGTCGTCGATGCGGCCCGGCTCGGCATCGATCCCGGCCAGGCCGATGTGCTCGAGCGCTACCAGCGCTGGCGGCGCTTCGACACCATGGCGATGGGGCTCGCCACCAACTCGCTGAACTTCCTGTTCTCGAATGAATCGACGCTGCTACGGACCGTGCGCGATATCGGGCTCGGCCTCGTCGACCGCGCGCCGCCGCTGAAAAACCTTTTCATCAAACAGGCGGCGGGACTATCCGGCGAGGTGCCGCGGCTGTTGAAGGGCGAGGCGTTGTAAGAGAGCGAATTGTAGGATGGGTAGAGCGCAGCGAAACCCATCAACTTTCTTTGCGGCAACGATGATGGGTTTCGCTTGCGCTCTACCCATCCTACGAAAATGGCCTCACTCGATCTTCCGCGCCTCTTCCGGCAGCATGATCGGAATGCCGTCGCGGATCGGGTAGGCGAGTTTCGCCGAGCGCGAGATCAGCTCCTGGCGCGCGGAATCAAATTCCAGCGGGCCCTTGGTCACCGGGCAGACCAGGATTTCCAGCAGCTTTGGGTCGACGGTGCCGTCGAGGCGTTCGGGTGAGGCGTTCATTTGATGTCTCCGGATCGGCGTGGTGCTTAGCATGGAAGGCCGCCCGATGTCATGACGTCGCCATCCGCACCAATTCGTCCACCACGGCCTGCTGCCGGGCCTTCGGCAGCGCTTGATCCGATAGCGCGAAGCCGAGAAAGGCCCAATAGAGGATCTGCGCGCGGGAGCGGGCGGCCTCGGTTGATAGGCCGGACTGCACCAGTAGGCCCTCCACATAGTTCAGCCGCCGCCGGTCGATCGCCTGCACGGCGGCACGCGCGGCGGCATCGACGCCGGCCCAGCTTCGAACGGCGCGTTCCAGCGTCAGCCGCTCGCCGAACACGCGGCGCAGCAGCAGCGCGAGCGGGTTATCGTCTTTCGACGCCGCCTCGACATTTTCGATGATCTGCTCGGCGGCGACCTCGTGCCAGCGCGCCAGGACCGCGGCGTGGAACGCGGCGATATCGGCGAAGTGCCAGTAAAAACTGCCGCGCGAGACGCGCAGCGTTTTCGCCAGCGGATCGGCCTTCAGCGCGGTGAAGCCGCTGTTGGCCAGCGCCTTCAGGCCCTGATCGACCCAGTCCTTTGCCGAGAGTTGATCGCTCATATGTCCGCCACCATACACTACTGTATTGACAAGCGCCACAAGACGGCGCATAACCATACAGTGCTGTATGGAGGCGTCTCGATGCGCGATCTCATCCTGCAATGCGCCGGCGTCGCCGGCATAGCCGTGGCTCTGATTCATGGGGTGCTGGGCGAAACCAAGGTGTTCGCCAAGGCGACCATCCAGCCGGAGAGCCTGCGCACGCTGATCCGACTGGTGTGGCAGGCGGGCACGGTGGCCTGGATCGGCGGCGGTGTGCTGCTGATCGCCGCGCCCTCGCTCGGATCGGAGAGCGCGCGGCACTGGATCGTTGGGACGATCGTCGCGGTCTATGCGTTTGCCGCCGCCGCCAATGCCTGGTGGTCGCGCGGCCGCGGCTTTGGATGGAAAGCGCTCGGCGCCGTCGTCGTGCTCGCGGTCGCTGGCTATTGAAGCGCTATTGCAATCCAGTGTCGCCGCTGGTGCGCTTCTTGGCGAGGTCCATCTCGGTCACAGCGATCAGGATCTCGGCGCGGGTTTTCAGGTCGGGTGCTTCCAGCATCGCCTGCTTCTCCGCCGGACCATAAGGCGACATCATCGCGAGCGCATTGACCAGCGCCTCGTTCGGCGCGCTCTCGATGCCTTCCCAATCCACCTTCAGATTGTTGGCGTTGAGAAAGTCGGTCAGCACGTCGAGCAGGGCGGTGCGGTCGACGTCCTCTTCGCCCTTGCGTGCGACGAAATCGTCGGCATAGGGGAAGAAGTCCACCTTGCATTGCCGGTACGCCGTCAGAGCTGCGATTTCCTCCACCACCTTGAAGCGGGCGACGCCGGTGAGCTCGAGGATGTAGCGGCCATCGCCGGATTCGGCGAGCTGGGTGATGCGACCGACGCAGCCGACCCGGAACAGCTCGGGCTTTGCCTCGTCCCTGGTGTGGGAAATATCCGGCTGGATCATCCCGATCAGCCGGTGCCCGTCACGCAGCGCATCGTCCACCATCGCCAGATAACGCGGCTCGAAAATATTGAGCGGCATCTGGCCGCGCGGCAGCAACAGCGCGCCCGGCAACGGAAACACCGGAATGATTTCGGGAAGCTCGCCGGGTCCGCGGTATTCGGCATTGATCGGCATGGGCAGTCCCGGTCAGTTCGCTGGTTCGGTGCGTGTTCTCTTCACAAAACGACGTCCCACAGTTGGGAATACGCGCTATTCGTCTGAACATGATCTTGTCGGAAAACCGGTATCCACTTTGCGCTACGCGGCCGTTCCGGTCCGGATCATGCTCTAGGAGAAGAGTATCGTCGATAGTCGCCTTCGTCCTTCAACCGTTGCTTCGTCGGCGCCGCCCCAGGCCTCGAAGAACTGCACCAGCTGCTTGCGGGCGCCGTCATCGTTCCATTTGCGGTCGCGCTTGACGATCTCCAACAGCTGGTTGGTCGCCTCCGCGCGCTTGCCGAGGGCATTGAGCGCGGTCGCGAGATCGAATCGCGCCTGATGATCGAGCGGATTTGCGGCAACCTTCTGTTCAAGCTCGGTCACCGGACCCAGTGCCTTCGCTTGCTCGGCGAGGTCGATCGAGGCCTGCACGGCCTTGACCGCGGCGTCGTTGCGCTTGGATTCCGGCACCATTGCCAGCGTCTGCTTGGCCTGCTCGACGGCGCCCGTCGTGACATAGCATTTGGCAAGCCCAGCCAGCGCCGGGATGTTGGTGGCATCGAAACCAAGGATCTCGGCATAGATCTGGGCGGCCGCGGCGGGGTCGCCCTCCGCCAGCACGGCCTCGGCCTCTTTGAGGATTTCCGCGATATTCGGCTCGCCCGGCGCGGTCACGCCCTTGGTGATCTTCTCGATGAAGGCATTGACCTGGCTCTCCGGCACCGCGCCCATGAAACCGTCGGCGGGCTGGCCATTGACGAACGCAATAACGGCCGGGATCGACTGGATGCCCATCTGGCCCGGGATCGCCGGGTGCTGGTCGATGTTCATCTTGACCAGCTTGACCTTGCCCTTGGCGGCGCGGACCGCCTTTTCGAGCACCGGCGTGAGCTGCCGGCAGGGACCGCACCACTCCGCCCAGAAATCGATCAGCACCGGCTGGCGCTTCGATTCCTCGATGACGTCCTTCATAAAGGTCTGGGTGGTCGTTTCCTTGATCAGATCGGATGCTGCCTGCGGTGCCGGGCCGCCGCCCTGCTCAACTATCGTCACGGTATCCTCGCCTGATGTCTTGGCCTGATGTCTTGCGAATGCTTGTCGGGAACGGGGGTCGTTCTAGCACGTCCCGGAACCAAGTTCTCGTCAGCTAGATGGCGGCTTGGCCACAAAATTCAATTGGCCGCAGCCCGCCGGCCCGTCCCCTGGTCCGGGTTCCGAATCGCACCTTCCGATGCCGGTCGGCCCGTCCGGATGTCGTTTCGAGCGGTTCGAGCCCATTTGTTAATGAAATCGGACCAATCTGATGTCATCCAATTGCGTTCGGACTGTTGCATTCACGGTCCGCATTTGGCATAGGTCTGCCGTTGACGGCGCGCGTCGCCGCCATCTCGGATGCGGGTGTAGCTCAGTGGTAGAGCACGACCTTGCCAAGGTCGGGGTCGAGGGTTCGAGCCCCTTCGCCCGCTCCAGATTTCTTCAAATCGCTGGTACCGTATCAAACGACAGGCCGCCTTCTTGGCGGCCTTTCGTTTGCGGCTCATGCCGTTGGGTCCATCGGCAGCCGCTCACCTCGGAAGGCGATACACCCAGATCCTGGCCTTGCCTGAACTCACGTCCTGAAACATCTTCGGGAAGACAGCGCTGACCGGTTTGTTCAGATAAACGAACAATTGCCCGTCGCGGGTCGCCCGGAATTTTTCGTCGAGGCGGCCGTTGGTCGGCTCGCTGTCGAGGAAGTTCTCCTCATTGCCGGTCTCGCCATAGCGAAGGATGACGTGGCCGAAGGGGCGGTCGAGCGTCCGCTTGAGGGGATAGGCGGCCGCCAGCAGGACAAAACGCCCGAGCCCCGCGGCTGAGCCGAGCACACCGTCATTCTTCCAATCGGGAAGGAAGGCGCGGAGCGGCATTCCGCCGGGGCCGGACGAGGCGCCGAGGAATCGCCAGTCGCCGTCCTTCTCCAGGATGAACTGATATTGTGCGCGCCGTTCCAGCTTGATGCCGACCGGCGTGCACAGATCGGCGGTGTTGAATTCGGCGACATGGATGCGGCACGCCGCCGAGGCGCAAGTATTCGGAAGAAGGCCACCGTCGGCGTTGCGCTTGCACAGCTTCAAATCGTCGGGATCGCAGACGTCGAGCGTCACCGGCTGCTCCGCCGGCTTGCAGAAATCGCCGAGGCTGTCGCGGATGTTGAAGAGATAGTGGCTGGCAAGGATGATGCCACCGATCAGGAAAGTGACCGCGAAAAATGCCGGCGCAACCTTGAGCTTAATATCGCTGATGAATTGCCGGTAGGCATCCTTCAGCCTAAAGCGCGCGATCATGCGGTCGCTCAGCAGCATCGTAATCAGGATGACGAAGGCGAAAAACTGGAAATAGGGATGCGTGATCCGGTCGACCAAGGTCTGCGGCGAGGCAGGCAAATCAGGCACATCAAAGCCAAACCAGCTCGGCACTGGATACAGCGTGACGAACAGCAAGATGACGAAAAGCGCAATCGGAAGTCCGACCGCACTGCTGCGCGCTTTGGTTTCGCCTCGATGCAGGTCGACCTTTCCAAGGCTCGTCCGCCACGCCTGGCGCATCTGATCGGTGATCCGGCTTCGAAGGCTGACGCTCAGCCATAGCAGCAGCGCGACAAGGCCGGCGCAAAGCACGAACCACAGCGGCTCGCGCGCGTAGGCGTTGATCCAACGGGACGCCGCGCCCGGCAGCGCGAGGCCGACCATGCGAATGACGTCGGAAAGCGGCCGCAACGGCGAGGCGAACTCGGCCTGGGCCGGCGCGTTGGATGTCAGCGGATAGGTCAACAGATAAAACGAGGCGATGACGGTCAGGAAATAGATGATGCGCCGCCGCCAGATCGAGCTTCCGACGACGTGCTCCTGGGTGAACTCGCGCTGGCGGGCGGAAGCCGCCGTTTCATATTTCGGTTTGTCCGGTGGAACGATCAGCCTGTCTGGCGCGACGATCTTCTCGTCGTAGGTCAGTATTTCGTAACTCGGCGGCAATCCGACCGGCGCGTAGAGATGCGCATCGACGGCGATCCGGTCGAAAACGCTTTCGTGGATCTTCGGCGTTTCGATTTTGACGCAGTCGCGCTTGTCCTCGGAAAATTTCGTGTCCGAAAGCGCGGCGACGCTTCGCGGCCCATAGCGGTAGTAGCCGCCCAGCCCATTCCGCGAATCGTAGATGCGGCCGTCCTTGTCCTGCGTCGAGCGCACCCGGGTGAAGGCGTCGGGATCGGCGCCGGGCGCTTCCTTCAAGGTCAGCCCGCGGCGGCGCGCTTCCGACAGGATCCACGTCAGCGACACATGAGCGAGCGAGTCATCCGGATATCCGCCGCCCACATTGGAGTGAACGCCGGCGAACCAGACCTGGGTAATCCGGTTCGGTTGGGTTTCCGGACTCTCGTCCCATAATAGCGGATGGAAGGTGGTGCGCTCGTCGTCCAGCGACAGCGCGTGGCAGGCCTTGCGGACCAGCGGATGCAGCTGCCGGTCTGGCAGTTCGAGCGGCCACAGGTAGCGGCTGACGCCGCGCGTCATCTCGTCGATTGGCAGGCCGTAGGCGGCAACGGTATCCCACAGGCCGAGGAAAGCGACATGGTCGACCGGCCGTTCATTCTTGTCGTGCTTGGCGGAGACGAACAGGTTGCGCAGCTTGCGAAACGGCCATTCGACCTGAAACCGCGACTTGAACGATTCTGCCCGATGGGCCCGATAGGCCGCGGCGACTTTTCGATCGAGTTCTTCCTCGGTGCGGTAACTCACCAGCCCCTGTTCGCAGATCAGGCCGTTGACCACGCGGATGGTAAAGGCGCCACGGCTAAAGCCGAACGCGAAGATATCGTCGCTCTGCCAGGGGCCGTATTGCTCCGGCCGGTTCTCGGCCTTCGCCGCCGCGGCTTCAAGCCGGAGGTAGTCGAGATGCGAGCGATAATTGCGGCAGGCGAACTTGTAGATGTCGAGCACGTTGCGCTTCAGGCCGAAGCCGAAGGCACCGCCGAGGATTGCGAACGGCTTGAAGGAGGAGGTGCCGACGCCGTCGTCGTAGAACGCAATCTGCTGCGAGCTCGTCAGGTCCAGCGATTCGAAGACGCGCCAGACATTGGTTCGCCAGACCTTGCCGGCCGAATTGCCGGTGCCGTCTGAGAGCAAAATGATCCGCTTGTTGGCCATACGGACGCTCGCTCACGCGCGGTCGCATCAGACCGACGTTCAGTTGAGAGCATACGGAAAGTCTCTCAGGGATTGATCCGGCCCACTATGAAATGGACCACAGTTGGCCCATTCGTTTGTCGACCAGGATGAGGCCGCGCGATGTGGCGCGCCGCCCACTCGCGCGCCTTGCCCGCGGGATAGCGCACGTTTGCCCGTGGCAATATTGCGATGCAGCGGCCGCAGACGCAAAACGCAGCAAGCCGCTTGGCAATCCGTCTCAAATTTTTGCCGATCGCGTCGAGCCGAGCCGGTTGCGCTTCTTTCCCGAAGCGGATGTGCTACGGTTTTCTCGTCTGTTGCACCTCACCAGACCAATTCGTCTCTCAATAATAACAGGCGCAGCCGCCAGGCTGCCTTACGGGAGTGACGCGATGAAATCGGCTTTCAATCGATCCATTCTTGCGCTCGCAGCCATCCTCGTTGTCGCGGGGGCCGGCGAGGCCAGCGCGCAGCAGAAGGCCCTGAAGAAATACGAGTCCGGCACCAAGGATTTCTGGACCAACCCGCCGCCCGACTGGTTCCTCGGTGACGAGACCGAAGCCCAGAAGGGACAGGCGCCGCCCTCCGGCCCGCCGACCGGCGCTTCCGAAGCCGAACTCGCGGCAATGATGAAAAAGATCAAGCTGCCTGATGGTTTCAGCATCGAAGTCTATGCGTCGGGCGTGCTGGAAGCCCGGCAGATGGCCTGGGGCGACAAGGGCACGCTGTTTGTCGGCTCCTTCAGCCTCGGCAACGTCTATGCGATCAAGGACAATGGTGGAAAGCGGGAGGTCAAGACCGTCCTCAAGGGCCTCAACATGCCGACTGGTCTGGCGTTCCAGAACGGCGCGCTCTACGTCGTCGCGATCAACAGGCTGATCAAATACGAAAACGCCGAAGCCAATCTCGACAATCTCGGCGCCGGCAAGGTGGTGTATGACGACATGCCGACCTACGTCGCGCATGGCTGGAAATACATCGCCGTCGACAAGGAGGGCTGGTTCTATCTGCCGTTCGGGCCGCCCTTCAACATCGGCATCCCGCCGACCAGCGTCTCGCAGATCCGCCGCGTCGATCCCAAGACCGGCAATGCCGAGATCTGGGCTCTCGGCGTCCGCAACAGCGTCGGCGGCGACGTCGATCCGCGCTCGGGGCGATACTGGTTCACCGAAAATGCCCGCGACTGGATCAGCGACGACATGCCGAGTGACAAGCTCAACATGATCTCGAAGATCGGCGAACATTTCGGCTATCCCTATTGCCATCAGGGTGACATGCCGGATCCGAAATTCGCGATGGGGCACAAGTGCGATGAATTCACGCCGCCGGTCGTCAAGCTCGGCGCCCATGTCGCACCGCTCGGCATGAAGTTCTATACCGGCGATCAATTTCCCGCCGAGTACAAGAACAACATCCTGATCGCCGAGCACGGCTCCTGGAACCGCTACAAGTACCAGGGCGCCCGCATCAAGCGCGTGATCGTCGATGCCGACGGCAAGAACGCCAAGTCGGAGATATTTGCCTCCGGCTGGCTCGAGGGCGACACCAATTATCTGGGACGTCCGAACGACATCATCATCGCCAAGGACGGGTCGATCCTGGTGGCCGACGATTGGGCCGGCGCGATCTATCGCATCAGCTACAAGAAGTAGGACATGACCGATCAGAGGCTGCGGTTGCCCGGGAACGGGCAGCCGCAGCTTCTGTTGTTTGTGGCGTGTAATTGAGGAATTCGCATGCGAATGGCATTGGTGGTGCTGGCAGCGGCAATCGCTTGCGGCTCGTCCGTCCGCGCCGCCGATATCGCGGCCGGCAAGGCGAAGGCCGAACTCTGCGTCGGCTGTCATGGCGAAGGCGGCATTTCGCAGATGGAGAACATTCCATCGCTCGCGGCGCAGCCGGACCAGTTCATTCAGTGGCAGCTCGTGTTCTTCCGCGCCGGCACCCGCAAGAACGAGCAGATGCAGCCGATCGTCGAGCAGCTCAATAACGAAGACATCCGTAACCTCGGCGCCTATTACGCCTCGCTTCCACCGCCGAAGCCTAGGGATGACGACGATCCCGAGCTTTCGAAAAAGGGTGCGCAGGCGGCCGTCGGCCGGCGCTGCGCCTCATGCCATACCGATAGCTATGCCGGCACCAAGGGGGTCGCCCGCCTCGCCGGCCAGCGCGAGGAATATCTCGTCAAGGCGCTGCGCGACTACAAGACGAGCGTGCGCGCCGGCGGCGCAATGGCGGCGATGGCCGATGTCGCCTTTCCGCTCAGCGAGGAAGAGATCGAGGCGCTCGCGCATTATCTCGCGCATCTCTGAGTGACGTGGTCGTCCCTGCGAACGCAGGGACCCGTACCGCGTGATCTCTCGATGTGGCAGTGTGGCAGACGCCTTTCACAAAACTGCCGCCGGTGGCTATGGGTCCCTGCGTCCGCAGGGACGACCGAGATAGAATCGTATGACTACGCGGAACGCTGCTTCTCATACGCCTTGAGATGGGTGTAGGCGATGCGCAGCTTCGGCACCGGAATCTTGGCGGCGTCGGCGCGCACGACGAGATCGCCGATCACATGGTCGGCCTCGACCGGCAGGCCTGCCTTGATGTCGCGGAACATCGAGGCGGTCATCGGCGAGCCTTCCGTCGTCAGTAGCCCGGCGGTCCGCTGGAAGAACGGTCCGGCCGGCTCATAGCCCGACGCCTTGGCAATGGCGCTGCATTCATCGAGCATGCCGAGCAGAAAATCCTTGCCGCCGGCGGCCGCCAGGATGTTGCCGACGGACGTGCGCATCAGCGAGGTGGAAGCGGCGAGCGAGGCGAGGAAAACCCACTTCTCCCACATGTCCTGCATGATGTGCGCACTGGCGACGGCGCCGAACTTGCCGCTCTCGAACACTTTTGCGATCGCGCGCACCCGCTCCGACATCGTGCCGTCGCGTTCGCCGAAATTGAGCGACTGCATCGGCGCGAGCTGCACCACCTCGCGCGCCTCGTTGAGCGTCACCGCGATGGCGCAGAGGCCGCCAAGCACGCAGCCACTGCCGAACTTCTTGTCGAGCACGTTGAGGTGCAGCATGCCGTTGAGCAGCGGGATGATCGACGTGTTCGGCCCGACGGCCGGACCAAAGGAGTTGATCGCGTCTTCGAGGTCGAACGCCTTGCAGCTCAGCAGCACGACGTCGAAGGTCCCGGTAAGCTTGTCGGCCTGCACCGTTGGCGGATTCTTCAGTGTCACGTCGCCGGCGGGGCTCTTGATGACGAGGCCCGCGCTGGCGAGCTCGGATGCGCGCTTCGGCCGGACGAGGAAGGTCACATCATTTCCGGCCTGCAGCAGCCTGCCGCCGAAATAACCGCCGATGGCGCCGGCGCCGACCACGAGAATACGCATGCGATGCTTCCTTTTGTTTTTAGCCTTGGAAGGGCGAGTAGCGAATGGCGAGTAGGAAGATGCCGACTGCCACCTTCCAACCATTCGCTATTCGCTACTCGCCATTCGCCTCTTTACCATTTCCCGCCGAACAGTCGAATCCCGCTACTTCCCCGAGACCATTTCCTCGACCTCGCGGAGCTGTTCCTTGCCAAAGAACATTTCCTTGCCGACGAAGAATGTCGGCGAGCCGAAGGCGCCGCGCTCGACCGCGCTTTGGGTATTCTCGATCAGTTTGGCCTTTACGTCGCCGTCCTGCGCGCGGGTCAGCAGCTTGGCCGCATCGAGGCCGGAGGAGGCGAGCGCCTTGGCCGCAACTTCCGGATCGTCCATCTTCTTCGGCTCGACCCACATGTGGTGGAAAGCGGCCTCGACGTATTTTTCGAACACGCCTTCGAACTGCGCCGCAACCGCCGCGCGCATCAGGTTCAGCGTATTGACCGGGAAGAATGGGTTCAAGACGTAGGGCTTGACGCCAAAGCGCTTCACGAAGCGCTCGGTTTCCAGGGCGTGGAATTCACGCTTGTTCTTGATGCCGGCGAGCGATTCGGCAGGCGATTTGTTGTTGGTGGCCTTGAAGATGCCGCCAAGCAGGATCGGCACATATTCGAACTTCACGCCGGTGCGCTTCTCGATCGCCGGTATCGCCTCGTGGCTGAGGAAGGCATTGGGGCTGCCGACGTCGAACAGGAATTGTGGATTTATTCTCACGGCGGTCTCCCGAATGTTTTCCGTATTGTGGCCCAAGGCGGTCGTCGCGTCCATCGGTATGATGACGATCGTAATACTGCAACGGGTTTCGCCCGTTACACCAGACGCCGCAGCGGACGGCGACGCCAGACCAGCATGTAATAGCCGAGTTGCAGGACGAACATGGCGCAGAACACGATCGGATAGGCCGCCCAGACTCCTTTAAGCCCGATGGTCCGGCTCAGGATGACGGCCGAGGGTATCTCGATCGCGACAATGGCGAAGATCGAGAGCAGCATCGGAGCCAGCGCCACGCCGCCGGCGCGCATCGCGCCGGAGAATACGGTGGCCATGCCGAATGGCACCGAGCTCCACAAGGCGATCATGAGCAGTTCCCGCGCACGCTCAAGCACCGCCGGGTCGGTGATGAAGACACCGAGCGCCGCTCCTGGAAACAGGCAGATCAGCGCCACGAGGCCGCCGGTCAGCACGAGATTGAGCACGACGCCGGTCCGGACGATGGCGTCAAGCCGGCTGCCATGCCCGCCGCCGATCGCCTGCGCGCCGAGGATCGACACTGCGATCGAAATCGACACCGCGGTGAACTGCGCGTAACCCATGATCTGGTTGACCGCGCCGTAAGCTGCGGTGGCTTCCGAGCCAAAGCCGTTGACGAGGCCAAGCAGCACCAGCTCGGCAATCGCCATCACCACCATCCCGACCGCGCTCGGAATTCCGATGGCGAGGATCTTGCCGAGCAATGCGCGATCCAGCTGAAGCTTGCGCAAGAGCTCGGCGTCCGGTGTCAGCGGGCTTTTCCTCTGACGCAGGTACAGGCCGAGTGCGATCAGCGTCAATGCATTGGAAATCGCCGCCGCCCATGCCGGGCTGGTCACGCCGAACCCGGCGCGGATGAGCAGCGGCGTCACGATCAGGCCGATCGTCGTCGACAAGGCCAGGGCTACTAGCGGCGTCATCGTGTCGCCGGTCCCGCGCAGCATCGCCGTCGCCAGCAGGAAGACAAAGCCGAGCGGCATCGTCAGCAGCATGACGCGCGCATAGGCGCTTGCCTGGTCGAGGATGTCAGGCGGCGTGGCCAGCGCGGTCATCAATTGCCGGCTGAACATGCCACCAATCAGCGCGACCGAAACGGCCAGCCACAGCCCGATCGCCAGCGTCGCACCCGCAACGGCCTTCACCGTGCCGCGCTCGCCCGCGCCCCAGGCCTGCCCGATCAAGACGGTGGCGCCGGTCGAGAGGCCCATGACGAAGGCGAACAGGAAAAACATCACGGGAAAGAACACCGACACGGCGGCCAGCGCGTCGACGCCGATCATCTGGCCGAGCAAGGCGTTGCTTACGGTGCCAAACAGCGATTGCAGGGCGTTGCCCAGCATCAAGGGAGCGAGGAAGACGAGGAACGTCTTCCAGAGCGAAGGGGTTTTCGACATGGCTCTGTTCTCAATGAAGGCGTGACGGATCGTTGCCGCGCACCGGAGCGGTGGCGGGCAAGGCTCCCTTGGGAAGTTTCTGCTGGCGGGCGACCGCGCCTTACGGTTCGGCGCGGTCGCTGAAGGCGAGCTTGACGATGTGGTCGCGGATGTCGTCGGGCCAGCCGGCAATCAGGCCGACAAAGCGCCGGCGATCGTCGGCGAACAAGGCGCGCGAGGCTTCCTCAAAACCGGCGAGGTTGCCGGTCATGACCGACATGAAGCGATACGCGGCGTCCCGTGCGGCGCGGGCGCGATCGGTATCGCCATTGGCGCGGCGGGCTTCGTCGACCAGCTTGCGCAGCGCGACCGATGCGCCGCCGGGCTGTGCCCCGAGCCATTCCCAATGGCGTGGCAACAGCGTGACCTCGCGCGCGACGACGCCGAGTTTTGGCCGCCCGCGACCGCGCGGCTCCGCCGACGCCTCCTCCGTTGCGGCTTCCAGATCAGGCGCCGGCTGCGGCAGTCGGGCAATGACGTCGCGTTCGGTGCCGCGCAGGTCGAGGTCGATCGGCTGTCCCGTGGCGTCGGCGAAGATGATGATCGGCGGCGCGGCCGCGTTGCGCGAGGCATTCATGACCGCAATCGCGACCTCGGCGAGCGGGCCGGACGCCAGGCGTTGCGGGCCGATGAAGGCCGTGAATTGCGGGCGGGTGTTGGCAACCATCGGAGGGACTTTCAGTTTTTCGTCACTGTATATTTACCCGGGTCAAATTAGCCTGTCAATATCATCCGGGTAAATATATATCGCGTTCCCAACGCCGTCTCGACTTTGACGCGCCCGGCTGGCACCAACGGCGCGCCAATCGAAGGGGACGACATGCTCACGGTTCATCATCTCAACAATTCCCGCTCGCAGCGCGTGCTGTGGCTGCTCGAAGAGCTCGGCGTTCCCTATGAGATCGTGCGCTACCAGCGCCAGCCGGACATGCGGGCACCGAAGGAACTGCGCGCCATTCACCCGCTCGGCAAATCGCCCGTCATTACCGACAACGGCAACACCATCGCGGAATCAGGCGCGATCTGCGAATACATCATCGACACCTACGGCAACGGCCGCCTGATCCCGCCGCCTGGTACGCCGGAGCGGCTGCGCTACACCTATTGGCTGCACTATGCCGAGGGATCGGCGATGTCGCCGCTGCTGCTCAAGCTCTTGTTCACGCTGATGCCGAAGCGCACGCCCGCGCTGCTGCGGCCGCTGGTGCGCAAGGTCTCCAACACCGCGCTGACCACGCTGGTCAATCCGCAGCTCAAGCAGCACATGGATTACTGGGAGAGCGAACTCGGCAAGAGCGAGTGGTTCGCCGGCAGCGAGTTCACCGGCGCCGACATCCAGATGAGCTTTCCGCTCGAGGCCGCTGCGGCGCGCGCCGGGCTCGAGCAAGGCCATCCCAAAGCGATGGCGTTCCTGGAGCGCATCCATGCGCGGCCGGCCTACGCGCGGGCGCTGGAAAAGGGCGGGCCGTATGTGGTTGGAAGGTGATCGGCAAAATGGCTCGTCATACCCCGCGAAAGCGGGGTATCCAGTACGCCGCGGCCTATCGGTTCAATCATTAGTGTCTCTGGGATACTGGATCGTCCGCTCCAGTGCGCAATTGCGCACAAGGCGGACGATGACAAGTCTTCGCGCAATGACCACGCCTACGGCTGCATCGCCGCGATCACTTCCTTCACCAGGCGCGCAACGCCCCTGATATCGCCGGTCGGATCGACGCTGTCGCCGAGCCGCACCACGACAAGGCGCTGCGATGGGATAATGATGATGCGCTGGCCGAGATCGCCGGACGCAAAGAACGCATCGCGGGGAATGCCGGCCCGGACGCGGCCTCTCGCGTTGGGATGTTCGCTGCGGTTGGTCCAGAACCCGGCGGCATAGTCGGTATCGAGCGTCGCGGCGGCGCAGAAATCGACCCAGTCCGGATGCAGGATGCGCTTGTCGCCCGCCACGCCGTCATTGAGATAGAGCAGGCCGAATTTCGCCCAGTCGCGTGCGCTGGCCAGCATGTAGGTCGAGCCTTGAAGGGTGCCTGATCCGTCGAACTCCAGCGTGACGTTGCGCATGCCGAGCGGGTTGAACAGTTCGCGCCAGGCAAAGGCCAGCGTCTGCTCCGGCCCGCCAACGGCATCGCGGATGATGCGCGCCAAAATCTGCGTGGTCGGGCTCGAATAGGCCCAGCGCGTGCCGATTGGCGCGATCATCTTCGCATTTACCGCATACGCGGCGGTATCGTCCTGCAGATACATCCGGCTGGAGGGATCGAAGCCGGAATTGGTCTCGTCGAGGTCGAGGCCGCTGGTCATGCGCATTAGATGCTCGACCTCGATCTCCCGCCTGGGATCACCAGCGCCACGCCATTCCGCTATCGGCGCCGGCATCGACGGCGTGACGAGGCCCTGCTGGGTAAGGATGCCGATCAGCGCGTTGATGACCGATTTGGTCATGGAGAAGCCGAGCAGCGGCGTATCGACCCCGATGCCGGCGGCGTAGCGCTCGGCGATCACCCTGCCGTCATGAACCACGACCACCGCTTTGGTCCGGCGGAACGGCGGCTCCGCCGGCTCCTCGAAGGCGCGATCGAGCGCCGCCTTCAGCGCCGGCTCCGACGGCTCGACCACGGCCGGACCGGCAATCTCGGGTAACGACGGCGGCGTCTTCGCCTTCAGTGCCTCGACGTCGCTCTTCAGCAGATAAGGCTCCTTCTGCCTGTGCAGATCGACGCAGCCGAACCCTTCGTGAAATGCGGCGCGGCTGCGGAACAGGCCGAGCATCGAGGCATCGACGATGCGCGCGTTGCGGTCGATGTCGAAGCGAAGCCCATGGCGCAGGCGGCGAATCCCGGCGCGGTCGGAGACCTCAGCGAATACGGCCGCAGGATCGAAGCCTGACACGAAGGTCTTCGAGCAGACGTTGTGCGCGACATAGGTGGTCGCGACGCGAATGGCATGATCGGGTCGAAAATGGACGCCCGCGGCTGCCAGCGCGGCGATCAGGATGGCGAGAGCGATGGCAATCCACTTTCGCAACGTTGCTCCCGCCTAGCCCGACGTCTGCGCCGCGCCGACCGAAGGCAGTGCCTGCACAATGACGCCGGGCGGTGGCACATCGTCATCGGGCACGAAGAAGTCTGACATCAGCTGCACCGAAGGATCGACGCGGTACTTCTCGAAATCCCGGACGCCCGATGCATACAGCACCTTGTCGTCGATGCAGAACTGCCCGGTGAATTCGCGTGACGGCCGCGTCAGGATCGCGTGTGCGGCATCTCCCATGATCTCGGGCGTGCGGCTCGCCCGCATCATCGTTTCGCCGCCGAGCAGGTTGCCGACTGCCGCGGTCGCGATGGTGGTGCGCGGCCACAGCGCATTGACGGCGACGCCAGCGGATTTCAATTCACCCGACAGCCCCAGCGCGCACATGCTCATGCCGAACTTCGCCATCGTGTAGGCGGTGGAATGCGCGAACCATTTGACCTTCATGTCGAGCGGCGGCGACAGCATCAGGATATGCGGGTTGGCGGCCTTCTTCAGGTGCGGGATGCAGTATTTGGACACCATGAAGGTGCCGCGGGTGTTGATTCCCATCATCAGGTCGAACCGCTTCATGTCGGTCGCTTGCGAATTGGTTAGGCTGATCGCGCTGGCATTGTTGACGCAGATGTCGATGCCGCCGAACTCGGCAACGGTCTGCTCGACTGCCGCGATCACCTGCGCCTCGTCCCTGATATCGCAGAGCACTGGCAGCGCCTTGCCGCCAGCGGCGCGGATCTCGTCCGCCGCGGTGTAGATGGTGCCCTTGAGTTTTGGATGCGGCTCAGCGGTCTTCGCCGCGATCGCGACATTGGCGCCGTCGCGCGCGGCGCGCAGCGCAATCGCCAGCCCGATGCCGCGGCTGGCGCCGGAGATGAACAGCGTCTTGTCCTTGAGAGATGTCATCGAAACTCTCCTGCATGCGAAGTTATGGACGCATACTGGTCAGGCTCCCTCCCCCTTGCGGGGGAGGGCTGGGGAGAGGGGTAAGCCCCGGGCGCTGAACGCAGTCATGATGGGATCCTGCATCAACCGTCGTCGCGAAGCGATATGGATGTCGAGATTCTCTCGAGCGGCGGAGCAAGCGGCTACCCCTCTCCCTAACCCTCCCCGCAAGGGGGGAGGGAACCCATCCGCCGGTGCGTCCCGCACGCGTATGCGTCGCCCTTACGTGCACAAACTCACTGCCCAACCGCCGCCGCCCCTCTTGTCCGCGGATCGGGGGCGCCGAGCAGGCCATTTGGCGTGACGGCGATCGAATTGGCCGAGGTCTGGCCGAGCGGCTCGATCACCTTGTGGCCTTTCGCCTTCAGCTCGGTCAGCACCTCCTCGGGAAAGCCGCGTTCGACGCGCACTTCGTCGGGCATCCATTGATGATGGACCCGCGGCGCGGCCACCGCGGCGGCGACATCCATCCTGTAGTCGATCACGTCGACGACGATCTGCAGTACCGCCGAGATGATGCGGCTGCCGCCCGGCGAGCCCGTCACCAGCACCGGCTTGCCGTCCTTCAGCACGATGGTCGGCGACATCGACGATAGCGGCCGCTTGCCGGGGCCGGGCAGATTGGCTTCGAAGCCGACGAGGCCGAACGCGTTGGAGGCGCCGGGCGCGGCGGTGAAGTCGTCGAGCTCGTTGTTGAGCAGCACGCCGGTGCCCTGCGCGACGAGGCCGACGCCATAGGGAAAATTCAGCGTGTAGGTATTGCTGACGGCGTTGCCGCTGGCATCGACCACCGAATAATGCGTGGTGTTGCTGCCCTCGCGCGGGCTCACCGCCAGCACATCGCCCGCCGGCGTCGCGCGCGCCAGGTCGATGGTGGCGCGCTGCTTCGCTGCGTATTCCTTGGTGGTGAGCACATTGACGGGCGCGTTGACGAAGGCGGGATCGCCAAGATAGCGCGCGCGGTCGGCATAGGCGCGCTTCATCGCCTCGACCAGAAGGTGCAGCGACGGCGCGGAGCCCTGCTTCATGTCTGATATCGCGAACCCTTCGAGGATGTTCAGCGACTGCAGCAGCACCGTACCACCGGAAGATGGCAGCGGCATCGAGACGATGTCGTAGCCGCGATAATTGCCGCGTACCGGCGTGCGGATCACCGCCTCGTAGGATTTGAGATCGTCCGCCGTCATGATGCCGCCGGCATCGCGGACGGCTTTTGCAAGCCGCTCGGCAACCGGTCCTTCGTAGAAGCCACGCGGCCCCTGCTCGGCAATCGCCGTCAGCGTTGCGGCGAGATCGGCCTGGATCAGTCGGTCGCCCTCCTGCAATTGCATGCCGTCCGCACGCGCCAGCTGCCCGGTCGAGTTCGGCCACCGCGCCATGCGGCGATACATGTCGGAGAGTGTGTCGGCCATATCGTCAGTGACGACGAAGCCATCGCGCGCCAGCTCGATAGCGGGTTTAAGGATTTGCGCCAGCGTGAAACGTCCCGAACCGTATTTCTCCAACGCCATCGCCAGGCCGGCCACGGTGCCGGGCACGCCGATGCCGAGTGCGGAATTGCGTGACTTATCGGCGTCGGGCTTGCCGTCTGCCCCGAGAAAAATATCGGTTGTGATCGCCGCCGGTGCAGTCTCGCGATAGTCGATCGCAACGTCCTCGTTGCGGCTGGCCGAATGAATCACCATGAAGCCGCCGCCGCCGATGTTGCCGGCGCGGGGATAGGTGACGGCCAGCGCAAAGCCGGTGGCAACCGCGGCGTCGACCGCGTTGCCGCCCTGCCGCAGGATGTCGGCGCCGACTTGCGCGGCGATCCGCTCCTGCGCCACCACCATGCCATGCTCGGCGGTTATGGCGCGGACTGTCGTAAGGTCGGGCGGCGCGTAAGCGCGGCGCTCCTGGGCAAGCGCCGTCGCGCCGCAGGCCAACACAAGGACGAAGGTAGCAGCTACTCGGCGCCACCGGATTGAAGGGATCTCCATCGAAATTCCGCCGCAGTTGGAAGACTGTGTGACGCGCGGCAGCCGCCCCGCCGTCGGTGATGCATGCTATATAGGTTTGGATTTAACAGGCAGAACGCCTCACGCGACTTTGAAGGGAAATATCCGGCATGGCGGTGATCGCTTCCGAGGCGGAAGGCAGCAGGATTCCGCAGGTTTATCCGGGCCGTGCCGCCGTCATCAGCTGGATCTTCTTCGACTGGGCCGCGCAGCCCTATTTCACGCTGATCACGACCTTTATCTTCGCGCCCTACTTTGCGAGCTTCGTCGCGCCCGACCCGGCGAGCGGGCAGGCGCTGTGGGGATTTGCCACCGCCGCGGCCGGCTTGATGATCGCGCTGCTGTCGCCGGTGCTGGGCGCCGTTGCCGATGCCAGCGGCCGCCGCAAGCCGTGGATCGCCGGCTTCGGGTCGCTTTTGGTGATCGGCGCGTGCCTGATGTGGCTCGGCAAGCCCGGCGATCCGAGCGTCATCCCGCCGTTGCTGCTCGCCTATGCGATCGCCAGCGTCGGCGTCGAATTCGCCACTGTCTTCAACAATGCGATGATGCCGACGCTGGTGCCGCCGGATCGAATCGGCCGGTTGTCCGGCACTGGCTGGGCGACGGGCTATATCGGCGGCATTCTGAGCCTCGTTCTGGTGCTCGGCTTTCTCGCCGCCAGCCCTGAGACCGGCCGCACGCTGTTCGGCCTGGTGCCGGCGTTCGGGCTCGATCCGGTCGCGCATCAGGGCGACCGCATCACCGGTCCGCTGACCGGTATCTGGTTCATCATCTTCGTGACGCCGATGTTCCTGTTCACGCCGGATTATCCGGCGCGGCGCCCGATCCGCGAGGCCGTGCGCGAAGGATTGAACGGAATCAAGCGAACGCTTGGCGAATTGCCGAAGCAGCGGTCGCTCGCAACGTTCCTGCTCGCCAACATGATCTATACCGACGGGCTGGTGTCGCTGTTCGCCTTCGGCGGCATCTACGCCGCGGGCACCTTTGGCTGGCGCACGATCCAGATCGGCACCTTTGGCATCCTGCTGGCGATCGCCGGCACTTTTGGTGCGTGGCTTGGCGGCAAGCTCGACGACATGCTGGGGCCGAAGCGCGTCATTGCGGGCAGCCTGTTGATTCTGCTGCTGGCGCTGGCGGCGATCCTGCTGGTCGACAAGGATTCGATCCTGTTCGTGCAGGTCGCTCCGCCCGTGCCTGGCGGCGCGCTGTTCTCCGGCGCGGCCGAGCGCGCCTATCTCGTGCTGGGTTGCCTGATCGGCGCGGCCGGCGGCCCGCTGCAGGCGGCGTCGCGCACGCTTCTGATCCGCCTCGCGCCGCGCGATCGCATCGCGCAGTATTTTGGCTTGTTCGCGCTGACCGGGAAGGTGACGTCGTTCATCGGCCCGCTCCTGATCGGCGCGATCACCGCCGCGACCGCCAGCCAGAAGGCCGGCATGGCGCTGCTCGTGGTGTTCTTTGCCACGGGCCTCGCGCTGCTGACGCGCGTGCGGGAGTGAGGTACCAACCCAATCCACGACTGTCATCCCCGCGACGGCGGGGATCCAGTACGCCGCGCCCCATCGGTTCAATCACTGGCGTCTCTGGAATACTGGGTCACCCGCCTGCGCGGGTGACGACAGCTCCGCCGCCTTGGCGATGAGCGCCGATCAATGCCGGAAATGCCGGACGCCGGTAAACACCATGGCGATGCCGTGGTCATCGGCGGCCTTGATCACTTCGTCGTCGCGCACGGAGCCGCCGGGCTGGATCACGGCGGTGGCGCCGGCTTCGATGCAGGCCAGCATGCCGTCGGCGAACGGGAAGAACGCGTCCGATGCGACGACCGAGCCCTTGGTCAGCGGCTCGGCGAGCTTCAGTTCAGCCGCGGCATCGAGCGCCTTGCGGGCGGCAATGCGCGCGGAATCGACCCGGCTCATCTGGCCGGCACCGATGCCAACGGTGGCAAGGTCCCTGGCATAGATGATGGTGTTCGACTTGACGTGCTTGGCAACGCGGAAGGCGAATTTGAGATCGCGCAGCTCGGCGTCGGTCGGAGCGCGCCTGGTCGCAACCTTCAACTGCATGTCTTCGACCACCGCGTTGTCGCGGCTCTGCACCAGAAGGCCGCCGGCGACGGTCTTGGCCGTTAGGCCCACGGTGCGCGGATCGGGCAATCCGCCGGCGAGCAGCAATCGCAGATTCTTCCTCGCGCCGACGATCGCTATCGCTTCTTCCGTGGCGTCGGGCGCGATGATCACCTCAGTGAAGATCTCGGTGATGGCGCGCGCCGATTCCGCATCGAGCGTGCGGTTGAGCGCGACGATGCCGCCGAAGGCTGAAGTCGAGTCGCAGGCCAGCGCGCGGCGATAGGCGGTAATGAGATCGGGCCCTTCGGCAACGCCGCAGGGGTTGGCGTGCTTGACGATCACGCAGGCCGCGGTGCGTTTGGGGTCGAATTCGCCGATGCATTCATAGGCCGCATCGGTGTCGTTGATGTTGTTGTAGGACAGCTCCTTGCCCTGCAACTGGCGCGCGGTGGAGACGCCGGGCCGCTTGTCGGGCGTGGCATAGAAGGCCGCCTTCTGGTGCGGGTTCTCGCCATAGCGCAGCGACTGGATCAGCCGGCCGCCGAACGCGCGGAAATCCGGCGCGTCGGTCTCGTTCTGCGCCGCGAACCAGTTGGAGATCGCGGCGTCATAGGCGGCGGTGCGGGCATAGGCCTTGGCGGCAAGGCGGCGGCGCAGCGCCAGCGTCGTTGCGCCCTTGTTGGCAGCGAGCTCGTCGAGCACCGCCTGATAGTCCTGCGCTTCGACGACGACGGCGACATCGTCATGGTTCTTCGCCGCCGCGCGGATCATCGCGGGACCACCGATGTCGATATTCTCGATGCAGTCCTCGTAACCGGCGCCTTTGTCGACGGTCGCCTCGAACGGATAGAGGTTGACGACGAGCAGATCGATCGGCGCGATGCCATGCGCCTTCATCGCATCAGTGTGTTCCTTGTTGTCGCGGATCGCGAGCAGGCCGCCATGAACTTTCGGATGCAGCGTCTTGACCCTTCCGTCCATCATCTCGGGAAAGCCGGTCAGCTCCGAGACGTCCTTGACCGCAAGGCCCGCCGCCGCGATTGCCTTGGCGGTGCCGCCGGTGGAGACGAGCTCGACACCATGGGCGGCCAGCGCCTTGGCAAATTCGATCAAACCGGTCTTGTCGGAAACGGAGAGGAGGGCGCGGGTAACGCGGCGGGTGGTATCAGTCATGGGCAAGGTCCTTTGTCAGGGATGCTTATGCCCAGGCGCGCGGCGATCATTCCCGCGCTTCCCGATGGTGCTCCATCCAAAGTCGCCAGTCGCGCGAGAGGGCGCTGGTTAGCAGCTTTTGGCTGGGTTCACAATGGGGCGGAGCAGTCTCCGTAGTTGGCCTTGGCCTCGCGTCATACCCATCGAGCCCTCATCCTGAGGAGCCCGCGAAGCGGGCGTCTCGAAGGATGCAGGCCACAAACCGGGCTCATGGTTCGAGACGCGCTTCGCGCTCCTCACCATGAGGAATTACTGACGTAGCAGGATCAAAGCGGCAGTTCCGGTTCGCGGCGGGCGGTGCGGCGGGCGTTGGTGCCGGCGGCCGAGGTCGTCGAGCGGACAAAACTCCAGCGGACCGAGGTGGCGTGGCGGGAATCCTGCCGGATTACGATCTGGGCGGTGCGGCGCGGGCCGTCATTGCCGGCCAGAAACACGCTGTCCTCGAGGTCGACCTTGTCGTCGAGCGCCTCGAAGCTCCAAACGTCGCGGTTCGGCAATACCAGCATGACGCCGCGCGCGTCGCTGAGGCGGCTTGCCTTGACAGCGGGATGCAAATGAAAGCGCAGGGCAAAATCGGTGTCGCCCTTGGCTCGGGAGCCAGGCGCCGGCGACACGGTGTCCTCGCCGTCGAGCCTTCCACCATCCTGCGAGATCATCAGCACCCTTCGATGCAGGATGCCGAAGCGGGCGACATAGCCGTCATGCGAGGTGGTCAGGAGATCGCCATCGGCCACCGCCTCGCGGTAGCTTTCCACATTGGAAGGCCCGCTGACGATCGGCGCGCCCTGCAAGAGGCGCTTCATCGCCGACAATTCGACGAACTGGCACGAGGACGTGTCGTGATAGGTCAACGTCGAATGCGCCATCGTACTGCGCGCAAAGGTCCGCCAATTGTCGCGGCCGGTCGAGGGCATGCCGCAATTGACGACGATGCGGCTCACGCCCGACGACAGTTCGAACGACAGGCAGCCGGCGTGCGCCTCCTGGCTGACATTCGGCGGCGGCGGCGGGCCGGTGTCGATGATGACGGTCGTGCCGCCGGCATCGAGGCGCTGGAAGCCGGTATGCGGCATGTTCGCCATCGGCACGCCGTGGGTGTCGTCATAGGCGAGCAGCGTCGCCACCAGGTCCGAAGGCGCGTTACTCATGCCGTTGAACAGCGCAAAGCTGCCGTCGCCGTGACGGAAGAAGCGCAGCATCGGCATCATGCGGTCGATCGCATTGAGCAGCGCCGGCGGCGGCGCGATGTTGCGGGCGGCAAAGGTCTGGCGTAGCGGCAGCAAGTCGCTGAGCAGCTCGACCAGCGCGCCGGGATTGCGCGAGATATGCCCGCCGTCGGGCATGATCTGCCGCTGCAATTCGTCGGACAGCCGCCGCGTGGCGGCGCGGATGTGACGCGCCTGGTTGGCAAGACACAGCGAGGCGTAGCACAGCGCGATCAGCACCTGCAGCCGCGGCACGCCGTCGACGATATCGAACATCGCGTAGCGCAGATAGCGGATCTCGCGGGTCAGCCCGCGCAGATATTTGCGATAGAATTTTCCGTCGGTGTCGCCGAGCACCAGCGGTGCCTGCGACAATAGCGAGATGACGCGGCGCGCCAGCACGTCGGGGCGGCGCTCCAGCGGCCGCTTGCGCGCCGGATTGGAGATCCAATCGTCGACCAGCGAACGCGCATTGGCGCGGGTCAGCGCGGTGTCGGCGGCGCGCAAATGGCGCAGCCAGCCGAAGCCGAGCAGGGCGACTTCCCAATCCTCCGACGGCGGTTCGAGGTCGAAGATCGAGCGGCCATGGCAGGTCACGATCTTGCCGGCGAACACGAAGCGGCCGGCATAGATTTCGGCGGCGCGGGTGGCATCGGCGGTACGCAGGTCATGCGGGGCGATGATCAGTCGGTCGGCGCGGCCGGGCCACAGCCGCGACACGGCCACCGTCGCTCCCGTGGCGCGCGCGATCACGGTCCGCGCCGAGCGGCTCATGATAAGCGTCGAGATGCGTCTGCGTTGAGCGACCGACACGCCGTGCCTTGGAAAGGGAGGGAGGGGGTATTCTGGCGAATCCTTTTAGTCCGGAAACGCCGGCATAGCACCATCTTGAAAATCGGCGAATCACCCGAGGGACGGGAAATTTCGTTTGAAATCAGGCTGATTTAACCAGACGCGCCGCGTAAAATCCATCCAGGCCGCCGAGTCGGGGGTCGGAATGGGGCAAATGGCTGGGCAGGGTGCGTAAATCGCCCGATGCGGTGAGGATTTCACTCAAACCCGCGACCTCACAGGCATCGATCGGGGCGCGGCGTACGCCGGCCTCTGACGCCAGCAGGGCACCGACCGCCTGCTCGCCTTCCTCCGGCTCCAGCGAACAGGTGCAATAGACCAGCGTTCCGCCCGGCTTGAGCAGGGCGACCGCCTTCTGCAGCAGCCGCTTCTGCAGCGCCGACAGCGCCGCAATGTCGGCTTCCTGGCGCAGCCAGGCGACGTCGGGGTGACGGCGGATGGTGCCGGTGGAGGTGCAGGGCGCATCGACCAGCACGCCGTCGTAACCGCCATTGCCGGCGCCGGGCCATTCGGCGGCATCGGTGACGACGTCATTGGCCTGCAGCGAAAGCCGCGCCAGATTGTCACGCAGCCGCGCCATGCGCGCCGGCGAACGATCGACCGCGGTGACGCGCGCGCCGGCCTGCGCCAGTTGCGCGGTCTTGCCGCCCGGCGCGGCACAGAGATCGACGATGGCCTTGCCGGCGACGTCGCCGAACAACCGCGCCGGCAGCGCGGCGGCGGCATCCTGCACCCACCACTGCCCTTCCGAGAAACCCGGCAGCATCGTCACCGAGCCCTGCAGCAGGGTGCGCACGGTGCCGGTCGGCAAGGTTTCGCCATGCAGGCGGTTCGCCCATTGCGGCGCGTCCGATTTCACGGTGATGTCGAGCGAGGGTTCGTTGCCGATGGCGCGCGCCATCTCCCGCGCGGTGGCCTCGCCATAGGCGCCGATCCAGCGCGCGAGCAGCCACGGCGGAATGTCGAGCGTCTGCGATTTGACTTCCTCGATCAGCGGTTGCCCTTCGCGGGCGCAGCGGCGCAGCACCGCGTTGACGAGGCCGGCATATTTGGCGGCGCGCCGATCGGATTGCACGAGGCGCACCGAGAGATCGACGGCGGCGTGATCGGGCACGTCCATCCAGAGAATCTGCGCGGCACCGATCAACAGCGCGCTCTGCGCGCGCGGCGCGTCCGTCGGAACGCCGCGATCGAGCAGGCGCGACAGCAAATGGCCGAGCGTGCCGAGCCGACGCAGGATGGTTGCCACCAGGCGGCGCATCAGCGCGCGGTCGCGGTCGGCAAGTGCCTTGAGTCCGGGATGGGCGCCTGCGCCGTCGAGCTGATCGTCGAGGGTGCGATGCTTGTGCAGCACGCCGTCGAGGATGTCGGCCGCGATCCGCCGCGCAGCGAGGCCGGGCACTTCAGAAGGTACTGCGAATCTTGAAGGTGGCATGAAGCAGGAATGTCTCGGAAGGCAGAAAGGTTTCGGCTCATGCCATGGAAAATGAACCAGCCGTGTGCCATGCGAATATGCCAAATGTAAGAATCGCCACAGACAATTTTACGAATGTGATGTCATCTGTGCGCCTGTCCCGTGCTATGGGAGAGTTGTGATGACCGACAATTCTTCATCTGCCGCGCCCGTCGCGGAACGCAAGAAGCTGACGCCTGCGGCCGAGCGCGCGCTCGCCGAGGCCGATGCCCGACGCAAGGCCGCCGAAGCCAGCGCCGCCACGCTGCAGAAGGAGTTTTCGGGTCCGAAGGGCCTGGAACCGACCCGTTACGGCGATTGGGAGCGGAACGGGATCGCGTCGGACTTCTGATATTTTTGAAGCGGCGGACGCTTGCCGGCCCCTTGCCGGATGACCCGACTCAGCCCTTAGTCGGGCAATGCCCTCTTATGAGCGAATGAATACGGATCGGCGCCGCGGTCCATGGCGCCGCCTGATTTCGTCGGCCCTGCCGTGGATATTCGTGGCGTGCGTAGTGGCGGCGACCAATCTGCCGGTGCGCCAGTGGATCAACTGGCCGTGGTCGCGGCCCGTCGACAGCCAGGCGGCGCGCGATGCGGAGATGGTGTGGAAGCATGCCGGAAATTCCGCTGTGCATCAGCCCGTCGATGTCATCCGCACCATCGATGGTGACACGTTCGAGGCGCGTGTTCACCTGTCGCCTCGCCTTGAACCAATCACGCGTATCCGTCTTCGCGGCATCGATGCGCCCGAATTGAAGGCGTCCTGCGCGCAGGAATTGCGGATGGCGGAAGCCGCGACGGGTGCATTGCGCGCGTTGCTAAGCGAAGGCGGTGTCATGATCTTCAATATTGGTCCGGACAAATATGCCGGCCGAGTCGTCGCTGACGTCGCGACGCGGCGCACCGGAAATGTTTCGGCGGCGATGCTCACCGCAGGTTATGTACGCGGCTATGGCGGCGGTCACCGCAACGGTTGGTGTGCGAACGCGAGCGAAGCACTGCCGAAATGAAAGGGCCGCGCAATAGCGCAGCCCTTTGTTCACTCTGATCCAAGGATCAGCGCGTGACCGTCACGGTGGTTCCAACCGAGACGCGCTGGTAGAGGTCGGAGATGTCGTCATTGAGCATGCGGATGCAGCCATAGGACACGAAGCCGCCGATCGAGTTCGGCACGTTGGTGCCGTGAATGGCGTATTCGCCGCCGGCCAGCGTCATCGCCGCGACGCCCATCGGGTTGCGGGGCGAGCCGCCGGGGATGACGTCGGGCATCTCAGGCTTGTCGCGCTTGACTTCGCTCGGCGGCGACCAGGCCGGGTTGAGATATTTGCCGTCGATCTTGGTGGTGCCGGACCACTGCTTGCCGGCCTTGCCGACGCCGACCGGGTAGCGCATCGCGCGGCCGGATTCGAGAACGAGATAAAGGCGTCGCTCGCCGGTCTTCACCACGATCGTGCCCGGCGCGTAATCGCCGTGGATCCCCACCAGTTCCGGCCGCGCCTGCGCGGCTGGCGACGTCACAATGGCCAAACCCATGGTGGCGGCCAACGCCACCGCAATTCTCTTCAACATTCCCAGCTCCCACTCTGCCCGCCCCGCTCAGGGGGTCCTCAAATGTCCTTTCACAGGCCCTGCCGGCCCGCTGTCTCATCCGTGCCTAGTTTAGTCGCGTGCACTGACCGGGCGGTTTCAACCCGGCGTCGAGACTGGTTTCGCTGAGCGGAACAAAGAAAATGTTGGAAATAAAGTAAATGACCGGAAAACAACACATGGCCGCGAAATAGCCACGAAGCCAACCGGGCCACTGATAAATGCGTGAGGGAGGCTGACCTACAGGTCATGGCCTGATTTGTCGCGGTCATTGGCGGAACGACAAAGACGTCAATGCCCGGGACAAAGCCCGGGCATGACGGCAACGAAACGGGGCGATCGTGGACCCTACAACGCCGGATGCGCCTGCCTCGCCCGGCCGCGCGCCGACCTTACGCCGGCGCCCCCTTCTTGTTCTGCCGGTTCTGCACGAGGTCGTCGACGACGGCGGGATCGGCCAGTGTCGAGGTGTCGCCGAGGCTGGACGGTTCGTCCTCCGCGATCTTGCGCAGGATGCGGCGCATGATCTTGCCGGAGCGTGTCTTGGGCAGGCCCGGCGCGAATTGGATCTGATCGGGGGACGCGATCGGGCCGATGTCCTTGCGCACCCAGGCCACCAGTTCCTTGCGCAGTTCCTCGGTCGGCTCGGTGCCGGCCATCAGCGTGACATAGGCGTAGATGCCCTGGCCTTTGATGTCATGGGGATAGCCGACCACCGCCGCCTCCGACACCTTGGCATGCGCGACCAGCGAGCTCTCGACTTCGGCGGTACCCATTCGGTGGCCGGAGACGTTGATAACGTCGTCGACGCGGCCGGTGATCCAGTAATAGCCGTCGGCATCCCGCCGGCAGCCGTCGCCGGTGAAGTATTTGCCCTTGTAGGTCGAAAAATAGGTCTGCTCGAAACGCGCATGATCGCCATAGACCGTGCGCATCATTCCCGGCCAGGATTTGGCGAGGCAGAGATTGCCCGTGGTCTCGCCCTGCAGCACGTTGCCCTCGGCATCGACGATCTCAGGCACCACGCCGAAGAACGGCCGCGTCGCCGAGCCGGGCTTGAGTTTCGTTGCGCCGGGCAGCGGGGTGATCAAAATGCCGCCGGTCTCGGTCTGCCACCAGGTGTCGACGATCGGGCAGCGGCTGTCGCCGACGACGCGGTAATACCATTCCCAGGCTTCCGGATTGATCGGCTCGCCGACCGTGCCGAGCAGCTTAAGAGATTTGCGCGAGGTTTTCTTCACCGGCTCGTCGCCGCCCTGCATCAGCGCGCGGATCGCGGTCGGCGCGGTGTAGAAGATGTTGACGTTGTGCTTGTCGATGACGTTCCAAAACCGCGAATTATCCGGATAGTTCGGCACGCCTTCGAACATCAGCGTGGTGGCGCCGTTCGCCAGCGGCCCATAGAGAATGTAGCTGTGGCCGGTGACCCAGCCGACATCGGCGGTGCACCAGTAGATGTCGCCGTCGTGATAGTCGAAGACGTATTGATGCGTCATCGCCGCGTAGACGAGATAGCCGCCGGTGGTGTGCAGCACGCCCTTGGGCTGGCCGGTGGAGCCGGACGTATAGAGGATGAACAGCGGATCTTCGGCGTGCATATGCTCGGCCGGGCATTCGGTCGTCACGACGGCGGCCGCCTCGTGGTACCAGAAATCGCGCGACGGATTCATATCGACGGCAGCGCCCGTGCGCTTGACCACGACGACCCAGTCGACTCCGCCGGTTTTTGCGATCGCGGCATCGACATTGGCCTTTAGCGGCACTTTCTTGCCGCCGCGCAGGCCCTCGTCGGCGGTGATGATGACCTTGGACTGGCAATCGGTGATGCGCTGGGCGAGGCTGTCGGGCGAGAAGCCGGCGAACACTACGGAGTGGATCGCGCCGATCCGCGCGCAGGCCAGGATCGCATAGGCCGCTTCCGGGATCATCGGCAGATAGATGGTGACGCGGTCGCCCTTCTTGACGTTCCGCGTGCGCAGGATGTTGGCCATCTTGCAGACTTCGTCGTGCAGCTGGCGGTAGGTGATGTGCTTGGACTGCGAGGGATCGTCGCCCTCCCAGATGATCGCGGTCTGGTTGCCGCGCTTGTCGAGGTGGCGATCGATGCAGTTCCAGGCCGCGTTCAGGACACCGTCCTCGAACCATTTGATCGAGATGTTGCCGGGAGCAAACGAGACGTTCTCGATCTTGTGGGGCGCTTTGATCCAGTCGATGCGCTTGGCCTGTTCGGCCCAGAAGCCGTTGGGGTCCGAGACCGAGCGGGCGTACATTTCGCGGTACTTGGCGTCATCGACATAGGCGCGCTTGGCCCAATCGGCAGATACGTCGTAGATCTTCTCGGACATGCTTCCCTCCCACTCATTGCGGCCCCATGTCGGCGGCCGCAAATCGTCCAGAATTGTTGCAGCGATTATGCGTCGCGGGGCGATACCCGGACAAGGCGGAACGTTTGCGACCTTGGTCGGTCAGCCGTTGACCGGCCTTGTCTGGGATCAAAGTCGCTAAATTTTTAGGGAGCTTGGGCAGGGCCAAATCAACGTTATCGCCGGAATGGCTCCCATGAAAGGTATTTGGTAACCGTCAATGACGGAATCGGGACTCGCAAAAGGGGACGTTACCCCCTAAATGGCCTCCCCGGGGCTGACGGCCTCCCGGAACCAAGCCACAAGAAAAGGCATTACCGGCGAAACAGGCGGAGTAAGGCGACAACGGTCATGATGGATCAGCAGAATTTCGAGGCTACGCGGCCCGTTTCCGCCGATCCTGCCGTGGCACTGGCGCAAGCGCTTGGGCAACTGCCGAAGGAACCGATCAAGGACCCTCGAAAAGCTATTGCGGCAAAGCCGCACATCGTCGCCAAGACTCCCCTAGGCAAGACCTCCGTCGAGGAACTGGCGCAAGAGCTCGGCCTCAAGCTCGGCGACCAGAACGGGCTGACGATCCGCCGCGTCAAGCGCGGCAAGGGCTATTCATTCCATCGCGCCAACGGCACGCAGATTCGTCATGCCGGCACCATCCGCCGCCTGCATTCGATGGCGGTGCCGCCGGCCTATCGCGACGTGCGCTACTCGGCCGATCCGACCTCGCACCTGCAGGCGGTCGGCATCGATGCCGCCGGGCGGCTGCAATATCGCTATCACGCCGATTGGGAAAAGGTCCGCGAGCACCGCAAGGCGCATCGCCTGGCCAAGCTGGTCGCGGCGCTGCCGAAGATCCGCCGCAAGGTTTCGGCGTTCCTGTCCGGCGACGAACCGACGCGCGAATTCGCGCTTTCGGCGGTGATCGAGCTGATCGCGCGCACCGCGATCCGTCCGGGCAATGAATCCTACGCCCGCCTCAACGGCACCCGCGGCGCCACCACGATGCTGAAGTCCAACGTCACGCTGGAAGACGATTGCTTCGTCCTGACCTTCAAGGCCAAGGGCGGTAAGGCCGTGCGCAAGGAATGCGACGCCGCAAAACTGGTGCGCGCCATCGGCATTTTGCGCACCGTGCCGGGCAAGCGCATGTTCCAGTACTATGATCGTTCCGGCGTCGTGCGCGCCGCCTCGACCACGGCGGTAAATGCGTTCCTGCGCGAGATCGCCGGCATCAAGATTTCGCTGAAGGATTTTCGCACCCTGATGGCATCCGCCGTCGTGCTGGAATCGCTGTCGCGGATTTCCCCGGCGGCGAGCGCCCGCGGCCGTAAGAAGCAGGTGCTGGACGCCGTGCGCGCCGCGGCCGATGAGCTGTCGAACACGCCGGCGATCTGCCGCAAGAGCTACGTCCACGACACCATCGTCACCGCCTTCGAGGACGGTATCCTTGAGCGCTTCGCCGCGACGATGAAGGGTTACCGCACGCAAGCCAAGCGCGAGGCGCTGTTGGCGCAGGTGGTGACCGCGGCCGCGGCGGCGTGACGCACTGCGTAGGGTGGGCTGAGCGAAGCGAGCTCACCCTCTCTCGACATCGGAAGTCCGAATGGTGGGCACGCTGCGCTTAGCCCACCCTACCGCACTGTCTGACGCTGCTAGCTACATCCCGCCCATCTTGCAGACCAGCTTCCATTCATCCGCCGTCACCGGCTGCACCGACAGGCGCGAGTATTTCACCAGCGCCATATCCGCCAGCTTCTTATCGGCCTTGATCGCGGCCATCGTCACCGGCGTCTTCAACGGTTTGTCCGCCTTGATGTCGACGCAGACGAATTTGCCGGTCTTGTCGGTCGGATCGGGATAGGCCTCCTTGATGACTTCCGCGATGCCGACGATCTCCTTGCCCTCGTTGGAATGATAGAAGAAGGCCTTGTCGCCCTTCTTCATGTTCACGAGGTTTTGCCGGGCGGTGAAGTTGCGCACGCCGGTCCAGGCTTCGCCCTTGGCGCCCTTCGCGACCTGCTGGTCCCAGGACCAGGCCGACGGTTCGGATTTCACCAGCCAGTACGCCATCGTCATTCCTCCGCCTTGAACGGCCGCGTCATCAGGCCCTCGATCGCGGCGTCGATCGTGATCTTGCCGCTCAATATCGCCGCGACCGCCTTTGATACCGGCATATCGACATTTTGCGAAGCTGCCAGTTCGATCAGGACCGGCGCGGTGAATTCGCCCTCGGCGAGCTTGGCGCGGTTCGGCGCCTCGCCGCGGCCGAGCGCAATGCCGAAGGCGAAATTGCGCGATTGGGGACTGGCGCAGCTCAGAACGAGATCGCCGAGACCCGACAGGCCGACCAGCGTTTCGGTGCGCGCGCCGCAGGCCCGGCCGAGGCGTGCCAGTTCGCTGAAGCCGCGCGTCGTCAGCGCTGCCAGTGCGGAGGCACCGAGCTGGCGGCCGACGACGATGCCGGCGGCGATCGCCAAGACGTTCTTGGCCGCGCCGCCGATCTCGACGCCGCGCACATCGGTGGTGTGATAGGGCCGGAACGTGGCCGAGCCCAGCGCCTGCACCAGGTCTGCTGCCAGTCCTTCATCCTTTGCGGCAAGCGTCACGGCGGTCGGCAGGCCACGTGCGACGTCGTCAGCGAAATTCGGCCCGGACAGGATGGCAGCAATCGCACTCGGCATCGTCTCGGCGATCACCTCGGTCATGAATTTGTGCGTGCCACGCTCGATGCCTTTGGCGCAGGCAACCACGGACGTCGAAGGCTTTATGAGCTGGGCAAGCGCAGTGGCGGCATCGCGCAAATGTTGTGCAGGTGTCGCCAGCAGGATGATATCCGCGCGCGCGGCCTCGGCCATGTCCGCGGTGACGCCAATGCTGGCATCGAGGCTGATGCCGGGAAGTTTTGGATTTTGCCGCGTCGCCCTGATCTGCGCGGCGGCCTCGGTGCTGCGCGCATAGAGCGTGACCTTGCGGCCGGCGCGGGTGGCGGCGCAGGCGAGCGCGGTGCCATACGCGCCGGCCCCGATCACTGCGACAGTGTTGAAAGATGCCACGTCAGAATCCCGCACGCGTTTTGGCGTAACCAGCCGGCGCCTTGGCGTTGGCATCGAGCAGCCAGCGCGCCCGCGGCGGTGCGTCCATCGTATCGGTGAGGCCGAGCGCCATCCGCTCCGCGCCGGCCCAGGCGATCATCGCGCCGTTGTCGGTGCAGAGTGCGGGCGGCGGAATGATCAGCGTGGTCTGCGCCTTCGCGGCAACCTCCTGCAGCGCGCCGCGGATGGCGTGGTTGGCGGCGACGCCGCCGGCGGCGACCAGCGCGCGCGGCGGGCCGAACCGTTCGTGAAATAATCTTAAACCGACGCTCAGGCGGTCCGCGGTCGATTCCAGCACCGCGGCCTGGAAGCTGGCGCAGAGATCGCTGACATCCTGCGGCTCCAGCGGCATCATGCGGCTGGCCTCGTTGCGCACCGCGGTCTTCAGCCCCGACAAGGAGAAATTCGCATCGGGGCGCCCGAGCATCGGCCGCGGAAAGGCAAAACGCCTGGGATCGCCGCTGCCGGCGGCGCGCTCGACCTCCGGTCCGCCCGGATAGGGCAGCGAAAGCATTTTGGCGACCTTGTCGAAGGCTTCGCCCATCGCGTCGTCGACCGTGGTGCCGAGCCGGACATATTCACCCACGCCGACAACGGCAACGATCTGGGTGTGGCCGCCGGAAGCCAGGAACAGGCAATAGGGAAAGGCGAGCGCGCAAGTGAGCCGCGGTGTCAGCGCATGAGCCTCGAGATGGTTGACCGCGATCAGCGGCGTATCGTGCACCATCGCAATGGCCTTGGCCGTAGTGAGGCCGACGATGACGCCGCCGATCAGGCCGGGGCCGGCGGCGGCCGCCACCGCCGACAATTCTGCGAAGCCGACATCAGCGTCCTTCATCGCCCGGCCGACGATGCCGTCGAGCAGGTCGACATGGGCGCGCGCGGCAATCTCCGGCACCACGCCGCCGAATCGGGCGTGTTCCGTCGTCTGCGAGCGCACGATATTCGACAAAATTCTTCCGCTGCCGTCGGGCAGGCGCCGGACCACCGCGGCTGCGGTTTCATCGCAGGTGGTCTCGATACCCAGCACCAGCATCGGCTTTTCGTTACTCAATTTCAGCCCTTGCGCGATCGGCAAAAACAACGTTTCGGTAACCGCGTAGCACTACGAGGTCGCAAGGTGCAATCGGGCCGAAATGGTTTTGGCGGAGATCTGACATATGGCCGTCCTCGTCACGCGACCAAGCCCGGACGATGATACGACCGCCAGCGCCCTGCGCGCGCGGGGCTTTGAGGTATTGTGCGCGCCGATGCTGCGGTTCGAAGCCATCCCGTTCCAGGACGACGCGGAGGCAAATTATGGCGCCGTCCTCGTCACCAGCGCCAACGCGCTACGCGCCGCAGCTCCGCAACTCGGGAACAGCCGGCTTCTCAGGCTGCCCCTGTTTGCGGTTGGAGAACACACCGCCGCCGCCGCGCGCGATGCCGGTTTCAGTGAGGTGATCGTCTCAAAGGGAGACGCCGGCGCGTTGCGTGAGCTGGTGCTGGCGGCTGCGAAATCGAAACAGCTCAAGAAGGCGAACCCGCTGCTGTACCTCGCAGGCGCCGATCTTGCGCGCGACCTTGCCAGTGAACTCGGCGACAAGGGATTTACCGTGGCGACGCGCACCACTTACCGGATGGTGCCGGCCCCGAGCCTGCCACGGGAGATATGTGACGCCTTTGTGGCTGATAGGATCGAGGCAGTGCTGCATTATTCACGGCGTAGCGCGCGGGCCTTTCTGGAGGCGGCGCGCGCCGGCGGCGTCGAAATCTCGGCGCTGGCGCTGCCGCAATGCTGCATCTCGGCGGCGGTCGCCGCAGTGTTGCGGGAGGCCGGCGCCAGCCAGGTTACGGCGGCGGAGTCGGCGGATGAAAATGCCCTGTTCGAGGCGCTGCAGCGGGCGCTGCAACGGCGAATTCGCACTAATCTTTAAGTCTAGCAGTGTCTTATCGGAAAACCGGTGCCGCCGCGGCCACTTCATGCTCTAACACGTCCCGATTCTGCTAAGTTCCGGCATCTAACCGTTCAAGGGAACCGCTGCGATGGTCGACAACAGGCCCGAAGACACTCAATCGCCGCCCGATTCTGGCCGCCCGAAGCGCGAGCCGCCGACCATCGACCTCGAAGCGGTGTCGAGCGAGACCAAGCGCGTGGTTGAGGCCTCGTCCGACCCGGCGGACGAGGCTGCCCCGGAGACGATGGCCGAGCCGGCGCCCGAAGCCGCCGCGCCCGCCGCTGCGCCGCCGGTATCGGAGCCGCCGTCGCGGCCGGCTTCGCCTTGGGTCGTCGCGCCGGTGTCCGGCGCAGTTGCGGCTGCGCTAGTGATCGGCGTCGGCTGGATGCTGGGCTGGCCCGCGATCCAGCCCGTCACCGTGCCGCCGGCCGCGCAGCAGAATGCCGCCGCCATCGATGGCCTGACCGCGCGTGTCGCCGGCCTCGAGGCCAAGGCGGGCAAGGTCGTTGCCGATCCGCGCACCGAGGCGCTGGAAAAATCGCTGGCGACGCTGCGCGGCGAACTCGCGACGACGCGTGCGCAAGGTGACAAGCTGGCGGCCACGCTGAACGAGGTGCGGTCCGCGCCGCGTGCTGATGGCGCCGTATCGCCGGATCTCACCGCGTTTGCGGAGCGCCTTGGAAAAATCGAGAACCAGATGCGCGCGCAAAGCGCCGAGATCGCGCAGCAAGGCAGCAAGCTCGCCAACACGCAAAGTGCCGATGCCAAGGCTGCGAGCGATATGCCGTGGCGGCGCGTGCTGGCCGCGGCGCTGCTCGACGTGCTGGTGCGGGTCGGCGATCCCTACCCTGTCGCGCTTGCGACGGCAAAATCGCTGGCACCGAATCCGGATGCGCTGAAGCCACTCGAACCATTTGCCGAGAAGGGCGTGCCGAACGCGAACAGGCTGAGCACGGAGCTCTTGGCCCTGGTCCCGAAGCTGACGCCGGCGCAGCAGCAGGCCGCCGCCACGACCGGCACCGGCATTGTCGATCGCCTGCAGGCGGGCGCGGCCAAGCTCGTCAAGATCGAGCGCACCGATACTGCCGGCACCGACCGCGGCGCCGTGGTGGCGCGGATCACCGCGGCGGCGCTGCGCAATGATTTCAACGAGGCACGGCGCGAATTGAAGACGCTTTCACCGGAAGATCGCGCGCCGGTGCAAAGCTGGCTCGATCGGGCCGATGCGCGCGACGCGGCGCTGGCTGCTTCCCGTCAGTTTGCGAGCGAGGCCATGGCCGTGCTCGCCAAACCGTCGGAATAGGAATTTTATTAACGCTGGGATTTCGATGATCCGGATCATTCTTTTTCTGTTGTTGATCGCGCTCGGCGCAGCGGGCGCAGCCTGGATTGCCGAACAAACCGGCGATGTCGTGCTGTCGTGGGGCGGCTATCGCGTCCAGACCACGCTGCCGGTATTCGTGCTGGCGCTCGGCATCGTCATCGTCGTGGCGATGATGGTGTGGGCGATCGTGCGCGGCCTCTGGCGCACCCCGGCGCGCCTCCGCCGCAACCGGCGCGAGCGGCGCCTGGCGCGCGGCAGGCACGCGATCACGCAAGGGCTGCTCGCGATCGGCCACGGCGATTCCTCTGCCGCCCGCTTCCACGCCGACGCCGCGCGAAAACACGCATCGCATGATCCGCTGGCCTTATTGCTGCACGCGCAATCGGCGCAGCTCGACGGCGACCGCGACGGCGCGCAGCGCGCCTTCCGCGCCATGGCCGAGCGTGAGGACACGCGGCTCCTCGGCCTGCGCGGCCTGTTCATCGAGGCGCAGCGCGCCGACGATCCGGTCGCGGCCGTGATGCTCGCCGAGGAGGCACTAAAACTGTCGCCGTCCTCGTCATGGGCCTCGCATGCGGTGCTCGGCTTCTGCTGCGCCAAGGGCGACTGGGCCGGCGCGCTGAAGATTCTCGACAACAATCAATCCGCCGGGCTGATCGACAAGGCGACTTATCGCCGGCAGCGTGGCGTGCTGCTGACGGCGCGGGCGCTCGAGCTCGAAAAGGTCGATCGCGACCTGGCGCGCGAGAGCGTGATGGAAGCGGTCAAGCTGGCGCCGACCTTGGTGCCGGCCGCGGCGCTCGCCAGCAAGTTCGAAAGCGAGGCGCATCAGGTGCGCCGCTCGATGCGCCTTGTCGAGACGGCATGGCTGGCGCAGCCGCATCCCGATCTCGCAGATGCCTACGCCCATGTGAAACTCGGCGATGCCGCGCGGCAGCGGCTGGTGCGTGTCGAGACGCTGGCGGCGAAAACGCCGGGCCATATCGAGGGCGCGCTGGCGATCGCGCGCGCCGCGATCGACGCCTCCGAATTCGCAAAGGCGCGTGCGGCACTGGAGCCTTTCATTGCCGCACCGACGCAGCGCGTCGCGCTTCTGATGGCCGAGCTCGAACGCACCGAGCACGGCGATAGCGGCCGTGCCCGCGCCTGGACCTTGCGAGCGGTGCGCGCAGCTCACGACCCGGCCTGGACCGCGGACGGCTATGTCAGCGATCGCTGGCGCCCGGTTTCCCCGGTTACGGGGCGGCTCGACGCGTTCCAGTGGCAGACGCCGGTGGCGGCGCTGCCGTCCGACAAGGGACCTGCGATCGAATCCTCGCCGTTCGAGGAAGCCATGCTGGCGACCCCGCGCCGCGCCGTTGTGATCGCGCCGCCGGAACCCGTGAACGAACCGGCGGCCGAGCCTGCTCCGACCAAGCCGGAGTCGTCAGCCGCTCCGGCCGAGACGACGGCACCCGCCGCGCAGGACAACACGCCGCCCGCGGCGGTCGCTGCAGAGCCGGCCCCGGCCGAGGCCGCCCGTCCCGAACCTGTCGTGGAGCCAACGCCGCCCCCGCAAAAACCGGCCGAATCTGCCCCGCCGCAGCCGGCTCCCCTGTTCCGCTCGCGCAGGGACATTCCGAAAGCCGTCCCAGTGCCGATTCCGGCGGTAATCCCGCTGGTCCGCGCCCCCGACGATCCCGGGGTCGATGAGGATGGCCCGCCGGACGAATTCGCGGAACAAATCGGCCCGCCCAAGGCCCAGGCCGGCGGCTGGCGCGGATTTTTGTCACGCTGGGGCGGCAGCTAGCGTTCCGCCGCAGCGATTATCTTGCCAATCGGGGCAAGCCCCGATATCAGGTGCAGGCGTTCGCGGGCTCACCCGGCGAGCGCCGCTTCGGTTCGCCGCAATAGCTCAGTTGGTAGAGCACGTCATTCGTAATGACGGGGTCACAGGTTCGAGTCCTGTTTGCGGCACCACGCTTTTCCGGATCGGTTTTTCTTCTCCGCCATCGACTTGAGCGCAAGAAGTCGGCGGCGCAGCGCGTAGCGGGAAATTTGATCATCTCGCCATTGCCGTGGCCGAAGGCGGCGACCGCCGTATCTTTGTTGCCGACCCGCGATCAGCGCTCTTGCCAAGCGCGTCAGCTGACTTCCCGTACATCTGAAGCGCGCAATTAAACGAAAATACACCCTTTTCGCGCTTGACGCTGTAGTTGTGTGCTCGATCACGGTATCACCAAGCGTGCCGGGCTCGCGTCGCTTCGAAAGTCTGGAAAGCTCAGTTGCGTTTCCCAGCGCCGGAGATCGACATGCAGGCCCAAGCAGGTTTCCGCGGCTGGAGGCCAGCCGGGACGGATGCGCCTGTAGACCGCGGCCCGGCATCCTCGGGGCATTGCGAACCGGCCCGTCTGCATGAGCTGGACAGTTTACGAGCCCTTGCGGCGATCGGCGTCGTTGGATGGCATTACACAAATCATTTCGGCGCTTCTCCGCTGCCAGTTCTCATGGCGCCGTTCTATCGACACGGCGAGCTCCTCGTTGACTTCTTCTTCCTATTGTCAGGTTTCGTGCTCGCCCGCGTCTATTGGAACGACCGGTGCAGCGCGGCGTTCGCGCGCAATGTTCGCGACCGCGTTGCCCGAATGTATCCATTGCATCTCACCACGTTATGCTTCGTGGCTGTCATGCAGTGGATCCTGGTCAATCCGCTGGCGTCGACGCCTTTTGTCTATGTCTTCAACGACGCGCATGATTTCGCGCTGAACCTTGCGCTGCTGAATCGGACCGGACTTGAACGAGGGCTTTCGTTTAACGGGCCGTCATGGTCGATCTCGACGGAATTCGTCGTCAACATTCTGTTTCTGGCGGCTATCGCACTCCCGCGCAGCACGGCCCGTGCGGTACTGTTCGCGCTGTTCGCCGTGTCACTCGCGGTGATCCTGAAGAATGGCCTGGTCAGCGATGCCCTGGCATTCGGAATCAGCAACGATGTGTTCCGGACAATCGTCGGCTTCGTCTGTGGCGCGGCGCTATATCACGTGCACGCGCGCTGGCTGTCGCGGATCGACTTGAAGCGCGGTTTTGCCGATGGCCTCGCCATCGCGGCGGTTTTCGTATTCCTCTATTACTGCGCACGGGGTGAACTCGCCGGGCTACTTGATCTGATGATGGCGGTCACCTGCTTTCCGGCGCTGATTATTGGTGCGATCCATGGCCGGCTGGTTAAGCGGTTTTTGACACTTCGCTTCCTGGTCTATCTCGGCAGCGTCTCCTACTCCCTTTATCTCGTGCACTTTCCGCTTCAGCTCGCCATGCATCTGGCGTCCGTCACGCTTCTCGTTCAGATGCCCTATGACAGCGCGCTTTTCCTGCTGGGCTTCATCTTCGCAACGATCGGATTGGCATCGATCACCTATCGCCTGATTGAAGTGCCCGGAAAAAAGCTGCTGCGAACGCAGCGGATGGCCGCCCTTCCGGAACCGTTAGTGAGCCCCAGGTAGTAGAAAATCGGACGTAGTTTCAATAAATTAGCGGTGCCGTATTTAACGCGCCCAGGATTGAGCCCGCCGGCGATGGCTTCCGCGGCCGTGCCGCTACTTTGCGCTGATGCCTGCCGCCGCGCTTCATGCCTTATCGTATGCGCGTCCTGCGCGCCGAAATCCCTTATTAACTGGCCCCGTTCTAGCGTGCCTGCAAACCAACCTGCAGGGATATTGCATGTCGCTCGATGTCGGCCTGAGCCTTGCCGGGGACAGGCCCGCCCGCCAGGGAATCTGGACCGCCTCTCCGCTGCATGGCGTCGTCGTCGTCTTCATGGCGGCGATCATGCTGCGTGGGGTCCTGCCCTTCAACGTCGACGTCAGCTGGTGGCTGATCGTCTGCGAGCGCATCCTCGACGGCCAGCGGCTCTATGTCGACATCCTCGAGACCAATCCGCCGATGGCGGGGTCGGTCTACATGTTCGGCGTCTTCTTGGCGCGCGCGGTCCACGCGCGGCCGGAAGTCGCGACCAATGGGCTGATCTTTCTGATGATCGCGGGATCGCTGGCGCTGACGTGGCGGGTCTTGCGCTTCTCCTCGCTCCGCGAACGCGCCGGCGGCGCCGCAGCTGTCTGGGCGACCGTCGTGCTGACCATCCTGCCAATGTACGATTTCGGCCAGCGCGAACACCTGGCGCTGATCGTGCTGCTGCCGGCGCTCGCCGTCTACGTCCTGCGCGCCAATCGCGAGGCGGTTGCGCCATGGGCTGTTCTGATTGCCGGCCTGTGCGCCGCGACCACCATGAACTTCAAGCCGTATTTCGTCTTCGCGGTCGGCTTCTGCATTCTCACTGCCGCGGTGCAGGCGCGCGACTGGCGGGTGCTGTTCGCGCCCGAGAACTGGATCGCCGCCGCTTTCGTCGTGATCCACGCCGTTTGCATCGTCGCGTTCTACCCGGAATATTTTACGCTGATCTATCCGCTGGTCCGCGACGTCTATCTGCTGCTGAAGGCGCCGCTCCTCGCCATTCTGTTGGCATCGGCCACGACGTTCTGGCTGCTGGCGATCATGGTCGCGCTGGCGCTGCAAAGCCGGCGGCAGAAAGTCGACAGCGCGACGCTGGTGATGATGGCCGGTTCGCTCGGCTTTGCGATCTCGTTCTTCGCGCAAGGAAAGGGCTGGGGGTATCACGCCTATCCGATGGTCGCGCTCGGGCTGCTGGCGGCGGGCTGGGCGATTGCGGACAGCAGCGATGCGCAGGCGCCAGCGCGCTGGCTCCGCGCCGGTGCGATGCTGGTGGTCGTGCTGATCTTCGCCAATGCATGCCTGTGGTTCAACGCGAGCGTCGATATGCGGCGCGTTCAGGAAGAGGTGACGCTATTGGAGCCGCGGCCGAAGATCCTCGTGCTGAGCGCAGCCGCCGTCATCGGTCATCCGATGGTGCGCGAGGTCGGCGGCACATGGATCTCGCGTCAGCAGGCGTTCTGGATGCGGGAAATCGTCCGTCGTGCGCTCAAGGACGGCGCGATCGATCAGGCGACGGCCGATCGCCTCGCCACTTACGTGGCGCAGGAGCGCGCCGGAATCATCGAGGATTTCAGGAAGCAGACGCCTGATGTCGTCGTGATCGACAACCAGAACAGCGACTGGGGCAAGTGGGCGGCGGCCGATCCCGAGCTTTCCGAACTGCTGAAGGCCTACGTTTCCGTGAAGAACGTCGACGGGATCGAAATTTTGCGACGGGCCGATCAGCCCCGGTCCTAGGAGCCTGATGAGACCGCCCGCTACGCCAGCCGTTGCCGGCTACTTTGCATGGGGTTGTTTTCGATATTTTGTTTGGGCGGTCGATCCGACCGCTCGCGCTGCGTGATCTGGCGCACATAATGATCCGGCCGTCATCCGTAGTCTCCCGGACAACTCAAGGGGAGACCTCATCATGCGTAAGTTTATTTTGATTGCAGGCTTCGTTCTGGCTTCCGCCACCGCCCACGCTGGTGACCGAAGCTTGTCACTGTCCGGCGTCGAAAAGCAAAGCGCGCCGGCGCCCGCGAAAACCATCGACGCGCCGCGAACGGCGGAAGCGCCTCAGGCTGTGGAAACGCCGAAATACACCGAGCGGCCGGCGATCGTCGAGCCCAAGGCGGAAACACAGAGGACCGAGACGTCCAGAGGTGAAACGTCGAGGGCTGAAACGTCCAATGCGGAGTCGCCAAGGGCCGGCAAATACAGGGCTGGAAGGTACCGGCCCGCGGCGCGGGTTGAGCAGAATATGGCGGAGCGGCCGAGAGCCGAACGCGGCAGGCCCATGATGCGGAGATCGGCGTCGATGTCGAGGCGGGGCATGATGAGGCCGCACCGGCCCTTCCGGCTCGCGCGTATCATCAACACGCTGCATCGCTACGGAATCTACTGGTAAGCGTAGGCGTAAGTGTCGCGTAATTGTCTGCGTTTGCGTCATGCCCGGCCTTTGCGCCGGGCATTTCGTTTGAGGCGGCGCCCGCGGGCGCCGCCGCCGCATTACTGCGAAACCGTCTGCACCACGCTGCTGATCGGACGGCTCGCAACCGCCGGCGTCTTCTGGTCCTTCACCAGCATCGCGTCATATTCGGGCAGGGTTTCGAGCTGCTCCTTGGCGCGCATCTGCACCACCTTGTAGCCGCCGGCCTTGAGGCGGCGCAGCAGCGTCGGCAGGGCGAGCGCGGTGTGCTTCTGCAAATCGTGCATCAGGATCACGCCCTTGCCCTGCTTGTCGAGCTTGGTCATGACGTTCTGGATGACCTGGTCGGGACCGGACGATTTGAAGTCGTTGGAATCGACGTCGACTGAAAACATCGAGATGTTGCGCGAGGCCAGATAGCCCAGCGCCGCCTGCGTGTGCCCGAGCCCGGGGAAGCGGAAGAACGGCGCGGGCGCAGTCCCCAGCGCCATCTTCACGGCGCTAAAACCCTTCTCGATCTCCTCGCGCATCTGCGGCTCGGTCATCTTCTTGCTGTCGAGATGGGCGTGCGACCAGGTGTGCGAGCCGATGGTGTGGCCGGCGGCCGCGACCTGCTTGAGAATTTCCGGATGATAGGTGGTGTGCTTGCCGACTGGGAAGAACAGGCCCTTGGTGCATTCATCCGCGAGCGCCTTCAGCACCGCCGGCGTGGTCGGCCACGGACCGTCGTCGAACGTCAGCACGACCTCCTTGTCGGTCAGGAAGTCGAACTGCTTGTATTGCAGGAAGCCGAAGCCGGGACCGCCGGTCGTGTCGATCACGACGACGCGGCTGACGCCGAGCGCGTCCGGATTGGCGCAGGTTGCGGCCGGCCGCACCGGAAGCGGTGCAGGGAAGGCTGCGGGTGCGGGAGCCAGGGCGGGGGCCGGTTTCGACAGCCCCGCGGTGATCTCGACGTCGTCCTTGGGCGCGGGCTTGGCGGCAGCGGGCGCCGGCAGCGGATCGGCCGCGCGGGCGGCAACGGTTTGAGGAGGAGCCGCGTCGGCGCGCGGCGAGGAAGTCCAGAACCAAACGCCGGTGATGAGAACCGCCGTCACAAAACTGGCCAGCATCAGGCCCAACGCGTTACGCATCGCTACTCTTCCACATACTCAGGGATACACAGACAACAGGCCATTAATGACAACAATGTCTTAACGTCTGGCGAACACGCCCCGGTTAGGCGAAGAAAATGAGGGGTTTATGATCGAGTGACGTCAGTCACAGTCGAATCGTCCGGTTCCGCGCATGGTGCAACCATCAACAGCCGGTCCACGTAGCTGGACCAAAGGGAGCCGACAATGACCGCAGTGTTCTCAAATTCCGTTCGCAAGGTCAGTTTAGTTCTGGCCTTGACCACCTCTTTCGCCGCCGTGTCGTCGACCGCAAGCTTCGCCTTCTCCTCTGAGGCGCAGCAGCAGTGCACCGGCGACGCGTTTCGCCTCTGCAGCTCGGAAATTCCGAACATCCCGAAGATCACCGCGTGCATGGTCAAGCACCGCTCCGATCTGAGCGCCGGCTGCCGCAGCGTGATGGACCGTGAATTCGCCGCGCAGAAGGGTAAACTCGCCGCGCAATAAGCGGCTCACCTTTGATCAGGCTCTCAGAAGCGCTTGCGTCGATCCGACGCAGGCGTTTTCTGCTTGCAGGGGTCCGTTAGGGACCTGCGTCGTTTGAGGCGATTTTTCTCGCCCGCGAGGGCCTCAGGAGCGGATTTTCGAGCCTGGATGGCCCAATCCGGCACGTTTTCTTGACGCGAACAGGTAACCCACGTCGCCCGAACGCGTTATAGAGGCGTCCTGATTGCGGTTCCCAGTACGAAGGCATAGCCAAATGACCAAGATACTTTTCGTCATCCCCCTCGTTTTGATCACGTCCGCCGCTGCGGCCCAGACGCCGCAGGACCGGCAGAAGGGGCATGATGCCTGCTCGCGCGACGTCTCGCGCTACTGCCGGGCACATATGCAGGAGGGCGACCAGATCGTGCTGGCCTGCCTGAAGCAGAACCGCGCGAAGATCAGCAAGGGCTGCCAGCAGATGCTGGCGAGCCACGGGCAGTAACAATTTCGGCCGTAAACCCCGACAGTACGATCTCTCGGCGGCGCTAGCCGCCGCCGTAGAGGTAGTTCGGCAGCCACAGCGTCATGCCGGGCCATAGATACATGATCACCATGCACAGGATCACGATCAGCATGTAGGGCATCATGCCCGCGAAGATCTGGTTCAGCGTGACATGCTTCGGCGCGACGCCCTTGAGGTAGAACGCCGACATCGCCACCGGCGGCGACAGGAACGCCGCCTGCAGGTTGACGAACACCAGCACGCCCCACAGCACCGGGTCGATGCCGAAATGCTTCAGCATCGGCAGGAAGATCGGCACGAAGATGATGATGATCTCGGTCCATTCCAGCGGCCAGCCGAGAACGAAGATGATCGCCTGCGACAGGATCAGGAACTGGACCGGCGACATGTTGAGCGAGAGCACCCAACTCTCCAGCAGCGCCTGGCCTCCGAGAATGGCGAACACCGCCGAGAACAGCGCGCTTCCGACGAACAGCCAGCACACCATCGCGGTGGTCTTTGCGGTCAGGAACACCGCTTCCTTGGTGCGCTTCCAGTCGAGCGTGCGGGCATGGAAGGCGAGGATGAAGGCGCCGGCGGCGCCGACGCCGGCGGATTCGGTCGCGGTCGTGATGCCGAACAGGATCACCCCGAGCACGACAACGGTGAGAATGCCGAGCGGCATCACAGAGGAGGTCAAGAGTTTCAGCACTTCGAAGCGCTCGCCGTCCATGCGCAGGTAGGAGCGCAGCGACCACGCCGCGAGCACGGCAGCCGATATCGCGAACCAGATATAGAACTGAGCGTCCGGACCCTTCTCGCTCGGTGACAGTTCCTTGGCCTCGACCGCGCTGCCGAGTTGTTGCAGGCCTTCGACGGCTTCGCCCGCGGCGCCGGCTTGCTGGTGGATCACGACATACCACCAGACTGTGGCGAGCGTGACGACGGTCAAGAGCAGCGGCACCAGCGAAATCAGGAAGTGCTTGACGATCGCGCCATAGCCCATCGGCTTGCCGTCGACCTCGAGCATCTTCGCCTTCGCCGGCGAAAGCATCGCCTTGGAAAGGCCGACGAACATGTTCGGCGAATAGAGCTTCGTAAAGCTGTTGATCCATTCCGGCACCGGGACGCGGGTCTGCTCCTCCGGCAAGGGCGGAGCGACCTTCGGATTGATCATCGCCCAGCCGATGACATAGACAAGGTAGAGGAATGCGAGGAAGAAGCCGGGAAACATCGCGGCTGCATAGAGCTTGACGACCGACTGTCCCGCGACAGCGGCATAGACGATGATCATCACCGAGGGCGGGATCAGGATGCCGAGCGTGCCGCCCGCGGTGATGACGCCGGAGGCGAGCTTCACGTCGTAGCCGGCGCGCAACATCGGGTTGAAGGCGATCACGCCCATCAGCACCACCACGGCGCCGACCAGCCCGCTCGCGATACCCCAGAAGGTACAGACGATCAGGGTCGCCACCGCCAGCGAGGCCGGCAGGCGGCGGAAGGCGAGCTGGATCGAATAGAACATCTTGTCGACCAGCGCGCCGCGCTCCATCACGTAGCCCATCAGCACGAACAGCGGGATGGATATCAGGACGTCGTTGGTCATCGCGCCGTAGGTGCGCTGGACCATCAGCTCGAACACCTTGTTATGGGTCCAGCTCTGCGACGGGTCGTAGAAGGCGATGAAGCCGAAGAACATGCCAAGGCCCATCAGCGTGAAGGCCGTGGCGAAGCCCATCATGATGACGACGACGATGAGCGTCAGCATCAACAGGCCGAGTGCCGGATCGCTCATGTGTTCAGGTCCCCGCCCATGCCGCGCTGCCGCGCCATTTCATCGATGCGCGCCGCGCCCTCGATGGCGAGCTTGCGCGATTCCTCGTCGACATATTCAGAGTGCGCGAGCTGCTCTTCGATCACGTCGGTCTCGGCGACATCGGCAAGCCGGCTCGGCCATTCGCCGGTCTTCAGGCAGACGATGCAGCGGATGATCTCGGCGATCCCTTGCAGCATGATCAGCGCGCCCGCGATCGGAATTACCGTCTTGAAGTGATAGACCGGCGGGCCCTCGGCCGTGACGTTGGAATGCTCGTTGATGGCCCAGGAATCCGCGGCATAGAAGTAGCCGGCATAGATCAGCGCGGCGATGCCCGGAATGAAGAACACGAAATAGAGAACCAGGTCGAGGGCGGCCTGTGTGCGCGGGCGCATCGAGGAATACAGGAAGTCGCCGCGGACATGGGCGTTCTGCGCCAGCGTATAGGCGCCAGCCAGCATGAACAGCGACCCATACATCATGTTCTCGGCATCGAATATCCACGCCGTCGGCATGTTGACGGCGTAGCGCTTGAACACCTCGATGCAGACGACGCTCATCAGGAGGATCATAAGCCAGGCCGTCGCCTTGCCGACCCAGGTCGAGATGCCGTCGATCGTGTGCAGTAAACTCTGGACACTCATGTGATATGCTTCGGCATAAGAAATGGTCCCCAACATAGCACAAGGCACCGTCCGGGGTGTGGTCCGGACGGCGCCTTGCCGGTTTTATTTCGTGATCAGATCTTCTTCGCTGCGGCGTTCGGCCCGAAATAGTGGTCGTAGGCCATGCGACGGCTCACCACCGTGTCCTGCTCCCACTGCGTCGCGCGCTTGGCGAACTCGATCTGCGACTGCACGATCTCCTTGAACAGCGGATTTTCCGCTGCCTTCTTCTTCGCCACCTCGTCATAGATCTCGAGTTGTCGCTTCAGGATGGCGTCAGGCGTCTTGTAGAACTTGACGTTGTCCTTGCTCTGCAGCTCGACATAGTCCTTGGAGTAGCGGTCGATCGCCTTCCAGGACATGTCAGCCGAGGCTGCGTCCACCGCATTGGCGATGATCGACTTCATCTTGTCGGGCAGCGCGTTGTACTTGTCCTTGTTGAACATGATCTCGAGCTGCTCGGCGTTCTGGTGATAGCTCTGCAGCATGCAGACCTTGGAAACGTCGGGGAAGCCGAGCACGCGGTCGGAGGAGGCGTTGTTGAACTCGGCCGCATCGAGCAGGCCGCGGTCCATGGCAGCCACGATTTCGCCGCCCGGCAGCGCGTTCACGGCAGCGCCCATGCCCGAATACACGTCGATGGAGATACCGACGGTGCGGAATTTCAGGCCCTTGACGTCCTCGACCTTTGCGACCGGTTTCTTGAACCAGCCAAACGGCTGGGTCGGCATCGGGCCGTAGGGGAAGGAGACCACGTTGGCGTTGATCGACGCGTAGAGCTTTTCGAGCAGCTCCTTGCCGCCGCCATAACGGTGCCAGGCCAGCAGCATGTTGGCGTCCATCGCAAACCCCGGGCCCGAGCCCCACAGCGCCAGCGCGGTCTGCTTGCCGTAGTGGTAGACCAGCACGCCATGGCCGCCGTCGAGCACGCCCTTGGAGACGGCGTCGAGCAGGCCGAACGCCGGCACCACGGCGCCTGCCGGGAGCACCTCGATCTTGAGATCGCCGCCGGTCATGTCGTTGACCTTCTTGGCGTAGTCCTGCGCGTATTCGTGGAAAATGTCCTTGGACGGCCAGGTGCTCTGCCAGCGCATGCTGATCGGGCCCTGGGCCTTGACGACGCTCGGCGCGGCGACGGCGGTAGCGGCCCCCGCGGCGGCGGCCGTCAGGAAGCGACGGCGCGACGTGGTGTCCTTGGTAGGTTTGGTCATGGGTATCCTCCCGGTTGAGCCGGCCTTTATTTTTGGCGGCCAGCCGTTGTTGATTGGGACGAACTCTACGGTTCCGGCCGGAGCTTTGGCAAGGATACGTTATACCAATGCGGCGTTAGGCTGCGGCGCGGGCGATGGACAGCAACCCATGGCAGAAGCCCGGGGCGGCGGGCGTGCAACTGGTTAACGGCTCGCCGGGGATTGCGGCGCGTGCCGCCAGATCAGGTACTGCTGCCGGCCGCCGTCGCGACCACGGGCAAGACCTCGTTGGCGGCGCGGTCGGGGGTGTCTTCCTTCCAGCGGACCGAGCCGAACGGGCGCTCCAGCATGCGGCGGACACGGATCGGTTCGGGGCCGAGGTGAAAGTCGATCGCGCGCTGGTGCAAAGCGCGCTCGGACTGCGTCGGGCGGCTCCGTTGGCGCAGGTAATCCAGCCAGGTCGGGCAGTGGTAGCGTTCGGTCCATAGTTCGGGGTCGGCGATGTCGCGGGCGATCGACCAGCCATAGGCGCCGTTGCGCTGCCGGCTGAGCTGCACCTCCTGCATCACATTGTGGAAGGCGCGGGCGTTGTCCTGCGCCACGCGGTATTCGATCTCCACCACCAGCGGCCCGCTGCGGCCGGTCAGCGACAGTTTTACCTCGGGATCGGCCAGCGCCTCGGCGGGCGGCTCGTAGCGCGCGCCGACCGGCGGCATGCGCAGCCAGATGCCGAGCAGCGGCGATGCCAGCATCGCTCCGGCGGAGACCAGCAGCGCCACCTCGACGCCATAGATGTCGGTGAGGTGGCCCCAGCCCCAGCTTCCGATCGCGATGCCGCCGGCGATCGCGGCCTGGAACGCGGCGAGCGAGCGCCCGGCGACCCAGCGCGGCGCCGACAGCTGCACGCCAATATTGAACAGCGCCACCGCCAGCATCCACACCGCGCCGGCAAGCACGAGCGCGATCGCCGTCAGGAAGGCGCTGGTCGAGAGCGCGACGGCGGCGATCGCCCCGGCCAGCGATATCGTGCAGGCGCGCACCGCGGCCTCGCCGCTCAGTTGCCTGCGGACGGTGCCGATATTGAGTGCGCCGAACACCGCGCCCATGCCGAACGCGCCGAGCATGACGCCATAGGTCTGCGCGCCGCCATGCAACAGGTCGCGCGCGATCAGCGGCATCAGCGCCGAGATCGAACCCCCGATGATGCCGGTGACGAGCGTGCGCGTCAGCACTATCTTGATCGATGGCGAATTGGTGATGTAGCGGACGCCGGAGACCATGGCACGGTTGAGCCGCTCGCGCGGCAGCCGCGACGGTTCATGGACCCGCTTCCAGAGAAACAGCACGACCAGTAACGGTAAATACAGCACCGTGTTGACGGCGAAGGCCGCAACCGCGCCGGCGGTCGCGACGATGATGCCGCCGATCGCGGGGCCGAAACTGCGTGCGATATTGTAGCTGATGCCGTTGAGCGCGACCGCCGCCGGCAGGGTTTCGGGCGGCACCTGCTCGCTGACCGAGGACTGCCAGGCCGGCCCCATCAGCGCCATGCCGGTGCCGACGATGAAGCAGAACAGCAGGAGCACGTTCGGCGTGACCAGGCCGAACCATGACAGCAGCGTCAGTGCAGTCGCGCCGGTCAGTGCGATCAACAGCGCCGCCATCGCGACGACGCGGCGGTCGTGCATGTCGGCAATGGCGCCGGCCGGCATCGAGATCAGCATGATCGGCAGCATCAAGGCTGTTTGCACCAGCGCCACCTTGTCGGCCGATGACGTCATCTGCGTCATCGCCCAAGCGGCGCCGACGCCCTGGATCAGAATGCCCAAATTCGACAGCAGGCTCGCCAGCCAGATCCGCCGGAACACCGAATGCCTGAGCGGTGCGGTGATACTGTCGGAGCGCTTTGGCGGTTCGGTCATATCCGGTTCCGGTTGGGCTGCTTGGAGCGCGATGATTCCTGCGGGCGCTTCACAGATGCCCGCGAAAAGCTTGCGCTGTCCAGTCGTTGGGTCGCTGGGAGAACGGCGAGGGCACAGCTAAGATGCGGAAAGAGGACGGGGAACTGGAATGGACCTGACGCGGCGAACGATGCTGCGGGGCGCCGGCGCGCTACCGCTGCTGGCCGGCGGCTTTGCCGGAAATCTCAGCTTCTCTGCGCTGGCGCAGCCGGCCGCGGCGCCATCTGCGGCGAACGAGATTCCGCCTGTTCTGTTCGTGCACGGCAACGGCGATCATGCCGCACTGTGGATCACCACGCTGTGGCGCATGGAATCGAACGGCGTGCCGCGCGAGCGGATGATGGCGATCAGCTTCACCGATCCCCTGGCGCGCACTGACGACAAGGTGGAGCAGGCGAACCGTTCCTCGACCGAAGACCAGCGCCGCGAGCTCGGCGAAGCGATCAAGCAATTGAAGCAGCGCACCGGTGCGATGCGTGTCGCGCTGGTCGGCAATTCGCGCGGCGGCTATTCGATCCGCAATATCGTCAAGAATGGCGGCGGTGCCGACGTCAGCCACGCCGTGCTGTGCGGCGTTCCCAACCACGGCATTTACCAATGGGACGAGGGACTCGGCGGCGAATTCAACGGCCGCGGACCGTTCCTGCGCGGCCTGAACGAAGGCGAAAGCGAAGTGACGGCAGGAACGGCGTTCCTCACCTTGCGAAGCGACGGCATGGACAAATATGCGCAGGCCGACGGCCGCTTCGTCGGCAAGCCGGGCGTGCCGACCGGCATCACATCCGATGGCCCGGCGCTGAAGGGCGCGACTAATCTCGTGCTGGGCGCGCTCGATCACCGCGAGGTCGCGTTTCATCCGCGTGCGTTTCGCGAGATCTACAAATTCATTGCAGGCAAAGAGCCCTCGCGCATCGAGATCGTGCCGGAAGCGGGAGTCAGGCTGAGCGGCCTTGTCACGGGCGCGCCCGGCGGGGTCGTCACCAACCGGCCGGTTTCCGGCGCCACGGTCGAGATTTATCGCGTCTCGCCCGAGACCGGCGAACGCAGCGGCGGGCCGATCCATTCGTCGCAGACCGGCGCCGATGGACGCTGGGGTCCGGCGCAGGTCGAGCCGACCTGGTATCTCGAAATCGTGCTGACCTCGTCGGGCGCGACGACGACGCATTTCTATCGCTCGCCGTTTCCGCGCTCCTCCGACATCGTCAATCTGCGCGCCGCACGGCCGATCGGGAGTGCGGACGCAGGTGCGGACGCCGTCGTGCTGATGACGCGCCCGCGCGGCTATTTCGGCCTGCCGCGCGATGTGGTGCTGCTCGACGGCAAGGAGCCAAAGGATGTGAAGCCAGGCGTGCCGACGGATTCAACCACGACCTTGCGGCTGGCTGCGGAAGAGGTTGGGCGGTCCGTGGTCGCCATGTTCAATACAGAGCGAATCGTGGCGCGGGCGTGGCCGGCCTCGGAGAACCGGATTGCGGTGGCGGAGCTGACTTACTAGCTGTGTATGGACGGCGCCTTTGCGGCGCCTGGATCGAGACATAGATAATCGTAGCCCGCATGAGCGCAGCGATATGCGGGGCTTTGGCACAATCCCGGATATCGCTGCGCTCATCCGGGCTACGGGAACGGCCCCATGAGCATTGCCGAAGCCTACGACATGCCGGTTGCGCGAACGCCGCTGGTGCCGCCGAGCCCGCCGCGCGCGCCCGATAACATGTCGCTGTTCGCCAGGCTGAAGGCGATCCGCGAAAGCCCGATCGGGATGTGGGGCCAGCCGGCCTATGAGGAAGATATCATCCAGGGCCGCTTCTTCGGGCGCAGCAGCTTCATCCTCAATGCGCCCGATGCGATCAAGCATGTGCTGGTCGACAATTACGAGAACTATACGCGCACCCCCGTCAGCTTCCGCGTGCTGCGTCCGATCCTCGGCCAGGGGCTTTTGATCGCCGAGGGGCGCGCGTGGAAGCATCAGCGCCGCACATTGGCGCCGGCGTTTACGCCGCGCGCGGTGATGACGCTGATTCCACATATGCTGGCCGCGACCGACGAGACCGTCGCCAAGCTCCGCGCCGCGAGCCATGCGCCGGTCGATTTGCGCGAGGCGATGCAGCGGATGACGCTGGAGATCGCGGGACGCACGATGTTCTCGTTCGGCATGGACCGGCACGGCGCCGCCTTGCGCGATTTCGTTATGGAATATGGCGAGCAACTGGCGCGGCCGCATTTCCTCGATCTGCTGGTGCCCTTGAGCTGGCCGAGCCCGCAGGATTTGAAACGCGCGCGCTTCCGCAAGCGCTGGACCGCCTTTGTCGGCATGCTGATGGCCGAACGCCGCGCCGCCGGCAAAAAGGAGGGCGCGCCGGCGCGCGACCTGTTCGATCTGATGGGCGAGGCGCGCGACCCCGAAACCGGGCTGGCGTTTACCGACGACCAGCTCGGCGATCAGGTCGCGACCATGATCCTCGCCGGCCATGAGACGACGGCGACCGCGCTGTTCTGGGCGCTCTATCTGCTGGCGCTCGATCCCTTGACGCAGGAGGAAGTGGCGCGGGAAGTGGAGGGCGCCGGCGCCAATGGCGCGCTCGATCTCGAGCGGCTGAAATTCACCCGCGCGGTCATGGACGAAACGATGCGGCTCTATCCGCCGGCGTTCCTGATCGCCCGTGCGGCCGACGGACCTGATACGATCGAGGGGCTGCCGATCAGGAAGAAGGACGTCATCCTGATCGCGCCGTGGATCCTGCATCGGCACGAAAAACTCTGGCGCAATCCGAACGCCTTCATCCCGTCGCGCTTCATGACCGGCACGCCGCCGGACCGTTTCGCCTATCTGCCCTTCGGCGTCGGCCCGCGGGTCTGCATCGGCGCGCATTTCGCGCTGGTCGAGGCGACGCTGGCGCTGGCCAAGATGATCGGCGCGTTTCGCGTGACCCTGGCTGACAAGGAACCGGTGAAGCCGATCGGCGTGGTGACGACGCAGCCTGACCGCTCGCCGATGTTTACCATCACGCCCCGGTAGTGCTTTTGTGATCGGATGGATTGCCCGTGCGCGTAACAAAACGCGCCCGGCAACGAATGAATATCTTGCGAAGCGGCATCAGGACCGTCATCTAGGTTGCCAGCATGAGCGATACCCAGGCCCAGTTCTCCGTCCTGCGCCAGACCGCCGACCCCGCGGTGGTCGACGCCATTTCGCAACTGATCGCCAAGGGCGAGGACCGCGACCTCAACCGGATCAACCTGCTGGACTTCGCCGCGCGCTACGGGCTCGACGAGGAAAAGGTGATCTCCGCTTTTCTGCATTCGGCGCGGCTCGGGCTATTCGACCTCACCTGGAATGTGCTGTGCCCCGGCTGCGGCGGCGTGCTCGGCGCGCACAACACGCTGAAATCGCTCCGCCACGACGATTATAATTGTGCGCTATGCGCGCAAGGCTATGAAGCGTCCGTCGACGACCGCGTCGAGGTCGCCTTCACGGTGAGCCCGCGCGTCCGGCGCATCGCCGCGCATGATCCCAACACGCTGCCGATCTGGGAATATAACCGCCAGATGTTCTGGAGCTCGGGGATGGACCTGAGCGAGGAATCGATCCAGCGGCTGATCGACGAGGTTTCGCTCGAGGCGATCGAACTGCCGCCGGGCGAAAAAGCGGTGCTGTCGCTGCAACTGCCCAGCCAGTTCGTCATCGTGTTTGAGCCGGTGACGCATTCGGCGCATTTCTTCGACGTCCAGGGCGAGCCGAGCCGGGAGCGGCAGCAGTTTTCGATCGTGTTCAATAAGCTGCACGCGCCGACCGGCTCGACCGTGATGCGCCCGGGGCCGCTGCGCCTGTCGCTGGAAAACCAGACCGATACGCGTGTGCTGCCCGCCGTCTGGGTCGCCAACGACACCCTCCATGGGCTGCTCGGCAAGCGCAAGCCGATCCTCACCGCCAAGCGGATGCTGTCCAACCAGACGTTCCGCGACGTGTTCAAGGCCGACAATCTCAACGTCGATCAGCGGCTGAAGATCACCTCGCTGACCTTCCTGTTTACGGACCTCAAGGGCTCCACGGCGCTCTATGAGCGGGTCGGCGATCTCGCTGCCTTCGATCTGGTGCGGGCGCACTTCCACGCGCTGCTCGATATCATCGCTTCCGAGAAGGGCGCGGTCGTGAAGACGATCGGCGATGCTGTCATGGCGACCTTCATCCGGCCGGAGCATGCCATCATTGCGGGATTGCGCATGCGCGCGGCGATGGCTGCGCTTAATGTCGAGCGCGGCCGCGAGGATTTGATCGTGAAGATCGGCATCCACGAGGGGCCTTGCCTCGCCGTGATGCTCAACGAGCGGCAGGATTATTTCGGCCAGACCGTCAACATCGCTTCCAGAGTGCAGAGCCTGTCGACCTCGCAGGAGATCCACATCACCGGATCCATTATCGAGTCGCCGGCCGTCGCCTCGATCCTTCAGAAGGAGGCGATCCGGCCGATCCAGAAGGAAGCCGCGCTGCGCGGCATCGCCGACAAGATGGTGGTGTACGAGATACCTTAATCGTGAGCTCCTCATGGTGAGGAGCGCGTCTTCGCGCGTCTCCGGACGATGCTTTGCATCGCCGGGCGAACCATGAAGGCCCGGTCTGTGGCCTACATCCTTCGAGACGCCCGCTTTGCGGGCTCCTCAGGATGAGGGGTGGGAGTGGCCATGACGCAGCAGAACAAGAAGCAATCGGGGTAGCCTTTAACGCAATTGCGAATGATTCGCAGTTTGGCCGTGGCCTCGACGTCTGGCGCATCTCGCGGCGCCGTTGGGCCTTGAACCTTGGCCTGTGCGATTTGACCCATCAGCAGGCGACCACCCGCAAGGACCGCCCAACCTTCGGTCTCAAGTTTCCGCGCAGATGCATCGGTCACCTCAAACCTGACGCCGATTTAATCTGTCCGCGCAGCCGGACGTTGATTGCGGCGACTACATTTTCAACCCATATTCGATCGACAGGCTTTTCACGCGGTTGCAGGTAGATTGATGCTCGACGGACTACGCCAATTCATTGCCGACATCGTTTCGCCGAGCGCGGATCAGGATCTCGCGTTCGACGACACCGGATATCTTCTGGCGGCGACCGCGCTCTTGGTTCACGTCGTCTCGCTCGATGGCGAGCCGAACGAGGCCGAGAAGCGCAAGCTGCACAGCCTGATCGAAAGCCGCTTCAAGCTCGATCAAGGCAAGGCGGATCATCTGATCGCGCAGGCGACGCGCGCCGAGGGCGAGGCGGTCGATCTCTATCATTTCACCAGCGTCATCATGCGTTCGGTGAACGAGGAGGGCAGGCTTCGCATCATCGAGATGATGTGGGAGCTCGTATACGCCGATGGCGATGTCAGCGAATTCGAGGACAACGTCGTGTGGCGCGCCGCCGATCTGCTCGGTGTGGCCTCGCGCGACCGGCTCGAGCTCAAGCACAAGGCGGCCGCCCAGCGCCAATCGGGCTCGCCCAGGGATGTTTCGAAAACGGCCGACGCGGCAACGTGATCGACACCGTCACACCCATTGATTGCATTTCAACGCAGATGACGAAACTTTAATCTGCGTCCCGGTCCGTCGCGGCAACGCCGCGATGATCCTGAAAACATTGAACTTCGATTGCCGAGGCAGGAAACGGCGCATGGGCATATGCCATGCACGTGGCTTGCGCCGCACCTCGCCCCTATGCTCTCGTTCCCGCGCTGGCGGAATTCTTTGCAATTCACTTAAGAGCATTCGACTGTGACCGAGCGTGTGACGCTGATTACCGGTGCATCAGCGGGGATAGGCACCGAACTGGCGCGCGTTTTTGCGTCACATGGCCATCGTCTGGTGCTGGTCGCGCGGCGCGCCGATCGCCTGACGGCGCTGGCCGCCGAAATCACCGCCGCGGGCGGCCCGGCTCCGATCGTGATTCCCTGCGACCTCGTGCAGGTGGACTGCGGCGACAAGATCGCGGAGGCGCTGGCAGCTGCCGGTGTGGAAGTCGAATACGTCGTCAACAATGCAGGCTTCGGATTGTTCGGCAAGGCCGTCCAGCGCGACCGCGCCGATCAGCTCGACATGATCGCGGTCAATATCCGCGCGCTGACCGATCTGTCGCTGCGGTTCTCCGAGCAATTGATCCGCCATCGCGGCGGACTTCTGAACGTCGGTTCGATCGCTGGCTTTCTGCCGGGCCCGGGAATGGCAATCTATTACGCCACCAAGGCCTATGTGCTGTCGTTCACGGAGGCGATGCGTGCCGAACTCGCGCCGCATGGTGTGCGTGTGACGGTGCTGTGTCCAGGTCCGGTGCCGTCGGAATTCCAGGCCCGCGCGGGCTTCCGGCCCGGTTTCGATTCGGCGGTTCTTAAGGTTTTGCCCGCCGACGTCGCGCAGCAGGCCTATCGCGGATTGATGGCTAACAAACGTGCAGTGATGCCGGGCATCGGCATCAAGATTGTGCCATTCCTGCTCCGCCTGTTTCCGCGCTCCTTCATTCTGGGCGCCGTCGGCCGTCTTCAACTGCGCCAGCGCTGAAGAATTCCCGTGTTTTTCCGGAAGTCGCGGCCGTTTGCGCCGTGTGCAGCGCGCTGACCGCCTCTGGCCCGGCGTTTGCATTTTTGCGTGTGTGCATGAACTCACGCGAAATTAACAATCACTTAGGTATGGTTTCATTTCGAGGTCCCAGGTAACGCCGATGTCGTTCCGGTCGCACAGTGGTCACAAGAACGTGCTGCCCTTTCCGGGCCGTTGCACGTCGGCTGCCTCCGGTCCGGCTCTCAGGCCGGTGCTGATCATCCTGCACCAGGAAACTTCGACGCCGGGCCGGGTCGGCAATGCGCTGCGCGCGCTCGGCTATCCCCTCGACATTCGCCGTCCGCGGTTCGGCGATCCCTTGCCGGAAACGCTGGATGGGCACGCCGGCGCGGTCATCTTCGGCGGGCCGATGAGCGCCAACGATCCCGACGACTACGTCCGCCGCGAGATCGACTGGATTGAAATTCCCCTGCGCGAGCAGCGGCCGTTCCTCGGCATCTGCCTCGGTGCGCAGATGCTGGCCAGGCAACTCGGCGCAGAGGTCGCGCCGCATCGCGACGGGCGCGTGGAGGTCGGCTACTATCCGATCCGCCCGACGGCCGCCGGTCACGCGCTCTGCGCGGACTGGCCGGAGCGTGTCTACCACTGGCATGGCGAAGGATTTCAGCTGCCTCGTGGTGCCGAGCTGCTCGCCGAAGGCGATGACTTTCCGGTGCAGGCGTTCCGGGCAGGCCATGCGTTCGGCCTGCAGTTTCACCCCGACGTCACCTACGCGATGATGCACCGCTGGACCACGCGCGGCTGCGTGCGCATGGATTCGCCGGGCGCACAGCCGCGTCATCTGCACTTCGAGGGCCGCGCGGTGCACGACGTGACCGAGCGCGCCTGGCTGAACAATTTCATCGCGGGCTGGACCACGCGCGCGCCGCGTGCGGTTCTCCTGGAGGCCGCCGAATAGCCGCCGCACGGAATTTCCTCGTGCCTCCGAACGCCTTTCAAAATCCGTCGATGTGATAGTGTTGCGCTCGAAAAGCCCGCGGTTCCGAACGGGCGAAGGGAGGCGACCTCGTGACCTATCAGCATATTCTCTATGAGGTGAGCGACAAGATCGCGACCATCACCCTCAACCGTCCCGATCGCATGAATGCGTGGACCGCGACCATGGAGCGCGACGTCCGCCATGCCATGGAGGCCGCCGCCGGCGATGACAATGTCCGCGTCATCGTGCTGACCGGCGCCGGCCGCGCCTTCTGCGCCGGCGCCGACATGGAAGCGCTGCAGGCGATCGATCCCAGCGAGATCAGGCGCGGCGAGAACACGCCGCCCTTCGACATGAACCGAAGAGCGGACTGGCAGACCCGCTACGCCTATTATCCGGCAATCCCAAAGCCCGTGATCGGCATGCTGAACGGCGCCACCGCCGGCATTGGCCTCGTCCATGCGCTCTATTGCGACCTGCGCTTTGCGGCCGACAACACCGTCTTCACCACCTCGTTCGCGCGCCGCGGGCTGATCGCCGAGCACGGCATCAACTGGATGCTGCCGCGCATCGTCGGCCACGCCAACGCGCTCGATTTGCTGATGTCGGCGCGGCGGGTCTCCAGCGAGGAGGCGCTGCGGATCGGGCTGGTCAACCGGATCTATGCGCCGGAGCGCTTACGCGAGGAGACCTACGCCTACGCCCGCGATCTCGCCGATTTCGTCTCGCCCAGCGCGATTTCGGTGATCAAGCGCCAGCTCTACGACGTGCCGTTTCAGACCCTGGCGGAGGCGACCATCGACGCCAACCGCGAAATGCAAATCGCGCTGAAGGGGAGTGACTTTAAGGAGGGCGTGGCGAGTTTTGTGGAGAAACGGCCGCCGCGGTTTACGGGGAAATGAGGGGAGTTTGCCGGAGCCCGCCGTCGCCCTTCGGGCTATGGCGAGGCAGCCTTCGCTACGAAAGAGGCCTGCCCAGCCGAAGCAGGCGCAGCCTGCGAAGGCTGGTGGAGCCAGGCGGGATCGAACCGCCGACCTCGTCATTGCGAACGACGCGCTCTCCCAGCTGAGCTATGGCCCCGTCGCGACCGCCTCGAACTGACCCGAAGCAGCCGACAATCGGCGCCATTTACAGTCCGCCCCAAGGCCAAGTCAAGAACGCTGCAAGAAACTTGAAACGGCCGATTTTGGCGTCATTTTGCCGGGAACTTCCCTTGTTTGCGGGGGGATGAACCGATATCTAGCGTTGTACCCCACCTCGCGAGCACCCCCGCCACATGCGTGCCATCCTCGATATCGTCATCATCGTCCTTGACCTCTATGTCTGGCTCCTGATCGCGTCCGCCATCCTGTCCTGGCTGATCGCCTTCAATGTCGTGAACACGCGCAACCAGTTCGTCGCCGCGGTGGCCGAGTTCCTCTACCGGATCACCGAGCCAGCGCTGGCGCCGATCCGCCGCTTCATGCCCAATCTGGGCGGCCTCGATATCTCGCCGATCATCCTGATCCTGATCATCATGTTCATCCAGCGGGTGATTCTCTATTACGTCTATCCCAACGTGATCTGATTGCGGGCGCTGGGGGATGGATCCTTGGCGCTATTCGACCGACGGCGTCAGCGTTGCGCTTCGAGTGACGCCGCGCGGTGGCAGAGACGACATCGACGGTATTGAAACGCTCGCCAACGGGCGGGCCGTGGTCAAGGTTCGCGTCCGTGCCATCGCCGAGGGCGGCGAGGCCAACCGCGCGGTCACGGAGCTGCTGGCAAAGCTGCTCGGCGTGCCGAAGGCGCGGGTGAAGATTCTTTCAGGCACGACTTCCCGCCTGAAGCAGGTGGCGATCGAGGGCGATCCGAAAATTCTCGGCGAAGCGCTTCGCAAGGCGACTGCGGCCAAGCCGAACAAAACGAAGGATTGAGATGACGGCACGCATTATCGATGGAAAGGTCATTGCCGCGGAGCTTCGTGCCCGCGTCGCGGACGAGGTGGCGCGGGTCAAGCGCGAGCATCAGATAACGCCGGGCCTTGCGGTGGTGCTGGTCGGCAACGATCCCGCCAGCGAGGTCTATGTCCGCAGCAAGCATACCCAGACCCAGGCCGCCGGCATGGCCTCGTTCGAGCATAAGCTGCCCGAAGACGTCGCGCAGGCCGATCTCCTGGCGCTGATTGCAAAGCTCAACGGCGACCCGGCCGTGCACGGCATTCTCGTGCAACTGCCGCTGCCGAAATCGATTCACACCGAAACCATCATCAACGCGATCGATCCGGCCAAGGATGTCGACGGCCTGCATCCGAGCAATGCCGGACGGCTGGCGGGCGGCTTTGCCGCGCTGTCGCCCTGCACGCCGCTCGGCTGCGTCATTTTGACCAAGAGCGTGCACGCCTCGCTGGAAGGCATGAACGCGATCGTCATCGGCCGTTCCAACCTGGTCGGCCGCCCGCTGGTGCAATTGCTGCTCAACGAGAATGCGACGGTGACGATCGCGCATTCGCGCTCAAGGGATCTGCCGCAACTCTGCGCCCGCGCCGATCTGGTCTATGCCGCAGTCGGCAAGGCGGAAATGGTGCGCGCCGGCTGGATCAAGCCGGGGGCCACCGTGATCGACATCGGCATCAACCGCCTGCCGGGCGCCGAGGGCAAGACGCGGCTGGTCGGCGACGTCGCGTTCAAGGAAGTGTCTGATGTCGCCGGCGCGATCACGCCGGTGCCCGGCGGCGTCGGGCAGATGACGGTGGCGTGCCTGTTGGTGAACACCCTACGCGCGGCCTGCGCGATCAAGGGGCTGCCGAAGCCGGGGGTGTGAGGGTGCCTTCACTCCCTCTCCCCGTTCTTCACGGGGAGAGGGTCGGGGTGAGGGGCTCTCACCGCGGACTCTTCTCCTCGTGGGGACTCGCGGATGGACCCCTCACCCCAACCCTCTCCCCGCAAGAGCGGGGCGAGGGAGCTTTCTAGTCACCCGCCGCGTCCGAGACGCGAGAACTCACTTCTTCTTCGCGCGCTCGATGCCTTCCAGGATAAGGCGGTGGGCGTCCTCGGCGCCGCACCAGCGCAGCACCTTTACCCATTTGCCTTTTTCGAGATCCTTGTAGTGCTCGAAGAAGTGCTGGATCTGCTGCAGCGTGATATCGGGGAGGTCGTTGTAGTTCCGGACCTTGTCATAGCGCTGAGTCAGCTTCGAGGACGGTACCGCGATGATCTTCTCATCGCCGCCGGCCTCGTCTTCCATCAGCAGCACGCCGACGGGGCGCACGCTCATCACGGCGCCCGGCACGATCGCCCGGGTATTGGCGATCAGGACGTCGCAGGGGTCGCCGTCGCCCGACAGCGTGTGCGGGATGAAGCCGTAATTGCCGGGATAGCGCATCGCCGTATAGAGGAAGCGATCGACCACCAGCGTGCCGGCCTCCTTGTCCATTTCGTATTTGATCGGCTCGCCGCCAACCGGCACCTCGATGATGACGTTGACGTCGTGGGGCGGATTTACTCCGATCGGGATGGCGTCGATACGCATGAAAACTCCGCTATGCGTTGCAGGGCACGCCCGGAATCAGGCGTGCGTCCGGGTCCCTTTAGACCGGCGGCGGAGCAGGGAAAAGCCTCAATTAGACTCAGTTGGTCCAGGCGAATGCGACTTTATCGAGCGACTTGTGCCCGAATTTTTCGGAGGAACGGGCTACCATCCGGCCGCCGAGCGCGCGGTAGAATTCCGTCGCCGGATCATTATCCGAAAGCGCCCAGATCACCATGCTCTTCAGCCCGCTCTGCATCAGGTCGCGCCGGGCTGATGTGAACAGGCGGCGGCCGAAGCCGAGGCCCTGGAATTCGGGCCGCAGATAGAGCTCGTAGATCTCGCCTTCGAAATGCAGGCTGCGGGCGCGGTTGCGGCCGTAATTGGCGTAGCCTGCGACCTTGTCGCCGAACACCAGCACGCTGACGCGGCTGCCCTTGCGGATCGCGCTGTCCCACCACTGCGGGCCGCGACGGTTAATGAGCTTCTCGAGCTCCGCGCCGGGAATGATGCCCTGATAGGCAGAGCGCCAGGCTTCATCATGCGTAGCCGCTACCGCGGCTGCGTCCGCAGCCTTGGCCGGTCGAACCTCGATCAGGGTTGTGCTCATGACCCAATCAAAGCAAGTCAGCGGGCCGGCTTCAAGGTCCATCGTTAATTATCGGTTAACCTGTGGATTTTCTGCATCAGTTACGCGATCATATGTATCGAAAGAGGACAAGGAGGCTGTCGTACCAATCCTTCGCGGGCGCCATGACAAGGAAATGGTTGCCAAAATCATCGAAGGCAGCGCTTTCGCGAATTTCGTTCACGGAAAAATGCACCGGATTTGATTCGCCGGCGGTATTCTGTTGGCGATCTCGAAAATGCGCCCTCCTTCGGCTCGATCAGGCCAGTTCATGCGTCCCCCGCCCGCGCGATTTGCGCTGCTTCTTGTTGCCGCGCTCGGTGTGAAAGCCGCGACCGCGCAGCCCGGTCTTGGCGCGCAAGGATCTGAAGGTGAGCCGCATCGGCTGCAGCAGTGGCGAGTGCCTTCTTCCGATCCCGGTGCCACCGCGCGCGCCGTGCTGTTCAGACCGCCGGGCGATGGACCGTTTCCACTTGCGGTGATTGCGCACGCTACCACCCAGAACGTCTTGCGACGGGCGCAGATGCCGCAGCCCGAATACCGCGCGCTCGCCGCCTGGCTGGTGGGGCGCGGCTTTGCCGTGCTGGTCCCGGAGCGGTCCGGCCATGGCGCGGGCGGAAAATATCTCGAGGACCAGGGCGGCTGCGACGAGGCGGACTATGCGCGGGCCGGCCGCGCCACGGCGGATGAGATTGCCGCCGCGATCGGCCTGTTGCGCCAACAGTCCTTCATCCGGCCCGAGGGCGCGGTCGTGATCGGCCATTCGGCCGGTGCCTGGGGCGCGCTGGTGTTGGCCGGTGATGATCCCAGCAATGTCGTCGCCATCATCGCATTCGCGCCGGGGCGCGGCGGACATGCCAATGATCTACCGGGCAAGGTCTGCGCGCCGCATACGCTGATTTCAGCCGCCGGCGAGTTCGGCAAGGCCGCGCGCACGACGGTGACCTGGCTGGTGGCTGCCAATGACAGCTATTTTCCGCCGGCATTCTCCAGGCAATTGGCGGATGCATTCCGCGCCGGCGGCGGCAGGGTCGATTTCCACGTGCTGCCGGCCCATGGCAGCGAGGGGCACTGGCTGGCGGAGACCGCGAGCGGCGTCGCGCTTGCCGACACTGAGCTCGACCGCGCCTTGAAGGCGCGATCCGCGGCGGCGGGGAAGAAGCGATGACGCTGTATTTCCTCATCAAATATCTGCATGTGCTCGGCGCCATCGTCATTCTCGGCACCGGCGCGGGTACCGCGTTTTTCATGCTGATGGCGCTTCGCAGCCGCGACGTGGCGTTCATCGCGCGCACGGCGGAGACCGTCGTCATCGCCGACATGCTGTTCACGCTGACGGCGGTGCTGCTGCAGCCGGTGAGCGGGGCCGCGCTGATGTGGCAATCCGCCACCGCATGGAGCGAGCGCTGGCTGATCGTCTCGCTCGCCCTCTATGCGGTCGCCGGGTTGTTCTGGGTGCCTGTCGTCTTCATGCAGATCGAGATGCGCGATCTCGCGCGCAAGGCGGCCACGCACAATCAGGAGCTGTCTCCCCGCTATTTCGCACTTTTCCACCGCTGGTTTCTGTTCGGGATTCCCGGGTTCGGTTCGGTCATGGCTATTCTGTGGCTGATGATCGCCAAACCGTTCTAGACAGCCATGAACGCCGACATCAGAAAAATCCTCGTGCTCGGCGCTTCCGGTTTGATCGGTTGCTTCATTACCCGTGACCTGCGCATCCGTGGATTTCCGGTGGTGGGCGTCGCCCGCAAGCTGCCGGCCTTGCAGAAGACCGGCCCGCACGATCTCGAACTGCCGCTGATGTCGATGGATGCGGCCGCGCTGACGAAGCTGATCCACGACCATCGCATCGACATCGTCGTCAATTGCCTTGGCGTGCTGCAGGACGGTCCGGGCAGTGACACCGCCGCCGTGCATTGCGATTTCGTCAAGCGGCTCTCGCACGCGATCAAGGGCAGCCGCCGTGCGATCCGCCTCGTGCACGTCTCGATTCCAGGTACGGCCGAGACCGACCAGACCAATTTCAGCACCACCAAGCGCGAGGGCGAGCGGCTGATCGAGGAGTCCGGCGTCTCCTACACGATCCTGCGGCCCGGCTTCGTGGTGGCGCTGGCGGCCTATGGCGGCAGCGCGATGGTGCGCTCGCTCGCGGCCTATCCGTTCGATCTGCCGGATGACGAGCAGGCGACGCCGTTCCAGCCGATCGCGATGGAGGACATTGCTGCGACCATCGCCTGGCTCGCGTCGCGCAATCCAGGCGAGGCGAACGGCGAGACCTGGGACCTGATGCAGGCGGAGCCGGTCACGCTTGGCGGCGTGATCGATCACTTCCGCCAGGCGCTCGGTACCCGCGAATGGCCGCGCATCGCGATGCCGGCGTTTCTGCTCGATTTAGGCGCAAGGCTTGGCGATCTCGCCAATTTATTCGGCTGGATGCCGCCGATGCGGAGCACCGCGATTGCCGAGCTGCGCCGCGGCGTCAAGGGCAACCCCGCCGGATGGATCAGCGCCACCGGCATCACGCCCAAGACGATCGCAGAGATGGCCGCGCAGCGTCCGGCAACCATTCAGGAAAAATGGTTTGCCCGGCTGTTTCCGATTAAGGCGCTGATCATCGCAAGCCTCGTCGTGTTCTGGGTGGTGTCGGGTTTCATCGCGCTGCTGATCTCCTATGACGCGGCGGCGGACATCCTGCGCAGCCACAACTTTCCGGCCTGGCTCGTCGACCCCATCACCGTCGGCACCAGCCTGATGGACATGAGCATCGGCGTATTGATCGCGTTCCGCCGCACCTCGGCATTCGGCCTGATCGCGGGTATCATCGCTTCGCTCGGCTATATGTTTGGTGCGGCGATCCTGACGCCGGATCTCTGGATCGAGCCGCTGGGCGCGCTGGTGAAGACGGGACCTGCGATCGTGCTGATGCTGGTGGCGCTGCTGACGCTGGATAATAGATAGCGTTTCCGGGCGAAGTGGGAACCGGTTCGCGAAGGAAACGCGTCAAAACAAAGAATGTGCATGAACAGCTGGCCCGACGATGACGTGATCCTCTACGACGGCGTCTGCATCTTCTGCTCACGCTGGGTGCGCTTCGTTGCAAAGCGCGATGTAGCGCGCAGATTCCGCTTCACCCCAATCCAGTCAGCCTATGGCACGAAGCTGGCGCAGACGTTCGGCATCGATCCCGATGATCCCGATACCAACGCCGTCGTACATGGCGGCGTGGCGTGGCTGAAGTCCGACGCCGCGCTGACGGTGCTGAGCCAGTTGCCGCGCTGGGGCTGGGTGCGCGTGCTGTTCGCCGTGCCAAAGCCGCTACGCGATGCGATCTACAGCCTCATCGCGCGCAATCGGTATCGGATCTTTGGGAAGTATGAGCAGTGTTTTGTGCCCGATGCGGAGATGCGGGCTCGGGTGATGGAATAGAGGAAATTGCCTCAACCGTCATTGCGAGCGCAGCGAAGCAATCCATTGTGCGGCTCGGGGATATTGCTTCGCTTCGCTCGCAATGACGGGGAGAGATCAGCGCTTCTTCAACGCAGCCAACACTTCCCTCGCCGCTCGCTCGCCACTATCCCGCGCCCCATGGGCAGTCGTGAAAAACTCCGGCGAGGTCGCTTCGCCGGCGAAGAACAACCTGCCATCGACGGGGGCGGCCAACACCGCACGGTCGCCCGCGTGGCCCGGCAGCGCGTGCGAGTACGAACCGCGGGCGAACGGGTCGTGGGCCCAGCGCGATTCCGCGAGCGGCTTCAGCCTGCGGCGGAAATCATTGCCGAGGAAGGACACGATCTCGTCGATGCCTGCCGCGGCGAGCGCGCCGTCGCCGGCGTCCTCCAGCGATTGCGCGAAGCGGCCGCCAAAAAAGCCCTCGATGCAGGGCTGGCCGAACGGGCGGATGTGATAGGTGCCCATGCCGGTGCGCATGGTTGCGCCGCGCAGATTGCCTTCGACGGGCAGCGCCTCGGGCTCGGCCAGCGCCAGCGTTATCTTGTCGGCAAGGCCGAGCGGCAGGCCGCGCGCGGCGTCGACCTTTGCGGGCAGAGCGGGCTGAAAGCGAATCGTTTCATCCGCGATCAGGTTGGTCGGCACGGTGACGATGATCTTGTCCGCCTCCAGCGTGCCGCGCGCTGTCTCAATGCGGATGCGCTTTGCGGAATGATCGATCAGTGTCACCGCGCAGTTGAGCGCGACCGGACATGAGGCGCCGTAGGCCGCAACGAGGGCGCCATAGCCACGGCGGACACGCCAGTTGATGTCGGTATCCTCATAGGCTTCCATGTCGAGGATCGAGACCTGGTCGAGCTCGCGGCCGTTCACATAGGTCGAGATCGCATCGATCATCGGATTCCAGCGATTGCCGGGCTCGAGATAGAGACTGGCGGCGCAGTCGCGGCCGGTCTTGACCGCCTCCGCCGCGGCTTGTCCGGCGCGATTGTAGAAAGCGTTCAGCGCATCGATGAAATCGTCACGATCGGCTTGCGGAAACGCCTCGCCATAGGCGCGCTCGCGCCAGGGCGGCAGCGCCCGATTGATCTCGAAGCCAAGCTCTTCGGCGATTGCGACGAACGAGTTTCTATCAGCCGAATGCAGCCAGCCGCAGCCGACATCGAAGGTGACCTCGGGCGAGGCCATGATGGTATGCGCCCGGCCGCCGAGGCGGTCACGCGCTTCCAGCACGATAATGGAAAGGCCTGAATCCCTCAGCGCATTGGCGGCGCCGAGGCCGGCGGCGCCGGCGCCTATGATGGCGATATCGACGGAAGAGGGCAGGGACGTCATGCGGCAGGCTCTAGCACGTTCGGCGACAGCTCTAAAGCTACCCGCGCACAACCGTCGTCACCCGCGCAGGCGGGTGACCCAGTATCCAGAGACGTCAGTGATTGAAGGATAGGCCGCGGCGTGCTGGATGCCCCGCCTTCGCGGGGCATGACGAGTAGCGGAGGGGCGCCTACGCCACCGCTTCCTTGGCCTTCTCCGCGCGCTTGCGGTCGTTGGCGTCCAAGAACTTTTTGCGCAGGCGGATCGACTTCGGGGTCACCTCGACCAGCTCGTCGTCCTCGATATAGGCCAGCGCCTTTTCCAGCGTCATCCGGATCGGCGGCGTCAGGCGCACCGCTTCGTCCTTGGAGGTGGTGCGGATGTTGGTGAGCTGCTTGCCCTTGAGCACGTTGATCTCGAGATCGTTGTCGCGGGTGTGCTCGCCGACGATCATGCCCTTGTAGACCTTCCAGCCCGGCTCGATCATCATCGGGCCGCGGTCTTCCAGCTTGAACATGGCATAGGCCACCGCTTCGCCCTGATCGTTGGAGATCAACACGCCGTTGCGGCGGCCCTGGATGTCGCCCTTGTAATTGGCATAGCCATGGAACAGGCGGTTCATGATCGCAGTGCCGCGGGTGTCGGTCAGCAGTTCGCCCTGATAGCCGATCAGGCCGCGGGTCGGCGCGTAGAACACCAGCCGCAGGCGGTTGCCGCCGGACGGGCGCATCTCGATCATCTCGGCCTTGCGCTCGCTCATCTTTTGCACGACGACGCCGGAATGCTCCTCGTCGACGTCGATCACGACCTCCTCGATCGGCTCCTGCCACGCTCCGGTGGCTTCGTCCTTCTGCAGCACGACGCGCGGACGCGAGACGGAAAGCTCAAAGCCTTCGCGGCGCATGGTCTCGATCAGGATCGCGAGCTGCAATTCGCCGCGGCCCGACACTTCCATAGAATCCTTGTCGGCGGCTTCGACCACGCGCAGCGCGACATTGCCTTCTGCTTCGCGCATCAGGCGGTCGCGGATCATGCGGCTCGTCACCTTGTCACCCTCGGTGCCGGCGAGCGGCGAGTTGTTGACGATGAACGACATCGAGACCGTCGGTGGATCGATCGGCTGCGCCTGCAGCGGCGTTTCGACCGTGGGATCGCAGAAGGTGTCGGCGACGGTGCCCTTGGTCAGGCCCGCGATGGCGACGATGTCGCCGGCTTCGGCTTCATCCAGCGGCGTACGCTCGATGCCGCGGAAGGCGAGGATCTTTGTGATGCGACCCTGCTCGATGGTCTTGCCGTCGGCGCCCAGCACCTTGACCTGCTGGTTCGGCTTGATCGCACCCGAGGTGATGCGGCCGGTGATGATGCGGCCGAGATAGGGGTTGGCCTCGAGAATGGTGCCGATCATCCGGAACGGGCCCTGTTCGACGGTCGGCGGCGCGACATGGCGCACGATCAGGTCGAACAGCGGCTGCATGCCGGCATCGTGCGAGCCATCCGGGCTGTCGGCCATCCAGCCCTGCTTGGCCGACCCGTAGAGGATCGGGAAATCGAGCTGCTCCTCGCTGGCGTCGAGCGCCGCGAACAGGTCGAACACCTCGTTGATGACTTCGGTCGGGCGCGCGTCGGGGCGGTCGACCTTGTTGATGACGACGATCGGCTTCAGCCCGACCTTCAGCGCCTTGGAGACCACGAACTTGGTCTGCGGCAATGGACCTTCGGCGGCGTCGACCAGCACCAGTGCGCCATCCACCATGTTGAGGATGCGCTCGACCTCGCCGCCGAAATCGGCGTGGCCGGGGGTATCGACGATGTTGATGCGGGTATCCTTCCACTGCACCGAGGCGGCCTTGGCCAGAATGGTGATGCCGCGCTCGCGCTCCAGGTCGTTGGAGTCCATCGCGCGCTCCGTCACCTTCTGGTTTTCGCGATAGGTGCCGGATTGCTGCAGCAGGCGGTCGACGAGAGTAGTCTTGCCGTGGTCGACGTGGGCGATGATGGCGACGTTACGAAGGTTCATGGCTCTTCTTCTGGTCGTGCAATGGTGGACGCGCGATCTCGCCGGAAAGCCGGGATCCACTGTTCCGAATCGCGCTGCTCAAACCCTGGAATACTGGCGCGTGATGACGCTTCTTCGAATCGTCATCCAGCTCCATCTCTTTCTCTTTTGTCGAGCATGATCTCGGGACAAACGCGTACCGCGTTTGTCCCGAGGGAAAACCGGTATCCACTTTTCCGGATCCATGCTCCGGGGGCGCTTTCCCCCCCAAAAAGGAAGCCCGGCCAAAAGGACCGGGCACACCTTACGCGTTGCGGCGCAATATATTCGGAAAACGCCAAAAAACAATGGTTTGTTTGCCATTTGGTTAGCCGATTTGGGCCAGGCGCGGCCTCAATTGTCCTTGCCGGGTTCGGGATAGATTCCCCGCAAAACCTCCTCAAAATGGCCCTTCACGGCCTCATTGCAGCGGCAGGAGCGGTTTCGCAGCCCTTCCGCGTTGCGGATCACGATCGAGCCGCGCCGGGTCTCGAGCGTACCCTCCGCCTTGAAGGTCTGGATGACCCGGCTGGTGTAGGAGCGGCCGACGCCGAGCAGGGTCGCCAGCTGCTCATGCGTGAGCGGCACGGTGTCGCCGTGATCGGTGCGCTCCATCGCCGAAATGATCCATTTGGCCGTGCGCTGCTCGATCGAATGGATCGCATTGCAGGCGGTAGACTGGAAAATCTGCGCCAGCATGCAGTCCGCATAGCGCGCGAAGACGTTGTTCAGCGAGCGCGATTTGGCTTTGGCGGCATCGAGCTTGTTGACTGGCAGCCGAACGAAGGGCCCGGCGAACTTGACGATGATGCGGGTATAGGCCGGGAGGTTGCCCTGGCTGACGATGCCGCCGACCGCGCCCTCGCGTCCGATCAGGATGGTCTCGACGTCGCGGCCGTCCTCGTTGGCGACCATGTAGGAGACGAGGCTGGGGCCGCAGGGAAAATGCACGGTCTCGACATTGTCGCCGGGGCTGTAGAGCAGATCATTCGGATCGCTGTCGGCGGCGACAAGGTGCGGGGCAATCAACGCGAAATCGGCGTCATTCAAACGGCGCAGCAGGTTGTTGAACGGCCGTACGCCGGCCGTGCCGTTTCGTCGCGTGAGCATGAAAGTTCCCTTGTCCCTCCGAGCGACAATAATCGGTCTGCCTCCCGCGATATGTGCACAAGTGGACAGACGGTAGAACGTTCGTGTGGTGGTTTCAGTTCCGGAACCGGCGGATGCGCTTTGCGAAGGCGTCAGCCCTCAGCCGAAATTTCCGGGACCTCGGCCCGGATCTCCGAAACAAGCTTCAGACCTGGAACTTGCGAGACATGGACCCCGCCTCCCATGACGGCATGCCAATTGACGTCCTGGTCGTCGAAGACGACCCGATCATCGCCCTCGACTTCGAAGACACGATCCACGGTTTCGGTGTGAAGTCGGTGCGGATCGCCGCCACCGTGGCCAAGGCACTCGAACTGATTGAAGACAAGCCGCCGCAATTCGCGCTGCTCGATGTCGGGCTGATCCGCGAGGAGAGTTTTGCCGTCGCCGAGCGGCTTGAGACGCTTCAGATTCCCTTTGCCTTCGTCACCGGCTACGGCGCCGATGCGATGCTGCCGACAGCATTCGCGACCAGGCCGCGGTTGCCCAAGCCCTGCTCCACCGACGCGCTGCGGGCGCTGCTGACGAGCCGCGGCATCAATTCCTGAACGGCAGCGGCGATCTGCGAGGGTTACACCGGTTTCGGGTCGAGCGTCGTTGACCACAACGCAACGTCGGTGCGGTCGCGCAAGGTCACGGTCATCTGCCCGCTGGCGCCGTCGATCCGGACATCGCCGAAGAACTGCATGCCGGCCGACGGCGGCAGGTTCTGCTTGCCGGGCCCTGGCGCCTTGATGAATTTCACCTCGGGGCCGAACGTGTTGTCGAGTTCGTTCGGACCAAATGTGCCGGCGTGCAGCGGGCCGGCAACGAACTCCCAGAACGGGTCGAACTCGGCAAACTGCGCCTTGTCGGGATTGTAGTAATGCGCGGCGGCGTAGTGCACGTCAGCCGTCAGCCACACCGTGTTGATGACACCTGATGTCTTGATGAAGCGCAGGAGATCGGCGATCTCCAGCTCGCGGCCGCGCGGCGGGCCGTCGCTTTGCGCTACCGCTTCCGAGCCTTTCTTGTTGGTTGCATCGTCATAGACGATGATGGAGAGTGGCATGTCTGACGCGATCACCTTCCAGGTGGCGCGTGAATTGAGCAAAGCGCGCTTCAGCCAGGCGAGTTGCTCGGGGCCAAGAAAATACGCTTCCGGGCCGTATTCGGTCTGCTGGTTCAGACCATTCGGGCCGCGATAGCTGCGCTCGTCCAGCATGAAGACGTCGAGATGCGGACCATAGCTCAGCGTGCGGTAGACTCGCCCCGGCTCGCGGATGCTCTCGCGCGTCGGATACATTTCGTGGAACGCGCGGGCTGAACGCGCGGCGAGTAGGCTGATGCTGCGTTCCTTGTAGGTCGCCGGCAATTCCTTCGATAACGACCAGTTGTTGACGACCTCATGGTCGTCCCACTGCACGAAGACCGGCACCTCGGCATTGAAGGCGCGCAGGTGCTCGTCCATGAAATTATACTTGTGCGCGGCGCGGAATTCGTCGAGCGTTTCGGCGACCTTTGCCTTCTCCGGGATAGTCACGTTCTTCCAGACCTTTCCGTCGGGCAGCGTCACCTCGCTCTTGATCGGACCGTCGGCGTAGATGGTGTCGCCGGAGTGCAGCAGAAAATCCGGGCGATGCCTGCGCATGGTGGCGAAGGTGAGCATGCCGCCGTCCTCAGGGTTGATGCCCCAGCCTTGCCCCGCGACATCGCCGCCCCAGACAAAGCTGATGTCGCGGCGGTCGGCGGGCGCGGTACGGAAGCGTCCGACGACCGGTTCGCTCATTATTTCCGGATGCGAGAGGTCGCGGAATTTCACGCGATAGAAGATATCCTGGCCGGCCGGAAGATTCTCCAGCAGCATTTTTGCGGTGTAGTCGCTCTCGGGGAGCGCCGCGATCGGCGGCAGGGCGCGGACCTTGGCAAAGGATTCGGTGGTGGAGACCTCGACCAGCATTTGCGAGGGACGGTCGGCGCGCGACCACACCACGCCGCTGTCGATGCTCACATCGCCGGACTGCACGCCCGATGTCACGATCGGCCGGTCGGCGGCGCGGCTGAGATAGGGCATTGCGATGAGGCCGACGGCGCTGGCGCCGGCAGAGGCGAGGAAACGCCGCCGCGAGATTCCGCAAAGACCATTGCGGGACGTGCTGCGAGGAATTTGGAACCTCATGCGGGACCTCTTCAGGATCGGGCGCGGATGCGATGATAGCACCGCCAGACCTAGAAGGAATTGATGACGGCCCGATTACCGCCGTCGCCGTTCAGGCGTTGCCGGCGGCGCGAAATTGCGCGCTCGCCCGTTGCAGGTTCTGCGGCATGCTGAGGAGCAGCGCCTTGCGGTCGGCGACCGCGTTGTGAAACTGCTCAATCGCGATGTTGAACGCGGTCAGCGTGCCTTCCTCGATCGCGCCGTGCTCGAAACATTGCAGCGTGTCGCGCAGAATCGCGTCCGCTTCCGCCTGCATCTGGTCGAGCTCGTCCATCGAATCGCATTGGCGGGCGGCGGTGAGCATGTCGAGCAGCCGGTCGCGCTGCGAGGTGTTGACGCTGCGATCGTCCTTCTTGAGATAGCCGGCGAACCAGGCGCCGGCGGAGCCCATCGCCGACAGCGCCATCAGGGCCCACCAGATGTAATCGCTGTAGCGGTCGAGAAAGGTCTTCTCCTCGCCATCGACGAAGGCGGCGGCGCCGGGATGAACCGGGATGGTGGCGTCCTTATCGGTGTCGGGCGTCTCGATCTTGGCCGCCAGCGGGAATTCGTTTTTCAGGTTCTGGCGGACCGCAAACAATTGCCGCGTAAAGACCGCAACGGTCGATTCCGCAATGCCTCGGCGTGCCACGATGTGGTGCGCAAAACTGATGGTCTTGACCTCTTCCTCGGGCCGGCTCGGCGCGCTGCCGAATGTTCCGGCCGGGATCTCGGAGGCTTCGTAGGCGGGATGGTTCTGCGCGATGGCTTCCGCGGAATCGATTGCGAGGAATTTCGGCGCGCCGCCCTCGCGCGCCGACGCGGCGATCGCGTCCGCCGTGATCTTGCTGTTGACCGGTCCGGCGGCGAGATAGGCGTCGGCCTTCTGGTTACGGATGGCCTCGGCAGCCTCATTGGCGGGAAACTGGATGATCTCGACCTTTGCCGGATCGACGCCATATTGCCGGAGGATCACCTTGAGCAGGTTGACGTTGGCCTGGGTGCGGCCGACGACGCCGATGCGGCGTCCCGTGAGCTGGCCGATCTTGGTGATGCCAGGTGCGGCCTTCTTTCCCTTTTCCTTCTTGGCGGCAGACGCGACCCACAGCACCACGACGTTCTTGCGCAGCGTCGCCACCGCCTGCGCATTTCTCGGCACCTCGAGGTCACCGCGAATGATGGCGAGATCGACCTTGCCATCGCCGAGCAGGCTGGCGCTCGCGAGCGCGCCGTCGGTCTGCACCGGCCGCAGCCGGACCAGGCTGTTGCGCTGGTTGTTGAAGGCCTGCGCCAGGTTCTGCACCACCTTGAGGTCGTCGCTGTTGGCGGGGCCGACCGCGATCCGCAAGGTCACGGGCCGCATGGCAAAATAATAGCCGGCGACCAGCGCACCGACGATGGCCAGTACGCCCGCGAGCGTGATGAATGTCAGCCGTCGTTTCGCTGAGCGGGGCGAGGGTGGGACCGGCATTTCCGGAACGAGAGGGCCGTCGCTCATCAATCCCTAGAATCGTTGGAGGTGCAGTTCCACTGCCGGCGGCACGCTTCAATTGGGATAACCTAGCAAAATCTCCCGCTTAACCATCATTACATCTGCGTCATGGTTACCAGCCGTCCCCAGCGGCCGTTGCGAGCCGGCCTCGGCCAATTTTAGGCAGGATCCCCCGCGCGGCTTTCGGTGTTAGGGTTTGAGACGGTTCTGAAACGGGAGGCGAACATGGCGGAGCGGCTGTCGGCGGAGGCACGGAAATCGGCGCTGGTGGAACTTTCCGGCTGGGCCGAAACGCCGGGGCGCGAGGCGATCACGCGGACCTTCACCTTCAAGGATTTCAACGAAGCGTTCGGTTTCATGTCCCGCGCCGCGCTGGTGGCGGAAAAGAACGACCATCACCCGGAATGGAAGAACGTCTACAAGACCGTGGAAGTGGTGTTGGCGACCCACGACGCCGGCGGCGTAACCGGGCGCGACGTCGATCTTGCCAAGGCCATGAATGCGATTGCGCGGCAGCTCGGCGTCGCCTGAGCCGGCGTTGCCAGATACTTGCGCCGCAGAGGAAACATCCCCAATTGTTCCACGGGGCGTTCTCACGCGAAGCGGTTCGCGTGAAGGACATAATGGAAGCGGAGAGCCGGCATCCATGCCGGAGCCCTGAGGGAGCGCCGCAATGGCATCGTCCGATCACACCGCGGGTTTCGAGCCGGCCGACCGGTTGGCGCAGGACCGCGAGAGCGTGCGCCGGCGCTTCTGGATCAAGTTCAAGCAGGTGGTGGCGCAGCTTCCATTCGCCGAGGATCTGCTCGCAGCCTATTACTGCGCCTTCGACAAGGAGACGCCGCGCCATGTTCAGGCGTCGCTGCTCGGCGCGGTGGCCTATTTCATTCTGCCGTTCGACTTCATGCCCGACATGCTGCCCTTGCTTGGCTTTACCGACGATGCAGCCGTGCTGGCGACCGCCATCCGCATGGTCGCAGGTCATATCACGCCGGAGCATCGCGAAGCCGCCCGCGCGGCGCTGAAGCGCGGGATTGACGCCGAGACGGGCGAATAGCCAACATCGTATTGGCAGACGTAAAAACCCCGTTCCGAAGCATTCGGAACGGGGTTTTCGGTTTTCGTCGCTTTGATGAACCGGCCGCTGCTAGCGTTGAGCCGGCGCCTGCACCTTTGCACTTCGCTCGGCTTCCCAAGCCTGGAACTGCTTGAACAGGGCCTCCCTGTCCGCGTCCGACTTGACGCTCGCCGCGGTCGTCGGGCTCTGCTTCAGGAATTCATCGAACCTGGCGCGCGACACCGCCTCGATGTTGTGGCTCTTGAGCCATTGGTCGGCGACCGGCAGGCGCTGCCAGTCCGGCAGCGGCGCCGACAGCGACACTTCCTTCCACTTCGGATGGAATGGCGGGTTCTGGAAGGTCGGAAACTTCGTGAAGAAGGCGTCCACGAACTGGGCAAGCTTGCGGTAACGGTCGGTGTTGGGCGCCCAATTATAGGCCGCGAGCACCGCCGGCACCGCAATCGTGTCGACCTTGCCCCCTTCCGGGATCAGGTTGGGATAGTCCTTTGAGGTTAGCACCGCCGGCAGATAATCGCCCTGCAGCGGCCGCGAATAGTCGACCGGGACGAGATGGAAGCGGTTGTCGTTGAAATTGCTGACCGACTTGTACGGCTTGCCGCCGACGGCGATGACCGCGTCAATCTCGCCAGCCCGCATCTTCTCCATCGCGATGCGCTGCTCGATGTAGACGAAGTTCGGCTTGATGCCGAGCCGCTCGAACACGACGGCCGCGGTCACGAAGGTGCCGCCGTTGGGAAGATCGACGCTGACCCTCTTGCCGTTGAGCTGGTTGATGCTGGTCACCGATTTCGACGCGATGACGTACATCTCTTCGTTGTAGAGCTTCGTCACATAGGTGAACTGCTTCTTGATGTCCTTGGCGAAGCCCTTCTTCTCGAGATAGTCGAGCGTGTCGGCGCGCACGATGCCGAGGTCGACGCCCTGCAGGAACAGGATGTCGGCGACGCTTTGCACAGAGCCGCGCCCGACGATGGGGAGTACGCGCAACTTGTTTCCATCGTCGAGCACGGAAGCAAGGTCGGCGCCAAACTGCACATAGGTGCCGCCGATCGTCCCGGAAATCAGGGTGACCGTGTTGGCGTTCAGCGCCTGTTTGGTGGCGACGGAGCCGAACTGAAAAATCGCCTTCAGGCTTTCACTGACCTTGGCCGGGTCGTATTCCGTTTCTGCGGCCTTAGCCGCGGTATTGCTGCATGCCACTGTCATGGCAAGCAATGCCATTCCCAGGAAGTGTCGCATGGGTTCCTCTGTTTGCGCTGGTCAAAATAACTTCTGCAGTATTGGCCCAAATGCGATGCGATTCGGATGAATCGTCATCGCGCTTTAGGTCTTTGCTTGAACATGATCTCTTCGGAAAACCGCTTCACACTTTTCCGGATCATGCGCTAGTTCAGCTGGCCGAGCCTTCGCTTAGCATCGGTCGAGCCCATCTGGGCGGCCTTCTGGTACCAGACCTTCGCCGCCGCGGGGTCGGGCGTGACGCTCCGCAGATCCTGGCTGCCGAGCACCTGCGGATCATAGGTTCCCGCAAGCATCAATGCGGCTTCCGGCTCCTGCGCGTCCGCCGCGCGTTCGAGCAGCAGCCGGGCCGAGGTGATGTCGCCGATCGAGAGCAGGCTCTTCGCGCGATTGAGCAGCGCGGCCAGTTCGTCCGGATCGATGCGCCGGACCGGAGGAGCCGCCTCACGCGGGGCTGGAGCCGGTTCGCGAACCACTGGCGCGACCGCAGCAACCGCAGGCGCCGGATTGATCGCCGCGACGACTTCGCGGGATGCCTCGCGGGCCGCGGCCTCGGGCACTGCAACCTTGCCCTTCAGCGCGGTCTGATAGGCTGCGGCAATTTCGTCGCGCGTCGGCGAGGCCGAAGCCATCGCGTTCGCCACCGACGTGCGGCGGGCCGCGGCGAGCTCGGCTCCGGTCGGTTCAGCGGCAATCGGCGGCGCAGCAACGCGCGCGGGCATTTGTCCGGGGTCCGGCACGGCCGCGGCGAGCTCGGCCGGGGGCGGCGCGCTGCCGCCACCACCGCTGCCGCCGAGAGAAGCGTTGAAGATGACGGCGCGCGTTGAATCAATCGAAAACAAGGCGAGAACGGCCGCGATGGCCGAAACCACTGCGACACCGGTGATGATGCGGCCGGCGCGCGGCTTCCTCAGCCCGCCACCGCTGCCAAACCTGCCGCTGCCGAAGGTATATTCCGAAAGCTGCTGGTGGGACTCTTCCTCGTAATTGGAGAGGAAAAGCGGCACCTCCTCGTGCGGCGGCAGCTCCTCGGGCAGGACCTCGGTCCGCTCGAACGACAGCGCAAAGGGCTGGTCGTACTGAGGCTCTTGATACCGGGTCTGCGGCTCGTACCGGAGCTGTTCGAATCGAGATTGCTCGGCCTCATACAGCCGCGGATCGCTGATGGCTTCGTCGAACCTGTCGAACGGATCCCTTGCCTGAACCGGCCTGTTATTCTCCGACATGATGATGCTTCCCCACTACTGAACGCAACGACGGGCGTCCCCCCGTACATTCTTCTTGCTCTTGTTGATGTACAGGAGCCCCTTCACCACCCCTAAGGTCGCACACGGATTGGGTTTAAAAAACGACGGCCGACGCTCGGAATTAGGAAATTTTTTGGTATGATTAAGGCGCACAAGCGGTATGGGGGGCTTTCGAAACACGTATTATTACGGGGAAAATATCTTGTGAGAGCAATTTTCGGAACAAAATGCGGGGCTTGCGGCCGGCCGCGCGCACGGGATGGCCGTTTCGCCTCCGCGGCGCGCCATCATTGAGCAAATATGGCGAATGATGGAACCCAGTTCAGGGGTGCAGGATTACTTTGCCCATGGCCTTGCGCCCGGCGAGCACTTTCAGCGCCTCGGCGGTTTGCGCCAGCGGGAAGGTGCGGTCGACATGGGAGGAGATTTTGCCTTCAGCCGTCCACTTCACCAGCTTTTCCAGGTTGGCGCGGTTCTTCTCCGGATTGACCCTGGTCCACGCGCCCCAGAACACGCCTCTGATATCGCAGCCTTTGAGCAGCGCGAGGTTGAGCGGCATCTTCGGGATGTCGCCCGCGGCAAAGCCGATCACCAGGAAGCGGCCTTCCCACGCGATCGAACGCAGCGCGGCTTCTGCATAGGTGCCGCCGACCGGATCGAAGATGATGTCGGCGCCCTTGCCGCCGGTGAGCCGGCGCAGGCCCTCTTTAAGGTCTTCCTTGCTGTAGTTCAGCGTCAGCTCGGCGCCATGCGCCTTGGCGAATTCGAGCTTCTCGTCCGATGACGCGCAGGCGATCACCTTCAAGCCCATCAGCTTGCCGAGTTCGCAGGCCGCAAGGCCGGTGCCGCCGGCCGCGCCCAGCACGGCGAGCGTCTCGCCCGCCTTCGGGCTGGCGCGATCTTCCAGCGCATGCAGTGCCGTGCCGTAAATGATGATGATCCCGGCGGCGCGGTCGAAATCCAGATTATTGGGAATTTTCACGATCGAGTTTGCCGGCAGCGCGATCTTCTCGCGCGCGCCATTATGGCCGCAGGACGCCACCACGCGGTCGCCGACTTTCAGGTCGGTGACCCCGGCGCCGACGCTTTCGATCACGCCGGCCACTTCGGCGGCGGGCGAGAACGGGAACGGCGGCTTGATCTGGTACTTGCCCTGGATCATCAGGATGTCGAAGAAATTCAGCGCCGCGGCCTTGATCGCGATCACCGCCTGTCCGGCCTCGGCGACCGGATCGGGCACATCAGTCAGCACGAGATCGTCGGGTTGGCAATATTGCGAGCAGAGAATGGCTTTCATGGGCGCACCTGATTTCGGACCGTCAAGAAATGCTGGCAGCTTCATGCCGGATTTGAAGCCGGGCTACAATCCGATTCGAGGCATAGCCTCATGGTGGCTGGAGGATTCAAACGATGTTTGAAAAAGGCTTGCTGGCGGGAAAGCGGATATTGGTCACCGGCGGCGGCTCCGGGCTCGGGGCCGCGATGGGACATCGCTTCGTCGAGCTCGGCGCCGAGCTGATCATCTGCGGGCGTCGGCGCGAGGTGCTGGAGCAGGCGGCCATGCGGCTGCGCAGCGAGCTCGGCGGCAAGGTCGGCACGATCGGTTGCGATATTCGCGACGGCGCCGCCGTCGAGGCCATGATGGACGAGATCTGGCGCGATGCGCCGATCGACGTGCTGGTCAACAACGCCGCGGCGACCTTCATCGCGCAGACCGAACATATGTCGTCTCGCGCAGCGGATGCGATCCTGGCGCCGACACTGCACGGCGCGATGTACTGCACGCTTGCGGCGGGCCGGCGCTGGATCGACGGCAAGCACAAGGGTGTGGTGTTGAGCATTCTCTCGACGTCGACGATCACCGGCCGCGCCTTCACCGTCCCATCGGCGATGGCGAAATCCGCCGTGCTCGCGATGACCAAGAGTCTTGCGGTGGAGTGGGGACCCAAAGGCGTGCGCACGGTGGCGATCGCGCCGGGCGCGTTTCCAACGCCGGGCGCGTCGGGCCAACTCCGTCCCGAAGGCCGCGATGCAAGTTGGGCGGAGCGCAATCCGCTCGGCCGTGCCGGCGAGCATCGCGAGCTTGCCAATCTTGCCAGCTTTCTGATTTCCGATCAGGCCGGTTACATCAATGGCGAGATGGTGGTGCAGGATGGCGGCGCGCACCTGCGCAGTTCAGGCGCCGAGGATCTCCTGCAATGGACCGATGCGCAGTGGCAACAGCAGCGCGAGCGAAGGTCGAAAAATTAATACAGAGGTTGACGCCGGCGATTGACACAAAGCGCGCGCTTTTGATTCGCTGGAGGGACCCGGGACGAAGCGTCGCCGCGACGGTGACAGTGATGTAACTGCCTTCCCAAGAAAGCATTTCCCGGCTATCCATCGCCGGCGCGCGATGCGCCCTCGGGCCATCTTCCAGTCACAATGATGAGGGAACCAGTTGTCCGTGTTGCGAATACTGACATTTCTGGTTGCTATTGCGGTGTTGTGTGGGGCGACATCCCTCGCACAGGCACAGAGCCCTGCTCCGAAGAACGCCAAGGATGCTGCCAAGGCGGCGCCTGCGCCGGCACCGGCTGCAAAGAAGCCGGAACCGGCGGCGACGGCAGCGGCGGGTGGCGCCGAGCCGACGTTGATCGGGCAATACGGCACCTGGGGCGCCTACACGGCGACACCGAACGGCCGAAAGGTTTGCTTCGCGCTGGCAAAGCCGTCGTCATCGAAAACCAATCCGCCGAATCGCCCGCGCGATCCGGCCTACGCATTCGTCTCGACGCGTCCGGCGGAGAAGGTCTTCAACGAAGTCTCGATCATGATCGGCTACGCGCTGAAGCCGGGCTCGGAATCCTCGCTCGAGGTCGGCGGCGCGGCGTATGCGATGTACACCCAGGGCGACGGGCTCTGGATCAAGAACGCGGCGGAGGAAGAGCAGATGGTCAGCGCCATGCGCAAGTCCGCCGAAGTGGTCGTCAAGGGCGTGTCGGCCAAGGGCACCGAGACCACCGACGTCTTCTCGCTGAAGGGGCTGTCCCAGGCGCTCGACCGCCTGGCGCAGGATTGCAAGCGGTAGGCCGCTTTAAGCTCAAAATGCCGTTGTTTGCGGGCCCCGGAAGGCCTATTTGAAGCTCCAGTAGGGTGGGCAAAGGCGCGCAGCGCCTGCCCACCATTTTGATGTGGTGGTGGGCACGTTGCGCTTTGCCCACCCTACGCCGCCCCCAACGATCTCGTGTGAGTCAATGACGCTTTCATCTTCCGTGGCGCCGCTGGAGAAGGTTCCGCTCGAAACCTATGTGCCGCCGGCAAAGCCCTCGCTGATCGGGCTGTCGCGCGCCGAGATCGCCGAGCGGCTTGGCGAGATCGGCGTTGCGCCGGCGCAGCGCAAGATGCGCACGCAGCAGCTCTGGCACTGGATGTATTTCCGCGGCGCCAAGAGCTTTGCCGAGATGACCAGCGTTTCCAAGGACATGCGCGCCGAACTGGAGCAGCATTTTACCGTCGATCGCCCGGAAGTGGTTGCCGAGCAGATCTCCAGCGACGGCACCCGCAAATGGCTGCTGCGTCTGCCGAGCGGCGATGCGCTGCAGAAGGCGCATGAGGTCGAGTGCGTTTATATTCCCGAAACCGATCGCGGCACGCTCTGCGTCTCCTCGCAGGTCGGCTGCACGCTGAACTGTTCGTTCTGCCACACCGGCACGCAGCGGTTGGTGCGTAACCTCACCGCCGGCGAGATCGTCGGCCAGGTCATGGTGGCGCGCGACCGTCTCAACGACTGGGCCGATCGCGATACGCCGGGCGGCGGCCGGTTCGTCACCAACATCGTCATGATGGGCATGGGCGAGCCGCTCTATAATTTCGACGCGGTGCGCGATGCGCTGCTCATTGTCGCCGACAATGAGGGCATCGGCATTTCCCGCCGCCGCATCACGCTGTCGACCTCGGGCGTGGTGCCGAACATCATCCGCACCGGCGAGGAGATCGGCGTCATGCTGGCGATCTCGCTGCACGCGGTGCGCGACGAGCTGCGCAACGAGCTGGTGCCGCTGAACCGGAAATATCCGATTCAACAATTGCTGCAGGCCTGCCGCGACTATCCGGGCTCCTCGAACGCGCGCCGCATCACGTTTGAATATGTCATGCTCAAGGGCGTCAACGATTCCCTTGATGACGCCAAGCTGCTGGTCAAACTGCTCAAGGGCATTCCGGCCAAGATCAACCTGATCCCGTTCAATCCGTGGCCGGGCTCGCGTTACGAATGCTCCGACTGGGAGCAGATCGAAAAGTTCTCCGAATACATCTTCAACGCCGGCTACTCGTCGCCGGTGCGCACGCCGCGTGGCCGCGACATCCTTGCCGCCTGCGGCCAGTTGAAGTCGGAGACCGAAAAGCTCTCCGCGCGCGAGCGCCAGGCGCTGCGCGCCATGGCGATGACGGATTGATGGGCGGTCGCCGCATGCCATCCCGTCATTGCGAGGAGCAACGCGACGAAGCAATCCATCTCTCCGCGTGTGGAGACGTGGATTGCTTCGCGGAGCCTGTCATCCGGCGGCGCTTCGCGCCGACCGGGTGGCTCGCAATGACGGAGCCATCATGTCCCTAATCGGCCGCATCTTCGTCATCCTGTTCGCGTTCCTCGCCGCCTGCTTCGTGGCGGGGATGATCGTGGTCGGCGCGGTGCTGTATCCGGAAATCTCCGATCTCGGCGGGGGGCCGATCGATCAGGGCGCAGTCAATGTCCTGCTCGGCTTCGGCTTCATCTTTCTCTCAGGCTTTGCGCTGCTGCCGGCGCTGGTCGTGGTCCTGATCACGGAGGCCTTCTATATCCGCAGCGTGCTCGCTTATGCGATCGTCGGCGCGGCCTGTTATCTCGGCCTGATCCCCTTCGACACCGAGACGCTGCAGTTCGACGGCATCATCCGCCGGCATCTCGAAATCATGACCGGCGCCGGCATCGTGGCCGGCCTTGTCTACTGGATGATCGCCGGCCGCACTGCCGGGGCCTGGCGCGAGCCGCGGCCTCCGCTACGGCCGCCGCCGCCCTTGCCGTCGCAATCCGTCCGCTGACGTGATGTGTTCCACAGCCGCTCCACTTACCCTACCCCTCCAGGGGAGGGTAAGGGCGCCTGTGCCTTTCCATCCGCCATCGCCTCGGCTAAACCCCGCGCCATGAACCGGACTGGACTTGTAATTGCGTTGGGCCTCTCGCTCGTCATCGGACTGCTGTTCGGAATCTTTCCCGAACTCGACCTGAAACTGGCGGCATTGTTCTATGATCCCACGAGTGCCTCGTTTCCGTTGAAGCAGAGCGGGCTTGCCGCCTTCGTGCGTGATGGCGCGATGTGGGTCGCCTGGGCGCTGGTGCTGCCGGCGCTGTTTGCCATCATCGGCAAATTGCTGCGGCCAGATCGGCCGATGCTGGTGCCGGGACGCGCCGCGGTGTTTCTATTGGTCACGATCCTGCTCTCTGCGGTTGTGCTCACCAATCTCACCTTCAAAAGCTATTGGGGCCGGCCGCGGCCGGTCGTGGTGACAGAGTTCAACGGCCCCTGGAAGTTCGTGCCGTGGTGGGATCCGCGCGGCGAGTGCGGGCGCAACTGCTCGTTCTTCTCCGGCGAGGGCGCCACCGCGTTCTGGACCTACGCACCGGCCGCCCTAACTCCGCCGGCATGGCGGCCGCTGGCCTATGTGGCGGCGACATTGTTCGGGGTGGTCACGAGCGGGCTTCGCATGGCGTTCGGCGGGCATTTCTTCACCGATGTCGCCGCCGCCGGCCTCGTCAGCTTTTTCGTGATCTGGCTGGCCTATGCCTTTATTTACCGCTGGCCCTCGACGCGGCTGACGGATGAAGAGATCGAGGCAGCGCTGGGGCGATGGGGCTCCCCCGGCTACCGCCTGTGGCAGCGCTGGCGTGGACGCCCGGCGGGGTAACCCGGTCTCGGCCGCCAGGCGCCATTAATCGCGTGCCCAGGGCTGCGAAATTTGTTATTCGCGCCTCCAAAGCCGCTGGAGCTTCGGCTCTGATAAAATCAGAACCGAAGCTCCAGCTCCTTGTTTTGACGCGTTTTCTTCACGCGAACCGGTATCCGCTTCGCTTGAAAACGCTATAACCGCATCCGCCATTTTCGACCGATTGGAAACTTGATGAGTACGATTCTGAAAAGCCTGCCCAAGGGGGAAAAAGTCGGCATCGCTTTCTCGGGCGGCCTCGACACCAGCGCGGCGCTGCTCTGGATGAAGCAGAAGGGTGCAAAAGTCTTTGCCTATACCGCCAATCTCGGCCAGCCCGACGAGGCGGACTACGACGAGATTCCGCGCAAGGCGATGGAGTTCGGCGCCGAGAAGGCGCGCCTGGTGGATTGCCGCACGCAACTGGTTCACGAAGGCATTGCTGCCATCCAGTCCGGCGCCTTCCATGTCTCGACCGGCGGCATCGCCTATTTCAACACGACGCCGCTCGGCCGCGCGGTGACCGGCACCATGCTGGTTGCGGCGATGAAGGAGGACGGCGTCAACATCTGGGGCGACGGCTCGACTTACAAGGGCAACGACATCGAGCGCTTCTACCGCTACGGCCTTTTGACCAATCCGAGCCTGCGCATCTACAAGCCCTGGCTCGACCAACTCTTCATCGATGAGCTCGGCGGCCGCGCGGAAATGTCTGCGTTCATGACCGCCAATGGATTTGCCTACAAGATGAGTGCCGAAAAGGCGTACTCGACCGATAGCAACATCCTCGGCGCTACCCATGAGGCCAAGGATCTCGAGCAGCTCAATAGCGGCATCAAGATCGTCAACCCGATCATGGGCGTGCCGTTCTGGCGCGATGATTGCGTTGTGAAGGCCGAGCAGGTCGTGGTGCGTTTCGAGGAAGGCCAGCCGGTCGCGCTGAACGGCCAGACCTTTGCCGATCCGGTCGCGCTGTTCCTCGAGGCCAATGCGATCGGCGGCCGTCACGGCCTCGGCATGAGCGACCAGATCGAGAACCGCATCATCGAGGCGAAGAGCCGCGGCATCTATGAGGCGCCCGGCATGGCGCTATTGCACATCGCCTACGAGCGCCTCGTCACCGGCATCCACAACGAGGACATGATCGAGCAGTACCGGATCAGCGGCATACGCCTTGGCCGACTGCTCTACCAGGGGCGCTGGTTCGACTCGCAAGCACTGATGCTGCGAGAAACCGCCCAGCGCTGGGTAGCCCGCCCCATCACCGGCGAGGTGACGCTCGAGCTTCGCCGTGGCAACGACTACTCGTTCCTGAACACCGAGAGCCCGAACCTGACCTATCAGCCGGAGCGGCTCAGCATGGAGAAGGTCGAGGACGCCGCGTTCACGCCGGCCGACCGCATCGGCCAGCTCACCATGCGCAACCTCGATATCGCCGACACCCGGGCCAAGCTGAAGCTCTATACGGATACGGGCTTGCTGTCCGGCAGCGAAGGCTCGGAGATCTTCAAGCTCGAAAGCGACAAGGGCTGACTAAGCGGATTGTTGTAGTGGTCGTCCCGGCGAAGGCCGGGACCCATACGCCGCGGCGGGCATGGTTGAAACCCGCTGGTGGACGACTTCGCTCACCAACGGCCATTTGTGGTTATGGGCCCCGGCCTTCGCCGGGGCGACCACGTTTGTAGCAGCGAACAAAAATGGCCGGGATCGCTCCCGGCCATTTTCATTTCGTCGCAGATCGCCTCAGCGTGGCGGCGCGGTGCCGGCCGGGGGCGGCGGCAGCGAGGCCTGTCCGCCGTTGAGCAGCGGCGTGATGTTGCGGATGGTGACGCGCCGGTTGATCGCGCTTGGCCCGTCGACCTGCTCCTTGGGATACTGCTCGCCATAACCTTGCGAGGTCAGGTTCTCCGCCGGCACGTTGAACTGCTGCGTCAGCAGCGTTGCGGCGGATTCCGCGCGGCGGTCCGACAGCGACAGATTGTCGACGTCGGAGCCCACCTTGTCGGTGTGACCTTCGATCAGGAACACGGCGCGTGGATTTTCCTGGATCGCCCTGTTGAGGCCGTCGGCGATCACCTGCAGCTTCGCCGCCTGGTCCGGCGGGATCTCCCACGAACCGGTCGCGAAGTTGATGGAGTTGACGTCGATGCTCGGCATCTGCATCCGCACATTGGGGCTGTAGCGGATTTCGTCGAGCGAGTAGCGCCGGTTGATCCGTTGCACCGGCGGCGCCCTCAGGGTTTCGTAGATCACTTCCGGGGGTGCTTCGTCCGCGGCGACGATGTAGCGGTCGTACGGCATGTTGACCACTGGCGGCGGCAGATCGACATAGAAGCCGCCGACGGCTTGCGGATCGCGGTAGCTGTTGTCGATGATGATGATCTCACGGCCACGGTCGTCGCGGCGGATGCGGCGCAGCAGCCGTCCGTCACTGCCGACCACGGTGACAATCTGGCTGCCATCCGGCCGGACCACGACGGTGCGGGTTTCGCCGCCGACGGTCTGGGTCTGGATGTCGCGCGCACCATAGCGGAAGCGATAGAGATCGTTGCCGCGGACGTATTGCTGTCCGCTCGGGTCACGGATGATGACGCGGTCCGGCTCATAGTAGACCGTGCGGCCGCCCTCGGTGACCTCCCGTCGCTGGTTGTGCATGTTGGCGATGGTCGCGCCGGCCACGGCGCCTGCGACGACGCCCGCGCCGATCGCGAGCGGCGTCAGGTTTTCACGCCGTGGCTGTGGCGGAGGCGGTAGTGGCGTTGTGACCGTGGGGGCGGCCCGGAACGCGGGTGCAACCGTCGGCGGAGCGAATTGCGCCCTGCCGGGCGGTGGCGCTGCGGCTGCCGAGCCCGGGACGACAGTCGGCGCGGCGGCGCCCGGTGCGGGGCTGGTCGTCGGCGCGGGCGCAGCCGTTCCGCCGGGTGCGCCCGGAGGCGGCGCGCCGGGGCGACCCGCCGCGGCCGGGGGCGGCGTTGTCGGCGTGCCCGCTGCCGGCGGCGTGGTGGGCGCTGCGCCGGGCCGCGGCGGTGCGGCGGTGCTTCCGCCGGGTGGAGGCGTGGTCGTTGGAGCCGGTGCAGTCGGTGTGGTGGGCGTTGCCCCGGGACGTGGCGGCGCGGCAGTGCTTCCGCCGGGCGGAGGCGTGGTCGTCGGAGTTGGTGTGGCCGCGGGCGCCGGCGGCTGCTTGGCGCCAGCCGGCGGAGGCGGCGGCGGCACAGGGGAGGGCGTCCCCTTCTGCGATGAAGGCGGCGGCGGTGGCGGCGGAGGCGGTGTCGCAGGCTGCTTCGGCGCGGTGGGCGCTGCTGCCGGCGGGGAGGCGGCGGCGGTGTCGGGCGCGAAGGCGCGGCCGCAGGCGGCGGCGGAGGCGTTGCCGGTGCCTTCGGTGCAGCCGCCGGAGGTGGCGGAGGCGGCGGGGGTGCTGCCTTCGGTGCGGCCGTGGGCGGCGGCGGTGGCGGGGTTGGACGTGGCGGAGCCGCGGCAGGCGGAGGTGGCGGCGCCGGACGCGGCGGCGGGGCGGCTGCCGGAGGCGGTGGCGGTGGCGCGGCTGGACGTGGAGGAGCTGCAGCCGGAGGCGGGGGAGCCGCGGGCGCAGGTGCCTTCGGTGCGGCAGCGGGTGGTGGCGCGCCCTTTTGCGGCGGCTGGCCTCCCTTGGCCCGGTCGTCATCCTTGGCTTGCGCCACGACAAGCGGAGCGGTCTGCGCATGCGATGCGGAAGTCGCGAACTGCGTCGCCGTCAAGGCGGTTGTGGCGAGCAGCAGGATGCGGAGGTTTGTCATGATATCCTTGGTCCCCGAAGATAGGCCTGACAGCAACGGAAGGGCCCTCATTGACATGTCAGTTAGTCGATGAGCGGCTCATCATTAGGCCGGATTGTGGCGGTCTACAAATGGTCGAGTGCTATTTATTTCATTAGCGCAAGGGGTTGCATTCATTGCGCGTTCAGGAGGGGCATTCACCCCGCCCCCGGATCGGTGGCGGGGTTGGGCGTGCGGGGGCCATTGGGCCCGCGTATCGGTAGCTCTTCCGGCATCTCGCCCGGCAGCTCCTCGGGTTGTGGCGGCTCGCCTGGTTCACGTAAGGGTGGTGGAACGTCCGGACGCGGATTGCCCGGCGGACTCTCGGGGGGCGGCTCTGTCGGCTGTCCCGGTGTCGCCGGCGGAATCTCCGGCGGTTCGATCGGCATCCCATCTCCTGAAGTTCGGCTCCAGGAGCAACAACGCGCGACGTGCGCGGCAGGTTCCCGCGCGTTTCAAAAATGGAACCGATTAGGCGGGCGTATGGCAGACGGCTTCGATGTTGTGCCCATCGGGATCGAGCACGAAGGCGCCGTAATAGTTCGGGTGATAATGCGCACGGATGCCCGGCGCGCCGTTGTCGCGCCCGCCGGCCGCGATCGCGGCCTTGTAGAATGCGTCGACCGTGGCGCGGTCCTTGGCGACGATCGCGACATGCAGCGGTTTGTCCAGACCGCCTTCGCCGCCGATCCAGAAATCCGGCTTTCCGTTGGCGCCGAAACCGGCGGCGGGATGCTCATCGGGACCGTCCTGCTTCACCTCCATGATCAGGACATAGTCGAGCGGCGCCAGCGCCTTCAGATAGAAAGCCTTGGAACGTTCATAGTCGGAAATCGGAAATCCGATATGGTCGATCATTAAACTCTCCCGCGATGTGAGGCAGCGTCAGACAGGGAAATTCAGCTTCGCGTCAAAAGCGTGTTGCTCCGGGTCTTGCCGGTCTCGGCATAACCGCGCGCACGCATGTCGGCGATGCAGTCGGTTTGCCATTCGTCTTTGGACAAATGCTCGATCACCACCGCGCGCGGCCACAAGCTTTGCGGCGCCTCGGCGAAGAAGCCGGTCAAGACGCGATCCTCAAAACCTTCGACGTCGATCTTGAGCGCGTCGACATGCGAGACGCCGGCCTCTTCAAGGATGCGCTGCAGCCGCAGCGACGGCACCTTGATGGCCCGGCTTGAGGCTTCGCCCGACACGATGTGGCTGGCGCCGAGATTGTCGCCGTCGGTTTCGATCAGCAGTTCGCCGTCGGTGGGACCGGCAGCAGCCGCGACCAGCCGCACCTGGCTGTAACCGGAGGCCCCGCTGTTGAAGGCGAGCCGCGCATGGGTGACCGGATGCGGCTCGATCGCGATCACCTTGCCACCCGCGCCGACGTCGCGCGCCAGGCTGAGCGCATAGGTGCCGACATTGGCGCCGACATCGACGAACACGCCGCCTGCGGGAAGATGCGCGCGCAAGAAATCCAGCTCCTCGATATTGTAGGCAGGGTTGAACAGCGCGCCGCGTTCGGTGGCGCTAGCCTGGTGGTAGAAGCGGAACGAGCCACCTTGATATTGCACGTCGACCGGGCCACTGCGCAACAGGTTCACCAGCCGCGACAGCATCGGCCGAAACGCCCCGCGCTTCAGCCGCGTGCGGTGGGCCAGCGAAATGATGGCGGCCTGTGCGGCATTGGGGGCGAAGGCGCCGAACGGGGCGGGGGCGGGATCATTGTCGGGCGTCAAACAGAGGTCCTCGGATAGAAGCGGCGCATGCATAGCCGGTTTTGCGCGCGACTCCAACGAGGCTGTGAGGCTTCGTTTCGGTTGTCATGCCCCGCGAAGGCGGGGCATCCAGTACGCCGCAGCGTCTCGATGAATCGCTGTCGTCTCTGGAATACTGGATCGTCGGCCTTCGCGCCTTCGCGGACGATGACAGGGGGAGTACGATCGAATACTATGCCGCCTTCTTCGCCGCCTTCCGCGGCCGCAGGAAACGGCCCAGCAGGCGCTGCCTGTCCTTGCGCGGGATCAGGTTGACGTCGCTGACCAGCTTGGCGCCGCCCTTGCGCCGTTCCAGCACGATCTTGCGGCTGTGGAACGCCTCCAGCTCGGCGCGGTGGGCGACGCTGACGATGGTGGCCTTCGGCAATTCCTTGATCACCATCTCCATCATCTTGTCCTGGCTCTTGGCGTCGAGCGCCGAGGTCGCTTCATCCAGCACGACGATGTCGGGGTTGTGCAGCAACAGGCGCGCAAAGGCGAGCCGCTGCTTCTCACCGCCCGACAGCGTCTGGTCCCACGGCGCCTCTTCCTCGAGCTTCTCCTTGAGATGGTCGAGGCCGACCTTGCGCAGCGCTTCGCAGATCTGCTCGGTCAGCCAGTCATCGGCCGCGCCGGGATAGGCGACCGCGCGCCGCAACGTGCCTGACGGCACGTAAGATTTTTGCGGCAGCATGAAGAGCCGGCGGTCGGCGTGGAAGTTGACGCTGCCGCCGCCCCAGGGCCAGAGCCCGGCCAGCGCCCGCACCAGCGTGCTTTTGCCGGTGCCGGATTCACCGGCCACCAGCAGCCGCTCGCCGGGTTCGATTACGACTTCGGTCTCGCCGACGACGGCAGTGCCGTCGTCGAGCGTCACCGAGAGATCGTTGAGGCTCAGTATCGCGCCGCCCTCGGTCTCGCCGCGCTGGATGCGGCCGATGCCGTCGCCCTGTTCGGCGCGCTCGAGGCCATCGAGCGACATCATCAAGGAGGCGATGCGGCGGGCGCAGGCATTCCAGTCCGCCAGCCGCGGATAATTGTCGACCAGCCAGCCGAACGCGGTCTGCACGATGGTGAAGGCGGATGCCGCCTGCATCACCTGGCCGAGCGTCATGCTGCCATCGAGAAATTTCGGCGCGCACAATAGCAGCGGAACGACTGGCGCGATCAGCCCTGATCCCTGCGACACCAGCGTCGTGCGCATGTGCTGGCCGGCGAGACGCGCCCATTGCCGCAGCACTTTCGAAAAGGTCTTGTCGATGCCGTCGCGCTCTTCCTCTTCGCCGCCGAGCAGCGCGATGCTCTCGCCGTTCTCGCGCAGGCGCGTCAGCGTGTAGCGGTATTCGGCCTCGGCCTGGTTCTTGTCTTCCGACACCTGCACGAAGCTGCGCCCGATCGTCACGATCGAGCCTGAGGCGATCGCGGCGTAGAGGATCGCGGCGATCACGAGGAAGCCCGGGATGGTGATCGTGGAGCCGCCCAGTGTCAGCGTCAGCGCGCCGCCGATGGTCCAGAGCACGACGATGAAGGTGGCGGCCGACAGGAACGCCGAGGTGACGCCGGCGACAAAATCCACCGGCGAATCGGTCGCAATCCGCAGGTCCTCGGCGATCCGGTATTCCGGGTTCTGGTGATCGCCGCCGACGAGGTTGAGCTGATAGTAGCGGCCGTTCGCCAGCCAGCGCGAGATCACGGCACTGGTGAGCCAGGCGCGCCAGCGGCGCTGGATGGCCATGCGGGCGAACACTTGCGCCACACCGAGCAGCACGCTGCCGATCGCCAGCGGAAAGAATACGGCGGTGAGATAATAGACAGTCCCGGCATCGCGCCTTTCGATGGCATCGAAGATCGCGCGATTCCAGACATTGATGCCGTATTGAAAGCCGACATGGCCGACGATCAGCAGCAGCAGTCCAATCGTGAACAGCCAGGCCAGCCGGTCGCCCGTCCTGCCCCAATAGCCGCGTGCAGAAATCCAGAAACGCGTCAGCAGATAATCCTTGCGGGCCTGCTCGGCCTCTTCGGGCGACATCTGCGGATCAGGCTCGATGACCTCCGGCGGCGGCGGTTCGACCTGATCTCCGGTCTCGGCGACGACCTCCGCGAGTTCGGCTTTTTCTTCGGGATCCGGCGCCCCGGACTCCGGCGTCTCCTTTGCCTTGGCTGCCGTGTTCGCAGCGGATTTCTTCGCGGACGGTTTGGCTGCTTTGCCCATGGCGGCACAACGGCAGCCAAATCAGAAGGTTCCCGCCGGTTCCCGGCTTAGATCAATCGATCGCCTTGGCTGCGCGCCGGCCGTTGCCGGCTACTGTGCATGGGGTTGTTTTCGATATTTTTCTTTGGGGCCGTCAAAGATGCATCAGGCCGGATCTGATCTCATCAGCGTTAGGCCGGGGCAGCACGGGGAGCGCCGCGGTCTCACCGCGCATCGGCCATCCCGCGTCAGCGCGCTTCCGAAGCCGCCGGCTCGAACTTGCGCCGGCGCGCGTCCTGCAGCACGCGGGAAAGCTGCTCGATCGAATAGGGCTTTTGCAGCAGTTCGAAGCCGTAAGCGCCGTGCTCCGACAGCACGTGGCTGTAGCCGCTGGTCAGCACGACCGGCAGCTCAGGATGGTTGCGGCGAATTTCCTGGGCGAGCTCAAGGCCGCTCATGCCGGGCATCACGACGTCGGTGAAGACGGCGTCGAAGCGGTCGGCGCCGATCGCCAGCTCTTCGAGCGCGTGCGTGGCACTCCCGACGAGGCAGGTAGCGTAGCCGAGTTCGGCCAGCGCATCGGTGGTGAATCGCCCGACCTCGGCATTGTCCTCGACGACCAGCACCGACATGCCGCGGCCGTCGGTCCCTTCGACATCGGTGGCCGGTGTCTGCCGCGACTTGCCGCTGCCGGCGGTGCGCGGCAGGTACAGCGTGAAAATGCTGCCTTTGCCGACTTCGCTGTTGACGGTCACTTCGCCGCCCGACTGCTTGGCGAAGCCGAAGACTTGCGACAGGCCGAGGCCGGTGCCATGGCCGGCCTGCTTGGTGGTGAAAAACGGCTCGAAGATGCGCTCGAACTGATCCGGCGGGATACCGCTGCCGGTATCGGCGACCGACACGGCAACATAGCCATAGGGATGTTGCGGCAAAGGCGCGGCATTGGGCAGGCTGGCCGCCATTCCCACCGCGATCGTCAGCCGTCCGCGGCCCTCCATGGCGTCGCGTGCGTTGACGGCCATGTTGATGATGGCGGTCTCGAACTGGCCGGCATCGGCGTTGACGAAGCATGGCTCTTCCGGCCCGAGGATGACGATCTCGATGCGCGAGCCGATCAGCGTTGAGATCATTTCGCTCAGCGTCTGCACGCTGCGGCCGACGTCGAAGATCTCCGGCTTCAGCGTCTGCCGCCGTGCAAAGGCCAGGAGCTGCCCGGTCAGCTTGGCGGCGCGGGTCACCGTATCCGAGATCGCGTCGATGTAGCGCAGCCGCCGCGGTTCCGGCAGGTCGGGCCGCCGCAACAGGTCGACGGAGGCGCGGATCACCGTGAGCAGATTGTTGAAATCATGCGCGACGCCGCCGGTGAGTTGGCCGAGTGCTTCCAGGCGCTGGCCGTGCTTGAGCGCTTCCTCGGCCGCCTGCCGCTTCTCGGCCTCGAAATGCAGATGGCGGGTGCGGCGCAAGGCGAGCCCGAGCAGGGCAAACAGCAACGCGGTGGCCGGCGCGCCGAAGATCAAGTGCTGGCTCATGGTGGCTAGCCAGCGCGCGCGGATCGCCGAGGTCTCGAGGCCGGCGCTGACGTAGATCGGATATTCGGCGAGGCGCTGATATCCGAGACGCCGCTCCACGCCGTCGACTGGCGAGGTGGCCGTGATCAGGCCGGCCTTGGGGTTGGCCGCGATCTGTGTGCCGATCGCGCCGGTGCGATCGAGGCGGACGTCGCGGCCAGCGGCCGGGAAACGGGCCAGCACGGTGCCGTCGGCGCGGCCGACCGCGAAGAAGGCGCCAGGCTCGCGGCCGATCCGGGCATAGTAATTTTCAAAATATTCCGGCAGCACGGAGGTCTGGATCACGCCCGTGAAGCCATGGTCCTCGCTCGGCCGCCGCCGGCTGACGCCGAAGAACGGGGCGCCCTGGTAGGGCGGGCGCGGCTTCAGCACTTTGCCGATATAGGTTCCGATATCGCTGGCGGCATGAGCCTTGAAATAATCGCGGTCGGAAAAATCGATGTCGGGGGCCGGGACGACGAGGCTGTTCACCAGCGCATGACCCTTGGCGTCGAACACCCAGGCCGACTTCACCTGCGGCAGCGAAGCGACCAGTTGCTTCAGCCGCAGATGCAGCGCCTGTTCGCGAGCGACGATCTCGGCATCGGGGATGTCGCGGATGATCTCGCCGATCTCCGACAGGCTGCGATCGATCGTCTCGAAGACTTTCAGCGCATGCTCATGCGCGACGTCGAGCGTGCGCTCGATCTCGCGGTCGGCGGTTTCGCTGATGGAGGTCCAGGAGACAGCGGATGCAAATACGAACAGCGCCAACGGAAGGGCCAGTGAGGCGGCCATCATCCATTGCAGTAGTCTCAACGAATTACGTTGGGCGGGGTGCACGCTCGCTCCGGATCATGCGCCAAGCTTAACGCAATCTCCGGCTGGCAACCAAGTCCCGTCGATGGAACCACGATCGCTTGCCGCGCCCGGCCTCGGCGCGTTCTGATTTGCTTCAAATTGCACTCGAATGTTGCAAAGCCTGTCGCCCGGCGCGCATTCGCGCGACCGGCTCGCTCGGCTACAGGCGAGGACGCTACGACCTAGATCTGCCGCTCGACCATCTTGAGCTTGAGCTCGGCGATGGCTTCCGATGGGTTGAGGCCCTTCGGACAGGCCTTGGCGCAGTTCATGATGGTGTGGCAGCGGTAGAGGCGGAACGGGTCTTCGAGGTTATCGAGCCGTTCGCCGGTGGCCTCATCGCGGGAATCGGTAACCCAGCGGTTCGCCTGCAGCAGCGCCGCCGGGCCGAGGAAGCGGTCGCTGTTCCACCAATAGCTCGGACATGAGGTCGAGCAGCAGGCGCACAGGATGCACTCGTAGAGGCCGTCGAGTTTCTCGCGATCCTCGTGGCTCTGCTTCCATTCCTTCTGCGGCGTCGGCGTGGTCGTCTTCAGCCACGGCTCGATCGAGGCGTACTGGGCGTAGAAGTTGGTGAGGTCGGGAACCAGGTCCTTGACGACAGGCTGGTGCGGCAGCGGGTTGACCTTGACTGCGCCGCCGGCGGCGACGTCATGCATCGACTTGGTGCAGGCCAGCGTGTTTTGGCCGTCGATGTTCATGGCGCAGGAGCCGCAGACGCCTTCGCGACAGGAGCGGCGGAAGGTCAGCGTCGGGTCGATGTGGTTCTTGATCCAGATCAGGCCGTCCAGCACCATCGGCCCGCAATCGTTGATGTCGACATGGTAGGTGTCGATGCTCGGGTTCTTGCCGTCGTCGGGATTCCAGCGATAGACCCGGAACTCGCGCGTCTCGGTCGCGCCGGCCGGCTTCGGCCAGGCCTTGCCGCCAGTGATCTTCGAGTTCTTCGGAAGCGTAAATTCAGCCATGCTGCAAGCCTTCGCTGTCGTCCTCAGTACACCCGCGCCTTCGGCGGGATGTACTGAACGTCGTTCGTCATCGTGTAATTGTGCACCGGGCGGTAGTCGATCGTGGTGTTGCCGCGATCGTCGATCCACGCCAGCGTATGCTTCATCCAGTTTTTGTCGTCGCGCTCGGAAAAATCCTCGCGCGCATGGGCGCCGCGGCTTTCGGTGCGGTTCGCCGCCGAATCCATCGTGACGACCGCCTGCGCGATCAGATTGTCGAATTCGAGCGTTTCAACCAGGTCGGAATTCCAGACCAGCGAGCGGTCGGTGGTCGCAACGTCGCCGATGCCGCCATGGACCTTGTGAATCAGGTTCTGGCCTTCCTGCAGAATCTCGCCGGTACGGAACACCGCACAATTGTTCTGCATCACGTGCTGCATGCCTTCGCGCAGTTTTGCCGTCGGTGTGCCGCCGGAGGCGTAGCGGAAATGGTCGAGCCGGCCGAGCGCCGTCTCGGCGGAATCCTTCGGCAATTCGGCCTGCTTGCCATTCGGCGTCAGCTTTTCGGCAAGCCGCAGCGCGGCGGCGCGGCCGAACACGACGAGGTCGATCAGCGAGTTGGAGCCGAGCCGGTTGGCGCCGTGCACGGACACGCAGGCGGCTTCGCCGATCGCCATCAGGCCGGGCACCACGGCGTTGTCGTCCCCGTCCTTCTTGGTCAGCACCTCGGCGTGATAATTGGTGGGAATACCGCCCATGTTGTAGTGCACGGTCGGCACGATCGGGATCGGCTCGCGGGTCACGTCGACATTGGCGAAGATCTTCGCCGATTCGGAAATGCCGGGCAGCCGTTCGTTCAGCACCTTCGGATCGAGATGATCGAGATGAAGGAAAATGTGGTCCTTCTTCTTGCCGACGCCGCGGCCTTCGCGAATCTCGATGGTCATCGAGCGCGAAACCACGTCGCGGGAGGCAAGGTCCTTGGCGGAGGGCGCATAGCGCTCCATGAAGCGCTCGCCCTCGGAATTGACGAGATAACCGCCTTCGCCGCGCGCGCCCTCGGTGACGAGGCAGCCGGCGCCATAAATCCCGGTCGGGTGGAACTGAACGAACTCCATGTCCTGCAGCGGCAGGCCGGCACGCAGCACCATGCCGCCGCCGTCGCCGGTGCAGGTATGCGCCGAGGTGCAGGAGGCGTAGGCGCGGCCGTAGCCGCCGGTGGCGAGGATCGTGGTCTGGGCGCGGAAGCGGTGCAGCGTGCCGTCGTCGAGCTTGAGCGCGACCACGCCACGGCAGGCGCCTTGGTCGTCCATGATCAGGTCGATGGCGAAGAATTCGATGTAGAATTCGGCCGCGTGGCGCAGCGCCTGGCCGTACATCGTGTGCAGCATGGCATGGCCGGTGCGGTCGGCGGCGGCGCAGGTGCGCTGCGCCTGGCCTTTGCCGTAGTCCATGGTCATGCCGCCAAACGGACGCTGATAGATCTTGCCGTCCTCGGTGCGCGAAAACGGCACGCCCCAATGCTCGAGTTCGTAAACGGCTTCCGGCGCGTTGCGCACCATGTATTCGATCGCGTCCTGGTCGCCGAGCCAATCCGACCCCTTGACGGTGTCGTACATGTGCCAGCGCCAGTCGTCCGGATGCATGTTGCCGAGCGAGGCCGAAATGCCGCCCTGCGCCGCCACCGTGTGCGAGCGGGTCGGAAACACTTTGGTGATGCAGGCGGTGCGCAGCCCGGCCTCGGAGCAGCCGACCACGGCGCGCAGGCCGGCACCGCCGGCGCCGACGACCACGACGTCGTAGGTGTGGTCTTCGATCGGATAGGCTTTTCCGTTGGCGCCCGGCCCAGTGGCCTTGCCGTTACCTTCGCCGGCCATGGGCTATACTCCCGATGACAATTTGAGGATCGCGTAGATCGATGACAGCGCCACCGCGATACAGAAGAAATTATTGGCCATGACGCTGACGAGCTTCAGCGTCTCGCTGTGCACATAGTCCTCGATCACGATCTGCATGCCGATCTTCATGTGCCAGGCGCTGGCAATGATGAAGAGCACCAGGATGATCGCGATCGGGATCGAGCCGAGGATTTGTGCGGCGCCGGCATGGTTGCGGCCGATCAGCATCAGCACGATCACGATCACCGGCACGATCAAGAGCGTCATCGCCACCGCCGTGAGGCGCTGGCGCCAGAAATCGCTGGTGCCGGAATGCGAGGAACCGAGGTTGCGGACACGGCCGAGCGGCGTGCGCATCGAGGACGGGCGGCTCATCGTCCGGCTCCCACCGTGTAGGCAATGATCCAGATCAGGACGGTCAGCGAAATGCCCGCGACCAGCGCGCCCCAGGTCAGGGCCTCGCGCTCATTGGCCTTGAAGCCGTAGCCGAGGTCCCAGAAGAAGTAGCGGATACCGCTGCACAGATGGTGCACCAGCGACCACGTGTAGCCGAACAGGATCAGCTTGCCGATGATGCTCCCGGTGAAGGCCTGGACGTTGGCGTAAGCCCCGGGGCCGGAAGCGGCGGCGATCAGCCACCAGGCCAGCAGCAATGTGCCGAAATAGAGCGCAATTCCCGTGGCGCGATGGATAATGGAAAGCGCCATCGTCAGGGTTACGCGGTAGGTCTGCAAATGGGGCGATAGCGGTCGTTCGATCCTGGCGGTCATTCGGCAGCTTCATGTTGTGTGGGACCGCGGCCGGCCCGGTGGGCAACGCGGTAGACGAATTCTATTTACGGAGTCGAAACAGTCCGTGCAACGTCCAAATGGCTTTGAATCGAACCATCGTTCACTGCTACGGGCCTATGAAATGAGATCGATTCAGCGGCTTGGTATACCAGGACAGGTTGTCACGGTCGAAGAATTGAACTCAAATTACAGTTCATGATTGACGTCCGCCGCGGCTGAATGGGCGGGTTCCGTTTCACCGCTCAACTGGATAATCATCGCAGATCACCACGGCAGAAACATCAGATGCGGTCGCGTGGGGCGGGCTCGTGTCCGACGGACCAAAGCCCACCAAGTCCGCGGCCTGATCCGCGCTCGGCCTGTAATGACTACAGGTTCATGATGCGGGCGCCTTCCTTCGCGGCTGCCCTGAACGCATCAGGGCCATTCATCCAGAGCCGACCGGATATGCGGATTCTGCGGCCCGCTTCGCTACCGTCGGCGAGGGGTGTCAGCAAGAAAAGTGGATACTCACGCATCCGAAGCGGCTAAGTCTCCCGCGGTCGCCATGGCGGCCTGCCAGCGGCCTCGCGGATGCGCGCCGCACTCTGCATGCGGAAGCAAGACATGATCGCCGGCCTCGATCTCAGGGAAGTCATCGAACTCGCGTTGCTGCTGATCGCGGTCGGAGCGCTGTCGGGCTTTCTGGCCGGTCTGTTCGGCATTGGCGGCGGCGCCATCCTGGTGCCGGTGTTCTACGAATGCTTCCGCCTCGTCGGCGTGCCGCTGGAAGTGCGGATGCCACTCTGCATCGGCACCTCGCTTGCGATCATCATTCCGACCTCGCTGTCGTCGTTTCGCGCCCATTACAAGAGGGGCGCCGTCGACATGGGAATTCTCAGGCTCTGGTGGCTCCCCATTCTGTTTGGCGTTCTCGCCGGCAGCGTCACCGCGCGCCACGCGCCGGAACGGCTGTTTAAGATCGTGTTCGTGATGGTGGCCTGGTCGGCCGCGGCGCGGCTGTTGCTGGCGCGGGAAGCCTGGAAGTTCGGCGACGATCTGCCGAAGGGTTTTCTGATGCGCGTCTACGGCTTCTTCGTTGGACTGCTATCGACCCTGATGGGCATCGGCGGTGGCCTGTTCGCGAACTTGTTGATGACGTTCTATGGTCGGCCGATCCATCAGGCCGTCGCCACCTCTTCGGCGCTGGCGGTGTTGATCTCGATTCCCGGCGCAATCGGCTATGTCTACGCCGGCTGGCCCGCCGCGGCGCGCTTTCCCGATGTCGCCGCGCTGCAGCTTCCGTTCTCGCTCGGCTATGTCTCGCTGATCGGCGCGTTGTTGGTGATGCCGACCACGCTGGTCACGGCGCCGCTCGGGGTGAAGGTCGCGCACGCGCTGTCGAAGCGCGCACTGGAGATGGCGTTCGGGGCGTATCTTTTCATCGTCGGCGGCAGGTTTGTGATCAGCCTGGTGTCAGGCGCGTAGCCGAGTCGCAACCTCGCTCTTGTCATTGCGAGCGAAGCGAAGCAATCCATCTCGCCGCTTGCAGAGGCATGGATTGCTTCGTCGCTTCGCTCCTCGCAATGACGGCGGCGGCAATGCGCTACTTCGAATAGATGTCCTTATACGTATCCCGCAATATATTCTTCTGCACCTTGCCCATGGCGTTGCGCGGCAGTTCGTCGACGACGAACACGCGCTTCGGCATCTTGAATTTTGCCAAGCGGCCATCGAGCGCCTTCAGTACGCCCGCTTCGGTGACCTCGGCGCCCTTGTTGCACACGAGCACTGCGGTGACGCCCTCGCCGAAATCGGCGTGCGGCACGCCGATCACGGCGGACTCGATCACACCAGGCATGGCGTCGATCTCGCTCTCGATTTCCTTGGGGTAGACGTTGAAGCCGCCGGAGATGACAAGATCCTTGCCGCGGCCAAGAATGTGGACATAGCCCTTGGCGTCGATCTTGCCGAGGTCGCCGGTGATGAAGAAGCCGTCGTCGCGGAATTCGGCCTTTGTCTTTTCTGGCATCCGCCAATAGCCCTTGAACACGTTGGGCCCCTTCACCTCGATCATACCGATCTCGTCGCGCGCCATCTCCTTACCGGTTTCGGGATCGGTGACGCGCACGGAGACGCCGGGCAGGGGATGGCCGACGGCGCCGGGGACGCGCTCGCCGTCATAGGGATTGGAGGTGTTCATGTTGGTTTCGGTCATGCCGTAGCGCTCCAGCACGGCATGGCCGGTGCGCGCCGACCATTCGCGGTGGGTATCGGCGAGCAGCGGCGCCGAGCCCGAAATGAACAGCCGCATATGGCTGGTCGATTCCTTCGACAGCGCCGGGCTCTGCAGCAGCCGTGTGTAGAAGGTCGGCACGCCCATCAACACGGTCGCACGCGCCATCAGTTTGATGATCAGCTCAGGGTCGAACTTTGGCAGGAAGATCATCGAGGCGCGGGCGAACAGTGTGACGTTGCTGGCCACGAACAGGCCGTGGGTGTGATAGATCGGCAGCGCGTGGATCAGCACGTCCTTGTCGGTGAAGCGCCAGTAGTCGACCAGGCTGTAGGAGTTCGACGCGAGATTGTCGTGCGTCAGCATCGCGCCCTTGGAACGGCCGGTGGTGCCCGAGGTGTAGAGGATGGCGGCGAGGTCATCATTGGCGCGGGCGACGGTCGCGAAAGCGCTATCTGCCTGGGCGGCGGCCTCGGTCAGCGATCCCTTGCCGTCAGCACCGAGCGTTTCCACCTTGGCCTTCACCTTGGCGGCGATCGCACCGATGCCTTCCGCCTTCGAGGGGTCGCAGACGACAAGCGCCGGCTCGGCATCGGAGATGAAGTAGTCGAGCTCGTTGAGCGTATAGGCGGTGTTGAGCGGCAGGTAGACGCCGCCGGCGCGCACCGTCGCGAGATACAGCACGAGCGCCGGCACCGATTTCTCGGTTTGCGCCGCGACGCGGTCCCCTCGCTTGACGCCGCGCGACACCAGCACATTCGCCATCCGGCCGGCGCGGGCGATCAGGTCGCCATAGCTGATGCGCGTGCCGTCGAGCATTTCGATCGCGAGCCGGTTCGGATCATCGAGCGTATCGAACAGGCGGGAAAACAGGTTGGCGTTGGCGGTCGTGTTCATGCAACATTCCCTTAAGGGGGCGCTGGCGAGCAGAATTTCGCCGGCTGGAATAGCAAGAACGCCCTTCAAAAAGCAACGGAGACAGTTTGCATGACAAATAGCGGGAAACGCGTGGCCTGGGTGACCGGCGGCGGCAGCGGCATTGGCGCGTCAGGGGCGGAATTTCTGGCGGCGGACGGCTGGACCGTGGTGGTTTCGGGGCGGCGCAAGGACGCCCTCGACCAGGTCGTGGCTGAAATCACCAAAAAGGGCGGCAAGGCCGAGGCCATCGCGCTCGACGTCAGCAACAAGGAAGACGTCAACAAGGCGGCCGAGCAGATTCTGGCCAAGCACGGCCGGATCGACCTTCTGGTCAACAGCGCCGGCATCAACGTGCCGAACAGAAGCTGGGCCGAAATGGAACTGGAGGGTTGGGACAAAGTCGTCGATATCAACCTCAACGGCGTGCTCTACTGCATGCGCGCGGTGCTGCCGGCGATGCGCAAGCAGCAGGACGGCTGCATCATCAATGTCGCGTCCTGGGCCGGCCGCCACGTCTCGAAGATGCCGGGCCCGGCCTACACAACGACCAAGCACGCGGTGCTGGCGCTGACCCATTCCTTCAACATGGACGAATGCGTCAACGGCCTGCGCGCCTGCTGCCTGTCGCCGGGCGAGGTCGCAACGCCGATCCTGAAGCTGCGCCCGGTGGTGCCGTCTGAGGAAGAGCAGGCAAAGATGCTGCAGCCGGAAGATTGCGGCCGTACCATCGCCTTCGTTGCCAGCCTGCCGCCGCGCGTATGCGTGAACGAAATCCTGATTAGCCCGACGCATAATCGCGGCTTCATCCAGACGCCGGCGAACAGGGATTAGGACGAACTCTCTCCACGGTCGTCCCCGCGAACGCGGGGACCCATAGCCACCGGCGTCAGTTTTTGCGAAAGGTATTAGCTACTCTGCCCTATCGATAAATCACGTGGTATGGGCCCCTGCGTTCGCAGGGGCGACGGGTGGAGGGCTGCGTCGTGCCACGATCCGCCCCCGCGAAAGTTTCAACCATCACGATAAATTATTCCCCGAAACCGGCCCGAAAACCTCCCGTAGCTCGGGCCAACGACGACGCAAACATCAGGGTCTACCGACCAGCGCCGTTGTTTTCATCCCGGCGGATCACCCGCCGGTACAATCGCAATCCTCGGGAGAAGATTCCATGTCCAAACGTATTGCACTTCTGTCGGCCGCAATGTTCAGCGCACTGGCTTTCACCGCCACCATCACCGCGCCCGCAAGCGCGGAAGAGAAGACCGTGATGGTCGGCGGCGCCGCGATGTTCCCTTCCAAGAACATCATCCAGAACGCCGTCAACTCCAAGGACCACACCACGCTGGTTGCCGCCGTCAAGGCTGCCGGCCTGGTCGAGACGCTGGAAGGCAAGGGTCCGTTCACGGTGTTCGCGCCGACCAACACCGCCTTCGGCAAGCTGCCGGCCGGCACGGTCGACACGCTGGTCAAGCCTGAGAACAAGGCGACCCTGACCAAGATCCTCACCTACCATGTCGTGCCCGGCAAGCTCGCGGCGGCCGACCTGAAGGACGGCATGAAGCTCAAGACCGCCGAGGGCGAGCAGCTTTCGGTCAAGCATCAGGACGGCAAGGTCTGGATCGTCGACGCCAAGGGTGGAACCTCGATGGTCACAATCTCGAACGTCAATCAGTCGAACGGCGTGATCCATGTGGTCGACACCGTGCTGATGCCGGCGTCCTGAGTTCCCGCGCGCCTCTGATCTGGTCCCAACAGGGCGTGTGGATTGGCGAGCCGGGGCAACAACCCGGCTCGCTTTTTTGTGAAATCCGATACATGCCGGGCATCGATTTGATAGCCTGACGGCAGTAACGGAATGCCGGTTCCCGGCGTATAACCAAGAGCGAATTAGAAGCGGGGAAGAGCCATGTCGGCCGTCACAGTCTCAGGCGAGCAAGCGACCTCAACCAAGGCCAAGGTCATTCAGCCGGCCTGGGTGCGGGCGCTGCACTGGGCCAATGCCTTCGCGATGGTCCTGATGATCATGTCGGGGTGGCAGATCTATAACGCCTCCCCGCTATTCAATTTCAGCTTTTCCCCGAGCATCACTCTGGGCGGCTGGCTCGCCGGCGCGCTGCTCTGGCATTTCGCCGCGATGTGGCTGTTGATGGTCAACGGCCTGATCTATCTCGTGCTGGGCTTTATCACTGGCCGCTTTCGCAGGAAGCTGCTGCCGATCACGCCGGAGGGTGTGATCTCGGACACCAAGGCGGCGCTGACCGGCAAGCTGTCGCATGCGGATCTCACCAAATATAACCAGGTGCAGAAGCTGCTCTATGCCGGAATCATCGTCATCGGCATCCTCATCGTGCTGTCGGGTCTGGCGATCTGGAAGCCGGTGCAGCTGCAATATCTGACCGCGTTGTTCGGCGGCTACGATGCCGCCCGTTATGTCCATTTCTTCTGCATGGCGGGTATCGTCGCCTTCATGGTGGTCCACGTCGCGCTCGCCCTTCTGGTGCCGAAGAGCCTGCGCGCGATGATCATCGGACGCTAATTCAAGGGAGTATGACCATGGGCCGCATGCGCAAGCTCTTCATTCCCGGCGTCGACAAGATGCTCCTGGTCCGGGACGCGGTGAAGACCATGCCGGACCTGACGCGCCGGCGCTTCATCTCCGGCGGCGCCAGCCTCGGCGCGCTGACGCTGCTGACGGGCTGCGACGTCACCGACAGCTTTTCCGCCGAGGAAATGCTGAAGCAGGTCTCGAAATTCAATGACGGCGTGCAGTCGTGGATCTTCAACCCCAATGCGATGGCGCCGACATTCCCGGAAAGCGCGATCACCAAGCCGTTCCCGTTCAACGGCTATTACGATCTCGACGAGGCGCCCGAGGTCGACGGCAAGAGCTGGAAGCTCGAGGTGCGCGGCCTCGTCGACAATAAGAAGTCCTGGACGCTGGACGAGCTTTATCAGTTACCGCAGGTCAAGCAGGTCACGCGTCACATCTGCGTCGAGGGCTGGAGCGCGATCGGAAGCTGGACCGGCACGCCATTGCGCGATTTCCTGAAGCTCATCGGCGCCGATACCCGCGCCAAATACGTCTGGTTCCAGTGCGCCGACAAGGATGGCTACAACTCGCCGCTCGACATGCAGTCGGCGCTGCATGCGCAGACCCAGATGACCTTCAAGTTCGGCGACGAGATTTTGCCGCGTGCCTATGGTTTCCCGATGAAAATCCGGGTGCCGACAAAACTCGGCTTCAAGAACCCGAAATACGTGATCTCGATGGAAGTCACCAACGAATACAAGGGCGGCTTCTGGGAAGACCAGGGATATAATTCGTTCAGCGGGAGTTAGGCGGCGTTCGGACAGGCGTGTTCGCGCTGAAGCCAGCGCGAACATGAACAGGTCGATATGGTTGCCACGACCGATCTCAGTGCTTCACCATCGGACAGGCGCTCTCGCTGAGCGGCCGTGCGGCTTGCTCCGCCGGCACCGTGGCAAGAAGCTTGAGATAATCGAACGGGTATTTGGATTCCGAGGGCTTCTTTACCTGCAGCAGATAATAGGGGCGCATCACGCGTCCATCCTCGCGCACCGTGCCCTTGGTGTAGAAGTCGTCGATCGGCAGTTCCTTCATCTTGGCGACGACCTTGGTCGCGTCGGTCGTGCCGGCTGCCGCCACCGCCTTGAGGTAATGCAACGTCGCCCCATAGGTCCCGGCATGGATCATGCTCGGCGGCTTTCCGCCGTTGCGGGCGAGTAAGCGCTTGGTCCAGGCGCGGGTCGCGTCGTCGAGGTCCCAGAAGAAGGTCTCGCTCGCGGTCAGGCCCTGCGCCGCTTCGAGGCCAAGGGCGTGGGTGTCGGGAAACTGCAGCAGGAGCGCTGCCACGCGCTGGTCGCCTTTGCGGCCGAGACCGAATTCCCCGGCCTGTTTGATCGCGTTGATGGTGTCGCCGCCGGCGTTCGAGAGCGCGACGATCTTCGCCTTCGAGGCCTGCGCCTGCAGCAGGAACGACGAGAAATCGGCGGTGTTGAGCGGATGTCGCACGGCTCCCACCACCTTGCCGCCGGCGGCCGTGACGAACGACGAGGTGTCCTTCTCGAGGGCATGCCCGAAGGCGTAATCGGCGGTGATGAAGAACCAGCTATCGCCACCTTGTTTCACCAGCGCTTGGCCGATCGTCGCCGCAAGGCCGTAGGTATCGAAGCTCCAATGCACGCCGTGCGGCGAGCAGGCTTTGCCGGTGAGGTCCGACGTGGCGGCGCCGGTGTTGATGTCGACGGCGTCGCGCGTGCGCGTCACCTCGCGCACGGCGAGTCCCACGGCTGAATTGGGAACGTCGAGGATGAGGCTGACGCCCTCGGTCTCGATCCACTGCCGCGCGATGTTGGCGCCGATGTCGGGCTTGTTCTGGTGGTCGGCAAAGATGACTTCGATCGGCCGGCCCAGCACCTTGCCGCCGAAATCCTCGACCGCCATGCGCGCGGCGTGGACCGAACCCATGCCGCTCAGATCCGCGTACAGTCCCGTCTGGTCGTTGAGAACGCCAAGCTTGACCGGCTGCTGCGCGACCGCGGAGGCGGTCAGACCCCCGCCCCACGTCAGGAGCGCGAGCGCGGCGAGAATGGTGCGACGCATGAAAAGCCTCCCCTTGCCGTAGCGACCGCTGAGCCGGTCGTCTTTGGCATGATGGTACAGGGCATCGCTGGAAAGCGGAGGGCCGGTTTTTGCTTCCGAGCTATGCATCAGCGCCGCATGAGCTGGACGATATTTAATGAAACCTCCGCGGAATGGCGGCGGTTGCCCCCGTGGGCGACGCCGGTTTCACGACCGCGGAGACATGTCATGAGCAGAGAACTTATCGCCCACAATAGGCCGGTGTTCGGCCAGCTTCATCCCAGAATCTGGGGCACGGCGGCCGGCCTGATCGCATGGTTCGCGCTAATGGCCTGGATCTTGTTCGATCGCTCGAGCGACGTCACCCTGTCGTTGATGTTCGTGACCGTGTTGTTCGCCGTCGCAATCGCTCTGCCGTGGACGCTATCCCTTGTGTGGAAGAAGTTTCAAATGCCCCATGAGGGGCATCCGACGCCAGCCTCGTTCCACGACTGGACCGACGGCGATCTTGCGGTTTGGGGTGCGCGGCTCCGCGCCAGGGATGCGGCCATCGACGTGTTATTGCCGCTGGCGGCGGTTTCGCTTGGCCTCACCGCGATCGGAATAGTCTTCGTCATCGTGCGGGCCTTTGCCGCGTAGTTCCGAGGCTACGCGGCCGCCATGTCCATCCGCCGGCAGAAGCAGGATGCCTTGATCGGAACCTCCGCGCGTGCCTGCGCCAGATCCAGCCGCTGCTTGATCATGCCGGCCTCGGCCTTTTCGCCACGGCGGACCAGGCATTCGTGCAGCCCGTGCAGCGACCACAGATTATCGGGATGCTGACAGGCGCGGCTGAGCTTGCCGTCGAGGCCGAGGTCGGAGCGGTAGACCGCCTCGGCTTCCTCGATCCGGCCCTGCTCGAGCAGCAGCGCGCCAAGCGCGTGGCGGGTCGGCTGCATCCATCCCCAGGGCTCGTCATAGGGCAGGCTGTCGCTGAGCTCGACCGACTTGCGCAGATGCGCGAACGCCGCGTCGTGATGGCCTTTGCGATACTCCAGTTCGCCATCCAGCATCGCTTCAGCAACGTCGAGTAGATTGACGATCCTGTTGTTGTGGACCCGGCGGCTCTCGGGCACTTGCATCTTCGCCGCCATGAACAGGACTTTCTCGATCTCGGCCTCGGCGACATTGCCGAGCGCCGAATGCGCCACTGCCTTGGCGTAGTGGATCATCGCGACGTTCGAGCAATAGAGCTCTCTGTCCTTTGGCAGCTCCTGCGCGATGATCTCGCGCCATTTGCCGAAGCGCACGAGGACGTGCTGCTTCATGGTCAGATAGCCTTCCAGAAAATCCGCCATCGGCGGCGACTGAATGCGCAGCACCGCCTCGGGGATCGTCGCGATCAGTTCTTCGGCCAATGCGATCGCGGGCGTGTACTGGCCGAGGAACATGGCGCCGTAGATTGCGAAGTGGAAATTGTGAATGACGTAGACGAGATAGACGCCTGGATCGTCCGAATAGGCGAGGAACCTGCGGTCCGTCGCCAGCGCCTTCTGGTTATAGACAAGCACGTCCCTGTAGTGCCCGCACAGCACGTCGAGATGCGTCGGCATGTGGATGAGGTGGCCGGAGTCCGGAACGATGTCGCGCAACCGGTCGCCGGCGCGCAGTGCGGCTTGCGGGAACGGCGACATCTCCATCAGGTGCACATAGAGATGCAGCAATCCCGGGTGATCCCACGCTGCGGGAATCCGCTCCAGCGCATATTCCAGCACCGCCCTGCATTCCTCGGTGCCCGCGCCCTCGGCCGGCTTGCCGAAGGGCAGGTCCCACATCAGCCAGGGCGTCTCGTTCATCAGCGATTCCGCAAATACCGCGCGGACCTCGAGATCATCGGGATACGCAGCGAAGATCTTGCGCATTTCGCCGCTGTAGGCCTTGTCCCAGGGCGACATGTCCTCGATCGCCAGGCGCTGCGGATAGCGCGCGGTGAGGGCCTGGATCATCGCCTGCTCGACCGGACTTGCCTTTCCGGCATGCGCCAGCGCTGCCTGCATGGCGTCATAGGATGCCGACAGCGCCGTCTGCCGCCCCAGCGGGTCGTAGCGGACCCATGGCAGATTGTAGTTGGGCCCCGAAGCGTAGCTGATGCCCCAATGCGCCATCGCGCAGTCGGGATCGTGGCTCAGCGCCTTCTGAAAGCACTTGATCGCTTCGGCGTGGTTGAACCCGAACAGCCAGTTGAGGCCGCGGTCGAACCAGATTTGCGCATCCTGTGACGACGTGGTGATTTTGCGGCTGTACGGCCCCAGATCGAAATAGGTCATGCCCCATCATCTCCCTGATCGTTTTGCGTTTCTGTGCCGCTTGCCTGCCGACAGAGTACCTTAACACAAGGTCGTGTCACGTGAGACCGCAAACTGCCGCAGGCGATTGTGATCGTGGCGCTTGAAATTCAGCGCGTAGGGCAGGCAAAGCGAAGCGTGTCTGCCATCAAGAACCGCACAAGACCATGGCCGCACGGCGCAAAGACGCGGGCATCGTCAACCCTGCGAAGCTGGACATAATCTGTAATGGTATTATTTTATTGTGCGACGTGAGGTTGGAATTCAGCGAACAATAATGAACAGAGAAAAGTGGCTGATCGTCTCACTCATCGGCATTTCGGTGATTTCCGCTTTGCTTGATGGCTTTTTCTATCTGAACAGCGCGTCCTCGATGCCAGCATCGTCCGTCGGTGCAGGCGCTTTGTCGGTATTTCTGCTCGTGCTTTGGATCGACGCCGATAGCAAAGTTCATCCGCAGGTCGCCCGATGTTTCGACTATGGTTTTCTCGTGCTGATGTTTTGGTTGCCGTTTCTCCCTTACTATCTGTGGCGTACAAGAGGTGCGGTAGGATTATTGATGTCTGCCGGTTTCCTTGGCTTGCTCTCGATGGGGTTTCTCGTTCAGTTGCTGATCTATATTTTGTATTATTTGTAGGCAGCGCCGTAGGGTGAGCTGAGCGAAGCGAGCCCACCGTTAATGGCGAGCAAGCTTGTGGTGGGCACGCTTCGCTTCGCCCACCCTACGATGCTACGCCTTCTTCACCTTCCGCTGAAACGCCGAGAGCATTGCGCCGAGCGCCAGCATTGCGGCCGACACGTTCAGCGCAAATGACAGGCTTCCGACCGCGTCGGTGATCGCGCCGATCACGATCGGTCCCAGCGTCTGGCCGATGCCGAAGGAGATCGTCATCGCGGCAATCGCCGTGGGCCAGGCCTGCGGCGGATAGTTGAAGCGGACAAAGGCGGTGGTGGAGCCGACCACCGCGAAGAACGCGACGCCGAACACCAGTGCCGATGTCGCCAGCAGCCACACCGACTGACCGAAGATTGGCAGCGCGGCGCCGACCGCATTGACGCCGAGGATGATCGTGGTGGCGAGGCCGCCGCGATCGAGCGCGAGCACGCGCCGCCACACCCAGGGTGTCACGAAGGCGCTTAGTCCGATCAGGCTCCAGAACGCGCTTTGCGCCGCCGCGCCGCCGCCGGCATCGCGGACATAGGCGATCATGAAGGTCATGTAGGCGATGTAGCCGGCGCCGAACAGGAAGTAGCCGGCGAGATAGATCACGACCGGCAGGATGACGAATTTCGCTGATGTCGTCGCTGTCGCCGTCGCGCCGTCATGCAGCGGCGCGAGCAGCACCGGAATCGTCATGACGGCGCCAAGCAGCGTCATCGCCCACCAGACGATCCACCACGAGCCCGGTCCGAATCCTTGCAGCACGAACGGCGCCACCAGTCCCGATGCAAGGATGCCGATGCCGGGCCCGGCATAGAACAGGCTGAGCAGAAAATTCGCCCGTTCCGGCCGCGACTGGGCGATCGTCGCCGCCAGCGTGCCGCCGCCGACAAAGCCCGCCGCGGCACCGACGCCGGCCAGCAGCCGGGCAAAGGTCAGGACGTAGAAATTACCCGACAGCGCGCAGAGCGCCAGCGATGCGACGCAGGCCAGCGTGCCCCATCGCACCGACGCCACCATGCCGAATTGCCGGATCATCCGCGAGGCGAAGAGCGCGCCGGCGAGATAGCCGGCCGCGTTGACGGTATTCATGAAGCCGGCCGCGGAATAGGACCAGTGCAGCGTGTCGCGCATATCGGGCAGCACCAGTGCATAGGCGAAGCGGCCGATGCCGAGACCGACGGTCGGCGCCAGCGACAGGATCAGAATCAGCCGTGCAGGATGGGCGTAGGTCTGGTGAATGTCTGGGGATCGCACGTAGGACTCCGGCAATCCGCTACTGTGGCAGCCGTCCGCGGGCTTGCACAGGTGCGGCTTGCGCAACGGTGTCTTGCCAATCCTGCATCAGCCGATCAGCACCAGCACGACGCCGAGCACGGTCAGCGCGGTGCCCGCCACGATGCGCGTGGTGATCGCGACGTGACGGAGCACGACGGCGCTCAGCGCCACCGTGACCAGCGGATAGACCGCGGCGAGCGGCGCCACCAGCGTGATCGGGCCATTGCGGACGGCGGCAAACAGCGTGAGTGCGCTGAGGCCATTGCTAATCCCGGTCATGGCGAACCAGAAAATGCCGACCCGCGGTGCGTCCACGACGAAGCTGCCTTTGCGGAAGCGCTGTACCGTCAACACCACGAGCGACGACATGATGTAACCGATCAGGCAGGCCCAGAGCGGGCTTGGCCAGACGGCGAGCCCAAGCTTGACCACCGGCGGTACCACGCCGCGGATCAGGGCGCTGCAGAGCGGCAGCAGCAGCGCCCAGCTTCGCCAGTGGCCGAGGTCGCGCGGGCGCGTCACCGAAATGATCGCCGCACCGGCTACCGCCACCACAAGGCCCAGCAGTTGCGGGAGATGCAGCGGCTCGTGCAGCAGGATCACCGCCATGGCCACTGCGAACAGCGGCGCGAGGTTGCCGAGCGTTGAAGTGATGACCGGGCCGAGCGCCCGGTTCGAGGCGAAGGTCAGCAATGTCAGCGAGGCCGGGAAGAACAGGCCAATGGCGATGAAAATCGGCAAGGCCTCCCACACCACCGGCTCGCCCTGCAGGATCAGCGGCGACAGCAGCAGGAACAGGATGGTGAAGGAGGGGACGCTGATCGCGGCTCCCGAGAGCGGCTCGACGGTCCGCAGGCCGAGTTGCGCCAGAACCACCCCGGCGCCGAGAAAACCCGCCGAAGCAAAGGCGTAGATAATGGCTGATGTCATGAGGCCGTCTTGGTGCCTTCTCGGGGGCTGCGGATTGCTCGTTCCCGGCCTTTTTGGCCTGTCTGCGATGCCTTGCCAATCCGTCTCGGGGGCTTTAGCACTCCGCCCGGATTTCACATTTTTCCGTCATGGCCGGGCTTGTCCCGGCCATCCACGTCTTGTTTGCGAGGAAGACGTGGATGCCCGGCACAAGGCCGGGCATGACGAGCAGGAGGTAAACGACCATGGCGACCCATAAACTGCTGCTTCTCCCCGGCGACGGTATCGGCCCCGAAGTGATGGGCGAGGTGCAGCGCCTGATCGACTGGCTGAACAAGCAGGGCATCGCGTCATTCGAGACTGAGCAGGGCCTGGTCGGCGGTTCCGCCTATGATGCGCACAAGGTCTCGATCTCTGAAGGCGACATGGCCAAGGCCCTGGCCGCGGACGCCATCATCTTCGGCGCGGTCGGCGGTCCGAAGTGGGACAGCGTTCCCTATGAGGTGCGCCCCGAGGCCGGTCTGCTCCGGCTGCGCAAGGACCTCGGCCTGTTCGCCAATTTGCGGCCCGCGGTGTGCTATCCGGCGCTGGCGGATGCTTCGAGCCTGAAGCGCGAGGCGGTCGAAGGCCTCGACATCATGATCGTGCGCGAGCTCACCGGCGGCGTCTATTTCGGCGAGCCGAAGACGATCACCGATCTCGGCAACGGCCAGAAGCGCGCCATCGATACCCAAGTCTACGACACCTATGAGATCGAGCGCATCGGCCGCGTCGCCTTTGACCTGGCGCGCAAGCGCCGCAACAAGGTGACCTCGATGGAAAAGCGCAACGTCATGAAGTCGGGCGTGCTCTGGAACGAGGTGATGACATCAGTCCATGCGCGCGAATACAAGGACGTGACGCTGGAGCACCAGCTCGCCGATTCCGGCGGCATGATGCTGGTAAAGGCGCCGAAGCAGTTCGACGTCATCGTGACAGACAATCTGTTCGGCGACATGCTGTCCGACATCGCCGCGATGCTGACCGGCTCGCTCGGCATGTTGCCCTCGGCCTCGCTCGGCGAAATCGACGCCAAGACCAAAAAGCGCCGCTCGCTGTTCGAGCCGGTGCACGGCTCGGCGCCCGATATCGCCGGCAAGGGCCTCGCCAATCCGATCGCGATGATCTCCTCGTTCGGCATGGCGCTGCGCTATTCCTTCGACATGGGCGGTCTCGCCGACAAGGTCGATGCCGCGATCGCGGCCGTGCTGGCCAGCGGCCTTCGCACCGCCGATATCAAGTCAGAGGGCACGACGGCGGCTTCGACCACGCAGATGGGCGAGGCGATTATCAAGGAGCTGCAGAAGCTGCACGCCTGAGGACGTCACCCGGATTGCGCTCCGCGTCATCCGGGCGTCACGCGAAGCTACTAGAGCCGTTTCATGGATGGATCTCATCTGCCGAAGATCGGGGAAACTGCCGTTCATGAAACGGTGCGGCTGCGCGAGGCTGAGATCGGCCGGCGCTGTGAGGTCTTGAGCAATACGCGCATCGAATATGCGTCGCTGGGCGACTACTCCTATCTCGGCGAGAATTGCGAGGTCGCCGACGCGGCGATCGGAAAATTCACGGCCATCGCCAATTCGGTGCGGATCGGCGCGCCGAACCATCCGATGGGCCGTCCGTCGCAGCATCGCTTCACCTATTGCCCGGAATATTATGAGGCGACGGCAACGCGGGATCGCGATTTCTTCGCGGAGCGCCGCAGCGACCGGGTAACGATCGGCAATGATTGCTGGATCGGTCATGCCGCCATCCTCCTGCCGGGCGTGACCGTCGGCGATGGCGCCGTCATTGCCGCCGGCGCGGTCGTCAGCCGCGACGTGCCGCCCTATACGGTTGTTGGCGGCGTGCCAGCCCGCCTGATCCGCAAGCGCTTTTCCGACGACATCGCTGAAAGCCTGCGCCGCATCGCCTGGTGGGATTGGCCGGACGAGATCATCTTTGAACGCCTAAGCGATTTTCGCTCCGAGGCGATCGAAGCGTTTTGCAGGCGTTACGATCCGGCGTTTGCGAGCCGGTAAAGGCCGACGTGGCAATTCACTCGCTGTCGTCCCGGCCTTGAGCCGGGACCCATAACCACCATCGTTCGTGGTGGACCAAAAACGTCGAATAGCTTTTCTAAATCGTGAGGCCGCGGCGTATGGGTCCCTGCTTTCGCAAGGACGACGGCGGCGGTGTTACTCGATCGCGCTCAGTACAGCGGGAAGCGCTGCGGATAGCCACCCATGTCGGACGGCGGGTTGAGCGGCTGGCGGTCGATCGGGCGGTTGAGGTTTTCGCGCGCGAACGTCGGATAACCATGCTCCGGCGGGAAGGCGTAGTCCTGAAACTTGCGGTCGCCGGGCAGCACTTCGGTGCCGGCATCGAGCCAGGAGCGCGTGGTGACGTAGACGCGGGTCCGCGGGCCCTGCTGATACACCCGGTTCGGCCCACTCGGCCCGTAATAAGGACGGCCGTCCCGGTCATAGCGCTGCGGCTTGGACTGGGCGCTGGCGGCGGTCGCGCCGACCGCAACGAGGGCGGCCGCGGCAAGCAGCGTCGCGAGCTTGCTCGCAGCGGGGAATTTTCGGGTCATTGCTTCCTCGTCATTAGCTACCCCTGAAGGGGCCTGGCGCATCGCCAAATCGGTCTGTCGCCATTGTAGTCACGGCCAGACCATCGTCGCTAGGTCAATTGCGCCACACCGCGGCGGAATAATGCGGGGCGAAGCCAAAAAGTTTCATGAAAACCAGTGTCTTGGCCGCTTGTTGCCACAATTATAGGGGGCGGCCGAAGCCGTCGCCGCCAAGGGTGGAGTTAGAGGGCGCCGCGCAGCCGCGGATTATCGGCGCCCATCACCCAGTCGGCCGACAGCAGCGGAGCGCCCGAGCTTCCGCAATCGCTGCGCCGAAGCTCGGCATGGGCGAACAGCTGCGCCAGTTTCGCATCATGGCCGGCCGAAAGCAGGATGAGCCGGTTCAGCATGCAGGTGATCGCAGACCGGCGGGCGGGCAGATCCTCGCCTTGGCACGACCAGCCGGACAGACGGAATTTCGGCTCGTCGACATGCCGGTAGAATCGCAGGCAGGCGTGGGCGGCCTCCGGGCCGCCGACCCGGCGAAACAGCGTCACTGCGCCGAACTTGCTGTCGATGATTCCAGCCGCCTCCAGCTCGCGTGTGCCGGCCGGGTCCATCCGCGCGGCAAGATAGCCGGCGGCCGAGCCGACCTGATCGATTTCGGTGCCGGGGCGATAGATTTCGAGCTCGGCGACTAGCGCGCCGCCGGCACCGCTCCAGTGAAAGATGTCTTTGCGGCCGCCCTCGGGGTGCCGGAAAATCTCGTAAGTCTCTGTCTTGCCTGGAAAAATAAAATGGCTGACGGCGAATGCCGGCGCGCTGCGCTCGGCCTGGCTCCAGGTTTTCGGCGAGGGCTCAGCGATAACGATATCGGGCAAATGGTTCCATAGCGCGATACCGCAGATGGCCATCAGCGCCAATACCATCAGGTAGGCGCAGAGCCGCGCCAGCGTGCCGCAGATCTCGTCTGCAAAGGCGGCCAACGCCGGGTGGATTCTCGCCCTATATGGGAAATTGGCCGTTCTGGCCGGAAACGAATGCATCAAACGCCCAAACGCAACCGTCACACGTTGTCTAGATTCTTGTTTTGACGCGTTTTCTTCACGCGAACCGGTATCCACTTCGCTCGAAAACGCTATAAGGACGTTTCTCGCATAGAAGCGCTGCCTTCTCCCTTTCGCCTGAGGCGGCGGGGCGGCATTTTTCCTCGGAGAGTGAACGATGGGTTACAAAGTCGCTGTCGTCGGTGCGACCGGCAATGTCGGGCGCGAAATGCTCAACATCCTCGACGAGCGCAAATTCCCCGCCGACGAGGTCGTGGTGCTGGCCTCGCGCCGCAGCGTCGGCGTCGAGGTCTCCTATGGCGACCGCACGCTGAAGGTCAAGGCGCTCGAGCATTACGACTTCTCCGACATCGACATCTGCCTGATGTCGGCCGGCGGATCGGTCTCGAAGGAATGGTCGCCGAAGATCGGTGCCGCCGGTGCCGTCGTGATCGACAATTCGTCGGCCTGGCGCATGGACCCGGATGTGCCGCTGATCGTGCCGGAAGTGAACGCGGACGCGGCGAAGGGTTTTGCCAAGAAGAACATCATCGCCAACCCGAACTGCTCGACCGCGCAGCTCGTCGTGGCGCTGAAGCCGCTGCACGACAAGGCCACCATCAAGCGCGTCGTGGTCTCGACCTACCAGTCGGTGTCGGGCGCCGGCAAGGATGCGATGGACGAACTGTTCTCGCAGACCAAGGCCGTCTACACCAATGACGAGCTGGTCAACAAGAAATTCCCCAAGCGCATCGCCTTCAACGTCATCCCCCACATCGACGTCTTCATGGAGGACGGCTACACCAAGGAAGAGTGGAAGATGATGGCGGAGACCAAGAAGATTCTTGATCCCAAGATCAAGCTCTCCGCCACCTGCGTGCGCGTGCCGGTGTTCGTCGGCCATTCGGAGGCCGTCAACATCGAGTTCGAGAACCCGATCACCGCCGATGAGGCGCGCAACATCCTGCGCAACGCGCCGGGCTGCCTCGTGATCGACAAGCAGGAGCCCGGCGGCTACGTCACGCCGTATGAAGCGGCCGGCGAGGACGCCACCTATATCAGCCGCATCCGCGAGGACGCGACGGTGGAGAACGGCCTCGTGCTGTGGTGCGTCTCCGACAACCTCCGCAAGGGTGCCGCGCTGAACGCGGTGCAGATCGCCGAATGCCTGATCAACCGCAAGCTGATCAGCGCGAAGAAGAAGGCGGCGTAAGCTTCCCTCACTTCTCTTGTCGTCCCGGACAAGCGCGCCAAAGGCGCGCGCCGATCCGGGATCCATAGCCACAGGACGTGGTTTGGCGAAGGTTCGTGGTTGTCGGCGCGCGCGACAACGCAAGCTTGGGATTATGGGTCCCGGATCTGCGCTCCGCTTCGCTGCGCTCGTCCGGGACGACGATCTCATTTGATGCCGCAGTCTACGAAATCCCTTACGCCACCTCGCGCGCGTTCTTGAATTCCTTGCTCGCCCGGTCGAGCACGAACAGCGAGCCTTCGGCCACACCAAAGTAGGCGCCGTGCAATTCCATCTCGCCGCGCTCGACGCGGCTGCGCACGAACGGGAACGTCATCAGGTTTTCCAGCGAGCGGAAGATCGCGGCCTTCTCGATCCTGACCGTAAAATCCTGCATCGTCTCGCGCTCGCGCTGCTCGACGACCTCGCCCGGCTTGATGAACAACGCCATCCAGCGGCCGATGAAATCGCCCGGCGACAGCGGGTCGATCTTGTCGATGAAGGCGCGGATGCCGCCGCATTGGGCGTGGCCGAGCACGACGATATGCCTGATGCGGAGCACGTTGACGGCATATTCCAGCGCCGCCGAGACGCCGTGGGCGCCGCCGTCAGGCTCGTAGACCGGCACCAGATTGGCGACGTTGCGCACCACGAAGAGTTCACCCGGGCCGGCGTCGAAAATCACTTCAGGCGAGACGCGGGAGTCGCAGCAGCCGATCACCATCACGGCGGGCGATTGGCCGCGCTCGGAAAGTTCCCGGTAGCGCGTCTGTTCAGTCGGCAGGCGCTGCGAGGCGAAGGCGCGGTAGCCGTCGAGCAGATGCTGCGGAAATGACGATGCCATGATCTCTCTGCCTGTGTTGGGCGCATGCCTAACCATAGACCGGTGACCGGAACAAGGCTTTCGGACCCCGGTTTGAAATGTTAGGGCGTGGGGCCCAAGCCCCTAGAGGAAGCCAGCCCATGATCCGTCCGCGCCGCAGCCTGTTGTTCATGCCGGGGTCTAACGCGCGGGCGCTGGAAAAGGCGCGCACGCTGCCGGCCGACGGCATCATTCTCGACCTCGAGGATTCGGTGGCGCCGGATGCCAAGGCGGCGGCGCGCGACCAGATTGCCAAGGCCGTCATGGCCGGCGGGTTCGGCAAGCGCGAGGTGCTGATCCGGGTCAACAGCCTCGATACGCCCTGGTGGGTCGAGGACGTCACCATGGCCGGCAAGGTCAAGCCCGATGGCATCCTGGTTCCCAAGATTTCTACCGTGGCTGACCTCAACGCCATCGCCAACCGCCTCAGCGACATCAACGCCGACATGTCGATCAGGGTCTGGGCCATGATCGAAACCGCCCGCGCCGTGCTCGATGCCGACAAGCTGGCCGCCGCGTCTCGCGATTCCGAGACACGCCTGGCGGGCTTCGTATTCGGTCCCAATGACATTTCGCGGGAGACGCGGATCCGCATGCAGCCGGGCCGCGCGGCGATGATCCCGATGATCACCCACTGCATCCTGGCGACGCGTGCGCACGGGCTGGAAATTCTCGACGGCCCCTACAGCGACATCAGCAATATCGACGGTTTTGCCACCGAATGCGCGCAGGGCCGCGATCTCGGCTTCGACGGCAAGACGCTGATCCATCCGAGCCATATCGAGGCCTGCAACGCGATCTTCACGCCGCCGGCCGAGGAGGTCGAGCAGGCGCGCAAGATCATCGCGGCGTTCGAGAAGCCGGAAAACGTCTCGCGTGGCGCGATCCAGCTCGACGGGCGGATGGTGGAGCGGCTGCATGCCGACATGGCGCGGCGGACGATTGCGATTGCGGATGCCATCGCGGCGATGGCCTAGTTCCGCCTCAGGCTCAGGATGTAGCTTGCGAGGTCGTCGGCCTGTTCAGGGGTGATGATCAGATTGGGCATCCTGTGGTGGCTGGTCTTGAAGAACACTTTCAGCGACAGCGCCGTTGTCGACGGCCGGTTGGCGAGGGCGACGAAATCTGGCGGCCCGCCGCGGGTGCCGGCGGTATCGGCCTCGATCGCATGACAATCCCTGCACCACGCCTCGGCAAGACGGTGTCCAGCCGCAATGCCTTCTGACGGCAGCGGGGCGCCGCTTGCATGATGCAGCCGGACGAACAGCAGCACCGCGAGTGCGCCGAGAAGTTCGATCAAGATCTGCAGCCAGGTGGAACGGGCCATCGTCGGCATCCCCCGGCGCGGGTCTTACTTCGCTGGCTGCTGGCTCAGGCCGTCGATGGTCGGCGCGTTGGCGCAGTATTCTTCATAGTGCGCAGCGGCGGTGCCGCCGGCGAGATCTTTGTCGCACTGCCGCTTGTTGATGCACATCGAGCAGACGCGCTCCATGTCGCGCAGCACCAGCGGCTCGGTGCGCGCCAGATCGTCCTGATCGATGCCAAGCGCGGTCAGCATCTTCGGCAGCTCATCGGCGGCATGCGGCCCTTGGCGGACCAGCGCCTCGAGATCGGCGGAAGACATCCGCAGGTCGCTTGCGATCTGGCCGAAATTGGCGGCGTCCATCTCGCGCATTTCCCGCAGCTCGCGCCGGTGCTTCAGCCATTCGGCGAAGATGTCGACCATGCGGCTGACGGTGGGATAGGGCGTTTCCTGAACGGTCATGGCACGGCTCCCTTGGGGTGCTTTGATGGTCCAAGGTGCGCGCCAATCGGCCGCCGGTCGTTGCGCTGGATCAAATTTGGGGGCGGTCCGCTCTTACCCTCCCCTCCAGGGGAGGGTAAGCCACGGCTATCCGCCAAACTTCTCCGTCGCCCAGGCATAGAGACTTCCCGCAATCGGCTTCTCGCCGCCGCGGCCTTTGGGCGAGATGTGCAGCCCGATAATTTCGGGATCGGCCAGCAACCCCGCAAACTCCGTCGGCTCAAAAAACAATTTCGGCTCGGCATGCACCGCGTAAAACGACCGCTTCGGCAGCGCGTGCTGCAATTCGTTCGAACGGCGCGCGAGTGCGGTGAGGGCGGCCGGGCCGTAGATGGCGATGCGGATGTCCGAGAGGCGGCTCGAGCGGCGGCGCATCTGGCGCAGCATGAAGGTGAGGCGATGGCGCAGCGCCAGCCAGTCCGGCACCAGATCCTCCTGCTCCATCAGATCGGCGAACGCGCGCACGATCGGATCGTCTGCGGGCAGGTACAGGACGGAGTTGCCGAGCTGGCGGCGGCGCTCCCAGGCGAAGTACGGTTTTGCCGGATCGATCTCGATCGGCTTCAGCAGGAGAACGTCGGCGTCGAGCCACAAGCCGGCGCGCTCGGCCATCAGCCGCATGCGGAAGAAGTCGCTGAACTGCAAAATCGTCCAGTCGCGCCAGCTGCCATCCGGCTCGGGCGGGCGCAGCCGCTCGGCAAAGGAATGCGGCAGGATCGCCTCGGCCTCGGCATTGCCGACGCCGTCGGGCAGGCCGGGTACGGGATCGAAACTATAGACGGTGACCTTGTGACCGGCGGCGACCTGCGACCTGAGGCAGGTGAGCCGCAGCCCGTCGAGCGGGCCGTGCCAGAAGGTGACGACGTCAGGCCGCATCCGCGCCATCTCCGCTTAACGAAAGAGCCCCGAGGTGATCGGGGCTCTGGTAACACGATCGGGCGGCACGATCAGGCCCAGGTGCGCTCTTTCTTCAGCTTCGCCTCGTAATTGTCGATCGACGACTTCTTTTCCATGGTCAGGCCGATGTCGTCGAGGCCGTTCATCAGGCAGTGCTTGCGGAACGGGTCGATCTCGAACTTCACCTTGCCGCCGTCGGGACCGCGGATCTCCTGGTTGGGCAGATCGATGGTCAGCGTCGCGTTGGCGCCGCGCTCGGCGTCGTCGAACAGCTTGTCGAGGTCTTCCTGCGCCACGCGGATCGGCAGAATGCCGTTCTTGAAGCAGTTGTTGTAGAAGATGTCGCCGAACGAGGTCGAGATCACGCAGCGGATGCCGAAATCGAGCAGCGCCCACGGCGCGTGCTCGCGGCTCGAGCCGCAGCCGAAATTGTCGCCGGCGACCAGCACCTTGGCGCTCCGATAGGCCGGCTGGTTGAGCACGAAGTCCGGGTTCTCGCTGCCGTCATCCTTGTAGCGCTGTTCGGAGAAAAGCCCCTTGCCAAGGCCGGTGCGCTTGATGGTCTTCAGGTACTGCTTCGGAATGATCATGTCGGTGTCGACATTGATGATCTTCAGGGGGGCAGCAACGCCTTCCAGTATGGTGAACTTATCCATCGATCGCTTCCCGGTTGAAAGGGGGGGACGGGCCGCTGATTTATCGCGAATATGGCCCCGGCAAAAGGCCGATTTACGCATAGGCCGCCTGTTCTGGCGCGTTTCGGACGAACCGGCGGTTCGCCGGGGGTAGGCGGCCTAGCCTGCCGCCGCCTCGATCGCCTCCATGTCGGCGTCCGAGAGGCCGAAATGGTGCCCGATCTCGTGGATCAGGACGTGGCGGACGATATGGCCGAGCGTTTCCTCGTGCTCGGCCCAGTAGTCCAGGATCGGGCGGCGGTAGAGCCAGATCATGTTGGGCAGGCGGGCGACATCGCCGTGGCTCTGCTGCGGCAGGCCGATGCCCTGAAACAGGCCGAGCAGGTCAAACTCGGTCTGTGCCTGCATCTCGTCCAGCACCTCGTCGGTCGGGAAATCGTCGACGCGGATGATCACGCCCTCGCACAGGGTTCGAAACGTCTTGGGCAGGCGCTCGAACACCTCATGGGCCATGGCTTCCATTTCGGCGAGCGAGGGGGCTTTTGCTTCGGTCCACATCAGGACGTATTTAGCGTGTGTTATGCCCGTGCGCATTATGGTTTTGCGAGTTGACCTCAGCGCGCCAATCGGAGACCGTGCGGGCGCTATCAGGCGTGGGTGGGCTTAAGATGAAACGGATTGTGATGGTTGCAATGTGGGCTGCTCTTGCCGGGCTCGTGCTGCCGGGTGCGGCCGCTCAGGCCCAGACGGCGGTGCCGGAACTTGCGCTCGCGCCGGCGACCAATTTGTCGGTCACCGATCTGTCCGCCCAGCGCCGTCGTCCGCTCCGGCGCGTTCCAATCTATCGGCAGCAGGAATGGGCGCCCGACGTCTACCCGCGCTACAACCCCGGTCCCAATGCCGTGCGCGACTGCACCGCGCATTACGTGCAGGAGTATCGGCCGAGCGGCACGGTGATCACCCCGCGCATGAATTGCTATTGGCGGCCGGGCTAGTTTCTTCCACTCATTGTTAGCTTGTTAGCGTGTCGTGCGCGATGGCCGTGAAGGCGGTTCGCGCGTCATTGCGCGTGCGTCGATCTCGGCGAAGGCCGCAGCCTGCATTCATCTTCGTGGCGCGTTCATTCAGGACGCATTCAAGTCGCGGACGCCAGATTGCATGCAGCGTCGCGACGAGCCGTTCGGCGCAGGCGTGACACACGAAGGAGAGATTCATGCAGCTCACAAAAGTTCTGGGACTGTCAGCGATAGGCGTCTTGCTTGCGCTCGCTGCGCCGGCCAATGCGCTCCCGCTCAGCGATCCCGGCGCCGCCGCGGCCATTCAGGAAGATGCAAAGCTGGCGACGACGGAAGTTCACTGGCGGCATCATCACCACCATCGGTGGCACCGCTGGCATCATCGCCACCATCACCACCATCATCATCACCGCCACTGGCATCGCTGGTGATGCGACAGTAAGGCGCAGCCATCGAACAGGCCCGTTCATCGCGGGCCTGTTTTGATTTTAAAGCCGCCGCCTTGAAACCGGCGAGATCGCTGTCCGTTATCTCTCACCTCAGGATCGGTAGTGGGAGTACATCATGAGGAGTTTGATTTCTGCAGCCCTTGTCGCAGGCGCGCTCGCGATCGGCGCGCAGGGAGCGATCGGCAGCGCGGCCGCGGCGCCGCAGGCCAAGCCGCAAACCGCCGGCACGTCCGGCGCCACAGATTTCAGCGCGCACCGCTATCACCGGCGTCACTATCGCCATTACGGCTATTATCGTCCGTATCATCGCTCCTATTACTACGGGCCCGGTTACTACGCCCGGCCGGTCTACTATCGTCCTTATCCGTATTACGAGCCGGCGCCGTTCACCTTCGGCATCGGCTTCGGTCCGTTCTGGTGGTGAGACACCAGATAAGTCTTTCAACGCGTTCATCGCTGACGTCAGTCGTATTCATGGCGCGTTCACGTGCCTGTCATTAACGTCACGTCGGGAGCGACACCGCAAATGAAAGCGACGGGGATCAACCGCGGAGCGGTTGAGGGCGCGCCGTCGCGGTGAGGGAGGATACATCCATGTCGATCTCCGATCCCGGACGCGGTCTTGTCCGCCGTCTGGGCGTTACGGCTGCGGCGCTGCTGGCGTTCGCAGCGGCATCACAACAGCGCGCCGAGGCGCTTACGCTCGCAAGTCCCGGCGCGGCTCCATCCATCAAATTTGCAACCGATGGCCTTGCGACCGAAGTGCGTCATGGCGGCGGCGGCGGTGGTGGCGGCTTCCGCGGTGGTGGCGGAGGCTTCCACGGTGGCGGTGGTTTTCGTGGCGGTGGCGGCGGATTTCACGGCGGTGGATTCAGAGGCGGCGGCGCCGCATTCCATGGCGGCGGGTTCCGAGGCGGCGGGTTTGCGATTCACCGCGGCGGCGGCTTTCGCGCCGCGCCGATCTATCGTGGCGGCGGTTATCGCATAGGTCGGCCTTTTTATGGCTATCGTCATGCCTACCACCGGCCCTATTTCCATCACCACCGACGTCACTTCCATCGGCGCTTCTACTACGCGCCGTCCTATTACTATCCGCGTTACTATGGCTACTATCCGCGATACTGCCGCATCGTCTGGACCTATTACGGGCCGCGGAAGATCTGCCGACATCGTCCGTGGTGGCGGCATCACTGGCGATACCGCTATTACGGATATCCGTACCGGTACTGGTAAGACCGCGTGAAACGAAACAGGCGCCCGACGGGCGCCTGTTGTTCGAGCGGGGATCATTCCGGCCAGCTCACCAATCCTTGCCTTCCCAGGGCTTGACCTTCCATGGCGTGAGCTTCTCCATCCGCCACTGGTACCAGTGGTCGGGCGGCCAGTGGCTGAGGCGCGAGACTTCCTTGGTGGCGGTGGTTTGGAGGTCGACGATGCGCGGCGTGCGACGACGCACCTGCTTCGTCGCCTCGCTGATCATATCGACATATTCGTACTTGTCGGTCACGGCCAAGGTCCCTCGCGAAATGTCTTCGCAAGGGACCAGTGTGCGCTTTGCCTGTTAACGCAGCGTTGCCGAAACGGCTCGCAATCTAGGCATAAGAAAGCGTTAACGCCATTCCCGGACGTCGACAAAATGCCCGGCGATCGCCGCCGCCGCTGCCATCGCGGGCGACACCAGGTGGGTGCGGCCCTTAAAGCCCTGGCGGCCCTCGAAGTTGCGGTTCGAGGTCGAGGCACAGCGCTCTTCCGGCTTCAGCTTGTCCGGGTTCATGGCAAGGCACATCGAGCAGCCCGGCTCGCGCCATTCGAAGCCGGCCTTGATGAAGATCTTGTCGAGGCCTTCGGCTTCCGCCTGCTCCTTCACGATGCCGGAGCCCGGCACGATCATGGCGTTGACGTTGGCATTGACCGTCTTGCCCTCGGCGATCTTTGCCGCTGCGCGCAAATCCTCGATGCGGCCGTTAGTGCAGGAGCCGATGAAGACGCGGTCGAGCTTGATGTCGGTGATCTTGGTGCCGGCGGTCAGGCCCATATATTTCAGCGCGCGGTGCTTCGACAGCCGCTTGGCCTCGTCCTCGATCTTGTCGGGATCGGGCACGAAACCTGATATCGACACCACGTCCTCGGGCGAGGTGCCCCAGGTCACGATCGGCGGCAGTTTTGCCGCATCGAGCCGGATCTCGTGGTCGAAATACGCGCCTTCGTCGGAGCGCAGCTTCTCCCAGTAGCGCATCGCGGCGTCCCAGTCGGCGCCCTTCGGCGACTTCGGGCGGCCCTTCAGGAATTCGAATGCCTTCTCGTCCGGCGCGACCAGGCCGGCGCGGGCGCCGCCCTCGATCGACATGTTGCAGACCGTCATGCGGCCTTCCATGGTCAGCGCGCGGATCGCATCGCCGGCATATTCCAGCACGTAGCCGGTGCCGCCGGCGGTGCCGATCTCGCCGATGATGGCGAGGATGATGTCCTTGCCGGTGACGCCGTCCGGCAATTTGCCGTCGACCACCGCACGCATGTTCTTGGCCTTTTTCTGGATCAGCGTCTGCGTCGCCAGCACGTGCTCGACCTCGGAGGTGCCGATGCCGTGCGCCAGCGCGCCGAACGCGCCGTGGGTCGAGGTGTGGCTGTCACCGCAGACGATGGTGGTGCCGGGGAGGGTAAAGCCCTGCTCGGGGCCGATCACGTGGACGATGCCCTGGCGCTTGTCGAACTCATTGTAATATTCGATGCCGAATTCCCTGGCGTTCTCCGCCAGCGCCTTGATCTGCTCGGCGCTTTCAGGGTCGGGATTCGGTTTGGTGCGGTCGGTGGTCGGAACATTGTGGTCGACGACGGCCAGCGTCTTCTCCGGCGCGTGCACCTTGCGCCCCGTGGCGCGCAGACCTTCGAACGCCTGCGGCGAGGTCACCTCGTGCACCAGATGGCGGTCGATATAGAGCAGACAGGTGCCGTCCTCGGCTTCGTGCACCAGATGGTCGTTCCAGATCTTGTCGTACAGCGTGGTCGGTTTGGACATGAGCGTAAGCTCCAAGGGAAATTCTGTGGGATCGGTCAAGCGCAATCGCGCGCGAGCAGCGAATGTCAGCGCAGCGTCAAGCTGCGGCAGTAAGCTCTGATGTGGCCGACGTCGCGAACCGTCCGAAGAAGCGGCCGGGCAGCCGCGAGCGATCGTCCATGACGATGCGCTGGGCGGTGCTGGTGCGATCTAGAACCATTCCAGTCTCATAACACAGGGCGAATGTAAGTGCGATATGCGTTTGTTGCCACCGTCATTGCGAGCGAAGCGAAGCAATGACGAGGAAGCACAACAAAAAAGCGCGGGGCAAAACCCCGCGCTTTTGTCGCATCCCTTGTGGGGACGAAAATTATTCGCCGACGGCGGCGGCGCGGTCCTGCTTCTCGACGATGCGGGCCGACTTGCCGCGCAGCTGGCGCAGGTAATACAGCTTGGCGCGACGCACCTTGCCGCGGCGTACCACCTTGATCGAGTCGATCATCGGCGACATCACCGGGAACACGCGCTCGACGCCTTCGCCGTAGGAAATCTTGCGGACGGTGAAGCTCTCATTGAGCCCGCCGCCGGAACGGCCGATGCAGACGCCTTCATAGGCCTGCACGCGGGTGCGCTCGCCTTCGACCACCTTGACGTTGACGATCACGGTGTCGCCGGGGCCGAATTCCGGGATCGACTTGGTGGCCGACAGTTTGTCGAATTGCTCTTTTTCGAGCTGCTGAATGAGGTTCATTGAAATCTCCATCGGCGGCGCGCCCAGCCTTTCGGGGGCTGCGCAAACGTCCATCTATCCTGCGCGTGTGCGGATTTGGCGCCCGTATAAGGCATCAAGCCGCGCTTGTCACCCGTCTGTCGTGCTTTTTGTGGCTTTTTGGCCGGCCCGCGCCGCCCATAGATCCGGCCGGCGCGCCCGGGTCAGGGCCTCGGCCGCGGCCCGCCGCCAGGCCGCCACCTTGGCATGGTCGCCGGAGATCAGGATTTCCGGGATCGTCCGGCCCTCGAACTCCTGCGGGCGAGTGTATTGGGGGTATTCCAGTAGTCCTTCGGAAAAACTTTCGTCCTCGCCCGAGGCCTGCTTGCCCATCACCCCCGGCAGCAGCCGCACGCACGCGTCGATCAGCGCCATCGCGGCAATTTCGCCGCCGGACAGCACATAATCGCCGATCGAGACCTCCTGCAGGTTCCGCGCCTCGATCACCCGCTGGTCGACTCCCTCGAACCGGCCGCAGACGATCAACGGCCCGGGCCCGGCGGCAAGTTCCGCCGCCAGCGACTGGGTCAATGGCCGACCCCGCGGGCTCATCAAAAGACGCGGGCGATCTTGAGCGATATCAGCGGCATCGATCGCAGCGGCCAGAATGTCGGCCCGCAGCACCATGCCCGGCCCGCCGCCGGCCGGCGTGTCGTCGACGCTGCGATGCTGGTCGGTAGCGGACGCCCGGATGTCGCGCGCCTCCAAGGCCCACAGGCCGGACGCCAGCGCCTTGCCCGCCAGGCTGACGCCAAGCGGCCCGGGAAACATCTCGGGGAAGAGCGTGAGGACGGTGGCGCGCCAGGTCATGTCAAACCATCACGTGAGTGTCGGGGCTTCGTCGCCTTCGACTTCCTGCGGCAGCTCGATCACGACGCGGCCGCCTGCCAGATCGACCGTCGGCACCACGGCGTTGGTGAACGGTAGCAGTATCGTAGCGCCCTTGTCCGGCGCGATCTCGATGATGTCGCCGGCGCCGAAATTATGGATCGCGACGACGCGGCCGAGCGGCTCATCGGCGGCGTCGACGGCGGCGAGCCCGATCAGGTCGGCGTGGTAATATTCGTCCGCGTCGGTCTCGGGCAGGCGGTCGCGCGGGACATAGAGCTCGAGGCCGTTGAGCCGTTCGGCGTCATCGCGGGTCGTGATGCCCTTCAGCGTCGCCACGAGGTGATCTTTCGCCTCGCGGAGATGCGTCACCTCGAACTGGCGCGCGCCGTCCTTGGTCATCAGCGGGCCGTAATCTCTGACGGCCAGCGGGTCTTCGGTGAAGGTCCACAGTTTTACGGCGCCGCGCACGCCATGCGCCGCGCCGATCCGTGCGACGCAAATCTGCGCGGTCATCAGCGGGCCTCACCCTTCGAGACGCGGCGAAGACGCCGCTCCTCCAGCGATAACGGCGAAGCCGTTACGCCGGGACGAGGAGATAGACCCTCATGCTGAGGAGCACGGCGATGGCCGTGCGTCTCGAAGCACGAGGCCCGGATCATCGCTTACGCCTTGGCGGCGGCTTCGGCGGCCTTGCGCTCCTTGCGCGGCACGGCCTTTTCCGGATTGTTGCGTGGCGCACGCTTGACGACGCCGGCCGCATCGAGGAAGCGCGTCACGCGGTCCGACGGCTGCGCGCCCTTGGCGAGCCAGGACTTCACCTTGTCCATGTCGAGCTTCAGGCGGGCCTCATTGTCCTTCGGCAGCAGCGGATTGAAATGGCCGAGACGCTCGATGAAGCGGCCATCGCGGGGAAAGCGCGAGTCGGCGACGACAACGTGATAGACCGGGCGCTTCTTGGTGCCTGCGCGAGCGAGGCGGATAACGACTGACATTTAGTTCTCCTGTTGAAATTTAAAACTCGATGATCTGAACGGTGTGAATTGGCGTCATTGCGAGCGAACCGCGCCTCGCTCGTCATGCCCCGCGAAGGCGGGGCATCCAGTAATCGCAGGCATTTGCGATTGAACTGATGGAGCGCGGCGTACTGGATCGTCCGCCCCAGTGCGCAATTGCGCACAAGGCGGACGATGACGGCGCGTGTTGGTGAAACGTCATTTCTTCTTCCCCGGAAAGCCGCCGAGGCCCGGCAGCGTCGGCTTGCCGCTGAGGCCGGTGAGGCCCGGCACGTTCGGCAGGCCCTGGCGCAGGCCGACCGGAAGATCCTTCGGCAGATTCGGCAGGCCGCCGGCGCCGCCCTGCATCTTTTCGGCCAGCGCCTTCATCTCTTCCGGCGAGGGCGGCTTCATGCCGCCGCCAAAGCCCATCGCCTGTGCGATGCCGGCGAGCGGGCCGCGCTTGCCCGAACCCATCGCCTTCATCATGTCGGACATGTTCCGGTGCATCTTCAGGAGCTTGTTGACCTGCTCGACATTCTGGCCGGCGCCGGCGGCGATACGCTTCTTGCGACTGGCCTTGAGGATATCAGGGTTCTTGCGCTCTGCCCGCGTCATCGAATCGATGATCGCGACCTGACGCTTCAAGATCTTGTCGTCGATCCCGGCGGCGGCGATCTGGTTCTTCATTTTCGCAATGCCGGGCATCATGCCCATCAACCCGCTGATGCCGCCCATATTCGCCATCTGCAGCAGCTGCTCGCGCATGTCGTTGAGGTCGAACTGGCCCTTGCGCATGCGCTCGGCGGTGCGCGCGGCCTTTTCGGCATCGATATTCGCCGCGGCGCGCTCGACCAGCGACACCACGTCGCCCATGCCAAGGATGCGGCCGGCGATGCGGGAGGGGTGGAAATCTTCCAGCGCGTCGGTCTTTTCGCCGGTGCCGATCAGCTTGATCGGTTTTCCCGTGACCGCGCGCATCGACAGCGCGGCGCCGCCGCGGCCGTCGCCGTCGACGCGCGTCAGCACGATGCCGGTGAGGCCGACGCGCTGGTCGAACGCGCGCGCGAGATTGACCGCGTCCTGGCCGGTCAGGGAGTCCGCGACCAGCAGCACTTCGTGCGGATTGGCGGCTTGCTTGATCTCGGCCGCCTCGCTCATCATCTCTTCGTCGAGCGTGGTACGGCCGGCGGTGTCGAGCAGCACGACGTCGTAGCCGCCGAGCTTGCCGGCCTCCAACGCGCGCTTTGCGATCTGCGCCGGCTTCTGGCCGGCGACAATCGGCAGCGTCGGGATGTCGAGGTCGCGCCCGAGCACGGCCAGCTGCTCCATCGCCGCCGGGCGGTAGATGTCCAGCGAGGCCATCAGCACCTTGCGCTTGTCGCGCTGGACCATACGGCGGGCGAGTTTTGCTGTCGTGGTGGTTTTACCGGAGCCCTGCAAACCGACCATCATGATCGGAACCGGCGGCACTGCATTGATGTCGATGGTCTGGCCGTCGGCGCCGAGGGTCGCGACCAGCTCATCATGGACGATCTTGACCACCATCTGGCCCGGCGTGACCGACTTGACGACGGTGGCACCGACTGCCTGCTCGCGGACGCGCTCGGTAAAGCTCCTGACGACCTCGAGCGCAACGTCGGCCTCGAGCAGCGCGCGGCGCACCTCGCGCATCGCGGCATCGACGTCCTTTTCGGTCAGCGCACCGCGCCCCGTCAGACGATCGAGAATGCCACCAAGCCGTTCCGACAGATTGTCGAACAATGCCGTTGTCCTTTGTCCTGCCTTTGCAGGCGCTGCGTCAGATCACCACCGTCATACCCCGCGAAGGCGGGGTATCCAGTACGCCGCGGCTTCTCGGTTCCAGCCGAGCGAGCTCTGGGATACTGGATCACCCGCCTTCGCGGGTGATGACGACCTAGATATGTCTCGGCAGAACCCGCCAAAACGATATTCCAAACACTTTCGCGCCCGAGGGCGCATCGCGCTGTCGGGCGTTGGCCTCCGGTCTCGAGGGGCCGGGCGGCGGGTCGAAAAGAAAGCCTTTCCGAGAAAGTGCGGGGGTTAAACGCCGGGAAGGGGCGAAAGTCAAGGAAACTTGTCGAAAACAACACTTTCGCGAGCTTTGGTAAGTAGTTAACCGCTGCACGAAAACTCAGCGTTGGTCCAACGCCGGCGACTGATGGATATGGTATAAGGACACCATGAGATTTTTTCCATGGTATCTGACGCGCGGGGACGTGCTTGGCGGCTTGTTCGTTCTGGCGGAGCTCGGCTTGCTGCTCTTCACCTACATTCGATTTCCGGGCTTCCCAGCCCAGACGACCGGCTTCGGCCCGGATTGGGACTGCAGAAGTGTCCCGCAGGGCGACCCTGTTTGCGTGAAAAAAATCGCGAGATAATCGAGAGCGCGAGTTCCGCTGCAGGTTCCATGTTGCGGCCGCCGACGCCATATAACGCCCCATGTCGTTCAGCTCTCTCCCTTTCGTGACATCAGTGCCCATCACCCGCCGTCGTATTCTCGGAGTACTCGCCGGAGCGGCTGTGGCCGTCGGCGTGCCCTCGATCTGGATCAGCAATATGAAAACCTATGACGGTCCCGTCTCCGATCATTTCGACGGCACGCGCTTCTTCGATCCCGATGGGGTGCCACCGAAATCGCTGGCCGAGGTGCTGCGCTGGCAGTTCGGCGGCGACCGCAAGCGGGCGGAATGGCCGGACTGGGTGCCCAATACCCATAGCGATACGCCGCCGCCGCGGGTTTCCGGCGACAAGGTGCGGCTGTCCTTTGTCGGCCACGTCTCCTGGCTGATCCAGACCCGCGATCTCAATATCCTCGTCGATCCCGTCTGGTCGCTGCGGGCCTCGCCGTTTTCCCTCGTCGGGCCGAAGCGGCACAACGATCCCGGCATCGCCTTCGACGCGCTGCCCAAGATCGACGTCGTGCTGGTCTCGCATGGGCACTATGACCATCTCGACATCGCAACGCTGTCGAAGCTTGCGGAAAAATTCTCGCCGCGTGTGATCACGCCGCTCGGCAACGACGTCACCATGCGCGACTCCGATTCGGCGATCAAAGCCGAAGGCTTCGATTGGCAGGACCGCGTCGAGCTCGGCAACGGCATCGCAGTCACGTTGGTGCCGACGCGACACTGGTCGGCGCGCGGCCTGTTCGATCGCAACAAGGCGCTGTGGGCGAGCTTTGTATTGGAGACGCCGGCGGGCAAACTCTGCATCGTCTGCGATTCCGGCTATGGCGAGGGCAAGCATTTCCGCCGTGTCGCCGAAAAGCACGGTCCGCTGCGGCTGGCGATCCTCCCGATCGGCGCCTATGAGCCGCGCTGGTTCATGAAGGACCAGCACATGAATCCGTCTGACGCCGTGAAGGCCTTTGCTGACTGCGGGGCGGAGCAGGCTCTGGCGCATCATCACGGCACCTTCCAGCTCACCGATGAAGCGATCGATGCGCCGGTCAATGCGCTGGCGGATGCGTTGAAGGAAGCGAAGATTCCACCGGAGCGGTTCGCGGCGCTGAAGCCAGGGCAGGTGATCGAGATTTAGCTCCCTCCACACAGACACTCGTCGCCCCGGACAAGCGCCGTGCAGCGGCGCGCCGATCCGGGGCCCATAACCACAGGATCATGTTTTGCGAAGATTCGTGGTCACATGCCTCGCGCCATAACCAGCCACTTGGGTTATGGATCCCGGATCTGCGCTTGCGCTTGTCCGGGACGACAGCTGAACGCGTTGCGCCAGCGTGCCCTATTGCGCTGGCTTGATCGCCCAGGAAACGCTCACCGTTACCGATAGCGTCTCTTCGCCCGGCGCAACCTGCGCGCCGGCGGCCATCGGCGCTGCCACCTTGCTGCGGAAGACCGGCGTGGGCCCACCTTCCTCGGCAATGCTAATGGGTTCGCCGAGCGTCACGCCCGCGGCCTTGGCATAAATCTCGGCCTTGCGGCGGGCGTCGGCGATCGCCTTCTCACGGGCCTCGTCGAGATGTTTCGAGGCCTGCGTCACGCTGAAATGGATGCCGCCGATGTCGTTGGCGCCGGCGCCGACCAGCACGTCGATCACGTTCGCGACCTTCGTGACATCGCGCATCTTGACCGTGACGCGGTTGCTGGCACGGAAGCTGACGATGCCCGGCGTGCGCTCGTTGGCCTTGGAGGACGTGGCAAATTGCGGCTGCAGCACCAGCCGCGAGGTCTGGTAGTCCTTTTCCTCGATGCCGGCGCCCTTGAGCGCCAGCAGCACCTTGCCCATCGCGGCGTTGATGGCATCGGAAGCTTCGCGCGCGGTCTTGGCATCCGAAGTCACGCCGGCGTCGATCTGGGCCTGGTCGGGCGCCACGGAGACGTTCGCTTCGCCGGTCACCGAAATCGCCGGCGGCGGCATCGTCTGCGCCAGCGCGGGCGCGGCCAGAAGCGCCGCGGCAACCGCGAGGCTAAACGAACGCTTCATACCGGTCACCTCAAGGGCACGTAGACATTGATCACCAGCTTGTCCTCCGCCGTCTTCAGCGGGTCGGTGATGTATTCCTCGATGAAGGTGTCCTTAGCTTCCAGCTTCTTGTCGTCGAGGTGATTGGTGATCGCCTCATAGGTGTTGTCCATGTTGTCGTAGGAGCCGCGATGGACGAACTTCAGCGCCTTGCCCTCCGGCGATTTGCCCATGCTCATGTCCTTGGTCAGGTTCTTGACGTCCTGATCGACCGGGATCTGGGCGAGGAACGTGAAGCCGGTGTCGTCGGTCGAGGTGTAGACAATCATCGAATTGCCCGTGGCCTTGATACCCTGCTTGTCGAGCAGGGCGGTCAGCGTCTTGAACGAATCGATCAGCGTGTCGAACGCGGCATCCCAATTGGCGGTGCCCTTCATGATCACCACCTTCTTGGGCTCGAGCGTGAACTCCTCGCCGAAGGGGTCGGCGGTCTGGACGTTGGGGGCGGGCGGAGGCGGCGCGGGCGGCGGGGCTTTCTCGGCCGTGGGGGTATCAGCCGGGGACTTGGTTTCGGCCGGTGGTGGGACCGGCACCGGCGATGGGGCGGGGCTCGGGGACGCCGACGGGCTCGCGGTGGGGGAAGCGGAGGGCGCCGGCGACTGCGCCAGCACGGTGTTACCGGGCCCGATCACAACCATGGGGAGCGCGACCAGAGCCGCGCGGAATGTGCTGACAAGGTTCATTTTCAGGTATTCTCCATCCCACCCACGGCGGCCGCGGCATTGTCCCGCTCCACGCCCGCCAGGACGCTGCTATTCCTAACACGCAAGGCGCGCTTTCGTCCCATGACAGATGCGTCATAGGCCCCTGCCGCCCCGACGTACTAGGCAATCGGCCATCATTCGCCATATAAGGCAGGCATAAATTGGGAAATTCCATGAGCGCGCTGGCCAACCATACGTTTGCCAAGATGAACGGCATCGGCAACGAGATCGTCGTGGTGGACCTGCGTGATTCCTTGCGCGACCCCAAGGCCGCCGTGACGCCGGAAGACGCGCGTGCCGTGGCCTCTCCCGCGGGTGCTCCCTATGACCAGTTGATGGTATTACTGCCGCCGCGGCTGGAGGGCACCGAGGCCTTCATCCGCATCTACAACAATGACGGCTCGGAAGCCGGCGCCTGCGGCAACGGCATGCGCTGCGTGGTGCGCCGCCTGTTCGAAAAGACCGGGCAGACCGCCGTGACCTTCGAGACCCGCGCCGGTCTGTTGAACTGCTGGCAGGGCCCGGCCCCCGATCTCTACACGGTTGATATGGGCGCGCCAAAGTTTGGCTGGCAGGATATTCCGCTGGCGGAAGAGTTTCGCGACACCCGCTATATCGAGCTGCAGGTCGGACCGATCGACGCGCCGGTGCTGCATTCGCCATCGGTGGTCTCGATGGGCAATCCGCACGCGATCTTCTGGGTCGACGATGTCAACGCCTACGATCTCGAACGCTTCGGGCCGCTGTTGGAAAACCATCCCATCTTCCCCGATCGCGCCAACATCACGCTCGCCCATATCGTCGATCGCGACCACATCACGATCCGAACCTGGGAGCGGGGCGTCGGCTTGACCAAGGCCTGTGGCTCCGCGGCCTGCGCGACCGCGGTCGCCGCGGCGCGGCTGAAGCGCGCCAACCGCAAGGTCGAAATCACGCTGCCGGGCGGCAAGCTCGGAATCGAGTGGCGCGAGCGCGACGATCATGTGCTGATGACCGGGACCGCCGATTTCGAATATGAGGGCCGCTTCGATCCTGCGCTATTCGCCAGCGTCGCCTGAAGAATTATGAGCGTCGACGTCATCACGTTCGGCTGCCGCCTCAACGCCTTCGAGTCCGAGGTGATCGCCCGCGAGGCGGAGCGCGCCGGCCTCTCCGATACCGTCGTCATCAATAGCTGCGCCGTTACCAACGAGGCGGTGGCGCAGGCGCGGCAATCGATCCGTAAGCTGAAGCGCGAGCGGCCGGGTGCGCGCATCGTCGTCACCGGCTGTGCGGCACAGACGCAAGCACAAATGTTTGCCGAAATGGCCGAGGTCGATCGCGTCGTCGGCAATGACGAGAAGATGCGCGGTGATGCCTGGCGCGAGGCGCGCGCCGCGTTTGACGGCGGTTTCGGCATCGAGACCAGCGAGAAGATCGCGGTTGCCGACATCATGGCGGTCAAGGAGATGGCGCCGCATCTGCTCGACGGCTTCAAGGCCGGCCTGCCGCGCGTCTTCGTGCAGGTGCAGAACGGCTGCGACCACCGCTGCACCTTCTGCATCATCCCCTACGGCCGCGGCAATTCCCGCTCGGTGCCGATGGGCGCGGTGGTCGAACAGGTGCGCGCCCTGACCGAGCGCGGCCATGCCGAGATCGTGCTGACCGGCATCGATCTGACGAGCTACGGCACGGATCTGCCGGGGGCGCCGAAGCTTGGGCAACTGACAAAGCAGATCTTGCGGCATGTGCCGGGACTGAAGCGCCTGCGGATTTCCTCGATCGATTCGATCGAGGCCGATCGCGACCTGCTCGACGTCATCGCGAGTGATGAGCGCCTGATGCCGCATCTGCATTTGTCGCTGCAGTCCGGCGACGACCTGATCCTGAAGCGGATGAAGCGGCGGCATTCCCGGCAGGACGCGATCGATTTTTGCGCCCAGGTACGGCGGCTGCGCCCGGACATCAGCTTCGGCGCCGATATCATCGCGGGCTTTCCGACCGAGACCGAGGAAATGTTCGCGCGGTCGCAGGACCTGGTCGACGAATGTGATCTCACTTTCCTGCACGTATTTCCCTATTCGAAACGCCCGGGCACACCGGCCGCGCGGATGCCGCAGGTGGCGGGTCAGGCGATCAAGAGCCGCGCGAAGCGGCTGCGGACTGCGGGCGAGGCGGCGTTGCAAAGGCGGCTGGCGGCGGAAGTGGGCGCGACGCGTCAGGTGCTGATCGAAAGCGCGACGCAGGGGCGCACCGAACATTTCCTGCCGGTGGCGGTATCAGGCGAAACGCCAGGTGTGGTAATGGCTCTGCCGATCAAGGGCCACGATGGTGCGCGGCTGACGGTGTGAGCCACGAACTCCGCTGTCATCGCCCGGCTTGACCGGGCGACCCAGTACGCCGCGGCTTCACGATTGATCACAGGCGTCTCTGGAATACTGGATCATCCGCCTTCGCGGATGATGACAGCGGGAGTTGAGGCGGCGCTGATGCTCAGCGCTACTCCCCATTCCACCCGCACTTCCTGAGCCGCTCCCGCATATGCTCCGGCGCCGGTGCCACCACGCGCACCGGCTCCTTGTTCTTGGAAATCGGAATCACGATCTCGCGGGAATGCAGGTGCAGGATCGGTTCGCCGAAACGCGGGCCGTTGCCATAGATGTTATCGCCGACGATCGGCCAACCCATCGCCGACGTGTGCACGCGGAGTTGATGGGTGCGTCCGGTGACGGGCTCCAGCGTCAGCCAGGCGAGGCCGTCGCCGCGGCCACAGACCTTCCATGTCGTGACGGCTTTCTGGCCCTCCGGATCCGGCTTCTGCCACCAGCCGCGCTCAGCGTTGAGCCGTCCCAGCGGCATATCGATGGTGCCTTCGTCCTCGGCGGGGCCGCCCTCGACCACGGCCCAATAGGTCTTGCCGACCTTGCCATGCTTGAACAACAGGCCGAGCGAGGCGGTGGCCTTGCGATGGCGCCCCAGCACCAGGCAGCCGGAGGTATCCTTGTCGAGCCGGTGGGCCAGCACCGGCGGCCGCGGCAGGCCAAACCGCAGGGCGTCGAAAGACGCCTCCAGATTGGCGCCGCCCTTGGGACCGCGATGCACGGGAAGGCCGGCCGGCTTGTCGATGACAAGCATCAAGCCGTCGCGATGGAGCACGCGGGCCTGGATTTCATCCGCCGTTAAACCCGGGACATCAAAAGCTCCCGTGGACACTCCGGGAACATCGAAGGACAATCCGGGAACGCTGATAGGTTTGTTGTGACTTCCGCTCATGGCGCGAAACCGCTAACACGTCCCCGACATGAGCGATACCACTCCCGGAACTCCAAAACAGAGCTGGTGGCGGCGGCTTTCGAGCGGCCTGAAGCGTACGTCCAGCGCGCTCGGAACGGCCGTTGCCGATCTCGTCATCAAGCGCAAGCTCGACCGTGCCATGCTCGACGATATCGAGGATGTGCTGCTGCGCGCCGATCTCGGCACCACGGTCGCGGTCCGGATCGCGGACGCGGTCGGCGCCGGCCGTTACGACAAAGCCATTTCGGCCGATGAAGTGAAGACCGTCGTCGCCAGCGAGGTCGAGAAGGTGCTGGCACCGGTGGCGCAGCCGCTTGCGATCGACGCGGCCCAGAAGCCGTTCGTGGTTCTCGTGGTCGGCGTCAACGGCTCCGGCAAGACCACGACCATCGGCAAGCTGGCCGCGAAATTTTCCGCCGAGGGCCGCAAGGTGATGCTGGCGGCCGGCGATACCTTTCGTGCCGCCGCGATCGAACAGCTCAAGGTCTGGGGCGAGCGCACCAGATCGCCGGTTGTCGCGGGCGCGCAAGGTTCTGACGCGGCGAGCCTTGCCTTCAACGCGCTGAGCGCCGCGAAGGAGCAGAAGCTCGACGTGCTGCTGGTCGATACCGCCGGCCGCCTGCAGAACAAGGCCGAGCTGATGAACGAGCTGGAGAAGGTGGTTCGCGTCATCAAGAAGGTCGATGCGTCAGCCCCGCATGCGGTGCTGCTCGTGCTCGACGCCACGGTGGGACAAAATGCGCTGTCGCAGGTCGAGGCGTTTCATCGTACCGCTGGCGTCACGGGCCTCGTGATGACAAAGCTCGACGGCACCGCGCGTGGCGGCATCCTGGTGGCGCTGGCGGAGAAGTTCAAGCTGCCGGTCCACTTCATCGGGGTCGGCGAAGGCGTCGACGATCTCGCGCCGTTCACCGCGCGGGATTTTGCCAACGCGATCGCGGGAATTGAAACATAGGGTTTTCTTGTCATGCCCCGCGAAAGCGGGGCATCCAGTACGCCGGATCGCTGATTAGATCGAGGCGTCTCGGAGTACTGGATCACCCGCCCCAGTGCGCAATTGCGCACAAGGCGGGTGATGACGGCAACACAGGAAGTGCAATGGACAAGAACCAGCCGCATCCGCTGTTCAAGCTCGCGACCGAGCTGGGCCCGCTCATGGTGTTCTTTTTTGCCAACGCCAAGTTCAACCTGTTTGTTGCGACCGGCGCCTTCATGGTGGCGATCGTGGTTGCGATGATCGCCTCTTATGTCGTGGTGCGGCACGTGCCCATGATGGCGATCGTCACCGCCGTGATCGTGCTGGTATTCGGCACGCTGACGTTGGTTTTGCACGACGAGACCTTCATCAAGGTCAAGCCGACGATGGTTTACGGCCTGTTTGCGGCGATCCTCGGCGGCGGCCTGTTGTTCGGGCGCTCCTTCATCGCGATCCTGTTCAATCAGATGTTCAATCTGACCCCGAAGGGTTGGCGCATCCTGACCGCGCGCTGGGCGCTGTTCTTTTTGGTAATGGCCGTCCTGAACGAAATCATCTGGCGCACGCAGTCGACCGATTTCTGGGTCAACTTCAAGGTTTTCGGAGCCGTCCCGATCACGATGGTGTTTGCGATTGCCCAGATGCCGCTGATGAAGCGCTACCATCTGGAGCCGGCCACGCTCGAAGCGAGCGAGGCGGAAGCGGGCGATGTGAGCAAGGGGTAGGTGGCGTGTCCCGGACGCGGTGCAGCGCGTAGCGCTGCTCCGCAGAGCCGGGACCCATGTCTCCGTTCGATGTAGGCTCCGGCTCTGCAGCGCATCACCGGAGTCGCGCGAAGCGCGATCCCGGACGTGCTGCGCTGCGTCCGGGGCAAGAGAGTTCAGCTCTTCTGCTTGGCGATGATCTTGTCCTTGATCTTGTCGTAGGTCGCCTGCGGGACGATGCTCTTCTGCACCAGCTCGTCCTTGCCCTTGTACGGGCGGCCCGCGATGATCTTTGCCGAATAGGCCTTGCCGACGCCCGGCAGCGCATCGAGCTGCTCGGCGGTCGCCGAGTTGATGTCCAGCAACTCGGCCTTCGGCGCGGGCGCCATCTTCGACTCCGACCCCTTCGGCGCGGGGGCCATCTTGCTGTCGGACTTTGCCGCGGGCTGCGCCGTCTGGGCGATCGACGGCGTCGCCGTCATGAGGCCGAGCGTGAGCGCGGTGGCGAGAAGAGAAGCGAGCGTGAAATAACGCATGGGTGTCCCTCCAAGGACGGTTCTAGTAACGCCATAAAACTAGCTGCGAATTCATGGCGGCGCCATGGCTGTAAAATGAACGGCAGATAAAAGCCGACGAATATTTGAATCTCATTCTACGTCGTCATTCCGGAGCGATGCGCAGCATCGAATCCGGAATCTCGAGATTCCGGGTCTGGTCCTTCGGACCATCCCGGAATGACGACTATGTCGTCACTTCAACGCCTTCTCGATCTCGACCTTGAGCACGCTGTCGAGATTGGCCGGCGTCACCGGCCCGACCAGCTTGTAGCGGATGGTGCCGTCGCGGCCGACCACGAAGGTCTCGGGCACGCCGTAGACGCCCCATTCGATCGAAGCCCGGCCATTGCCGTCGACGCCGACCGCCGCAAACGGGTTGCCGTAGCGGCCGAGGAAGCGGCGGGCGTTGTCGGGCGAATCCTTGTAGTTGATGCCGACGATCTGCAGCCGCGTATCCCTCGCGAGCGTGGTCAATAGTGGCGCCTCGTCGTGGCACGGCACGCACCAGGACGCCCAGACATTGACGACAGAGACCTTGCCCTTGAACACGCCGGGGTCGAGCCCGGGAACTTTTGCCCCGTTCTGGACGAGGCCGTCCAGCGCCGGCAGCGTGGTCTGCGGCACCGGGCGCCCGATCAGGGCAGAGGGAATCCTCGAGGGATCGCCGCCGTAAAGCCTCAGCAGGAACAGCGCGGCGACGGCGAGGAAACCGAACAGCGGCAGCGCCACCAGCCAGCGCCGGCTGCGCGGCGGGCCGTCCGATGTTGTGGGGGCGGGCGCGGTCATCAGATTTCCGTCGCCTGGCGGCCGGAACGCCTGACGGCGCCGGAGGCCTCGAGATCGCGCAGACGCTCCTTCTGGTTGCGATAATCGATCGCGATCCAGGCGATGAGAATTACTACGATCGCTGCGACCAGCGCGTAGGACGTCACGATAAAGGAGGCATAGGGCCCGAGCGACATCGTCTCACGCCGCCTGCTGGCTGGCTTGCATCATCTGCAAGCTGCGCACCCGCCGGCGCAGGATCTCGTTGCGCATCGCCGCGATATGCAGCGTCACGAACAAGAGTGAGAAGCCGACCGCCATCACAAGGAGCGGAATCAGGAACGCCTTGTCGAGCGAGGTGCCGCCCATGCGCATCACCGATGCCGGCTGATGCAGCGTGTTCCACCAGTCGACGGAGAACTTGATGATCGGCAAATTGAGCGCACCGACCAGCGTCAGCACCGCGGCGGCCCGTGCCGCCCGCGACGGATCGTCGACCGCGCGCCACAGCGCCATCAGGCCGAGATACATCAGGAACAGGATCAGCACCGAGGTCAGCCGCGCGTCCCATTCCCAATAAGTGCCCCACATCGGCCGGCCCCACAGCGCGCCGGTGACCAGCGCGAGAAAGGTGAAGGCCGCGCCGATCGGCGCCGCCGCCTTGGCCGCGACATCGGCGAGCGGATGCCGCCACACCAGCGTGCCCAGCGCCGCAATGCTCATCACGCCCCAGACGAACATCGAAAGCCACGCGTTCGGCACGTGGATGAACATGATCTTGACGGTGGCGCCCTGCTGATAATCGTCGGGCGCCGTTGCCGCCTGGTACAGGCCGATCAGCAGCAGGATCGCGGTCGCGCCCGCCAGCCACGGCAGCACGCGCGCCGTCAGCGACAGGAATTTGGTGGGATTGGCGAGGTCGATCAGCGTCATGGCATCCTGATAGTCGTCAAGCGTGGGGCAGGCAATGCGACATGGTTTGTTTCATATTGCCTCCGCGAGAGTTGATCGGCGTCAAGTTTGTCAGTCCAGGCCGTGCCGCAGGCTGGCCGCGGCGGCGAACGGCCCGACCACGAGACTGACCAGGGACAGTGCGCACAGAATCGAAAACGGTGTTCCAAACGACAAAGGCCCTGATATTGCGGCCTGCGACGCGGCAACCCCGAAGATCAGCACCGGGATCGAAAGCGGCAGCACCAGGACCGCCAGCAAGAGGCCGCCGCGGTGCAGCGTTACGGCAAGCGCCGCGCCGATCATCCCGGTAAACGTCAGCGCCGGCGTCCCCACCAGCAGCGTCAGCGCCACGGCTGACGTCGCGGTAACATCGAGATTGAGCAAGAGGCCGAGCGCCGGCGTCGCCACGATCAACGGAACGCCGGCGGCGAGCCAGTGCGCCAGCGCTTTTGCCGCGCAGGCGAGTTCCAGCGGCGTTCGCCCCATCACGATCAGATCCAGCGAGCCGTCCTCATGGTCGGCGGTGAAGAGACGGTCGAGCGTCAGCAGGCTGGCGAGCAGGGCGCCGAGCCAGAGGATCGCGGGTCCGAGCCGCGCCAGCAGCGGCAGGTCCGGCCCGATCGCGAACGGCATCAGCACGGTGACGGTAAGGAAGAACAGCACACCGATCAGCGCCCCGCCGCCGACGCGGAGCGCGATCCTGATGTCCCGGCGAATCAGCGCGGCGAGGGCGGTCATGCGGGGCGCTCTTCCGAACGGTTGTTTGGAGCGAAGACCCGTTGCCGCGCAAACGGTGCGCTCCCTCCCCTTGCGGGGGAGGGCGGGGGAGAGGGGTGACCCAGCAAATGGTGTTCGAGTGATGCGCTTGTTGCGAGAGGCCAAACCGAGAGAGCACGTCGTGTGGCACCCCTCTCCCTGACCCTCCCCCGCAAGGGGGGAGGGAACGGAGAGGCATGTGCTCACGGCTACGGAAGTCAACGCCATCACTTCGTACCTCCCATCCGCAGTTCCCGTGCTTCGATCCCGAGCGGGGTATGCGTCGCGGCGATAATGATCCCGCCGCCTGCAAGGTGCTCGCGCATGACGCCGACGAACAAATCCTGGCCGGCGGTATCAAGCGCCGAGGTCGGCTCATCCAGCAGCCAGACCGGCCGGCGCACCACGAGCAGGCGGGCGATCGAAAGCCGCCGTCGCTGGCCGGCCGAGAGGTAGGCTGCCGGCAGGTTCGTGGCGTGGGCAAGCCCGACCGCCGTGAGGCATTGGCCGACATCCCCGGCCTTGCCGCCGAGAAAATCCCGCCAGAACGACAGGTTTTCGTGCACGCTCAGCGCCGGTTTCAGCGCGTCGCGGTGGCCGAGATAGTGCGCCTGCTCCGGCAAGGTCAGCTCGGCCTCGCCGCCTTCCAGTTCGACCGATCCGCCCGCCGGTACCAGCAGGCCGGCCAAGAGGCGCAGCAGCGAGGTCTTGCCCGAGCCGTTCGGCCCGATCACCGCCAGCACCTCGCCGGATGAGGCTTCGAAATGGAGGCCGGAGAACACCCCGCGGCCGCCCCTGATACAGTCGATTTGGCGTCCCGAGAGCCGCATTTTACGTCGTCACAGCCCTCTGAAATTGATGGGTACCGCGTCAGAATTTGTGGGTACCGCATTGCTGCAGCACGTTTGTCGGTGTGGCGGCGCTTCTAGAAAGATTCTATAAGCCCGGAACTTGATGCAGCACACAATCGGCGGCTGCAAGCCATCAGGCCAAGCCTCACGCTGAAGGTGTTTAAATACCCTTGCCGGGTATAACTAGAATTTGGGATTCCTGACAATGACCTCGCTCGACAGCTTCAAATGCCGCAAGACCCTCAAGGTCGGCAGCAAGACCTACGTGTATTACAGCCTGCCCACTGCGGAGAAGAACGGTCTGAAGGGGATTTCCAAGCTGCCCTATTCGATGAAGGTGCTGCTGGAAAATTTGCTGCGCAACGAGGATGGCCGCACGGTTAAGAAAGAGGACATCGTCGCGGTCTCGAAGTGGCTTCGCAAGCGCAAGCTCGAGCATGAAATCGCTTTCCGTCCGGCGCGCGTCCTGATGCAGGATTTCACTGGCGTGCCGGCGGTGGTCGATCTCGCCGCAATGCGTAATGCGATGCAGGCGCTCGGCGGCGATGCCGAGAAGATCAACCCGCTGGTGCCGGTCGATCTCGTCATCGACCATTCCGTCATCGTCAACTTCTTCGGTGACAACAAGGCGTTCGGCAAGAACGTCGTCGAAGAATACAAGCAGAACCAGGAACGCTACGAATTCCTCAAGTGGGGCCAGAAGGCGTTTTCGAACTTCTCGGTGGTGCCGCCCGGCACCGGCATCTGCCACCAGGTCAACCTCGAATATCTCGCGCAGACGGTGTGGACCAAAAAGGAGAAGATGACGGTCGGCAAGAAGACCGGCACCTTCGAGGTCGCCTATCCGGATTCGCTCGTCGGCACCGACTCGCACACCACCATGGTCAACGGCCTCGCCGTGCTCGGCTGGGGCGTCGGCGGCATCGAGGCGGAAGCCTGCATGCTCGGCCAGCCGCTGTCGATGCTGCTGCCGGAAGTGGTCGGCTTCAAGCTCAAGGGCCAACTCAAGGAAGGCGTCACCGCGACCGACCTCGTGCTGACGGTCACCCAGATGCTGCGCAAGCAGGGCGTGGTCGGCAAGTTCGTCGAATTCTTCGGCCCCGGCCTCGATTATCTCTCGGTCGCGGACAAGGCGACGATCGGCAACATGGCGCCGGAATACGGTGCGACCTGCGGCTTCTTCCCGGTCGATGCCGCGACTATCGATTACCTCAAGACCTCGGGCCGCAAGAATGATCGCGTCGCGCTGGTCGCTTCCTACGCCAAGGCGCAGGGCCTGTTCCGCACGGCGAAATCAACTGACCCCGTGTTCACGGAGACGCTGGTTCTCGACCTCAAGAATGTCGTGCCGTCGATGGCCGGCCCGAAGCGTCCCGAGGGCCGCATCGCGCTGCCCGGCGTTTCCACCGGCTTTGCGGCCGCGCTGACCGGCGAGTACAAGAAGCCCGATGCCGCCGCGAACCGCTATGCGGTCGAGGGCCGCGACTTCGATCTCGGCCATGGCGACGTCGTGATCGCCGCCATCACCTCGTGCACCAACACGTCCAACCCGAGCGTCCTGATCGGCGCGGGCCTTTTGGCGCGCAACGCCGCCGCCAAGGGCCTGACCGCCAAGCCGTGGGTGAAGACCTCGCTGGCGCCCGGCAGCCAGGTGGTCGCCGAATATCTTGCCAATTCCGGCCTGCAGAAGGATCTCGACAAGGTCGGCTTCAACCTCGTCGGCTTCGGCTGCACCACCTGCATCGGCAATTCGGGCCCGCTGCCGGAAGAGATTTCGAAGTCGATCAACGACAACGGCATCGTGGCCGCGGCCGTGCTGTCGGGTAACCGCAACTTCGAAGGCCGCGTCTCGCCTGACGTGCAGGCGAACTATCTGGCGTCGCCGCCGCTGGTCGTGGCCTATGCGCTGGCCGGCACCGTGACCAAGGATCTCGCCGTCGAGCCGATCGGCACCGGCAAGGACGGCAAGCCGGTCTACCTGAAGGACATCTGGCCGACCACAAAGGAGATCAACGCCTTCATGAAGAAGTACGTCACCGCGACGATCTTCAAGAAGCGCTACGCCGATGTGTTCAAGGGCGACACCAACTGGCGCAAGATCAAGACCACCGACAGCGAGACCTATCGCTGGAACATGTCGTCGACCTATGTGCAGAACCCGCCTTATTTCGAAGGCATGAAGAAGCAGCCAGATCCCGTCGTCGACGTGGTCGATGCGCGGATTTTGGCGATGTTCGGCGACAAGATCACCACCGACCACATCTCGCCGGCCGGCTCGATCAAGCTGACGTCGCCGGCAGGAAAATTCCTTAGTGAGCACCAGGTGCGCCCCGCCGACTTCAACCAGTACGGGACGCGGCGCGGCAACCATGAGATCATGATGCGCGGCACCTTCGCCAATATCCGCATCAAGAACTTCATGCTGAAGGGCGCCGACGGCAATATTCCGGAAGGCGGCCTCACCAAGCACTGGCCCGACGGCGAGGAGATGTCGATCTACGATGCCGCGATGAAGTATCAGGCCGAAGGCGTGCCGCTCGTCGTGTTCGCCGGCGCCGAATACGGCAATGGTTCGTCGCGCGACTGGGCCGCGAAGGGCACCCGCCTGCTCGGCGTTCGCGCCGTGATCTGCCAGAGCTTCGAGCGCATCCACCGCTCCAACCTGGTCGGCATGGGTGTGTTGCCGCTCACCTTCGAGGACGGCACATCGTGGTCGTCACTGGGGCTGAAGGGCGACGAGAAGGTGACGATCCGCGGCCTGCAGGGCGACCTGAAGCCGCGCCAGACCCTGACCGCCGAGATCGTCTCGAACGACGGCTCGCTGCAGCGCGTGCCGCTCTTGTGCCGCATCGATACCCTCGACGAGCTTGACTACTACCGCAACGGCGGCATCCTGCATTATGTGCTGCGCAAACTCGCGGCGTAGAGTTCTCTTTTTGACGCGTTTTCTTCACGCGAACCGGTAACCACTTCGCTTGAAAACGCTTTGAAACGCGGATTTGTGATCAGTGCCTCACTTCGAAGTGAGTGGCGACCAAAGAGAAGGCGGCCTATGACAAGGCCGCTTTCGCGTGTCTGGGGCACGCTTGTCAGGAGATCAACCATGCCCCGTACAACTACGGATGGATGCTACCACCGGTTCGCACGATGACACCGACGGCCTTTAATTCCATATCGCGATGGTCCGGTGCGCTCGGTGTCTGCGCGATCATCGCGGTCATTCGCCCGGCCCATGCCGATCCGCGCGCCGTGGTCGAATTGTTCACCTCGCAAGGCTGCTCGTCCTGTCCGCCGGCTGACCGCCTCGTCGGCGAACTGGCGAAAGATCCGTCGGTGATCGCGCTGAGCATGCCTGTCGATTACTGGGACTATCTTGGCTGGAAGGACACGCTCGCGGACTCGCGCTTCAGTGCGCGCCAGAAGGCCTATTCGCGTGCACGCGGCGATCGCAATCTCTACACGCCGCAGATGATCGTCAACGGCTCGGCGCAGGTGATCGGCAGCGATCGCACCGCGATCGACGGCGCCATCAAGACGACCGGTAAGGCCGACGGCGTGATGTCGCTGCCGGTGACGATGACTTTGTCGGGCAAGCTGCTCAACGTCTCGGTCGACGCAAGCAAGGTGTCGACCGCGATGGGCCATGGCGAAGTGTGGCTCTGCTCGGTGTCGCGCGCGGTGCCGATTTCGATCGGGCGCGGCGAGAACCGCGGCCGCGAGATCACCTACTACAACGTGGTGCGCAGTCTCGTGAAGGTCGGCGACTGGAACGGCGGTTCAGGAAGCTGGACCATTCCGCTGGAGAGCATCTCGCACGATGGCGTCGATGCCGCCGTCGTCTATGTCCAGGACGGCAATCGCGACAAGCCGGGCGCGATGCTCGGCGCAGCCATGACCGAGCTGCGCTAGCGCGGCTTCGAGTTTTCTGAACGGGTGCCGTCTGAGCGGGTGCCGGTTGGGCAGCCGTGGTTTGACGCGGGCGAACGCGGTCGCGTGCAATCGGCCCACAAACGAAAAAGGACCAACTTTCGTTGGCCCAGTATCGGGATTAACTCCCTCTGCGAACAGGCCCGATCCCGACGGCCCCGGGGGGCTGGGGGCTGAGGAATCCGGAACCGAAAGGACCGGGCCAACGCAGGATTTTCTTTTCGCAACCTAGCGGGGCAGGCGGTTGGCGGAAGTGGGGCAGCAATAAGATTCCGCTAACGATCCCGTGAATCCACGGATTCGGCGATGTCGCGTGTCGGACGCGATTTCTTTCGCATTTACACCCCCTTGCGGCATCCTGCGGTTAGCGCGATCATGTAAATCTCAGCATGCTCCCGAAAAGTGGGGTCCGGTTTTCGGAACGAGAGCATGCCCGAGATGACAGGAGGCGCTCGATGAATTTGATATCGGAGGACACCGATCCGAGCGAGAGCCGCGCAGTGGCGCGCCCCGCCACTGCAGTTCCCCCGCCGAATCGGGTCACCTTCAACCGTCTCGAACTCAACCGCATCCTCAATCTGTATGGTCGCATGGTCGCCGACGGCGAATGGCGCGACTACGCCATCGATTTCATGAAGGAGCGTGCGGTGTTTTCGGTATTCCGCCGCGCTTCGGAAGTTCCCATCTACCGCATCGAGAAGGACCCGCGCCTGGCGCGCAAACAGGGCATGTACAGCGTGATCTCGGCGACCGGGCTGATCCTGCGCCGCGGCCACGAGCTCGAGCGGGTGCTGCTGGTGATCGATCGCAAGCTGGCGGTGGTCTAGCGAAGGTGCGGTAGGGTGGGCAAAGGCGCGCAGCGGCGTGCCCACCATTTCTCCCCAAGGCACGGTTTTGATGGTGGGCACGCTTCGCTTTGCCCACCCTACAACATTAATCCTTCGGCACCGTCGTCGCGCCCTCGCCCAAGGCGCGCTGCATCATCACGGTGTCGAGCCAGCGGCCGAACTTCAGGCCGACATTGACGTGCGTCCCGATCATCTGGAACCCGCATTTGGTGTGAACGCCGATCGAGCCGGCATTGGCGGAATCGCCGATGACGGCGATCATCTGCCGGAAGCCGCGTGCCTCGCATTCGGCGATCAGCCGCTGCATTAGCTGAAAGCCGACGCCGCGGCGGTGAGTGGCGGGGCTCAGATAGACTGAGTTCTCAACCGTGAAGCGGTAGGCCGGGCGCGGCCGGTAGGGTCCGGCATAGGCGTAGCCGATCACTTGGCCTTCGACGACGGCAACGAAATAGGGGAAGCCGCCGTCGGACAGCGCCCTGAACCGCCGGGTCATCTCGGCGAGATCGGGCGGAACCAGTTCGAACGTCGCGGTGCCGTGGCGGACCGCATGCTCGTAGATTTCGGTGATGGCGGGAAGGTCGGCCTCGGCGGCGGGCCGGATTTCGGGCGTGGACATGAGGAAAAAGATACCAGCGGAGCCGCCGGGATCAACGCTGTTTCTGTCATGGCCAGCTCAAGCCCAGGCATGACGAGCACGGAGGCAAACAAAAACCCCGGCCGCGAGGCCGGGGTCTTCAACTCTTGAACCTGTCCGTTGTCGGCTAGTCGCGCTGGCCGAGGAGCTGCAGCAGCAGCGTGAACAGGTTGATGAAGTTCAGGTACAGCGACAGGGCGCCCGAAATCGCCGCCCGTTCTGCAACCTCGCCGCCGGCCTGGGCGTAGCCGTAGATGTACTCGTTCTTCAGCCGCTGGGTATCCCAGGCGGTGAGGCCCGCGAACACCAGCACGCCAACCACCGAGACGATGAACTGCAGCATCGAGCTCGCCAGGAACAGGTTGACCAGGCTTGCGATGATCACGCCGATCAGGCCCATGAACAGGAACGATCCCATTCCGCTCATGTCACGCTTGGTGGTGTAGCCATAGAGGCTCAGCGCACCGAAGGTCGCCGCCGTGATGAAGAACACCCGCACGATCGAGGTGTGGGTATACACCAGGAAGATCGACGACAGCGAAACGCCCATCAGTGCCGAGAACACCCAGAACAGCATCTGGGCGGTCGCCGGCCGCAGCCGGTCGATGCCGGCCGAGATCGCAAAGACCATCACGAGCGGCGCGAGGATGAACACCCACTTCAGCGGGCTGACGAACATCGCATAGCCGAACGGGGTCAGGAACTGGCTGCCGATCCGCACGGCGCCGGCCGCCGGGTCGGTGGTCACCGCCGCCATGTAGATGCCGAGCGCCGCAAGGCCGGTGATGGCCAAGCCGATGCTCATGTAGTTGTAGATGCGCAGCATGTAGGCGCGCAGACCGGCATCGACGGCCGCAGCGTCAACGCGTCCGGCGGCCCGGCCGAAAGGAGATACGTAGTTACGGTCTAGGTCCGACATGGTCGAATTCCCGTTGGTTGCCCGGCGGGACGCAAGGGTTTGCGGCGCCGGTTAGATTTCTTAGCTCAGATGTCCCGATCTGCCGACGTTAATTTTACGTCATGAACCCGGCCACTGATCTTGGCTGGTATGTGGGAAACTAACACATTCGCCGCAAGCTTCCACGCGCGGCTGAATGTCGCTTCTGCGGCCGATTTGCCGGTAAAAGCAGCATTAACCCTGCTTTCCGCCGCTACAAATTGTCACAAATTCCGTAACACGCTGGCCGGCTTCTGGTTCAGCGCCAGCAACGTGCCGGCGAGCCCGAGCCCGACCGTGACGAGGAGGGCGGCGGCAACCACGCCCGCGGCGCTGCCGGCCTGCCAGATGAAACTCAGCGTCATCAGGCGGGTGACGATCAGCCAGGCCGCAACCGAGCCTGCGATCACGCCGAACACCGCCGTGGCGAGGCCGATCAGCAGGTATTCCAGCGCGTAGGCACCGAGCAATCGCGCGCGGGTTGCACCGAGCGTCTTGAGGATGACGGCGTCATAGACCCGGTGGCGATGGCCGGCCGCCAGCGCACCGCCAAGCACCAGCATTGCCGAGATCAGCGTCACGGCGCTGGCGCCGCGGATCGCGAGCACGAGGTTGGTGACGACGGTGCCGACGGTCTCCAGCGCCTCGCGCACCCGCACGCTGGTCACCATCGGAAAGGCGTCCGCCACCTGCTTGATGATGCGGGCGTCGCCGGCGGCATCGGGGTGGACCTCGGACAGCGTCGCGACATGGGTGTGCGGCGCGCCTTTGAAGGCGTTCGGCGAGAATACCAGCACGAAATTGATGCCGAGCCCCTGCCAGTCGATGTTGCGCAGATTGCTGATCTTTGCCGGAATGTCGCGGCCGAGCACGTTGACCACGATCTCGTCGCCGATTTTGAGCTTGAGGCCGTCGGCGATCTTCTTTTCCATCGAGACCAGCGGCGGGCCGCTATAGTCCGCGCTCCACCATTCGCCTTCGACGATCTTCGAGCCCTTCGGTATTTCGCCGGTATAGGTCAGGCCGCGGTCGCTCTGCAGCACCCATTCGCTGTCCTGCGACGCCTTGAGCTGGTCGGCCTTGAGGCCGCGGGCGGCGACGATGCGTCCGCGCAGCATTGGCACGTCCTCGACGGTCGATTGCGGCGCGACCTCTTTGAGGAAGGCGCCGAAACGGTCCGCATCGGCGGTCGGAATGTCGATGAAGTAGAAGGAGGGGGCGCGCTCCGGCAGCGCGGCGAGGAACTGCCGGCGCAGATTGCCGTCGATCTGGGTGATGGTGACGAGCACCGCGAGCCCTAGCCCTAACGACATCACGACCGAGGGCGTCAGCGCGCCCGGTCGGTAAATGTTGGCGATCGCCAGCCGCAGCATGGTGATGCGGCTGCGCGGCATTTGGCGCGCCAGCGCCATAAGGCCGGCGGCAACGCCGCGGAGCAGCGCGAACACCGCGACCGAGGAGGCGACGAACACGGCCGCGACCCGCTTGTCATAGGCAAGGCCGATCGCGACGGCGATCAGGGCTGCGATCACGATCGCCATCAGCGCGAGATAGGCCCAGCGTGGCCGGTGCCATTCGCGCGCGACCTCCTCGCGAAACAGCGCCGCGACCGGCACATCGTGGACCCGGCCGAGCGGCCACAGACCGAACGCGAGGGCGGTCAGCAGGCCATAAATGAACGACAGCGCCAGTTCGTCCGGATGCAGCGCCGGGATCACCGGCAGCGGCAGCAGCTTGCCGAACGCGCCGACGATGATGAAGGGCAGCGCCGCGCCGGCGGCGAGCCCGATCACCGAGCCGATGCCGGCCAGCACGATCACCTGCGTCAGGTAGATCGTGAAGACGTCGCGTCCAGTGGCGCCGAGCGCCTTGAACGAGGCGATGACGTCACGGCGGCGGTCGATGTGGCTCTTCACCGCATTGGCGACGCCAACGCCGCCGACTAGGAGGGCGGCGAGGCCGACCAGCGTCAGGAACTGAGTGAAACGGTTGATGCTGCGTTCGAGCTGCGGCGAGGCGTTGCCGCGGCTGCGGATTTCCCAGCCGGCCTCGGGGAGGGCACTGCGCGCGGCATCGATCAGCTGCGTGGCGGCCCGCTCGTCGGCCGCGTTATCAGGCAGCTTGAGCCGATAGATCCAGCGCACCAGGCTGCCGGGCTGCAGCAGGCCGGTGGCGCGCAAAGCGGGTTCGCTGACCAGAACCCGCGGCCCGAGGCCGACATTGCCGGCGAGCTTGTCCGGCTCTGTAACGACCACACTGCGGATCTGCAGCGTGGCATTGCCGATCGTGATGCGGTCGCCGATCTTGAGATCGAGCCGCGCCAGCAGCGTGGAATCAACCGCCGCGCCGAACGCGCCGTCACGTTCGGCCAGCACGTCCGCCATCGGCATCCTGGGCTCGAGCGTGACGTCGCCGAGCATCGGATAATTGCCGTCCACCGCCTTGAGTTCAACCAGCGCCAGCCTGCCGTCGCTGCTGCGGGCCATGACGCGCAGCGTCGCCGCCACCGAGACCTGGCCGCGGGCGCGCAGGAAGGCGATTTCCTCCGGCTTGGCCTCGCGCTGGATCAGCGAGAAGGCGACATCGCCGCCGAGCAGCGTGCGGCCCTCGCGCTCCAGGCCTTCGCTGAGGCTCGCGGCAACCGAGCCGACGCCGGCAATCGCCATGACGCCGAGCGCGATGCAGGCGATGAAGACGTAAAAGCCGCGCAGGCCGCCGCGCAATTCGCGCAGCGCATAACGGAGGGCGAGCGACGACGCGCGGCTGTGATAGGTCGGTTCGGAAACGGTGGTCATGAATGTCCGTCGATGCGGCCCGAGCGCAGCCGCACCACGCGGTCGCAGCGCTGTGCGAGTGAACTGTCGTGCGTCACCAGCACCAGCGTCATGCCGCGCTCGGCGTGCTTGGTGAAGAGCATGTCGACGATCTGCTTGCCGGTGGTCTCGTCGAGATTGCCGGTCGGCTCGTCCGCGACGAGGATGGCGGGATCGGGCGCCAGCGCGCGGGCCAACGCCACGCGCTGCTGCTCGCCGCCGGAGAGTTGCGTGGGGTAATGATGCAGGCGCTCGCCGAGCCCGACGGAAGCGAGTTCCTTGGCGGCGCGCTCGGCTGCGTCAGGATTGCCGGCAAGCTCCAGCGGCACCGCGACGTTTTCCAATGCGGTCATGGTCGGAATCAAATGGAACGACTGGAACACGATGCCGACCTGGCGGCCGCGGAAGCGCGCCAGCGCGTCCTCGTCGAGGGCATTGAACGGCGTGCCGTTCACCACCACCTCTCCGCTGTCAGGACGTTCCAGCCCCGCCATCACCATCAGCAAGGTCGATTTGCCCGATCCGGATGGTCCGATCAGCCCGATCGCTTCGCCCGATGCCACACGAAGGCTGATATCTTTCAGGATATGAACGCGGGCGGCGCCGGTGCCGAGCGAGAGGTTGACGTTGGAAATGGAAATGGTGTCCGGCCCAAGGCCGGTCAGGGAAGAGGATTCGATGCGACTGTCCATGGCTCGGTCATATGGCACTTCCGCCACTCGGGTCGAGGGCTTGAAACGGATGTTCGCGCACATACGCGTGTTGATTATGGCTTTGATGACGGCCGGACCGGTTTGGGCGCAGGCGCCGGCTGTGGCGCCCGCAAAACCGGTGAAAATGGTTGTCCTCGGCGACTCCCTTAGCGCGGGGCTCGGCCTTTCCGCGCCCGCCGCATTCCCCGCCCGCCTGCAAAAGGCGTTGAGTGACAAGGGGATAAAGGTCGACATGGTCAATGCCGGGGTATCCGGCGACACCACCTCCGGCGGCCGCGACCGGCTCGACTGGTCGATCCCGGAGGGAACTGAGGCCGTGATTGTCGAACTCGGCGCCAACGACGCGCTGCGCGGCATCGATCCGGCCGTCACCCGTGCCGCGCTGACCGACATCCTGACGCGGCTGAAGGCGCGCAAGATTGCCGTGCTGTTGTGCGGAATGCTGGCGCCGCCCAATTACGGCAGCGACTACGCCGCTAAGTTCAACGCGATCTATCCGGAGCTTGCAAAATCGTTCGGCGTGCCGCTCTACCCGTTTTTTCTGGAAGGGGTCGCCGCCGAAGCCAGGCTCAATCAGGCCGATGGAATCCATCCGACCGCGGAAGGGGTTGATATCATGGTGAAGAACATTCTGCCCATGGTGGAGGCACTTGTTGGCACGATCTCGGGGCAGCGGAGTTGAAAAAGCAGCAACGGTGCAGAAATGGATAAGGTTACCCAAAGGTTTTTCCGTAGCTTTGCGGACTGCCCGCCCCGCGTGCTTCGCAGGGTCATATAACTCGGGTAGGAATTGACTGATCGGTGATTCGTCACCGGGCTTGCTTCCCGGCGTGAGCCTCAAGCTCATGCCACCGCATCGAGGATTTAGCGATGCCGCGTTTGTTTGCTGGACTGGAAATTCCGGCCGAGATCGGCCAGAGCCTTTCCAATTTGCGTGGCGGCCTTCCGGGCGCACGCTGGATCGATCCCGAAAATTATCACGTCACCCTGCGCTTCATCGGCGACATCGATGGCATGTCGGCGAATGAAATCGCCTCGATGCTGTTTCGGGTCAACCGCAAGCCGTTCGAGGTCAAGGTGCGGGGCCTGCAGAGCTTTGGCGGCAAGAAACCGCGCGCGGTGGTTGCCTCCGTCGAGCCGAGCCGGCCGCTGATCGAGCTGCAGGCCGAGCTCGAACGGCTGATGCAACGGCTCGGGCTCGATCCGGAAGGCCGCAAATTCATCCCGCATGTGACGCTGGCGCGGCTGCACGATGCCTCCAGCCAGGACGTTGCCGACTATCTCTCGGTGCGCGGCTATTTCCCGAGCCGCACGTTCATGGCTTCGCGCTTCGTGCTGTTCTCGTCCCGCGCCTCCACCGGCGGCGGGCCGTACGTGGTCGAGGATTCCTACGCGCTGAGTGCGTAGTGGAAAGTCAGCCATCGCGGACCGACCGGTTTTGGCGATATGGTTCGCTGGGCCTCAGCGTGTTGCTGTACCTGCTGAGCCTGCCCTTCGATGCATTTTGCTCCAACGGCTGTCACGCCGGATACTTTAGCTTGGTAATGGGACCTTTGCTTTTGTTTCAGTCCGCCGCCAACGCAGCGTGGCTGGCCAATCCGTTTCTCGTCGCAGCCTGGGCTGCGCTGGCCTCCGCGACGTCGCGCCTTGCACCATTGACACTCGGCTTGGTGGCCTTCGCCATCGCGGTGTCTTTCTGGTTTCAGCGAGAAATTGTGACGAATGAAGCTGGCCTTCTCGTTCCGATTATGGAGCACCGGATCGGTTATTGGCTTTGGTTGTCGAGTATTGCCGTCTGCTGCTTTGGAGGCGTGGCGACCATTGAACTTTCATTGGCATACAAGAACAAGGAGTGAGGCTCGCGGGCTGGGTGCGAGACGGCAGGCGCATACCGGCACCCTCAATTCGCGGCTTGCAATTTCCCTACACTTCATGCCGTAAGGTAGGCCATGCTCTCCACGCCGCCCGCCTCGTTCCATGCCCAGTACAACGCCCTTGTCGATTCCGGCGCGATCGATGCCGATCCGGCGCAGGCCGAGGCCGCCGAGGCGTTCGCTGCGCTCGAGGAGCGGCTTTCCAGTTACAAGCCGGCGAAGAAGCTCAGCCTGCTCGGCCGTCTGTTCGGCGACAAGAGCGAGGCGCCGCCGCGCGGGCTTTACGTTCACGGCGAGGTCGGCCGCGGCAAGACCATGCTGATGGATCTGTTCTTTCAGCACTCGCCCGTGCAGCACAAACGCCGCGCCCATTTTCACGAATTCATGGCCGAGGCGCATGAGAAGATCTACGCCTATCGCCAGAACATCGCGCGCGGTGAAATCGACGATGGCGACGTGATCGAACTGACGGCCAACGCCATCTTCGACGAGGCGTGGCTACTATGCTTCGACGAATTTCACGTCACCGATATTGCCGACGCCATGATCCTCGGGCGGCTGTTCTCAAAACTGTTCGAACTCGGCACCGTCGTTGTCGCGACGTCGAACGTGGCGCCTGAGGACCTCTACAAGGGCGGTCTCAACCGCGCGCTGTTTCTGCCTTTCATCACCCAGATCGAGGGTCGCATGGACGTGCTGCGGCTCGACGCGCGCACCGATTTCCGCTTGGAAAAACTCACCGGCGTGAAGATGTGGCTGGTGCCGCCGGACGACGAAGCCGGCGCCGCGCTCGACCGCGCCTGGAAGAAGATGACCGGCAACGCGCCCTGCAAGCACCGCGACATTTCGATCAAGGGCCGTATCCTGCGCGTGCCCTGCTCGGCGCATGGCGTTGCGCGCTTTTCCTTTGCCGACATCTGCGAGAAGCCGCTCGCTGCATCCGACTATCTGCGGCTGGCGCATGATTATCACACCATCCTGATCGACCGCATTCCGGTGATGGATTACCCCGAGCGCAACGCCGCCAAGCGCTTCATTTCGCTGATCGACACGCTCTACGACAACGCCGTGAAGCTGATGGCCTCGGCCGAGGCCGATCCGGTGTCGCTGTACCTTGCGACCGAGGGCGTCGAGGCCATGGAGTTCAAGCGGACGGCCTCGCGCCTGATCGAGATGAGTTCCGAATCCTACCTGGCGCTGCCGCACGGCCGGAAGGATTCCTCTGCCAGCGGGTCGAGCACGGGGCTGGTGGAGACTTAGTCTCTCTGCCGTCATTGCGAGGAGCTCGCGACAAAATTGCAGGGCAATTTTGCGCTGAAGCGACGAAGCAATCCATCTATCCCCGTATGGGTAGGTGGATTGCTTCGCTCTGCTCGCAATGACGGGGGAAGGCCTGCTGGCATACCTGACCTAATTCGAGGCAGGGCCTTAGAATCGGGCGCACCCCGTCTTGAACCGGTCAATCGAAAGGGATAGCAAGCCATCCGGCTGATTGATCCACCCCTCTCACTCTTCGTCTTAGAAGGACAAATTTCCCATGGCGCGCGACAAGATTGCTTTGATTGGCTCCGGTCAGATCGGCGGAACGCTGGCTCACCTCATCGGCCTGAAGGAGCTCGGCGACGTCGTGATGTTCGACATCGCCGAGGGCGTGCCCCAGGGCAAAGCCCTCGACATCGCGCAGTCCTCCCCGGTCGACGGTTTCGACTCCAACCTCACCGGCGCCAACTCCTACGAGGCGCTCGACGGCGCCAAGGTCTGCATCGTCACCGCCGGCGTGCCGCGCAAGCCCGGCATGAGCCGCGACGACCTCCTTTCCATCAATCTTAAGGTCATGGAGCAGGTCGGCGCCGGCATCAAGAAATACGCCCCGGATGCCTTCGTCATCTGCATCACCAACCCGCTGGATGCGATGGTTTGGGCGCTGCAGAAGGCTTCCGGCATGCCGCACAAGAAGGTGGTCGGCATGGCCGGCGTGCTGGACTCCGCGCGTTTCCGCTACTTCCTGGCCGATGAATTCAACGTCTCGGTCGAAGACGTCACCGCCTTCGTGCTGGGCGGCCATGGTGACACCATGGTGCCGCTGACGCGCTATTCCACCGTTGCCGGCATTCCGCTGCCCGACCTCGTCAAGATGGGTTGGACCTCGCAGGCCCGCATCGACGAGATCGTCGACCGCACCCGTAACGGCGGCGCCGAGATCGTCAACCTGCTGAAGACCGGCTCGGCGTTCTACGCGCCGGCGGCTTCCGCCATCGCGATGGCCGAGAGCTATCTGAAGGACAAGAAGCGCGTGCTGCCCTGTGCCGCCTATCTCAACGGCGAATACAATGTGAAGGATATGTATGTCGGCGTTCCCGTCGTGATCGGCTCCAAGGGCGTCGAGCGCGTCGTCGAAATCGAGCTGGCCGGCAAGGATCGCGAGGCCTTCGACAAGTCGGTCGGCGCGGTTCAGGGCCTGGTCGACGCCTGCAAGAAGATCGCGCCCGATCTGCTCGGTCGTTGATTCTACTCACCTTTCGCCCCTCGCCGGGGCGAAAGCGTTTTCAGGGTTGCAGTTATCTTGGTATATGGTATGCCAACTACCAATGCCGGTGAACTGTAGAACTCGCCGCTAAGGGTTTCGGGGAACGTCCAGATGAATATCCATGAATACCAGGCCAAGGCGCTGCTGCATGAATTCGGCGTGCCGATCTCCAAGGGCGTGCCGGTGCTCAAGCCTGAGGACGCCGAGGCGGCCGCCAAGCAGCTCCCCGGTCCGGTCTGGGTGGTGAAGAGCCAGATCCATGCCGGCGGCCGCGGCAAGGGCAAGTTCAAGGAAGCTTCCGCCGGCGACAAGGGCGGCGTCCGCATCGCCAAGTCGGTCGCCGAGGTTTCTGAGTTCGCCAAGCAGATGCTCGGTGCAACCCTGGTTACCGTGCAGACCGGCCCGGCCGGCAAGCAGGTCAACCGCCTCTACATCGAGGACGGCTCCGACATCGACAAGGAGTTCTATCTCTCGATCCTGGTCAATCGCGAAACCTCGGAAGTCTCCTTCGTGGTCTCGACCGAAGGCGGCATGAATATCGAGGAGGTCGCGCACAACACGCCCGAGAAGATCGTGACCTTCTCGGTCGATCCGGCCACCGGAATCATGCCGCATCACGGCCGCACCGTCGCCAAGGCGCTCAACCTCTCCAGCGATCTCGCCAAGCAGGCCGAGAAGCTGGTGGTGCAGCTCTACAATGCCTTCACCGCCAAGGACATGGCGATGCTGGAAATCAACCCGCTGGTTGTTACCAAGCAGGGCCAGCTCCGCGTGCTCGACGCCAAGGTGTCGTTCGACGACAACGCGCTGTTCCGCCATCCCGAGGTGGCGGTGCCGCTGCGCGATCTGACCGAAGAGGACCCCAAGGAGATCGAGGCGTCGAAATACGATCTCAACTACGTGACGCTCGACGGCACCATCGGCTGCATGGTCAATGGCGCCGGCCTTGCCATGGCGACGATGGACATCATCAAGCTCTACGGCATGGAGCCCGCCAACTTCCTCGACGTCGGCGGCGGCGCCAGCAAGGAAAAGGTCGCGGCGGCCTTCAAGATCATCACTGCCGATCCGAACGTGAAGGGCATTTTGGTCAACATCTTCGGCGGCATCATGAAGTGCGATATCATTGCCGAGGGCGTGGTCGCCGCGGTGAAGGAGGTCGGCCTCAAGGTGCCGCTGGTCGTCCGGCTCGAAGGCACCAATGTCGACGCCGGTAAGCAGATCATCCGCGAGTCCGGCCTCAATGTGCTGCCGGCCGACAATCTCGACGACGCCGCGCAGAAGATCGTGAAAGCCGTCAAGGGAGGCTAGCGATGGCTGACCATCTCGCCGCACCGACACCGCTGGAAGAACACCGCAAGCTCGCGGCTTTCGCGGGCGAATGGGCCGGCGAGGAAATGGTCTATCCCTCGCGCTGGACCGCGGGCGGTCCGGCCACCTCGCATGTGCTGGCGCGCATGGATCTCAACGGCTTCTATCTGATCCAGGACACCCGCCAGATGCGCGACGGCAAGGAAGCCTTCGCCACCCACGGCGTGTTCACCTTCGACCGCGACGACCGGACCTACAAATTGTTCTGGCACGATTCGCTCGGCTACTATTCGCCGGCGCCGGCCTCCGGCGCCTGGGTCGGCAACAAGCTGACGCTGGTGCGCGGCTCGCTGCGCGGCAATGCGCGCCACGTCTACGAAGTCGTCGATAACGACAACTACACCATGAAGATCCAGTTCTCGCCTGATGCCGAAGGATGGGCCGACGTGCTCACCGGCACGTATCGGCGGATTCACTAACCCTCATCACTCCCGGTCACCTACGAAAGCGTGCTCAATCATGTCCGTTCTGATCGACAAGAATACCAAAGTCATCTGCCAGGGTTTCACGGGCAAGAACGGCACCTTCCATTCGGAAGCCGCGATCGCTTACGGCACCCAGATGGTTGGCGGCACCTCGCCGGGTAAGGGCGGCTCGCAGCATCTCGGCCTGCCGGTGTTCGATACTGTTCGGGAAGCGCGCGAGAAGACCGGTGCGGATGCTTCGGTGATCTACGTGCCGCCGCCGGGCGCGGCGGACGCGATCTGCGAAGCGATCGACGCGGAAATCCCGCTGATCGTCTGCATCACCGAGGGCATTCCGGTGCTCGACATGGTGCGCGTCAAGCGCTCGCTGTCAGGCTCGAAGTCGCGGCTGATCGGCCCGAACTGCCCGGGCGTGATGACCGCGGGCGAATGCAAGATCGGCATCATGCCGGCCAACATCTTCAAGCCCGGCAGCGTCGGGATCGTTTCCCGCTCCGGCACGTTGACCTACGAGGCCGTGTTCCAGACTACCCAGGAAGGCCTCGGCCAGACCACCGCGGTCGGCATCGGCGGCGACCCGGTCAAGGGCACCGAATTCATCGACGTGCTCGAGATGTTCCTCAAGGACGAGAAAACCACCTCGATCATCATGATCGGAGAGATCGGCGGCAGCGCCGAGGAAGACGCGGCGCAGTTCATCAAGGATGAAGCCAAGCGCGGCCGCAAGAAACCGATGGTCGGCTTCATCGCCGGCGTCACAGCCCCTCCCGGCCGCCGCATGGGTCACGCCGGCGCGATCATCTCCGGCGGCAAGGGCGACGCCGGGTCCAAGACGGCGGCCATGGAAGCGGCCGGAATTACCGTCTCGCCGTCCCCGGCACGGCTCGGGCATACCCTTGCCGAAAAGTTGAAATCTTAATTCAGTCCTTGGTTCTTTTAGGCGGGAATATCCGTCCTAAATAGGGTAGAGCATCTTTACCGAGCTGGTTCGGGCCTCCCGGACCGGCTACAGCGCCGTTTTCCACGCGCAAAGCGACACTTACCAGGACGTCATCATGTCTCGCCAGGACGCGAATGCAGCATTTGCCCTCTCCTCCTTTTTGCAGGGCACCAACGCCACCTACATCGACGAGCTCTACGCCCGCTACGAGCAAGACCCCGGCTCGGTCGACGGCGAATGGCAGGATTTCTTCAAGAGCCTGAAAGACACTCCGGCCGACGTCCGGAAGAACGCCGAAGGCCCCTCTTGGGGCCGGGACAACTGGCCGCTCACCCCGCAGGACGATCTGACCTCGGCGCTGGACGGCAATTGGGCGCAGGTCGAGAAGGCGGTCGGCGCCAAGCTCGCCGCCAAAGCAAAGGCGCCGGGCGCCGAACTGGCGCCGGCGGACGTCAACCAGGCGACACGCGATTCCGTCCGCGCCCTGATGCTGATCCGCGCCTACCGCATGCGCGGCCATTTCCATGCCAAGCTCGATCCGCTCGGCATCGAGGCACCCCGCGACCGGGAGGAGCTCGATCCGCGCACCTATGGCTTCACCGAGGCCGATTTCGACCGCAGGATCTTCCTCGACCATGTGCTCGGCCTCGAATACGGCACGTTGCGCGAGATCGTCGCGATCTGCGAGCGCACCTACTGCCAGACGCTCGGCGTCGAGTTCATGCACATCACCAACGCGGCGCAGAAGGCCTGGATTCAGGAGCGCATCGAGGGACCCGACAAGGAAATCAGCTTCACGCCCGAAGGCCGCCGCGCCATCCTCAACAAGCTGATCGAAGCCGAAGGCTTCGAGAAATTCTGCGACGTCAAATTCACCGGCACCAAGCGCTTCGGCCTTGACGGCGCCGAGTCGCTGATCCCGGCGCTGGAGCAGATCATCAAGCGCGGCGGCAATCTCGGCGTGAAGGAGATCGTGCTCGGCATGCCGCATCGCGGCCGTCTCAATGTGTTGACCCAGGTAATGGCCAAGTCGCACCGCGCGCTGTTCCACGAGTTCAAGGGCGGCTCCGCCAATCCGGAGGACGTCGAAGGCTCCGGCGACGTGAAGTATCACCTCGGCGCGTCCTCGGACCGCGAGTTCGACGGCAACAAGATCCATCTGTCGCTGACCGCCAACCCGTCGCATCTGGAAATCGTCGATCCCGTCGTGCTCGGCAAGGTGCGCGCCAAGCAGGACCAGCATGGCGATCCGCCGGACATGCGCATCTCGGTGCTGCCGCTGCTGCTGCACGGCGACGCGGCGTTTGCCGGCCAGGGCGTGGTCGCCGAATGCTTCGGTCTGTCGGACCTGAAGGGTTACCGCACCGGCGGTTCGCTGCATTTCATCGTCAACAACCAGATCGGCTTCACGACGTATCCGCGCTACTCGCGCTCTTCGCCGTATCCGTCCGACGTCGCCAAGATGATCGACGCGCCGATCTTCCACGTGAACGGCGACGATCCGGAGGCGGTGGTTTTCGCCGCCAAGGTCGCGATCGAGTTCCGGCAGAAGTTCCACAAGCCGGTCGTGATCGACATGTTCTGCTATCGCAGGTATGGCCACAACGAGGGCGACGAGCCGGGGTTTACCCAGCCGGTGATGTACAAGCGGATCGGTTCGCATCCGTCCACGCTGTCGATCTACGCCAAGCGCCTGATCGCCGAGGGCGTGATGACCGAAGGCGAGGTCGACAAGGCCAAGGCGGACTGGCGCGCGCGGCTCGATGCCGAATTCGAGGCGGGCGCAGGCTACAAGCCGAACAAGGCGGACTGGCTCGACGGCAAGTGGGCCGGCTTCAAGGTTGCCGACCAGGAAGAGGATGCCCGACGCGGCGTCACCGGCGTCGACATCGGCATCCTCAAGGACATCGGCCGCAAGATCACCAAGGTGCCGGACGGTTTCCGCGTCCACCGTACCATCCAGCGCTTCCTCGATAATCGCGCCAAGGCGATCGACAATGGCGTCGGCATCGACTGGGCGACCGGCGAGGCGCTGGCGTACTGCACGCTGCTGCAGGAAGGCCACCACGTCCGCCTGTCGGGTCAGGACTCCGAGCGCGGCACGTTCTCGCAGCGCCATTCGGTGCTGATCGATCAGGAGGATGAGAGCCGCTACACGCCGTTCAATCACCTCGGTCACGACCAGGGCCATTACGAGGTCATCAACTCGCTGCTGTCGGAAGAGGCAGTGCTCGGCTTCGAGTACGGCTATTCGCTCGCCGAGCCTAACGCGCTCGCCATGTGGGAAGCGCAGTTCGGCGACTTCGCCAACGGCGCGCAGGTGGTGTTCGACCAGTTCATCTCGTCGGGTGAGCGCAAGTGGCTGCGCATGTCCGGCCTCGTCTGCCTGCTGCCGCACGGCTATGAAGGGCAGGGGCCCGAACACTCCTCGGCGCGTCTCGAGCGCTTTCTGCAGATGTGCGCCGAAGACAACATGCAGGTGGTCTACCCGACCACCCCGGCGAACTACTTCCATGTGCTGCGGCGTCAGCTGCATCGCGAGATCCGCAAGCCGCTGATCATGATGACGCCGAAGTCGTTGCTCCGGCACAAGCGCGCGGTCTCGCGGCTCGAGGAACTCGGCAAGGACACGACGTTCCACCGCATCCTGTACGATGACGCGCAGATGCTGCCCAACGAGAAGATCAAGCTGGCGCCGGACGACAAGATTCGCCGCGTCGTGCTGTGCTCGGGCAAGGTCTATTACGACCTCTACGAGGAGCGCGAGAAGCGCGGCATCGACGACATCTACATTCTGCGCGTCGAGCAGCTCTATCCGGTGCCGCTGAAGGCGCTGGTGCAGGAGCTCGGCCGCTTCAAGAATGCCGAAGTGGTCTGGTGCCAGGAAGAGCCGCGCAACATGGGCGCGTGGCACTTCATCGAGCCCTATCTCGAATGGGTGCTGAACCAGATCCATGCGCCGAACCGCCGTCCGCGTTACGCGGGCCGCGCCGCGTCGGCGGCAACCGCCACCGGTTTGATGTCGAAGCATCTGGCGCAGCTCAAGGCGATGCTGGATGAGGCGCTGAACTGATCGTTACTCGTCATGCCCCGCGAAAGCGGGGCATCCAGTACGCCGCGCCGCCACGATTCAATCACGACCGTCCCGGCGTACTGGATCGCCCGCCCGAAGTGCGCAATTGCGCACAAGGCGGACGATGACAGCTTTGGAATTTGAGATCGCTTAAGGATACCGAGGAAACCAATACCATGACTGAAATTCGTGTTCCGACGCTTGGCGAATCCGTGACGGAAGCCACCATCGGCCGCTGGTTCAAGAAGGCCGGCGATGCCGTGGCGGTGGACGAGCCGCTGGTGGAGCTCGAGACCGACAAGGTCACCATCGAAGTGCCGGCGCCGTCCGCCGGCGTGCTCGGCGAAATCTCGGCCAAGGATGGCGAGACCGTCGCCGTCGGCGCGCTGCTCGGCCAGATCAATGACGGCGCTGCCGCGGCTGCCAAGCCGGCCGCCGCCGCACCCGCCAGGGCCGCTGCCCCGGCGGCAGCCCCCGCCGCCGCGCCGGCGGCGCCGAAGGCGGTGGCCGCGGATGCGCCGCTGGCGCCGTCGGTCCGAAAGCTCTCCGCCGAGAGCGGCATCGATGCCTCCACCGTGCCCGGCTCCGGCAAGGATGGCCGCGTCACCAAGGGCGACATGCTGGCTGCGATCGAGAAGGCGGCGTCGGCGCCGACCCCGGTCAACCAGCCGGCGGCCTCGGTGCAGGTGCGCGCACCGTCGCCGGCCGATGATGCTGCCCGCGAAGAGCGCGTAAAGATGACGCGGCTGCGCCAGACCATCGCGCGCCGCCTCAAGGACGTGCAGAACACCGCGGCGATGCTGACGACCTTCAACGAGGTCGACATGACCAACGTCATGGCGCTGCGTTCGCAGTACAAGGACGTGTTCGAGAAGAAGCACGGCACCAAGCTCGGCTTCATGGGCTTCTTCACTAAGGCCTGCGTGCAGGCGCTGAAGGACATTCCCGCCGTCAACGCCGAGATCGACGGTTCTGATCTGATCTACAAGAACTACTACCACGTCGGCATCGCCGTCGGCACCGACAAGGGCCTGGTCGTGCCCGTCGTGCGCGACTGCGACCACAAGTCGATCTCCGATATCGAAAAATCGATCGCCGATTTCGGCCGCCGCGCCCGCGACGGCCATCTCAAGATCGACGAAATGCAGGGCGGCACCTTCACCATCACCAATGGCGGCATCTACGGCTCGTTGATGTCGACGCCGATCCTGAACGCGCCGCAATCAGGCATTCTCGGCATGCACAAGATCCAGGAGCGGCCGATGGTGGTCGGCGGCAAGATCGAGGTGCGCCCGATGATGTATCTGGCGCTGTCCTACGATCACCGCGTAATCGACGGCAAGGAAGCGGTGACGTTCCTGGTCCGCGTCAAGGAAAGCCTGGAAGACCCGGCGCGGCTGGTGCTGGATCTCTAACCCCACCGACTTTTGCGGCGCCGGTGCGGAAGGCCGGCGTCACGAGCCATGGATCGATGCGTGCTGATTTGTGGGAGCTGACGTGATGGACAAGGTTGTTGTAATCACCGGCGGCAGCCGCGGCATCGGCCGCGCCACCGCGCTCGCTGCCGCCGCGCGGGGCTATCGCGTCGTGGTCGGCTATGCCAGCAACAAGGCCGCCGCCGACGAGGTCGTAGCCCAGATCGAGGGCAAGAATGGCAAGGCGATTGCCGTGAAGTGCGATGTCGCCAGCGAGGCGGACATCCTGGCGCTGTTCAAGGCGGCCGACGAGTTCGGAGCGCTCGGCGCGCTCGTCAACAATGCCGGCATCGTCGGCAAGAGCGGCGTGCGCGTCGACGAGATGTCGGCCGAGCGAATCCGGGAGATGATGGCGGTCAACGTCACCGGCAGCATCCTGTGCGCCCGCGAGGCGGTAAAACGGATGTCGACCAAACACGGCGGCAAGGGCGGCGTCATCGTCAACCTCTCTTCGGTCGCGGCCCGGCTCGGCGCGCCCAACACCTATGTCGACTACGCCGCCTCCAAGGGCGCGATCGATTCCTTCACGATCGGTCTTGGCTATGAGGTCGCGGGCGAGGGCATCCGCGTCGCCGGCATCCGCCCCGGATTGATCGATACCGACATCCACGCCGCGGGCGGCGAACCCGACCGCGCGCATCGCCTCGCCCATCTGGTGCCGATGAAGCGCGTCGGCACCGCGGATGAGATCGCCAACGCCATCGTCTGGCTGATCTCGGACGAGGCCTCCTACGTCACCAGCACCATCCTCGACGTCTCGGGTGGGCGGTAATCCCGACACTTTCTAAAAGCTACAGGACCTCATCATGGCTACCTACGATCTCGTCGTCATCGGCACCGGCCCGGGCGGATATGTCTGCGCGGTGCGCGCGGCGCAACTCGGCATGAAGGTCGCCGTGGTCGAGAAGAATCCGACGCTCGGCGGCACCTGCCTCAATGTCGGCTGCATGCCGTCGAAGGCGCTGCTGCATGCCTCTGAAATGTTCGAAGAGGCCGCGCACTCCTTTGCCAAGATGGGCGTTGCCGTTTCCGCGCCAAAGCTCGATCTGCCGGCGATGATGAACTTCAAGCAGCAAGGCATCGACGGCAACGTCAAGGGCGTCGAGTTTCTGATGAAGAAGAACAAGATCGACGTGCTGAAGGGTACCGGCAAGATCCTCGGTGCTGGCAAGGTTGAAGTCAGTGGTAACGGCAAGACCGAAACGGTTGAGACCAAGAACATCGTCATAGCGACCGGCTCCGATATCGCGCGGCTGAAAGGGATCGACATCGACGAGAAGCGCATCGTGTCATCGACCGGCGCGCTATCGTTGGAAAAAGTGCCGGAAAAGATGCTGATCGTCGGCGCCGGCGTGATCGGCCTCGAACTCGGCTCGGTGTGGCGCCGGCTGGGGTCGGAGGTCATGGTCGTCGAATTCCTCGATCGCATCCTGCCGGGTATGGACGGCGAGGTCGCGAAACAATTCCAACGCATGCTCGAGAAGCAGGGTTTTGTGTTCAAGCTTGGCGCCAAGGTCACCAGCGTCGATACATCGGGCAAGACGTTGAAGGTCAAGGTCGAGCCGGCGGCGGGCGGTACGGCGGAAACGCTGGAATCCGATGTGGTCCTGGTCTGCATCGGCCGCGTGCCTTACACCGAAGGCCTGGGTCTCAAGGAAGCCGGCATCGCACTCGACAATCGCGGCCGCGTGCAGATCGATAAGCATTTCGCCACCAGCGTGAAGGGCGTCTATGCGATCGGCGACGTCGTGGCCGGACCGATGCTGGCGCACAAGGCCGAGGACGAAGGCGTTGCCTGTGCCGAGATCATCGCGGGCCAAGCCGGCCATGTGAACTACGACGTTATTCCAGGCGTCGTGTATACCACTCCGGAAGTGTCGTCGGTCGGCAAGACCGAGGAAGAGCTGAAACAGGCCGGCGTCGCCTACACGTCGGGCAAATTCCCGTTCACTGCCAACGGCCGCTCCAAGGTCAATCAGACCACTGACGGTTTTGTGAAGATTCTCGCGGATGCGAAGACCGACCGCGTGCTCGGCGTGCACATCGTCGGCCGCGAAGCCGGCGAAATGATCCACGAAGCCTGCGTTCTGATGGAATTTGGCGGCTCTGCCGAAGATCTGGCGCGGACCTGCCACGCGCACCCGACGCGTTCGGAAGCCGTCAAGGAGGCCGCGCTTGCGGTCGGCAAACGCGCCATCCATATGTGACGTGAGTCTGGGACATCCCGGGTGGAGCATGATCGAACAAACGGCTATCTGCCCTCTTGAAAAGACCATGCTTTGAACGCGAAATCAGAGCGGGGCGACCAATCAATGGACCTCGTTCCGCTCCAGAGATGACGATCGATGATGCGCCGCCTGTTACAGCCGTTCTGGGTTCTGCTCGCGATCATCTTCCTGATCGAAGCCTGGCTGTGGGATCATCTCGAGCCGATCGTCGAGCGCGTCGTCGCCGCGATCCCGCTTCGCGCCTTCAAGCAATGGCTCTCCGAGCGCATCGATGCGCTGTCGCCGGCGATGACACTGATCGTGTTTGCGGTGCCGGTCATCGTGCTGTTTCCGCTCAAGCTGGTCGGCCTCTGGCTGTTGGCCCATCAATATTGGCTCGCCGCTACGCTTGTGATCGTAGCAGGCAAATTCCTCGGCCTCGGTGTCACGGCGTTCATTTTCGACGTGACACGGGCGAAGCTGCTGCAGATGGCGTGGTTCAAGCGCGGCTACGAATTCATCATGGCGATGCGCGCCAAGGCGGCCGAACTGGTGCAGCCGATCAAGCAGCGCATCCGCGAAATGCTGCGCGGCAATGGCGATAGCTGGTCGTCACGCACGCTCCGGCTGATCGCGCGCTTCCGCAAGAGCGTGCACGAGGCGCGCTGACGCCCGAGTTGTCATCGCCCGCGAAGGCGGGCGATCCAGTATCCCAGAGACGCCAGTGGCTGAACCGAGAAGCCGCGGCGTACTGGATGCCCCGCCTGAAGCGGGGCATGACAGCTGAGGGAGTGGGTCGCCCTCCGCTTAATGCAAATGCAGCACGTGCAGCAGATGCGGCCAGAACAGGCCGAATCCGGTCATCGCAAGTCCACCCAGCATCAGCAGTCCCGATGTCCAGGCCAGCCAGGCCATGCCGGTGATGATGGTTGCCGATGCCAGCACGATGGCGATCTGGAACATCGCCGACGCGTATTCGTAGTGATGATATTTGTCGGTTGCGACATCGCGCGCCGTTTCGGCTTCCTTGGCGCGTTTGGCGAGCTGCTCCGTTCCTTCGCCGGTTTCGGGTTCGGAGCGGTAGCGCGCCGCGGTCTTTTCCCAGGTGTCGATCTGCTTGGTCAGCGCGGCCTTGACGGCTTCATCGGTAGCAGCGCTGAGCGTGAGCTTGCCCTGTTCGGCCGCGGTCTGAATCTGGGTGCGGCGAATGCTTTTGGCCTGGAAGAAGGACCAGAGGTTCGCAGCCTCGACGTTCTTGCTGATCGATTCGGTCTGCGCGCTCTTGCCGAGCATCTCCGATAGCGCGAGGAACAGCGCAATGATTGCGATCAGCAGTGCGATGTTCTTGTTCGAGCCCGATGCGTGCTCGGCGTGCTCGGCATGCTCCATGCTTTCATGTGCGCCCATGCTTGTCTCCCCTGGGTGAATCGCGGCCACGATTGCCGAACGGCCCGTTCAACGCAAGAGTTAAGCGGATTTTGGGCGCCTCGGTTAAGGATCGTTCTATCCGTATTTTAGGCTCTCAGTATGACGGCCGCCGATTTCGTCGCGGCATGCGGCGCCCGGCCCTACTGTGCATGGGGTTGTTTTCGATCTTTTGAGTCTGGCGGCGTTCAGCCGCGCGGATGCGCGGAGCGGTACACTTCCAGCAGCCGTTCACTGTCGATGCCGGTATAGACCTGCGTGGTCGAGAGCGAGGCGTGGCCGAGCAGTTCCTGGATCGCGCGAAGGTCGCCGCCGCGGCTGAGCAGATGGGTTGCGAAAGAATGCCGCAATGCGTGCGGGGTGGCGCTGTCGGGCAGGCCGAGCGCGCCGCGCAGCCGCTCCATGGTGAGCTGGATGATGCGCGGAGAGAGCGGCCCGCCGCGCGCGCCGACGAAGATCGGGCCGGCCGGCGGCAACGAATGCGGGCACATCGCGACGTAGTCGGCGATCAGGGCGAGTACGTTCTGCAGCACCGGCACCATCCGGGTCTTGTTGCCCTTGCCGGTCACGATGAGGACATCGCCTTCGCCGGGTTTGGGCACGTCGCGCCGCTTCAGCCCCAGCGCCTCGGAGATGCGCAGGCCGGAGCCGTAGAGCAGCGCCATGACGGCGGCGTCGCGCGCCAGGATCCAGGGTTCGCGCTCCTCGCCGGCGCGCTCGTCCGCATCCGCAAAGCGCTTGGCGGCGTCCATCTGGATCGGTTTTGGCAGGCTCTTCGCCACCTTGGGCGCGCGGATCGCGGAAAGCGCCCCGACCTTGCCCTTGCCCTCGCGCTCGAGATAGCGGCCGAATGATCGGAGCCCCGCCAGCGCCCGCATCAGCGAGCGCCCGGCGATATCGTCGGCGCGGCGCATCGCCATGAAGGCCCTGACGTCGGTGGCCTCCAGCGCCGCAAACCGATTCAACGTGACCTTCTCGCCCCAATGCTCGGCAAGGAAGGTCAGGCACTGGCGGAGGTCGCGGGCATAGGCCTCCAGCGTCTTCGGCGACAGCCGCCGCTCGGCGCGCAGATGCATCAGCCAGCGCGCCATCTCCTGCGCGAAGCCGTTATCGGCGCAGTCGAGCTCGAGGCCTTGCGGAACTTCCTTGCCCATAGCCTTCCCCGGTCTTGGAGGCGATGCTTCCGTCGATTATATCGCACCTCTTTCGTTTACCGTTCGCTAACTTGCGCGACCGGCGCTAGCCTTGCTTCCGGATATCTCGAGCCTGATTCCCTGATGGACCACGCTATCAGCCACACCACCTCATCGGCATCATCGACGCGCGTCGTCGATGTGCTGGTGCCGGTCGCGCTCAATCAGACCTATTCCTACCGTGTGCCGCGCGAGATGGCGCTGAAGCCGGGCGATGTCGTCTGCGTGCCGCTCGGGCCGCGCGAGGTGGTCGCGGTGGTGTGGGCGGAAAACGCCAATCCCGATCCGCGGCTGCACAACCGCCTGAAAGACGTCGGCGAAAAGCTCGACGTGCCGCCGTTGCGGCCGGAATTGCGCAGCCTGGTCGACTGGGTCGCCAATTACACGCTGTCCGCCCGCGGCATGGTGCTGCGCATGGCCTTGCGGATGGGAGAAAATCTAGGGCCCGAGCGGATGCGCCTCGGCGTACGGCTGGTCGGCGAGCCACCGAAGCGTCTGACGCCGGCGCGGCGGCGGCTGATCGAGGTGCTGTCGGACGGCCTGCTGCACGGCAAGTCCGAGGCCGCGCGCGAGGCCGGCGTCAGCTCCGGCGTGGTCGACGGCCTGGTCGATGAGGGAACGCTTGCCGTCGAGGCGATGCCGCCGCCGCTGGCGCCGCCGGCGCCCGATCCGGCCTTCGCGCAGCCGGAATTTTCCAGCCAGCAGCGCGCGGCCGTCGACGCGATGCGCGCGCTCGCCGCCAATGGCACGTTCCACGTCGCGCTGCTCGACGGCGTCACCGGCTCGGGCAAGACCGAAGTCTATTTCGAGGCGATTGCCGAAGTGATCCGGCGCGGCAAGCAATGCCTGATCCTGATGCCGGAGATCGCGCTGACGGGACAATTCCTGGATCGCTTCGCACAACGTTTTGGCGTGCGCCCGCTCGAATGGCACTCGGAGCTGACGCCGCGCACGCGGCAGCGCAATTGGGCCGCGATATCGGCGGGCGAGGCGCCGGTCGTGGTCGGCGCGCGCTCGGCGCTGTTTATGCCCTATGCCGATCTCGGTCTCATCATCGTCGATGAAGAGCACGACCAGGCCTACAAGCAGGATGACGGCGCGCATTACCATGCCCGCGACATGGCGGTGGTGCGCGCGCACATCGCCAAGATTCCGATCGTGTTGGCCTCCGCAACGCCGTCCGTCGAGAGCGAGGTCAATGCGCGCAAGGGACGCTACCAGCGGGTCGCGTTGCCGTCGCGGTTCGGCGGCCAGCACATGCCGCATATCGAGGCGATCGATTTGCGCCGCGCGCCGCCGCCGCGCGGCCGTTTCATCTCGCCGCCACTGGCCGAACAGGTGCAGTTTGCGATCGAGAAGCGCGAGCAGGCGCTGCTGTTCCTCAATCGGCGCGGGTATGCGCCGCTGACGCTGTGCCGGGCCTGCGGCCATCGCTTTTCCTGCACCATCTGCGACGCCTGGCTGGTCGATCACAGATTTCGCCAGCGTCTCGTCTGTCACCATTGCGGCTTCTCGATGCCGCGCCCGAACATCTGCCCGCACTGCCAGGCCGAGGAATCGCTGGCCGCGATCGGTCCCGGCGTCGAGCGCCTGCAGGAAGAGGCGGCCGCGCTGTTTCCGAACGCGCGAACCATGGTGCTGTCGAGCGACCTCATCACCTCGATCGAGACCATGCGCAGTGAGCTCAACGAAATCGCCGAAGGCCGCGTCGACATCATCATCGGCACGCAACTGGTGGCGAAGGGGCATAATTTCCCGCGGCTCAATCTGGTCGGCGTGGTCGACGCCGATCTCGGCCTCGGCAACGGCGACCCGCGCGCCGCCGAGCGGACGTTCCAACTGCTCAACCAGGTGATCGGCCGCGCTGGCCGCGAGCAGGGCCGCGGTGTCGGCTTCCTGCAGACGCATCAGCCCGAACATCCCGTGATGAAAGCGCTGGTCGCCAGCGACCGCGAGGCGTTCTACGCCAGCGAGATCGAACAGCGCGAGCGCACCGGCTATCCGCCATTCGGCCGGCTCGCCAGCCTGATCATTTCCGCCGGCGACCGGCCGACTGCGGAAGGCTTTGCGCGCCGCCTTGCGGCCCTGGCGCCGATCGACGAGCGCATCCAGGTGCTCGGGCCCGCCGAAGCGCCGCTGGCCGTCATCAAGGGCCGCTACCGGTTCCGGATCCTGGTGAAGTCGCTGCGCAATGTCGACCTGTCGGAATATCTGCGCGAATGGCTGGCCGCGGGACCGAAGACCAAGGGCAACCTCAAACTCGAAGTCGATGTCGATCCGCAGAGCTTTTTGTGAAGCCGTCCGTCACCCTCCCCTGGAGGGGGAGGGTCGCCGTGTAGCGGCGGGGTGGGGTGACGGTCTCTCCACAGCCAACGGTGCCCGAGTGGAGAGATCACCCCCACCCCGTCTCACATTTCGCTGCGCTCATGTGAGCCGACCCTCCCCTCCAGGGAGGGTAAGGAGACGCTTCACCGAACGCAGGCAAACAAAAAAGCCTGCCGTCATTTGCGACGGCAGGCCTGTTGCCGCGGAAGTGCCGCGGTTACGCAACGCAACGCTTACGCGAGTCTGGTGGACTTAGGAGACGACCTCGGCGGTGACGTGGCCGACGCCGGCGCCGGTCAGGCCGATGGCGCGCGCGGCACCCTTGGAGAGGTCGAGCACGCGGCCGCGGATGAACGGACCACGGTCGTTGATCGTGACAATGACGCTCTGGCCGCGATGGGTGACACGTACCTTGGTGCCGAACGGCAGCGACCGGTGGGCCGCGGTCATGGCGTTCTGGTTGAAGCGCTGGCCCGAGGCGGTCCGGCTGCCGGACTCGTTGCCGTAATAGGAGGCCTTGCCCGAGAAGCCGCGGCCGCCCGTCGGGGCGATCGAGGCATTGGCGTTGAGCCAGCTGTCGCCGGCCGGCTGCGCCTTGGCGTGGTGGGAATGGTGATGGTGGTGATGACGATGATGCCTGGACTTGGCGGACGCCTCGGAGACGGTGCCGCCGATCAGAACAGTTGCGGCAATCAAGGCGAAAGCCGTACGCGACCGGGTTAAAGCTCCCAGCGCTACTTTGTTGGTGTGCAACATTAAACTAGTCCCTCAGATAGTATTGCCACATACGTGACAAATGGAACCCCCGTCCCAGTTTCAGCGGATGCCGTTTGGTCAGGCAATGAGGCGTGAATTGGGCAGTAAATCCGGAATGTCGCGCGCTGACATATCTTGTTACCGTGGTCAACTAATCGAAGGATATTCCGTAATCTTGCGCTTTAACGAACTTTTAACCTATTAAATACTGTCTGTTACTTGCGAATACAGTCATCCCTAAGAAGGGAAAGATTTAGGCAAGTAATGGCCAAATGGAGGAGATCTGCCTCGTTCGTTCCGAACGGTGACGGTCATAGCGGCCATGCAAATACGGGCGGAACAAATTCGCCTGTCGGGGACGAAGCCATTCAGCCGACCGGCAGCCGGAGCCAAAATTCCGGCGCACTGATCCCGCATCAACGGCATCTTGAGGGGCCTGAAAATTGACGTGCGACAAGGCATCGCCCGAACGTGCGGTCATGTTGCACCTGCGCGCTTGCTATGTTAGCAAAGCCGCGATTTTAACGATCCCGGCACTTCTCGTGCCGGTCGAAAATCGAAGTCCCGCTTGAATTCCAAGGGCTTGGATCGCTAGGCGCCGCTACCCGCGGCGACGGTTTTTCCCTTGCGAGTTTGACAGCTAATAAAGAGCGAGTCTGTGGCTGCTGAAGATCCGTCCGTTTCGGGAGTGTCGGGCCGTTATGCTACGGCCTTGTTCGAGTTGGCGCGCGAGGAGAAATCCATCGACGCGGTAAAGGCCGATCTCGAGAAATTCGAGACCATGCTGAACGAAAGCGCCGATCTCAAGCGCCTGGTCCGCAGCCCGGTCTTCTCGGCCGATGCGCAGGCCAAGGCGCTCAACGCCGTGCTCGACAAGGCCGGCATCACCGGCACCTCAGCCAAATTCCTCAAGGTCCTGACCGCCAATCGCCGGCTGTTCGCCGTCACTGACGTGATCCGCGCCTTCCGCGCGCTGGTGGCGAAGTTCAAGGGCGAGGTGACGGCCGACGTTACCGTCGCCGAACAGCTCAGTGACAAGAATCTCGACGCGCTGAAGACCGCACTGAAGTCGGTGACGGGCAAGGACGTCGCGCTCAACGTGAAAGTCGATCCCTCCATCATTGGCGGTCTTGTGGTCAAGCTCGGCAGCCGCATGGTGGATGGTTCGCTTCGCACCAAACTCAATTCGATCAAGCACGCGATGAAAGAGGCAGGCTGATGGACATCCGCGCCGCGGAAATTTCCGCGATCCTCAAGGACCAGATCAAGAATTTCGGCCAGGAGGCCGAGGTCACCGAAGTCGGGCAGGTGCTGTCCGTCGGCGACGGTATCGCCCGCGTCTACGGTCTGGACAATGTCCAGGCCGGTGAAATGGTCGAGTTCGAGAACGGCACCCGCGGCATGGCGCTGAACCTCGAAACCGACAACGTCGGTATCGTCATCTTCGGCGCCGACCGTGAGATCAAGGAAGGCCAGACCGTCAAGCGCACCCGCGCCATCGTGGACACCCCGGTCGGCAAGGGCCTGCTCGGTCGCGTCGTCGACGCGCTGGGTAACCCGATCGACGGCAAGGGCCCGATCAAGGCTGACAAGCGCATGCGCGTCGACGTCAAGGCGCCCGGAATCATTCCGCGCAAGTCGGTGAGCGAGCCGATGGCGACCGGCCTCAAGGCGATCGATGCGCTGATCCCGGTCGGCCGCGGTCAGCGCGAGCTGATCATCGGCGACCGTCAGACCGGCAAGACCGCGATCGCGCTCGACACCATCCTGAACCAGAAGCCGCTGAACGCGCAGCCGGACGAGAACATCAAGCTGTATTGCGTCTATGTCGCGATCGGCCAGAAGCGTTCGACCGTTGCCCAGTTCGTCAAGGTGCTCGAAGAGCAGGGCGCGCTGGAATACTCGATCGTCGTCGCCGCCACCGCTTCCGACCCGGCGCCGATGCAGTACATCGCCCCGTTCACCGGTTGCACCATGGGCGAGTATTTCCGCGACAACGGCATGCATGCCGTGATCATCTATGACGACTTGTCCAAGCAGGCCGTCGCCTACCGTCAGATGTCGCTCCTGTTGCGCCGTCCGCCGGGCCGCGAAGCCTATCCGGGCGACGTGTTCTATCTGCACTCCCGCCTGCTCGAGCGCGCGGCGAAGCTCAACAAGGACCAGGGCTCCGGCTCGCTGACCGCGCTGCCGGTCATCGAAACCCAGGCCAACGACGTGTCGGCCTATATCCCGACCAACGTCATCTCGATCACCGACGGCCAGATCTTCCTGGAAACCGACCTGTTCTTCCAGGGCATCCGTCCCGCGGTGAACGTCGGTCTGTCGGTGTCGCGCGTCGGCTCCTCGGCGCAGACCAAGGCGATGAAGAAGGTCGCCGGCAAGATCAAGGGTGAGCTGGCGCAGTACCGCGAAATGGCGGCGTTCGCGCAGTTCGGCTCCGACCTCGACGCATCGACCCAGCGCCTGCTCAACCGCGGCTCGCGCCTCACCGAGCTCCTCAAGCAGCCGCAGTTCTCGCCGCTGAAGATGGAAGAGCAGGTCTGCGTGATCTGGGCCGGCACCAACGGCTATCTCGATCCGCTGCCGCTCAACAAGGTGCGCGCGTTCGAGGACGGCTTGCTGTCGCTGCTGCGCGGCAAGAATGCCGACATTCTCAACGGCATCCGTGACAGCCGCGATCTCTCCGACGATCTCGCAGCCAAGCTGAAGTCGGTGGTCGACGGTTTCGCCAAGACGTTTTCTTGATGATTGCCGCCAGGGCCCGGCATCGGCCGGGCCCGGCGAAATAGTGGCTTGCGGTCTGGCCTGAGGGTCGGATCGCCGGGGTGAACTGAGAATGGCTTCACTTAAAGACATGCGGGTCCGCATCGCCTCGACCAAGGCGACGCAGAAGATCACCAAGGCGATGCAGATGGTCGCAGCTTCCAAGCTGCGCCGCGCGCAGACCGCCGCCGAGGCCGCGCGGCCCTACGCCCAGAAGATGGACGCGGTGATTTCCAACATCGCGGCTGCTGCGGCGGGCTCGCCCGGCGCGCCGGCGCTCTTGGCCGGCACCGGCCGCGACCAGGTTCATCTGCTGCTGGTCTGCACCGGCGAACGCGGCCTGTCCGGCGCCTTCAACTCGGCGATCGTGCGTCTCGCCCGCGAGCGCGCTCTGTCGCTGATGAACCAGGGCAAGGAAGTCAAATTCTTCTGCGTCGGCCGCAAGGGCTACGAGCAGCTCCGCCGCACCTTCGAAAAGCAGATCGTCGAGCACCTCGACCTGCGCGGCGTGCGCCAGCTCGGCTTCGTGAATGCCGAGGACATCGCCAAGAAGGTGCTGGCCCGCTTCGAGGCCGGCGAGTTCGATGTCTGCACGTTGTTCTATTCGCAGTTCAAGTCGGTCATCGCGCAGATCCCGACGGCGCAGCAGATCATTCCGCTGGTCGTTGAAGGCGAAGCCAGCAACGGTTCGGCGTCGGCCTACGAATACGAGCCGGAGGAGGACGAAATCCTCACCCGCCTCCTGCCACGCAATCTCGCGGTGCAGATCTTCCGCGCGCTGCTCGAAAACAACGCTTCGTTCTACGGCGCGCAGATGAGCGCGATGGACAACGCGACGCGCAATGCGGGCGAAATGATCCGCAAGCAGACACTGGTCTACAACCGCACGCGTCAGGCCCAGATCACCAAGGAACTCATCGAAATCATCTCCGGCGCAGAAGCAGTCTGACCGGACAAGAAATTCGGATCGAAGGAGACAATAAATGGCTACAGCAGCCAACCAGATCGGTCGCGTCACCCAGGTCATGGGCGCCGTCGTCGACGTGCAGTTCGAAGGCCACCTGCCGGCTATTCTCAATTCGCTGGAGACCAAGAACGGCAACAACCGTCTGGTGCTCGAAGTCGCGCAGCATCTCGGCGAGTCCACCGTCCGCACGATCGCGATGGACGCGACCGAAGGTCTGGTGCGTGGCCAGGAAGTAAAGGACACGGGCCAGCCGATCGCCGTTCCCGTCGGTGACGGCACGCTCGGCCGCATCATGAACGTGATCGGCGAGCCGATCGACGAAGCCGGTCCGATCAAGTCCGAAGGCACCCGCGCGATCCACCAGGAAGCGCCGACCTACACCGACCAGTCCACGGAAGCCGAAATTCTCGTCACCGGCATCAAGGTCGTCGACCTGCTCGCGCCCTACGCCAAGGGCGGCAAGATCGGCCTGTTCGGCGGCGCCGGCGTCGGCAAGACCGTGCTGATTCAGGAGCTGATCAACAACGTCGCCAAGGCGCACGGCGGTTACTCGGTGTTCGCCGGCGTCGGCGAGCGTACCCGCGAAGGCAACGACCTCTATCACGAGTTCATCGAATCCAAGGTCAACGCCGATCCGAAGAATCCCGACCCGAGCGTGAAGTCGAAATGCGCGCTGGTGTTCGGTCAGATGAACGAGCCGCCCGGCGCCCGCGCCCGCGTCGGCCTCACCGGTTTGACCGTCGCCGAGCACTTCCGCGACCAGGGTCAGGACGTGCTGTTCTTCGTCGACAACATCTTCCGCTTCACGCAGGCCGGTTCGGAAGTGTCGGCGCTGCTCGGCCGCATCCCCTCGGCGGTGGGCTATCAGCCGACGCTCGCCACCGACATGGGCGCGCTGCAGGAGCGCATCACCACCACCCAGAAGGGCTCGATTACCTCGGTGCAGGCGATTTACGTGCCGGCCGACGACTTGACCGACCCGGCGCCCGCCACCTCGTTCGCCCACTTGGACGCGACCACGGTGTTGAGCCGCGCGATCTCTGAAAAGGGCATCTACCCGGCGGTCGACCCGCTCGACTCGACCTCGCGCATGCTCTCGCCGCTCGTCGTCGGCGAGGAGCACTACCAGACCGCCCGTATGGTCCAGCAGGTGCTGCAGAAGTACAAGTCGCTGCAGGACATCATCGCCATTCTCGGCATGGACGAACTGTCTGAAGAGGACAAGCTCGCGGTGGCGCGCGCCCGCAAGATCGAGCGCTTCCTGTCGCAGCCGTTCCACGTCGCCGAAGTCTTCACCGGCTCGCCCGGCAAGTTCGTCGAGCTCGCGGATACCATCAAGGGCTTCCGCGGCCTCTGCGAAGGCAAGTATGACCACCTGCCGGAAGCGGCCTTCTACATGGTCGGCACCATCGAAGAAGCCGTCGAGAAGGGCAAGAAGCTGGCTGCTGAAGCGGCCTAAGGGGCGAATGGCGAATAGGGAGTGGCGAATAGCGCTGCTCCCTGTTCTTCCCCATTCGCTATTCGCAACTCGCCACTCGCAGGTTTTCCATGGCTACCTTCCACTTCGATCTCGTTTCACCTGAAAAGCTCGCCTTCTCCGGCGAGGTGGACCAGGTCGACATTCCCGGCCTGGAAGGCGATTTCGGCGTGCTGGCTGGCCACGCACCGGTCGTGGCCGCGGTTCGTCCGGGTATCCTGACCATCACCACTGGTGGCACCCATGAAAAGGTGATCGTGCTCGGCGGCCTCGCCGAAATGTCGGGGAGCGGCCTGACCGTGCTCGCCGACGTCGCCACCTCGATCGCCGATGTCGACCGTGCACAGTTCGCCGAGACCATCGCCGAGATGGAGGCCAAGCTCGCCGAGAAGGAAGGCTCCGAACTCGATCACGCCATCGAGCGGCTGGATCACTTCAAGAGCATCCAGATCGAGCTCAACGCCACGGCTATGCACTAAGCCCCGGGGCACCGCTCCGGGGCGCAATGAAGGCCCGGATCGCATCAGCGCTCGTCACATCGTGACGGGCGTTTTTGATTTTCTTGACCCCCAAGAGCCGAACGTCCCGACGTTGTGCCAAGTCGCTACGCGCAGCAATAGTCGGACTATCGCGATCCGTCCGCTTTCGGCCGGGTCGAACCACTCGTCATACGCTCGGCCTAGTCACTGCTCGCATCGGACGCTGGCCCAACCGCGACGATGACATTCTGTAGTGCCCCGGACCGCTCGACGGTCAGGCGGACTTGCTCGCCGATCCGGGCAAGACCAATGCGGTTGCGAAGTTGTGCGGCCGAGTGGATTGGGCGGTCGTCCGCCCGTAGCACGATGTCGCCCTTGCGCAGGCCGGCCACCTCCGCCGGCGAGCCGGCCGGGGTCAGCATGACGTCAGCCTCCGTGTCATGGCCTGCCAGCGCGGTCGCCTCCGGCCGCTGATGTCGGTTCGCTGCGCGGGCTCGTCATCGCCATCGAGCTGGCGCAAAGCGGCCAGGATATCGGCAAGCCGGACAGGATGACCCATGCCGGGAATGTCGCGCAGGCCCGGACAGGACTCGACCGCGAACATGTCGGAAGCCCATGAAGACAGGATCACGCGTTTCTCGGCGTCGGAAAGCTGCCCGTTGCTCAATACTTCACTGGGGGAATCATAATGTGCGGCGGGATGAAACAGCGCAAAGTCGGTGGTGCTCAGATCGGCCTTGCTCATCGAACGGTCTCCTTACTCTCCTTTCCCTGGAATAAGCGTGGTGACGGCGGCGGCACGCTGCGCCGCCGCCAATGCATCATTGGTTGCTGATCGGGATGCGCTTGACAGACGAACGCGCCTGCTCGGATTTCGGCAGCGTGATCGTCAAGACGCCGTCGTGGAATTTGGCTTCGGCCTTGTCTTCCTCGACGCCGTCGAGCGGGATCTGCCGCTCGAACGAACCGTAATAGCGCTCGGTGAAGTATCTGCCGCCACTATCGGTACGCTCGGACTTCTTCTCGCCGCGCAAGGTCAGAACGCCGTTGGCGATCTCGAGCTGAACGTCTTTTTCCGTCAGCCCCGGCAGTTCAGCCGTCACCTTCAGCTCCTTGTCGGTCTCGTTGAGTTCGATACTCGGCCATCCGAAGCGACCTTCCATCAGCGGGCTGCCAAAACGGGCTGGCACCCCGAAGCCTCTGAAGACATCGTCGAACAGCCGGTTCATTTCCCGATGGAGGGTGAAGAAAGGATCGTAGCCCTCGCGCGAAGACGTGAGCTCCTGATTTCTCGACCACGGGATCAGATCGCGAATAGCCATAGTGTGTCCTCCTGAGAGATTGCTGTTGCTCGCATAGGCCCGCGCGCGGCGGGAAATCCGCGCAGAGCCCGCACTACCAAAGGCGCCTTAAGCCGCCTTCTGCTCGATCTGATGGGAAGCGGCGGCGTTGCCGATCGGGATGCGCCGCGGCTTCATCGCGTCAGGCACTTCGCGAACCAGGTCGACGATCAAGAGACCGTCCTTGAACGAGGCCTGCTTGACCTGCACATAATCGGCGAGATTGAACACCCGCCGGAACGGCCGGGCCGCGATGCCGTGATACAGGTATTCGCGTTGCTCGGCGTTGGGCTTCTGGCCCTCGATGATCAGCGTGTCTCGCTCTGCAGTTACGCTGATGTCGTCCATGCCGAAGCCGGCGACCGCGAGCGAAATCCGGTACGCGTCTTCGCCGACGCGTTCGACGTTATAGGGCGGGTAGTTGTCGTCGGTCGAGTGCCGCAAGCTGCTGTCGAGCAGGTCGGCCAGATGATCGAAACCGATCGTGGAACGCCACAGGGGTGAAAAGTCAAAGGTCCTCATAGCCAAGTCCTCCTTAGGAGCAAGATGGATACGAAGGAGCGTCGGACACCGTCCGGCGCCCACTCAACTCGCCGGACCCGAGCTGGCATCCGGCACCGCGACTGGCGGCAAAAATCGAATTAGAAAAAGGCCGAAAAGTTTCAAGAGGCGGTGAGGAAAAAATTTTGGGGGCCGCGCGCCCCGCGGCGGCAGACTTAATCAAGCGTAAATGGCCGGGCCGGGCGCTGAAGGGGCAAGGTCAGCTGCGGCCGGTGTGCTGCTCCTGGTCGAGGCCTCTCGCCCGCAGGCCGTTCGGTCTGGGGCCAACGGCCAGCATCATGAAGAGCGTTCGATAAACTTGGTAGCGGGCGGCCGGGCGCGTACGCTCGCGCCCGCGCATGAGCAGCGTGCCATCCTGGTCTCGCACCTGCCATTCGAAGCTTCGGCGGCGCTTGAATACGATCACATCCTTCATGTCGGGCGAGACATCATGCGGTGTCACTTACATCAAGCGCAACGGCCGATCGGTGCCAGATTGATCTAGGCCGCCGAGGAAATCGGCGGCTGCGTGTTGGAATTCTGGATCCTGGGAGCCTGAAAGGCGAGCGGGAAAGTGGAGGCTGCGAGTTTTTCCAGCGCTGATTGCTCTTCGGACAGGCGCGCTTCGATGTACTGGCGCTCCAGCTCTGTCAGCCTGGTTTTTAGAAGGCGGCGATAACGGTCGATGTTATTGCGATGCGTTCGCAAACGGGCGAGCTTTTCATCAATCATCTTCGTCATCCTTTTGACGGTCGTTCTATGGGTCCTTTGAACTGCGAGGTGGTTCAGCCCTCCGGCAAAAAAATATTCAGCGGCAGAACGCTGTCAAGCGCGCCACAAGCAGTGCCGCCGTTCTAGCGGGCGAACTCCGCAAATGCCCCCGCCACCATTCTGTACACTTCGCGCCGAAATGGGACGACGAGGTCGGCGACACGATCGAGGCGCTCCCAGCGCCAGGAATCGAATTCGGCCGGCTGGCCGTTGCGCGGCGTCAGGGGGTCGATCTCGTCGTCGCGGCCGGTGAAGCGCAGCGCAAACCATTTCTGCCGCTGCCCGCGAAATTGCGCGAGGCGATGCGTGGCCGGTCCGTCATAGGGCGGAAAGTCATATTTTATCCAATCGGTCTCGCCGAGATATTCGGCACTGACCGCGCCGGTCTCTTCCCAGAGTTCGCGCATGACGGCGTCGCGCGGGTCCTCGTCGGCGTCGATGCCGCCCTGGGGCATCTGCCATTCAAGGCCGGGAAGAATGATCTCCGGCCCGTCGTCGCGGAAGCGCCGGCCGATCAGCACCTCGCCGGACGCATTGAACAGGGCGATGCCCACATTGGGCCGATAGGGTTTGTCGGACATGACTTCTGATGAGTGCCCGCGCGCAACGTGGGGGACTGGCTAACCGCCCGCGAGGTTGGCGAATTCCTTGACCACGCGCTCGTAGACCGGCCGCTTGAACGGGACGATCAGGTTGGGAAGATTCTTCATCGGCTCCCAGCGCCAGGTCACGAACTCGGCCTTGTGTCCGCCGCCGGGGCTGGCGACATTGATCTCGGCATCCTTGCCGGTGAAGCGCACCGCGAACCATTTCTGGCGTTGCCCGCGATAGCGGCCTTTCCAGGCGCGGCCGGCGACGGTGCGTGGAATGTCGTAGATCAGCCAATCCGGCACTTCGCCGAGCTTCTCGACCGAGCGGACGCTGGTCTCCTCGTAAAGCTCGCGCTTGGCAGCCTCCCAGGTGTCCTCGCCGGGATCGACCCCACCCTGCGGCATCTGCCAGACATGGGTTTCGTCAACATGCTCGATGCCCCCGGCGCGGCGGCCGATGAAGACCAGCCCGGCCGCGTTGATCAGCATCATGCCGACGCAGGTCCGGTAAGGCAGGTCTTCGTAGCGCGCCATGTTCGTCAAGGTTCCTTTGCCTGTATTCATCTGCACAATCGACCGGTCCGGCAGGGTCGGGAAGGCGCCGGGCCGCCATCGGCTTGATCTTTAGCCTGATTTTGATTTCAGCATCGCCGTTGTCAATGGCACAAGCAGGATGCCGCGGCCCTCGAGCGTCTTGGTCCAGGCGGCCAGCCGCTCGATCGAAATCGGCAGCGCGGAGGCGACGCCCACGGCCAGCCCGCGTTCCTTGGCGACCGTTTCCAGCTTGGCCAGCGCCCGGTCGATCTCGACCGAGGTCGGCACGGCATCAATGGTGAAATCCGCCTTGGCGAAGGGCATCGACTGGGCCGTCGCCTGCGCCGACGCAATGCTGCGCGGCGAGGAGCCGTCGTCGAGATAGCCGAGGCCGCGCTTGGCCGCCTCGCGGATCACCGGCTGCATCACGCTGTCGCTCGCCGTGAAGCGCGCGCCCATGAAATTGGCAATCCCGGCATAGCCCTGAAAGCGGCTGAGGTGCCAGTACAGCCGGTCGAGGTTCTGCTCCGGGGTCAGCGTCGTCAGCAGGGTCTGCGGCCCCGGATCATTGTCGGGGTAGTCGAACGGCTCCATCGGAACCTGCAGCAGGATCTCGTGGCGCTGGGCGCGGGCCCGCTCAGCGAGCTTGGTGGGATCGGCGCCGTAAGGGGTGAAAGCCAGCGTCACCGCCGGCGGCAGCTTCATGATGGCATCCGTCGTCTTGGCGGCGCCGACCCCGAGCCCGCCGACCACGATCGCGATCACCGGCATCTTCGCGGCCTTGGTGCGGTCGGCATCAGCCGCGTAGACCGTGAAGGGCTTTAGCCCGTCGGCAACGGCCGGAATCATGCCGTAGCGTGACTTTTCCAGAAGGCGCGGATCGATCCCGGTCATGGTCATCGCCGGCTCGGCGCCGGCATCGCTGCCGATCACCACGTCCTGACGTTTGCCGCTGGAGCCATCGATGATGGTGACGGTCTTGTTTTCGCCAGCCGGGGCCTGCGGGGTGCCGGGCTTGGCGGCGTGCTCGGTCTGGCCAGAGGCTGCGGGCTGCTTGTCGTCCGCCGGCTTGCGCAGCGCGACACGGGCCATCGGCTCCCCGCCCAAGGGGTTGTCGGTAAAGAGCGCGACACTCAGGAAGACGATCAGGACGAGGCCGAGCAGCACGGCCAGCGCCTGCATCGCCGTGAACGGCAGCCGAAACCGGCGCTTCTTGCGCTCCGTCTTCTGTCCGAGCGGTGCACTCAGTTCGTCGGCCGTTTCCGTCATGAATCTTCCCGAATCACCTGACCCGACGATACCACGATGGCCCGGATTCGAGCGCCTGCGCCGCCCCGCAAAAGCACCGTTCCGCTGGGCAGCGGCAGGAATCGATCATGAAAAAGGGGCGGCCCATGAGCCGCCCCTTCTTGTTCAGGAATATTTGGAAGGCCGGATTAGTTGGCCGCCTTGTTGGCGGGCTTTTCGACCGCGGCCTTGTCGCCGGTGGCCGGGCCGCTCGCGGTCGACTTGATGCCGTGCAGCAGGTCGGCGCCGGTCTTCAGCGCCTTGTCGTCCTTGGCGTCCGGCGGGACATAGGATTGCGAGCCGGTCTTCTCGTCGCCGTCGTTCTTCAGATGGCCGCGGAGCGATGCCTCGCCCTTGGTGTCGGTGCGTGCCTTCAGCTCTTCCGGCACATCCTGCAGCACCTCGATGTCGGGCACGATGCCCTTGGCCTGGATCGACTTGCCCGACGGCGTGTAGTAGCGCGCGGTGGTAAGGCGCAGCGCGCCGTTGCCGCTGCCGAGCGGGATGATGGTCTGCACCGAACCCTTGCCGAACGAGCGCGTGCCGACCAGCGTGGCACGCTTGTGGTCCTGCAGCGCGCCGGCGACGATTTCGGAGGCCGACGCCGAGCCGCCATTGATCAGCACGATGACCGGCTTGCCCTTGGTGAGGTCGCCGGAATGAGCGGCGCGGCGCTGGGTTTCCTCGGCATTGCGGCCGCGGGTCGAGACGATCTCACCGCGCTCGAGGAAGGTGTCGGAAACGGTGACTGCTTCTTCGAGTAGGCCGCCCGGATTATTTCTGAGGTCGATGATGTAGCCCTTGAGCTTGTCGCCGAGCTGGTTCGAGAGGTTGCCGATCTCGCGCTTCAGGCCTTCGGTGGTCTGCTCGTTGAAGGTGGTGACGCGGATATAGGCGATGTCGTCCTGCTCGACGCGGGCGCGCACCGAACGGACGCGGATGTTGTCGCGGACCAACGTGACTTCGATCGGGTTGTCCTGGCCCTTGCGGATGATCTTGAGACGGATCTTGGTGTTAACGGGCCCGCGCATTTTTTCGACGGCCTGGTTGAGGGTGAGACCCTGCACCGCTTCGTCGTCGAGCGTGGTGATGATGTCGTTGGCCATGATGCCGGCCTTCGATGCCGGCGTGTCGTCGATCGGCGAGACGACCTTGATCAGGCCGTCTTCCATCGTGACCTCGATGCCGAGACCGCCGAACTCACCGCGGGTCTGCACCTGCATGTCGCGGAAGCTCTTGGCGTCCATGTAGCTGGAGTGCGGATCGAGACCGGCCAGCATGCCTGATATCGCGGACTCGACCAGCTTGGAGTCGTCGGGCTTCTCGACATAGTCGCTGCGCACGCGCTCGAACACGTCGCCGAACAGATTGAGCTGGCGGTAGGTGTCGGATGTCGCAGCGCGCGCCACCGATCCCATCAGCACCGAGCGGGGCTGCGTAACGAAAAGCGTCAAAGCCGCACCGGTGGCGGCGCTGAGAAGAATGAGAGAAGTCTTGCGCATCATCCGCGAACCTTTTCGCCTTCGTTAGCGGCCCACCATGGGCCTGAGTCGATTGGAGTGCCGTCCTTACGGAACTCGACATAGAGCACCGGCTGGCTCGCGGTCGTCGCGAGAATGGATGCGACCTGGGACGTCGTCCCCATCGTCGCGACCGGCTCTCCCGTAAGTACAAACTGGCCGATGTTTACCGAAATGCGCTCCATCCCGGCGATCAGGACATGATACCCGCCCCCGGCATTGAGGATCAAGAGTTGTCCGTAGCTGCGGAAGGGTCCAGCGTAAACAACCCAGCCGTCACACGGTGTTGTGACCTGAGCCCCGGGCCGGGTTGCCAAAGAAATGCCTTTTTCCACGCCGCCCGCGCCATCGGAACCGCCAAAATCGCGAATCTTGCGGCCGTTAACCGGAAAGGCGAACAACCTCTTGGCGGAAGCAAAGGCGATCGCCGGGCTGAGCCGGGCTGGGTCCTTGAGTGCCCCGAGATTCGGCTTGCCGCCGGGGGCTGCCGGCGCGCCCTGCAGGCTGGCGGTTGCAGCCGCCTTGGCGGCGCTCTTCAGGTCCTGTTCCATTTTGCCGATCAGGCCCTGCAGGCTGTCGACCTGTTTGGACAGGTTGATGGCGCGCGCGCCTTCGCTCTCCATATCCTTTTCGATCGCGCTCTGCTTGCGCTGACGTTCGTCGACCAGCGCAGCGAGCCGGATCGAATCGTCTTTCAGCCTGTCGCGATCTCGTGCCAGCACATCGCGCTTGGTCGCGATTTCCTTGCGCAGGGCGACGAGCTGGCCGAGATCGCTCGCAAGCTTTTCCGCACGGCCGCGCAATTCGGGAACGACAGCGCCAAGCAGCATGGCGGTACGCAGCGATTGCAGTGCGTCTTCGGGCCGCACCAACAGCGCCGGCGGCGTGCGCCGTCCGGCACGCTGCAGCGCCGCCAGCACCTCGATGATTTCTGAGCGCCGTGAATCGAGCGTGGCCCGGATCTGCTGCTCGCGGGCATCGAGCGGTCGAAGCTCCGCCTCGGTCTCGCCGATGCGCGTTTCGACACTGCGCACTTGGGTGGCGATCTCGATCAGCTGCTGGTTGAGCTTGGAGCGGTCCTGCCCGATCGCCGCCATGTCCGCCTTCAGCTTCTTTTGCAGCTCGGCGGCCTTGCGCTGCTCCTCGCGCGTGGCCTCCAGCTCCTGCTCGCGCTGCTTGATCGCCTCGGGAGATACGGCGGTTGCCTGCTGCGCTGATGGCGCGGACTGCGCGGCGGCGGGCGAAAGCGACGCCAGCACAAGACTTGCCGACAGTAGTATTACGGGAAGCAAGATGGCTGACATCACCGGCTCGCCGCGATCGGCGGTGCGTGGGTATGAATGAATGTGCTGCGTCGAATGCATCCGGCCTGTTCAGCGCTCTCTGTATTCACCTCACCATGCCCTAAGCGCGATGGTAGGGGTGGCCGGCCAAAATGGTCGCGGCGCGGTAAATCTGTTCAAGAAGCATGACGCGGACCATTTGATGCGGCCAGGTCGCCGAGCCGAACGCAATGCGTAATTTAGCCTTGCGCTGCAAATCGGGCGAAAGTCCGTCCGCGCCGCCGATGGCGAAAATTGTACTGGCAATCCCCTCGTCCCGCCACTGGCCAAGCTGCCGGGCGAAGGTCGCGCTGTCGATGCTCTTGCCGTGCTCGTCGAGCGCCACCAGGACGGCTTTCTCCGGTATCGCCGCCGCAATCGCCGCGGCTTCCTCCGAGATGCGCGTCGCGGTATCGCGGGCGCGGCTTTCGGGAATTTCCTGGATCGCGAGGCCGCGAAAGCCGAGCTTGCGGCCGATGTCCTCGAAACGCTCGCGATAGCGTTCCGCCAGTTCCTGTTCCGGGCCCTGTTTCAGCCGGCCGATCGAGACCACGACAAGGCGCATGATTGTTTTTCCGGCGTACACGTCCCGGCACGCGCGCTGTTGCCGCGCGAGCAACCAGATTACATGCGCCTCAGCCGATTCGGACCGGCCGAGGGTTCAGATCGCCGCCGCCGCCGGGTTCTGCGCCCACAACCTTTCCAGATTGTAGAACTCGCGTACCTCGGGCCTGAATACGTGCAGGACCACATCGCCGGAATCGATCAGCACCCAGTCGCAATTGGGCAAGCCCTCGACATGGATGTTCCTGATGCCGTTTTCCTTCAGGGCTTTCGTGACGTTTTCCGCGATCGCGCCGACATGCCGGTTGACCCGGCCTGTGGTGACGATCATGTAATCGGAAAATGCAGATTTGCCGCGAAGGTCGATGGTGACCGTTTCTTCCGCCTTCATATCGTCGAGGCGGGAGAGGATCATATTCAGCGTCTTGTCGGCGTCGGGTTGCGCCTTCAAGGCCGCAGCTTCTGTCGATGTTTTACGCGGGGTCTTGGCAGACTTGCCAGCGGTCTTGCTACCAGTCGCCTTGGGTAAAACAGACTTCGACTTGGACAATACAGATGTGGCCAGGGACCATTCCTTTCACTGTATCGCAAACGCCGAATCCCGGCGTCGCGGACCATATTAGGCATGTGGGGTTAATGGTTTCAATATTCCAGTGGGCCCCGCCTGCCGGTTCGAGTTAACTGTCACCTCTTTGCCTTCCAGCTCCCATCCGCGTTCCTCAATCCGGTGGATGACAGGGGTAGTTTCATGCCGGTGAGGAAAGCCCATGCGGGCGCCTGCCGATCGGCTAGCCGGACCGCCTGATTTTCGGGCACGCGATAGCGCGCCAGCGCCTGGGCGGCCGGGGCGGCGAGGGCCCGAAAACTCTGCGGCGGACGGTCGATCACGGCGATCGGCATCTCGTCGGCGATGCGCCGCCAATCCTTCCAGCGATGGAACTGCGCGAGATTGTCGGCACCCATGATCCAGACGAAGCGCACGCCGGAAACGCGGCGGCGCAAGTGAGTGATCGTGTCGACGGTATATCTGGTGCCGATGACAGCTTCGAGACAGCTGATGTCGATGCGCGGATCGCCGGCGACTTCTCGCGCCGCCTGCGCACGTTCGGCCAGGCCGTGCAATCGCCCGTTTTCCTTGAGCGGATTGCCGGGTGTCAGCAGCCACCAGACGCGATCGAGCTCGAGGCGCTTGAGCGCAAACAGGCTAATCGCGCGATGCGCCGCGTGCGGCGGATTGAACGAGCCGCCGAGCAGGCCGATGCGCATGGCGCTCGTGTGGAACGGGATCGCCTGGGCGGCCGATTGCAATGTCATCGGCCGCGGCACCGCAAGCGCAGGCGGGTGTTCACGGCCGCGTCTGCCCGGTGCCGTGAACGCGATATTTGAAGCTCGTCAGCTGCTCGGCGCCGACAGGGCCGCGGGCGTGGAACTTGCCGGTGGCGATGCCGATCTCCGCGCCGAAGCCGAACTCGCCGCCATCGGCGAACTGCGTCGATGCGTTGTGCAGCACGATCGCCGAATCCACTTCGCTGAGGAATTTCTCGGCCGCCTTGGCGTCCTCGGTCACGATCGCATCGGTGTGGCGCGAACCGTGGGCCTGGATATGGGCGATGGCGGCGTCAACGCCGTCGACGACCCGTGCGGCAATGACGGCATCGAGATATTCGGTGTCCCAATCCTCGTCGCTTGCCGGCTTCACCCGCGCGTCGATCTTCTGCACGGCGTCGTCGCCGCGCACCTCGCAGCCGGATTCGATGAGCATCTCGACCAGCGGCTTCAAATTGGTTGCGGCACTGGCACGATCGACCAGCAGCGTCTCGGCGGCGCCGCAGACACCGGTGCGGCGCATCTTGGCGTTCAATACGATCGACTTGGCCATGTCGAGCCTGGCGCTGCCGTCGACATAGACGTGGTTGACGCCTTCGAGATGCGCAAACACCGGCACGCGCGCTTCTGCCTCGACGCGTGCGACGAGACTCTTGCCGCCGCGCGGGACGATCACGTCGATGCCGCCGTTCAATCCCGACAGCATCAATCCGACAGCCGCACGGTCGCGCGTCGGCACCAGCGTGATTGCGGCCTCAGGCAGGCCGGCCTCGCGCAGGCCCTGCACCAGGCATTCATGGATCGCGCGGCAGGAGCGAAAACTGTCGGAGCCGCCGCGCAGGATCACGGCATTGCCTGATTTCAGGCACAGCACGCCGGCGTCGGCGGCGACGTTGGGGCGGCTCTCGAAGATCACGCCGATGACGCCGAGCGGCACGCGCACGCGCTCGATGGTCATGCCGTTCGGGCGCTGCCAGCTTTCGGTAACGGTGCCCACGGGATCGGCAATGCCGCGCACGGTGGCGACGCCGTCAGCCATGGAATCGATCCGCGCTTGCGTCAGGGTCAGGCGGTCGATGAAGGCTGCGGTGGTGCCGCCCGCGCGCACTTCGGCGACGTCCTTGGCATTGGCGGCCAGGATCTTGGCCGCGCCCGCGCGGATCGCCCGCTCGATCGCCTCCAGCGCCCGGTTCTTCTGCTCCGGCGGCGCCAGTGCCAGCACCCGCGCGGCAGCGCGCGCTTGAGCGGCGAGGTCGGTCATCAGGGCGGGCAGATCGGCGTTGCCGTCGATTGCCTTGAGGGGGGCGGTCATCGGAGGTCTCGGTTTCGGAGTTAAGGCCATGTCTTAGCACGGAAATCCCGCTTTTGCGAGGTCCGGCGCCGGCATGGCTGGCTGGCGGTATTGGTTAGACGCTAGGCCAATGGCCTGGCTGGCTACTTGACCGGGACGGTCCCGGCCGGCCCGACCACCAGATCGTCGCGATGGATCATCTCGGCCCGGCCTGAGATGCCCAAAATCGCCATCACGTCCGGCGAGGAGCGGCCCTTGATCTTCTCGGCGTCCTCGGCGTCGTACGCGACGAGGCCGCGGCCGATCTCGTGGGTGTCGGGGCCGCGCACCACGACCGCATCGCCGCGGGCGAACTGGCCGTCGATCCTGATCACACCGGCCGGCAGCAGGCTCTTGCCGGCCCGTAGCGCCGCGACCGCGCCGGCATCGATGGTCAGCGTGCCCTTCGGCTCCAGGGAGCCGGCGATCCAGCGCTTGCGCGCGGTGACGGGATTGGCCGGCGTGAGGAACCAGGTGCAGCGGCCGCCATCAGCGATCGCCTGCAGCGGATGCTCGATCTTGCCGGAGGCGATCAGCATATGCGTGCCCGACGTCGTCGCGATCTTTGCCGCCTCGATCTTGGTGTACATGCCGCCGCGCGACAATTCGGATTCGGCCGCGCCCGCCATGCCTTCGATCTCTGAGGTGACGGATTCCACAATCGGAATCAGTTTTGCGTTCGGATTGGCGCCGGGCGGCGCGTCGTAGAGGCCGTCGATATCCGACAGCAGGATCAGCAAATCGGCGCTCGCCATGGTGGCGACGCGCGCGGCGAGGCGGTCATTGTCGCCGTAGCGGATTTCGTTGGTGGCCACCGTGTCGTTCTCGTTGATCACGGGCACCGCGCGCCACTCCAGGAGCTTTGCAATGGTCGAGCGGGCGTTGAGGTAGCGGCGGCGCTCCTCGGTGTCCTGCAGCGTCACCAAAATCTGTCCGGCGCCGATGCCGTGCGCGCCCAGCACTTCGGACCAGATCCGCGCCAGCGCGATCTGTCCCACCGCGGCGGCGCCCTGGCTCTCTTCGAGCTTCAAGGGGCCGCGCGGCAGTTTCAGCCGGCTGCGCCCAAGCGCGATCGAGCCCGATGAGACCACCAGCACGTCGCGGCCTTCGCCGTGCAACTTGGCGATGTCGGCGGCCAGCGCCGCCAGCCAAGCCGAACGCACCTCGCCCGCCTTGGAATCGATCAGCAGCGAGGAGCCGACCTTGACGACGATGCGGCGGAAATTGTTGAGCGCGGGGCGTTTCATGGTGCGGTCGAACGATGCGGATGATTGAGGAAGCAATACGCGCCAGTTCCCGGATTTGGAAGTGGCGCAGCAGGGGCAGGCTTAAGTTTGCGTCAGCCCTGCGGCGGCGGGACCGGTGCCCACGGGTCCTGGCCGCTCTTCGCCTTCTGCGAAACCGGGGCTTCACCGATCACTTCGACCAGCGCCTTGAGCGCTTCCGGCACGCCTTCGCCGGTCACACCGGAGAGCAGAAGCGGCGTCTTCTTGGCGGCGCGCTTGAGGCGCTCCTTCTGCTTCTTCAAGTCATCAGGTGTGACCGCGTCGATCTTGTTCAACGCCACGATCTCGATCTTGTCGGCGAGATGCCCCTCATACGCTTCGAGCTCGGTCCTGACCGTCTTGTAGGCTTTGCCGGCATGCTCGCAGGTCGCATCGATCAGGTGCAGCAGCACGCGGCAGCGTTCGACGTGCCCGAGGAAACGGTCGCCGAGGCCGGCGCCTTCATGCGCGCCCTCGATCAGCCCGGGAATATCGGCGAGCACGAATTCGCGGCCCTGCGCGTTGACGACGCCGAGCTGCGGATGCAGCGTGGTGAAGGGATAGTCCGCGATCTTCGGCTTCGCCGCGCTGACGACGGAGAGGAAGGTCGACTTGCCGGCATTGGGCAGGCCGACGAGGCCCGCATCGGCAATCAGCTTCAGCCGCAGCCAGATCCAGCGTTCTTCGCCTTCCTGGCCTGGATTGGCGTTGCGCGGCGCACGGTTGGTCGAGGATTTGAAATGCGCATTGCCGAAGCCGCCATTGCCGCCCTCGGCCAGCACGAATTTTTCCCCGAGCTCGGTGAAGTCGTGTATCAGCGTCTCGCGATCCTCGTCGAAGATCTGCGTGCCGACCGGCACCTTGAGCACGATCGACTTGCCGTTGGCGCCATGGCGGTCCTTGCCCATGCCATTGCCGCCCTTCGGCGCCTTGAAGTGCTGCTGATAGCGGTAGTCGATCAGCGTGTTCAGCCCATCCACCACCTCGACGATGACATCGCCGCCGCGGCCGCCATTGCCGCCGGAGGGGCCACCGAACTCGATGAACTTCTCGCGGCGGAACGCCACGCAGCCGTTGCCGCCGTCGCCGGAGCGGATATAGACCTTTGCCTCGTCAAGGAATTTCATGATCGCCACTAGGTAGGGCAGGGGGCGCCTGACGGCAACCCTCAAGCGGTACCACATTGGCGAAAAGCCTTAATTTTCGGCCTTTTTCCGAGTGTTGGAGGGCTATGACGCCGGCCGCCGCCGCACCAGAAACTTCTGCATGCCCTCCAGCACCAGCTCCTTTCGCTGGTTGAACACGGTCGAGCGCAGCGTCACCACGCCGGTGCTGCGGCCAGGGACGAGTTCGGTCACTTCGAGCGCGGGGTAGATGGTGTCGCCGGCATAGACCGGCTTTAGAAACCGGCTCGATTGTTCGAGGAAGCCGACCAGCGATTCCTCGACGAGATAGGGAAACAGGCCAGCGCCCGGCGCGGTATGGACCAGCGTCTGGAAACCGTGCGCAAGCAGGTCCGGCATGCCGCGGGCGCGGCAATATTCGACGTCATAATGGATCGGATGGGTGTCGCCGCTCGCGGTCTGGAACGCGGCGAACACCGCCGAGGTCTGGGTCCGGCTTGGAATCACGAAGCGTTCGCCGAGCACGAAATCTTCGAACCAGCGTTGTTCGCTCACCATGCGATGCTGTGCGGGATCGAAGTTGGTCATGGCCGGTTTCCAGCGGTGATTGAGGGACGCGGTCGTACCGGTAGCGCGGAGGTGGAACTGCAGCAATCGATCCGTCTCAATTTGTCATGCCCGGGCTTGTCCCGGGCATCCACGTCTTTACAACGTGCGGAACAAAAGACGTGGATGGCCGGGACAAGCCTGGCCACGACAATAAACTGGAAACGTCATGAGCCTGTTCGCCAAGATTTCTACCTACGACGAACGTTCCGCGCGGCTGGCCGGCATCGGCTTGATGCTGCTGTCGATTTTCATGTTCTCGTTCGGCGACGCGCTCGGAAAATTCATGGTCGCGACCTATTCGGTCGGGCAGCTGTTGTGGCTGCGCGCCTGCGCGGCGCTGTTGGTGCTGCTGCCGGTGATCTGGAAGCAGCGCGCGGAATTCAGGCGCCTCGAACGGCCCTGGCTGCAACTGCTTCGCGTCACGCTGTCGACGCTGGAGGTCGCGGCCTTCTTCCTCGCCACCGTTTACCTGCCGCTTGCCGATGTCATCACCTATTATCTGGCCTCGCCGATCTTCGTCACCGCACTGTCCGGCATCGTGCTCGGCGAGCGAGTCGGCTGGCGGCGCTGGACCGCGATCCTGATCGGCTTCTGTGGCGTGCTGATTGCGCTACGCCCGTCGACGCAGACGGTGAGCTGGCCGGCGATGATCGCGCTCGGCGGCAGCCTGTCGTTCGCCTTCCTGATGCTGATCACGCGGTCGCTCCGGGATACGCCGGATATCGTGCTGACGACCTCGCAATTCGCAGGCACGTTCCTGCTCGGCGCGCTGATGTCGCCGATCGGCTGGGTGACGCCGACGCCCGGCAGCCTGGCGATGTTTGCAGTGGCGGGAGTGACATCAGTCATAGCGCTGCTATGCATCAACCGCTCGCTGAAGCTGGCGCCGGCGAGCGTTGTCGTGCCCTACCAATATTCGATGATCGTGTGGGCGGTGATCTTTGGCTTCGTCGTGTTCGGCGACGTGCCGTCGGTCTCGACCCTGATCGGCGCCGCCATCATCATCGGCGCCGGCTTCTATATCTTCCTGCGCGAGCAGAAGCTCGGGCGCGAGGAAGCCGTGGTCAATCCGCCGGCGTAAGCAACTTGCACAAGTGTCGTCCCGGCCTTGAGCCGGGACCCATAATCACCGTCGTCGATTGTTGATGCGAGCTGGGAGCAACAGCTCAGCTTAAACCACACACTCCTGTGGTTATGGGTCCCCGCCTTCGCGGGGACGACATCGATCTGTGAGCGCTTACCGCTATCTCCTTGTCGAACTGCCCCAGTTCTTCAGCGACGACCATGCGCTCCGCGTCAGGCGGAAGCGATCGACCGGGGTCGAGGATCCCAGCGCCTCGAAGCGATGCAGCTCGACGCCGCACCACTGGAAGCCGCATTTCTCCAGGATATTCCGCGACGCTGGGTTGGCGACGCGGGCGCCCGAGGTGAGATGCTCGGCATCGAACTCCTCGAAGAAGAAGTCGATCACCGCGCGTGCGGCCTCGGTGCCGAAACCCTGGCCCCAATGCTCGACGCCGAGCCAGTAGCCGAGCTCTGCGTCAGGCTCGCTGCGATCGATGCCGACCATGCCGACCGGCGAATAATTATGCTCGATCAGAAATACCGTCTCGCTGTTGTCGGCGGCCTTGGCGCGCACGAATTCGACCGCATGGTCCTGCAGGTAGGGATGCGGCAGGCGGCGGGTGTTTTCCGCAATGCGGCGATCATTGGCGAGATGCGCAATCGCTTTTACGTCCGCGAGCGTCGGCCGGCGCAGCGTCAGCCGTTCGGTCTCGAGGACGCAGCTACTGGTCCCACGCAAGGGCGGGGTCTGGATCGGGATGTCCTGCAACATGTCGGGCTCCTGATTGCGAAAATGCGCAAAATGAAAAGGGGAGGCCGGTTTCCCGCCTCCCCTGGAGCCCATTTCGACTCCGCCGGTTCAACAGGACCCGGCGGACTCGGATGTGTCCACCGTCTATTCGGCCGCTTCAGCCATCGGAACTACCGATACGAAAGTGCGGCCGTTGCCTTTTGCACGGAACTCGACATGACCCTCGACCTTGGCAAAGAGAGTATGATCGGTGCCCATGCCGACATTAAGGCCGGGATGCCAGGTGGTGCCGCGCTGACGCGCGATAATGTTGCCGGGAATCACGTGTTCGCCGCCAAAGGCCTTGATGCCCAGGCGCTTGCCTTTTGAATCGCGACCGTTTCGCGATGAACCGCCTGCTTTTTTGTGAGCCATGGCCCGTCTCCGACTACGTAGATATTTTCTAGATCAATTCCTTGACGGAATCATTTCAATTTTTCTCACGCTTCAACTTTTCGTCGAAGCGCGTCACTTCTCGCTCTTGCCCTTCGCAGCGGCTTTCTTGGCCGGGGCCTTCTTTGCGGGCGCCTTCTTCTTGGCCGGCGCCTCGTCACCTTCGGCTGGTGCTGCGGCCACCTTTTCCTTCTTCGGCCGCGGGCCGATCGAAGGCTTCTTGTTATCGGTCAGGATCTCGGTGATGCGAAGCACCGTGATCTCGTCGCGATAGCCGCGCTTGCGGCGCGAATTCTTGCGGCGACGCTTCTTGAACGCGATCACCTTCGGGCCGCGCTTGTGGTCCAGCACTTCGGCTGCCACGGAAGCGCCTGCCACCGTCGGCGCGCCCAGCACCGGCGTGTCACCGCCGACCACCAGAACCTCGCCCAGCTGCACGATCGTGCCGACTTCGCCGGCGATCTTGCCTATCTCGAGCACATCATCCGGAACGACGCGGTACTGCCGGCCGCCGGTTTTGATGACTGCGAACATCGTTTTTTTCCTTCGTGTTCAATCCCGGCCTCGGATATGTGCCCAACGGGCTTATCCGGGTCGGCTTTTTGGTCAGTCGTTATGGGTACGATTTTCGCGCGGCCGGGGAGCGACCCCATAAGAATTCGCGCAAAAACAAGCGGCGCGAGAAATCCCGCGCCGGATGCGGGGACTTATAGCCGCAGAATGCCGCGAGTCAAGGTGAAATGGCCGGAAAAGCTGCCAGAAATGAGGTATTTGGCCGCGAATAGCGGGTGGCGAATAGCGGGCGACCTGCCGGCCGGGACACCCATTCGCCATTCGCTACTCCCTATTAGCCCCCTTTTGAAACCAATGGGTTCCCCGTCCGTTGTCGGCAGAGGATCCGGCAGGGCTGGCAAGATGGCAGAAGACATCGTTACGACCACGGGCATCGCCCGCCACGGGGCCACGCGCTTGCCGTCGGTGGAGTTAGATAGCTTCAACGTCGAGTTGAAGGATGACGAGGGATTTCTCGGAGATCGCGCCAGCAAGAAGGCCTTTCGCAAGATCCTGGATGACCTGCGCAAGCCGCTGAAGAAGAACGGCGACGATCCCCTGGGCAAGAAGGCCAGCGGCGAGATCGCCAAAAGCGAGCTCGACGAGGCGCTGGACAGCGATGACGTCGCTGCGGCCGCGCTGGTGCACAGCGCGATCGAGGAGTTCGCGCAGGAGCTGGCTTATGTGACGCGGCGGTTTCTCAAGACCAAGGCGTGGGCGGATACCGAGCGCATCGTGGTCGGCGGCGGTTTCAGGCAGAGCCGCGTCGGCGAACTCGCAATCGCCCGCACTGACATCCTTCTCAAGGCGGAGGAATTCGAGGTCGATCTGGTGCCGATCCGCTTTCACCCTGATGATGCCGGCCTGATCGGCACGCTGCATCTGGCGCCGTCATGGATTTTCGAGGCCCATGATAGCATTCTTGCGGTCGATATTGGCGGCACCAACATCCGCTGCGGCATCGTGGAAACGCGCTGGAAGAAGGCGCCGGATCTTTCCAAGGCCGCGGTGTGGAAGTCGGAATTATGGCGGCATGCCGACGACGAGCCGACGCGCGAGGGCGCGGTGAAGCGGCTGGTCAAGATGCTGAGGGATTTGATCGCAGAAGCGGAGTCCGAGGGGTTGAAGCTCGCACCCTTCATCGGCATCGCCTGTCCCGGCGTGATCGATGGGGACGGTTCGATCGAAAAGGGCGCGCAGAACCTGCCCGGCAATTGGGAGAGCTCCAAGTTCAACCTGCCGGCAAGCCTGGTCGAAGCAATCCCGGAGATCGGCGATCACGACACCGCCGTTCTCATGCACAATGACGGCGTGGTGCAGGGCTTGTCGGAGGTTCCGTTCATGCAGGATGTCGAGCACTGGGGCGTCCTGACCATCGGCACTGGCCTTGGCAATGCGCGCTTCACCAACCGGCGCAAGGAAAACGGCAAGGACGAGAAAAAAGCGAAGAAGAGCAAGGACTAGCGCACGCATTAACGTTTTGCGCGGGTAGTAAGGTTGACTGGTTAGGTTAAAATCCACTTCGCGTTGCCGTTTCACCCTGCCTTGCTAGCGTCGCCCGCGTCGCTCCGCTGGCCGGCGAAGCCGCACTTCCCGGCCAGGATTTCAAAGAAGCGACACGGGACCGTCAGTTTTTTGTCGCGTCTGACGGTCCCACTCCCTTTTCCTCCGCCGCTATGCCCAGCCGATACGCGCAAAGAATGCCGCGATCTCCGACGCTGCGCGATCGGGATCCTCGCGATGCGGGAAGTGACCGACATCCCTAAACATCGCGAGATCGAGATTCGCAAACGTCTCGCCGAGCCGGTCGGTCCATTCGTAAGGGAATAGCGGATCGTGCTCGGCCCATCGCACGCCGGTCGGCACGTCGATCGGCGGCAGTGCCGTCGCTTCGCCCTTCATCATCTTGATCCGGCCGGCATGCGCCGCGCGGTAATGCGCGAAGCCGCCGGCGAGGTTTCCGGCTTTAAGGAAATTGTCGGTGAAGGCCTCGATCTCGTCGTCAAAGGCGTGCTTGCGATGCGACCAAGCCTTCAGGAAATGCCCGATATAGAGCCGGCAGCTTTCTCTGCTAGCGCCGACGAGGGCAGGGGCCATCTCCATCTGGTGAAAGGACTGATACCAGATGTTGTTGAGGCGCTCCGGCTCCGCCATTCGCCGGCCGATGCCGGGATAGACGAAATCGAAGAAGAACAGGCCGGCAATGCGGGCCGGCGCGCGCCGCGCCAGCGGCTGCATCAACGCGCCGCCGACATCGTGGCCGACGATGCCGGCCTGTTCCAGACCAAGCGCGTCCATCAATGCCAGCATGTCCGCAGCCTGCTGGTCGGGCCCGAACAGCCCCTCGGGCTTGTCGCTGTCGCCGAAACCGCGAAGATCGGGGGCATAGAGCGTGAAGCGATCGGCGAGCCGCTTCATCACCGGCTCCCAGGTCAGCCAGAATTCCGGCCAGCCATGCAGCAACAGCAGCGGCCGCCCGGCACCCAGGCGAACGACATGAAAGGCGGCGCCATTGGCCCGAACCGTCAAATGCTCCATTTTGGGCTCCTTTTGTCGCTCCGCGCTGAGACGGATTTCTTGGGCCCCGCGCCTTGTCTATCCCGCCTTCCTCGCCTAGAACACGCCCCGACCACAGGGCCGATTCAGGCTCGTCTTGGCGCCTGGAGAGGTGGCAGAGTGGTTGAATGCACCGCACTCGAAATGCGGCATAGGTGCAAGCCTATCGGGGGTTCGAATCCCTCCCTCTCCGCCATCGTTTTCGTTGTCCAGCCCGAAGACATCGGACGCAGACCGAGCAGCCGCGGGGATGCCGGGCTCCATGCCCGTGAGCCCAAGCCCGTCGCAGCTTCCGCACGCAGGGATTGCCGCGCTGGGTCGCCGCGGGTGACCAGCGTCCGGCCGGGGAGGTGCATTTACCGATGCGCACCGTAGTTCTACGGGAAGGAGCGCCAACAGGGTGCGGTGCATCAGGGCCTTTTCAGCCAGGGCACAGCCGGCGGCTCAAAACGCCGCCCGTGATTCTCCGACCGTGAACATGGTTCCCGTGCTATGATCGCGGCCGGCTGAAGTGCAACGACGCCATCAGCCCCGCAGGGGGGGTGACATGCCCATCAATCGGCTATTCAGGGAAGGTAAGCTCAAGCCGGAACAGGTCGAGAGACTCAACCGGGCTTTCACGTTCACGCTGCGCTCATTGAGCCTGGTCGATCGCAACGATCCGATTTGCGAGATCGTCGCTCGCAAGGTGATCGAGATCGACGCCGCAGGTACTCACGACCCGCAAGAGATTTCCAGGCTCGCGGCCAAACAGCTTGGTCCCACGTAACCAAGCTTTCCGGAACCGGCTCAGAAGGGCGGCGTCCTCGCGCGCCTTTTCGAAATTGATTGATCAGCATCAAACCTCGGATTCCGGCGCCCGATATGATGATGGACGCCGGAGGTTCCCATGCGCTTTTATTTCAACGTTCTGGACAAGCTCAAGATTCAGGATGAGGTCGGCCGCGAATTTCCGGTCGTTTCGGAAGCTGTCATCTTTGCAAAACGCCTGGCGGCGGACATTCGCTGCCTCGAAACGGCCGTGAGGCCGACGCTCGCGATCGAAGTGGTTGGCGAGAACGCCGAACGCATTCATCGAGAGCGGGTCTTTGCATGAGCAAATCCGGGGTGTGACGTGCCTATTGGCGCACTCCAGATCTGCCGCGTGGCGGCCCACCGAAGCTGATCAGATCAGCCGAACCCGCCGCTCCTTTCAAATGATCGAGGATAGTGCGCTTCTGAAGCTGCACGGCTTGGACCTGATCCGCCATCGCTTGTGGCGGTTAAGGCCTGGCTATCCGGCCATCTCGCAAGCCGGCTTGCCTTCGCCCCGCTCGGTGATCTCCGCGATCTTGCCGTCGACGATGTGGATGCGGCGGTCGGCGCGGGCGGCCAGCGCCGGGTCGTGGGTCACCACGATCACGGTCTGACCGCTGTCGGCGATATCGCGGAGAATCGAAAACACTTGCTCGGTCGATTTCGTATCGAGCGCGCCGGTCGGCTCGTCCGCGACGATGATCTCGGGGCGGTTGGCGAGCGCGCGGGCGATGGCGACGCGCTGGCGCTGGCCGCCCGAGAGCTGGTTGGGACGCTTGTGAGCGTGCTCGGCGAGCCCGAGCGAGCCGAGCAAAGCGAGGCCGCGCTCGTGCATTTCCTTTTCGCCCATCTTGCCGGCGGCGCGCATCGGCAGCAGCACATTGTCGAGCGAGGTGAACTCCGGCAGCAGGAAATGAAACTGGAACACAAAGCCGCATTTGGTCAGGCGGACATCGGCGCGGTCCGATTCCGACAGCTTTGACGTCGGCTGGCCGCAGATCATGACCTCGCCTTCGCTGGGCGCATCGAGCAGGCCGAGCAAATAGAGCAGCGAGGATTTGCCCGATCCCGAAGGGCCGGTGATGGCGACGAACTCGCCCTTCTTGACCGCAAGATCGATGCCGTTGACGAGGGTGTGCGACACGTCGCCCTCGATCCGGCGAACCAGCTCCACCGCCTGCAAAGCAATCTCGGTCATGACGCTCCCCTGATGATTTCCACCGGATGCACCCGCGTCGCCTTGCGCGCCGGGAAATAGGCCGCGCCGGCGCAGCAGAGCAGCGATATGCCGCCGGCGACGACATAGTGCATCAGCGAGTAGTAGATCTGCAGCGGAACGGTCGTGCCCGTCAGCGGATTGAAGATCGTGATCTTCGACCAGCCGTAGCAGAGCAAATAGCCGAGCACCCATCCGAACAGTATGCCGACCACGCCGATGATGATGGACTCGATGATGAAGATCCGCCGCACTGCGTATTCGCGCATGCCGAGCGACTTCATGATCGCGATGTCTTGGCGCTTCTCATGCGTGATCGTCGAGATGATGTTGTAAGTGGCAAAGGACGACGTCAGCAGCATCGCGCCCATCACCGTCAGCACGATGAAGTCGCGCACCGTGAAGGTCGACAGCAGGTCGGCATTGGCCTCCTGCCAGGACACCGACTTGTAGCCAGTCTGCGCCTCGACCTGCGAGGCGACCTTTTGCGCCACCATCGGATCGCTCAGCCGCAGCCGCAGCTGGTTGATGACCCCGCTTTGCCCCATCATCACCTGCGCCGGGCCGATCAGCGAATAGATCTGGCTTTCGTCGACGCGCTTCAGCCCCGAGCGGAACAGCCCCGCGACGGTCGAGTTCAGCCGGGTGCCCTGGCCGCCGATCAATAGCACGGTGCTGCCGGTCTTGACGCCGAGCTTTTCGGCGAGCGCCTCGCCGAGCAGGACGCCGTTCGGCGCACGCGAGAGGTCGTCGAGCTTGCCCTCGCGCATTTGCGAGGCGAGTTTGGAGACGTGAATTTCGCGGCGGGGATCGATGCCGGTCAGCGTGATGCCGATGCGCGCGCCGCCGTGATCGATGATCGCGGTGGTCTTCACGGAGGGAGCGACGTCGCCCGGGATCCAGGAGCGCAGCGAGCCCATCACCGATTCAGGATATTTGATGCCGGGGCGCTTGCCGACATTGGCGATGTCGGACATCTGGACCGCGCCATATTCCTGCTCGGCCGGCTGCGTCGGCACTGCGCGGCGCTCGTCCTCGATGGTGATATGCGGCATCGTGTCGACGAGCTGCCGCAGGAAGTCGATCTGCGAGCCCTGCATCAGGCCCGCCATCATGATGGTGAAGCCGACGCCCATGGACACACCCGCCATGCCGACGAGGGTCTGCCGCACCCTCGTGCTGACATGCGTCCATGCGATGTTGAACAGGAGCTTCATGGCGGTTACCGGCTGTTGCTGATCAGGTTGCGGCGCGCGTCGTTGACGACGGAATCGATGTGGGCGGTGATCGCCGCCGAAATCACCGCGTCATCGGGATCCGTGGGCGTGGTGCTGGCCGAAGCGACCACGGCAGTCGTCTCCGCCGTCGCGGCAGGCTGGTCGGCCGGCTCGCTTGGGGCCGGCGGCTCCAGGGCCCGCGTCACGCTGCTTTCGATGCGAATCCTGGCGCCGTCGGCAAGGTCGATCCGGGCGGGCGAAAGCACCGGCGTTCCCTTGGACACATCGCCGATGATCTCGACATTGCGGTTGCCGCGGATGCCGAGCTTCACCGGTACGCGCCGGATACGGCCGTCGTCAACCGTCTGGACCGCATCGCCCGTGATCGCCTCGGCCGGCACCACGACCGCGGCCTGCTTCTCGCGGAAGATGATGTTGGCCTCGACCGACATGCCGATCCGCAGCGGCGTATCCTGCGGCAGCCGCAGATAGACGCGGAAAGTCTTGCGAGTCGGGTCGCCCTTGGGCGTGATCTGGGCGACGTTGGCGCGCAGCGCCCTGCCGGGAAACGCCTCGCTGCGCAGAAACGCCTTCTGGCCGGATGCGATGCGGTTGATCTCTTCCTCATTGATCTCGGCAACCACCTGCATCGGCGCGGGCGGTCCGACCGTGAACAGGACGTCGGTGGGGCCGGCAATCTCACCGACCTCGCCGTCACGCCGCAGCACCATGCCGTCGAGCGGCGCCCTCAGCACCAGCTGGTCGAGCCGCACCTTTTGCGCCGCAATCCGCGATTTGGCGTCTTCCAGCTTGGTCCAGCGCTGCTCGTATTCGGTGCGCGCGGCGTCGTTCTTGTCGCGGTCTTTTTCGGCGCGCGCCAGGTCGCGTTCGAGCTGGCCGCGGTTGATTTCCATCTGCTCCAGCGCGCTGCGCTCCTCAGCGTCGTCCTGGCGGCCGAGAATCTGGCCGGACTTGACCACCTGTCCCTCGCATCGGCACAGCTCAACCAGCCGGCGGCGCTGCAGCGGCACCACCTTGGCCCAGCGCTCGGGCTCGACCGTGCCGGTGCCGTAGACGGCTTCGGAAACCGGTGCGAGGTTTGCGATGCTGGTGGTCACCAGCGGCGGATGAAGGATGCGGGAGTAGCCGTAATAGCCGGCCCCTGCGGCGGCGATCGCCAGAACGCCAGTTGCGAGAACATGCTTCAGTTTCATGACGTGCCCCGTTGCTCAGAAGCCAAACCGCTTGCGCAGGCCTGATGGGACCTGGTCCATCAGATCGCGAACGTCGTCTCTCTTCACGCTCTTCGCCGACGGCGCCGATGCCACCTTGGGAGCGGCCGGCAATACCGTGACGTTGGATTGCGCCGGCTGCGCGACCACAGGGGCCGGTGCAACGGCGGGTGCCGGCTGTGCGACCACAGGGGCAGGCCGGGGCGGCGGTGCGGCCGGCGCGGATTGATCCGGCGCGCCGTCGATAGCCCTTTCGATATTCGACGCCTTGACTCCGCCGGCAGGACGGGCGGCGCGCCAGGCGCGCGCCGCGACCACGGCCTGGCCGATCTCGTCGCTCGTCATCTTCTTCATCAACAGCGACATCAATTGCCGCGCGCCGTCGCGATACTCGTCGACCTTGCTCGCCGAGGCGACGATGTGGGCCCAGCGATAGGCCTTCACATTGTCCTTCGTGACGCCGCGCCCGCTGGCGTAGAGGCCAGCGACGATCAGCATGGCGTGGGGATGTCCCTGATCGGCCGCGCGCATGAACCAGCGAAAGGCTTCGGCATCGCTGCGCGAACGGCCGACGCCTGCGGAATGCAGCGCACCGAGGTAGAACTGGGCATCATCATCGCCCGCCAACGCCAACTGTTCGTAACGATTGGCCATTTCCCGATCGGAAGCGGGGCTGGCCACCGCGGCGCGGAAGTCGCCCAGCATGGCGAGGCAGGCGATCACGACAACGGCCTGCTTCATGGCCTGCGCCATCGCGTACTGCGGCTGCGATGATCGGTTGGAGATCGAGGTGGTCGATCGGAAATTTGGGATGCGCCACATGGTCCACGCTTTCAGCTTGTTCTGTGATGCCGGAAGGGCGTCGAGCGGCGGATAGGGTAAGTCTCCCCACAGCGCCTCTCGCGAACAGGACCTTAGCTCACCCCCGCGCCGATAAATGTGCGGCCCATCACATATGCCGCTCGTGGCGGCGGGAACCCCTTGGGGTCAAGCCGAATGCGTGCAGGGCGGCGGCGCCGGCCCCGGTTGGATCTCAGCTACTGCCGCGCTAGTGCCGGAAGGATGTGATAGCGGCCGATCTCATGCGAAAATTCGCCACGGTTGGCCAGCAGAAGCAGCCCGATCCGTCTCGCCGGAACCAGCCCCATATAGGCCGAAGCGTTGTTGAGGCCGCCCGGCTTGTCGACAATGGCGGCATCGCCAAGGTTGATATTTTCCCAGGCCATCGCCTGTCCGAACGTCCGGTCGATGTGGAATGCTTCGGCTTGCGTCATTCGCAGCGCCTCGCGCAACTGCGGATCGGCCACCTTGCCGTCGATGCAGGCCTTCATGAAGGTGACGAGGTCGCGCGCGGTGGAGAACATCTGTCCAGTGCCCGGAAAATCGAAATAGCTCTGCTGGTTTCCGGGAGGGCCGATCGGCGTGCCGTCCTCGGCGTAGCCCTGGACGGCTTTTTGCATCAGCTCTGATGGCATGATCGCGCGGTTGTCCCGCCCGCGTTCCGGGATCAGCGTCGAATGCATGCCGAGCGGCGTCAGGATGCGGCTTTCGACAAGTTGTGCGATCGGAACGCCGTAGCGACGTTCGAGGGCGAGCTGGAGCAGCACATAGCCCGCATGGCTATAGATGCGCTGCTTGCCAGGCCCCTCGCCGGCGTGCGGCGTCCAGGCGTTCAGCATGTCGATGAATTCGGCCAGGGAGTACGAGGCGTTTGGCCACGGCGGATGATCCGTCGACAGCAGGAGGCCGGATGTGTGGGCCGCGAGCTGGCCAATGGTTACCTGGCTGATGTAGTCGCCATGCAATTCGGTAACGTATTTGCTGACCGGATCGTCCAGCCTCAATTCGCCGCGGAGCACGCCGAGCGCGACCAGCGTCGCCTCGAACAGCTTTCGCAGCGAGGCGACATTGAACAGCGTGTCCGACGTGACGGGCCGCTTCTGCGCCTCATCAGCTAGTCCGAAATTGAAGAACTGCACCCGGCCGGCGACGTAAGCGGCGGCTGCCACGCCGCCCGGATGGTCGGTCGTCAACGGCGCGAGGTTCTGCGTCACGATCTCTCTGACGTGCGCGTCCATCTCCGGATCCGCCAGAATGGCTCGCGTCCAGCCGAGCAGAAACAAGAGCGAGAGGAATAGGCCCGCGCTTGCGCGGCAAAGCCACAATCTCATTGAACCGCGCCGCCATTCCAATCTGTAGGGGGGATCGCCGGACGCGGGCGCGGCGATCGCAAAGTGCCTGTCGGAAGCCCGCGAACGACAAGCTAGAAAACCGCGATGCGGGAGCCTAATCACTTCAACACGCGAACCGAGCACGATTGTTTGATGAGGCCGCGACGTCAGTTCCCGGGCACGCAAGGGTTGTGCCGAGATCAATGAGGATTTGCAGGCTGGGAGCAGAAGAGTTTCAGCAATGCCAAGCGCGGTATTGCGCCCGCAGGGGGCAGCGTCGCGCGCAAGATGCCCGCTCCTTGATCTCGAGGAATGCGCCCGAGCCATTCGCGGCCCGGGCGAATTTTCCTCGTCTTTTAATCAGTAGACATCTAATCAGTAGACATCGCAAACGTTGACCCGGCCGTAGGGGGTCCACTTCCAGCAGCTGTTGTAGACGAAGAACGGGCGATAATGATGGTGATGGCCGAAGAAATGGCCATGGTGATGGCCAAAGCCACCGAAACCATGACCGAAGCCGTGGCCGTGCCCGAAGCCATGACCGCCGTGGCCATGACCGCCGGCGAAAGCCTGGCCCGGGATCGTCAAGGAAGCCGCGGCAAGCGCAAGAGCGCCGACGGCGGCCGGAATGATCTTCTTGATGCTAATCATGGTGGTCTCCTTGGTGCGCAGCGCGGGGATCGCTCTGCCTTGCTGCAACCCTAGAGACACCGATTGCGCTGTGATGTGACAGACGTCACGCTGGTTGGCGTGAGCCGAAATCGCTTGTCCTGATGCGGTGATCGCGGGACGAGGCTACGCTTGGATGCCATATCTGAGGTCATCATCATGCCCGTCGGCGAACTCTTCATTCTCGGCTTCTTCGGCAAGGTCGTTCCCGATTGGCTGGAGGTGTTTGCCGCCCGCTATGGTCTCGGCGGCGTGATCCTGTTCGATTATTCCTGCCGGACGCTGCAATACGACAACAACATCGATTCACCGGAACAGGTGCAGCGTCTCTGCGCGGAGATATCGGCGCTGCCTTCCGCGCCGATGGTGTTCATCGACCAGGAAGGCGGGCTGGTGCGGCGGCCGAAGGAAGGCCGCGGCTTCGCGCCGCTGCCGAGCGCGAAGGAGTTCAATCTTCTCGCACCGGATGAGAAGCGCGCAATTCTCACGGCGAGTTTTGCCGAGATGCGGCAACTCGGCATCCACTTTGATTTCGCGCCGGTCATCGATGTCGATGATAACCCCGACAATCCGAACATCGGCAAGATCAAGCGTTCCTACTCCGCTGATATCGCCGAGGTGGAAGCCAACGCGCTGCTGGTTGGCGAAGTGGCGCAGGCACAGTGCGTCGGGCTTTGCCTGAAGCACTTTCCGGGCATCGGCGGTGCCATCGTCGATTCGCATCAGGAATTCATGGACATCTCCGGTGCGCTGCGGGGCCAACAGGAGGAACTGTTCTACTCGCTCGCGCCAAGGCTGTTCGGCGATGCGGTGCTGGTGAGCCACGCCATCGTCAGGCAATGGGACGAACGCCCGATGACGCTGTCCGCGGCCGGGCTCGGCCGTTTGCGCCGGCGCCTTCCGGATACGCTGCTGATCACCGACGATATGCAGATGCAGGGCCTGCAGAAGGCGCTCGGCACGAGGGAAGCGTGCCTGCAATCGCTGCAGGCGGGCATCGACATGCTGTGCATCGGCAACAACCTGCTCGATCAGGAACACGAGATGGCCGGGACGGCCGAATACATCATGGAAAACCTGCGCGATGGAATCCTGTCCGCATCCGCGATCGAGCAATCCATCGCGCGGGTGGGCGCGCGAAAGGCGCTGTTTGCGGCCTGACGCCTACTGCTGCTGCGCCTTCTCATGCGCGGCGACGCCGATCGCCTTGTAATCATAGGTCGGATAGAACTCGGTGCGATAGCTGCCCCAGGCGGTGTTCTCGAGGATGCGGTTGACCTCGCGCAGCCGCGACGCCGGCAGGCGCAGCGTCACCACTTGTCCTATTCCCATCATCACGTACCAGCTGACGACTTCGACGCCATCCGGCGGAAACGCCTTATAGTAACCTTGGCGCTGCAGCTGCGCATTGAGTTCGCTAAGGGGGCGCGACTGGTCGTGCTTCAGGAACACCGTCAGCATCACCGCGTTGTCGGCCGTCGGCGGCGCGTTCTCCGCCGGCGTCGGTGCGGTTTGCGCGGCCGCGCCAGCGCCGAATGCCAGCACGCCGGCCAGCACGGCCATCGTCATCCATGATCCCTTTGCCTGCGACATCGCCGTCTCCTTTTTGGATTCGTTGCGGGATGATTTGCGCCCCGATCATTGCGGGGCGGGCCGGCCCTGTAAATCGGAATCGCCGGCGTGACGTGACGCCGCGCGCCTTCGCCGACCGGTTGTGAGGCCGGTCATACCCGCGGCAGCCGACTCTTGTCGGCGGACTGGCGCTGGCGCCGATTTCGAAGGGGCCGCGGCGCTATCCGACGAAGGCGCCGGGATGGCGGGGAAGATGGTGGAAAAGCAGACGCGGCTCGGTTGAGACTCATTAACAAACTAAATGGAACTACCGTGAAAGTACGGTGGTATTGAACTACAGTATTTACCTTTTGCTCCCTGCGCTTCGATGAAAACCGGCCGATTATCAATTGATATCGATCGTTTTTCGGCCATCTTCTGTCGGCTGGCGTAGCAGACGGCGCAGCTTCTCCGTATTCCTACTGGTTGTGAAATTAACCATAAAACAGGTTGCAGCCGATAAAATCGTTATATGTCAGGACAAGATCAAAGAGCCGCTGATTCGCACTTCACGAAGTGGATGGAAAGCATCACGCCTTTCGAAGAGAATCCGGAGATCGTCCAACTCTCTGTGGCGCGGTCGCGTGCCGCGGAAGAGGCGAGTGCTGTGATCGCACGGCAGTTGAACGGCCCGCTGACGGCGCTCCTGCTCTACATGAACGAGATCAAGCAGCACAGCCATCAGTTTGCGCAGGCGCCAGGCAACCGGCTCTATCTGCAGCAGGTGGTCGAGAACGCGCTTCAGCAAACCGAACGGGTCTGCGCGTTGGTGAAGCAGATGTCGGACCGTCATCCGTCGTCCGTGTCGGAAGCGGTTTGCAGGCAGGCGGGCGACGGTCAGGCCGGCCGCGCCGCGGACGGCGCCCGCAGATCCAGCCTGACGCTTAACCCGGAGTCCGGCCAGAAGCCGCTCACCAAGCGCGAGCGCGAGGTGCTGAGCCTGATCAGCGAGGGGTGCTCCAACAAGCAGGGTGCCTTGCGGATGAATATCAGCCCGAGGACCTTCGAGAGCCACCGCGCCGAGGCTATGCGCAAGCTCGGCGCGCGCAACACCGCCGATCTGGTCCGCAAGGCGCTGCTGCAGCCTGCCTGATTTCTTCCCAAGCAATACCGGCGATGCAATGGCGCGGCCGCGCGTCATGACGCCTTCGGCGTGCCCGGCGCGAGCAAACGCGCCTTCGCGTTCGCCCCGCGCTGAGGTTCAGCAGAAATCTTCCATGAAGGAGCGCGCGCGCGACGGCGGACGCATCGCAGGCGCCGGCTTCGGCTCTTCCGGAATGATCGTGATGGTCCACGCGGCCGGAATGCTCGATTTGTTTTCCACGATCGATCGCACATGACCGGTGACGGTCGATTCCGCCGAACGCGCGGTTGCGGTCCTGCCATTGAACTGGGCGATACGAAAACGCCGCACTTCTTTCGGATCGCTCGTTTCAAACGTGAACATGAGGGCACTCCCTTGGTCGACGCAACTATCGTCAGTCAACGTTATCCGGAAGTGAAAATCGCAAACCGTAGAAGTACGGCTAAGCCGCATCTGCAATGCGGCGCGAAACGTCTGATCGAGGAGGAGAACTCCCGCGCGGTTCGCCGCACCGACGCTGACGAGCGGGAATGGATGGGCGGTCTCGAAGGCGAAGGCGCCCTGCGCTGCTATCCGACAGCGTCGGGAAACACCGCTTCCATTTTCGTCTTCAGCGTGGCGGCGTTGAACGGCTTGACGATGTAGTTGTTGACGCCGGCCTTCTTCGCGGCGATCACGTTTTCAGTCTTGGATTCAGCCGTGATCATGATGAAAGGCGTCTTGGAGAATTCAGGGCTGGCGCGAACTTCCTTGAGCAGGTCGTAGCCGGTCATCGGCTCCATGTTCCAGTCGGAAATCACGAGGCCGTATCGCTTGGTCTGCAACTTGGCGAGCGCGGCCGACCCGTCGCTGGCTTCATCGACGTTCTCGAAGCCAAGCTGCTTGAGCAGGTTGCGGATGATGCGGATCATGGTGCTGTAGTCATCGACCACCAGGATCGGCATCGACAGGTCAAAAGCCATGTTATTACTCCGCGCGAACTGCAAAATGGCCGAACTCGGGTGAATGCGCGCGAAAGAGTCTCGATCGCTTCTTCTCGAACCCGCACCGGTCAGCACCGCCGACAACTATCAGGGCTCGTTGAACAGCGCGTTAATTCGCGATCGGCCGAATCTGCGTTTGGCCGTAGTATTACGGTGGCGGGTGCGGGCGAGGCGCAATCCTCGCGCGCAATGATCGCGCGATGCGTATCACAGATCGGGCCTTCGCATCTGTTGCAGTGAGCGTCAGGCGGCCGCGAAGTGGATGCGCGGATGCAGCAGTCTGGTGTACTGCGCCTTGACCGTCGCATAGCACTCGCAGGACGTCTTGATTAGTCCGTCCACGTTGGTGATTTCGATGTGCCCGCGGCTGTAGTGGATGAAGTTCGCCTGTTGCAGCGTGTTGGCCACCAGCGAAACGCTGTTGCGGCGCGCGCCGATCATCTGGGCCATCGCTTCCTGGGTCAGAACGATCTTGTCGCTGCCGGAAAGATCGCGTGTATGCAGCAGGCATCGCGCCAGCCGGGATTCCACCGTGTGCGAGGCGTTGCAGCCGGCGGTCTGCTGGATCTGGGCATAGACGGCGAGGCCGTGCCGCACCAGCATGGTGCGCAACGTCGCGCTCTGGTCCGCGGCGTTGCGAAGCTGGTCGAGATCGATCGTCGAAGCGACGCCCGGCACCAGCACCACGGCGGTGTTGAGCGCGACCGCGTCGCCGAGCGAGGCAAATGCACCGAAGATGCTGTCGCGGCCGATCATTGCGATCTGGACGTGCTCGCCGCGCGCGAGCTTGACGACCAGCGAGATGACGCCCTTGTGCGGGAGATAGGCACGCTTGAGCGCTTCGTCGACTTCGACCAGCACCATTTCCTGGCCGAGATCGGCGAGGCGCAGATGCGGACGAATCAGTTCGAAGTCGTCCGCGGACAGCGAGGACAAAAATCCATTCGGAGAACGAGGGGCTGAATCCAAAGCAGCCTCCTGCCTTACGGGCTAAGCCGGTCTCTAGCGTGTGGCGCCTGACGCGTACAATCCGAAATGCAGGATGATCCTTGCATATTTTATTGGCAAGAAAAATTGGCAAATGGACGCATAAGCCAATGTTCCTCCGGGCTTTCGCGAAACGAGACCGCGCGGCGCCGCAGGCCCGGCTATCCGAGGATTGCCCGGGCTGGAAGCCGCGCATTGCAGAGCCATGCGCACAGGTGCGATACAACTCCGCGACGTCGGTGGTCGCCGTGCAGGCAATTGCTATGCATTGGTCAGCTGCCCATTACGGTCTCGCGTTGGCGTACCTGAAAGTTGATCATCGATGACGTGATGGCCAGATCAATTGGTTGCACGCGGCCGGCGCCGGCGGATCTGCTCGCATCGATTGGAGACGCAACTCCATTCTTCCCGACGGCGCGCGTTCGAACCGCTGCATCAATGATTGGCACAGCATTCGTTCGCGTGAGCCAGGTGCAAATGCCTGTTCGCCTTGGCCGGGTTGTGGAACCCGCCTTATACACTGTGGAGGGCAGACAGATCGCGCCATTTGCGGCGGAAATGCCGTAGTGCACTGATTCGCAAGGCAAAACTGCCGCGCGAACGGATGGAAGACTGTTCCTTCTCGGGGGCGCGGCTTCCGGTGCATGGGAGTGTTCGGCGCGAGGGAGGGAGGTAGGCGTCGCATTTTGGTGGTCGACGACGACCCGCACACCCGCGTTGCCATTGGGTGATCGACGAATGCCTGTCGGAGGCGGAACAGAAGCGAAGACATGCGGTAACGCTCGCGGCCGCTGGGAGCACGCCGCCGGATATTTTGCGGGAGAGGGCAAATACGGGCTGAACTGCCAGGAGAAGCCTCGGCGCGTTCTGCGTTGTGTTCGTCGATCCCGATGAGACGGCGGAAGTTGCCGGGCATTTCGCGCCGATCAGAAAATTCGGGCGGCCCCATGACCATTGTGAGTGATGACGATTGGATTGAAAGCGCATTATCTGCTTCCCGAGGGCTGACATGACACGCGTTCTCGTCGTCGATGACGATCCCATGGTCTGCACGGCCATTGAGGTCTATCTCGATCGCCACGGTTTTGAGGTCACGATAGCCGACGGCGGCGAAGCCGGGCTTCGGGCATTGGAGGACTCCTGCTTCGACCTGATGCTGGTCGATATCTTCATGCCGCATATGCGCGGCTTCGAATCGATCAGGATATTCCACGAGCGCGCACCGGCCATTCCGCTGGTGGCGATGTCAGGATACGCCTTCGCCAACCTCGATTCGCCGGCGCCGGATTTTCTGCGCATGGCGCTCGAGCTCGGTGCCGCGCGTTGCCTGCGCAAACCGTTCACGCCGGGGGCGCTGCTCGCCGTCGTCAACGAGTGTCTTGCCGAAGCCCGCTCTCGCCTCCGTGGCGCGGTCCAGTCGAACTAGCGGCCCGCGATATCGCCTGCTGCCATCGTCCGGCGATCGATCGTTCGGCGGCGCGATACGCAGCCATTATTATGGACTGATCATTATTATCGACCGGTCATTCGGCGTCCGTCGCGTGCGGCGGCGCGATTGGCGTCTGCGTCCTCGGTAACACTCTATTTACCATAAATTGGATTAGCGCGGCTTTTCGGCGTCTTTCGTACGTTTGCGGATCGCCCCGTTAACCAGCAGGTAGCGGTGCAGGACCAGTGTGGCAGCATCGCCCAAAGAACTTTGTGGCGTTGCGTCAATTGTGTTCATCCAGAAGGGTATGAGTTATGTCCGGTATTGTTCTTTCGGCTTCGGTTCGCCAGAACCTCCTCTCGCTGCAGTCGACCGCCGATCTGCTCGCCACCACACAGAATCGCCTTGCCACCGGCAAGAAGGTCAACACGGCCCTCGATAACCCCACCAACTACTTCACGGCGTCGTCGCTCGATGCGCGCGCCGGCGATATCAACAATCTCCTCGACGGCATCGGCAACGGCGTGCAGGTCCTGCAGGCCGCCAACACCGGCATCACCTCGCTGCAGAAGCTCGTTGACTCCGCCAAGTCGGTCGCCAATCAGGCGCTGCAGACGACGGTCGGTTACTCGACCAAGTCCTCGTTCACCTCCGTCGTGATCGACGGCGCAACGGCCGACAATCTCGTCGCCGATCAGGCCCCGACCAACGCCGCATTCACCGGTACTGCAGGTCCGCAGCGCGCCGCGTATACCGACACGCCGGCGACCGCAGGCACCCAGCTCACGCAGGCCACCCCGGCTGGCAACGCAACCCCTGCGTCGCTGCTGTCGAACCTCTCCCTTACCACTGCGATCGCTGCCAACGACACGCTGACTGTGAACGGCAAGACGATCACGTTCCAGGCCGGCGCGAATGGTCTCGTCGGCACAGGTAATGCCTATACGCTGGGTATCGATACTTCGCTGAGCGGTTTGGTCGCGGCGATCGACACCCTGTCGGGCAACACAGCCGCCACCTCGACGGCAACGGGCGGCGTCATCACCCTGCATTCCGGTACGGCCGCCGATCTCGTCGTGACCGGCTCCACGGGCGTGCTCGCCAAGCTCGGCATCGGCGGCGCCGGCCAAGCCACCGCCACTCGTGGCGGCGGCGCCGTGACTGCCGGTGCCCTGGCCGGCACCACCAAGCTGAGCGTCGGCGACGGCACAGCTCCTTCGCTGTCGAATGCCTTCGCGGTGGGTGACACCCTCACCGTCAACGGCAAGACGCTGACCTTCGTGGCCGCGACCGCGACCGGCAACGATCCGAACGAAATCAAGATCGACAGCGACGTCACCGGCCTGCTGGCGAAGATCGACGGTCTGACCGGCTCGTCGACGGCCTCGACGATCAGCGGTGGCAAGATCACGCTGAACACCGGCACGCTGAGTGACCTGACGCTGACCAGCAGCAACACTGCGGCACTCACCGCGCTCGGTCTGGCAGGCGGCGTGACCCAGGCTCGCACGGAAGTCCCGGGCGTGCTGGAAGGCAAGACCCTCAAGATCGCGGCGACTGGCGGCGGCACTGCCACCGACATCGTGTTCGGCGCGGGTGCGGGCCGCATCTCCAACCTCAACCAGTTGAACGAGGCCCTTGCCGCCAACAACCTGCAGGCCACGTTCGTGTCCGGCAAGCTGACGATCACCACGACGAACGAAGCCGCTTCGGCCACGATCGGTGCGATTACCGGTTCCGCGGTTGGCGCCAGCCAGGCGTTCGCTGCCGGCACCACGGCGCCGGCTCCGGTTGTTGACGCAGATGCCAAGCTGGCCCGTGATAATCTGGTCATCCAGTACAACAACATCATCAATCAGATCACCACCACCGCGCAGGACTCGTCCTACAACGGCATCAACCTGCTCGGCGGTGACACGCTGAAGCTGACGTTCAACGAAACCGGCAAGTCCACGCTGAGCATCCAGGGCGTGAACTTCAACCCGGCCGGCCTCGGCCTCGACGTCCTGAGCACGGGCGCCTTCAAGGACAACGCTGCGATCAACGACATCGTGACGGCGCTGAACGGCGCGTCGTCCACGCTGCGCGCGCAAGCTTCGGCCTTCGGTTCGAACCTCTCGATCGTGCAGATCCGTCAGGACTTCTCGAAGAACCTGATCAACGTGCTGCAGACCGGCTCGTCGAACCTGACGCTGGCCGACACCAACGAGGAAGCGGCGAACAGCCAGGCGCTGTCGACCCGCCAGTCGATCGCGGTGTCCGCGCTGGCGCTGGCCAACCAGAGCCAGCAGAGCGTGCTGCAGCTGCTCCGCTAAGCGCGACGGCAATTTCAACGATCAAGGCGGCGGAGGAAACTCCGCCGCCACCATCGATCCAAATTCCTTGAATATTATCTGGCGGCAGTTCCGCCATGCCTTTGCACGAACGATGTTTCGTAAACGACGTGAGCCGCCGCGCTCGCGCGCGTCTTCGAACGGGGGACGATTGTGCCGCTACGTGTTGAACTGAAGCCATTTGAACGGATCGTGATTGGGGAAACCGTTCTCGTTAATTCCGGCACCCGCACGTCGTTTCTGATCGACGGCGAGGCGCCGATCCTGCGCGAGCGGGATACCATTAACGCCGAGACAGCCAATACGCCAGCCAAGCGGCTCTATCTCTGCGTCCAGACGATGTATCTGAAGAACGACATCCCGCGTTACCGGACGGCCTATCAGGGCTTCCTGCGCGAATTGCGCGAGGCCAATCCGGGCGCCCGCCTCACGATCGATGCCGCCAACGCTCATGTTGCCGCCGGCGCGCTCTACAAGGCGCTCAAGGAAATCAGGAAGCTGGTGAAGCGCGAAGACGAGCTGCTCGTCGCCTGAAGGCACGACCTGGCCCACGCTCCTTGAGGCGTCGTGCATGACGCCCGCTTTATGCCGTCAAGGCTATTTTCAAAAAGCTTTTCTCAAAATCCGCCGATCGTTTTCTGATCGCGCGATCGCATCGCTCGAGCGGCGACGCACGAAATTATTCACCATATCCGTATTAGCACGGACGGCGAAATTAACGCTGCCGTGAAATCCGAGTGGTTATTTCTACACAAGACCGGTGTCTGAATTTCAGAAGGCGTACTCATATGGACGATCTGTTGCGGGAGTTCCTGACGGAGACCAGCGAGAGCCTGGATACGGTCGATAATCAGTTGGTCCGGTTCGAGCAGGATCCGAGCGACGCGAAGATTCTGGATAACATCTTCCGCCTGGTCCACACCATCAAGGGCACCTGCGGCTTTTTGGGGCTGCCGCGGCTGGAAGCGCTGGCCCATGCCGGCGAGACCTTGATGGGCAAATTCCGCGACGGCATGCCGGTCAAGGCCGAGGCCGTGACGCTGATCCTGTCGAGCATCGACCGCATCAAGGAAATCCTCGCCGGCCTGGAAGCCACCGAGGCCGAGCCCGAAGGCACCGACGAAGACCTGATCGAGCAATTGCATGCGATGGCTGAGGGCGGCCACGCCGCCGAGGCGCACGCGGTGCCGCCGCCCGCGCCCGTCCCGGTGGTTGAAGCCCCGCCGGTTGCGCCCACCATGACCAAGGGCACGCTGGTCGAGCAGGTGCTGGAGCGTCCCTTGCGTCCAGGCGAAGTCTCGCTCGACGATCTCGAACGCGCCTTCCGCGAGACCGAGACCGAAGTCGCACCTGCGCCGGCCCCAGCGCCGGTCGCCAAGGCCGCGCCGGAAGCCGCCAAGGAAACGAAGGAAAAGGCCAAACCCGCCAAGCGCGCCACGGCGGTGGAAGCCGACGGCGAGGTCGCCGACAAGATCGCCAACCAGTCGATCCGCGTCAATGTCGACACCCTCGAACATTTGATGACGATGGTCTCCGAGCTGGTGTTGACCCGCAACCAGCTGCTGGAAATCTCCCGCCGCAACGAGGACACCGAGTTCAAGGTGCCGCTGCAGCGGCTCTCCAACGTCACCGCCGAGCTGCAGGAAGGCGTCATGAAGACGCGCATGCAGCCGATCGGCAATGCCTGGCAGAAGCTGCCGCGCATCGTCCGCGACCTCTCCGGCGAACTCGGCAAGCAGATCGAATTGGAGATGCACGGCGCCGACACCGAGCTCGACCGCCAGGTGCTCGATCTGATCAAGGATCCCTTGACGCACATGGTGCGCAACTCCGCCGACCACGGCCTGGAGACCCCGGCTGAGCGGCTCGCTGCCGGCAAGGGCGAGCAGGGCACCATCCGGCTGTCCGCCTATCATGAGGGCGGCCACATCATCATCTGCATCGCCGACAATGGCCGCGGGCTCAACACCGAGCGGATCAAGGCCAAGGCGCTGCAGAACGGTCTCGTCACCGAGGCCGAGCTGGAGAAGATGACCGAGGCCCAGATCCACAAGTTCATCTTCGCGCCGGGCTTCTCGACCGCGGCGACCGTCACCTCGGTGTCCGGCCGCGGCGTCGGCATGGACGTGGTGCGCACCAATATCGACCAGATCGGCGGCACCATCGACATCAAGAGCGTCGCCGGCGAGGGCTCTTCGGTCACCATCAAGATCCCGCTGACGCTCGCGATCGTCTCGGCCCTGATCGTGGAGGCCGGCGGCGACCGCTTTGCGATTCCGCAATTGTCCGTGGTCGAGCTGGTCCGCGCCCGCGCCAACTCCGAGCACCGCATCGAGCGCATCAAGGACACCGCGGTCTTAAGGCTGCGCAACAAGCTGCTGCCGCTGATGCACCTGAAGAAGCTCTTGAAGATCGACGACGGCTCCTCGTCCGATCCCGAGAACGGCTTCATCGTGGTCACGCAAGTCGGCAGCCAGACCTTCGGCATCGTCGTCGACGGCGTGTTCCACACCGAAGAAATCGTCGTCAAGCCGATGTCGACCAAACTGCGGCACATCGACATGTTCTCCGGCAACACCATTTTGGGCGATGGCGCGGTGATCATGATCATCGACCCCAACGGCATTGCCAAAGCGCTCGGCGCCTCCGGGGCCTCGGCCCATGAGATGGCCGATGAAGCCTCCGCCGCGCACGCAATCGGCGGCGAGCAGCTCACCTCGCTGCTCGTGTTCCGCGCCGGCTCGAACCAGCCCAAGGCAGTGCCGCTCGGCCTCGTCACCCGCCTGGAAGAGATTGCGACCGACAAGATCGAGCTCTCCAACGGCCGCTACATGGTGCAGTACCGCGACCAGCTGATGCCGCTGGTGCAGATGAACGGGGTCAGCGTTCAGACCCAGGGCTCGCAGCCGATCCTGGTGTTCGCCGACGACGGCCGCTCGATGGGGCTGGTGGTCGACGAGATCATCGACATCGTCGAGGAGCGGCTGCACATCGAGGTCGCCGGCCAGGCCGACGGCATTCTGGGCTCGGCCGTGATCAAGGGCCAGGCCACCGAGGTGATCGACGTCGGCCACTTCCTGCCGATGGCGTTTGCCGACTGGTTCTCGCGCAAGGAGATGCGGGCGTCCTCGACCGCGCAATCGGTGCTCTTGGTCGACGACAGTGCCTTCTTCCGCAACATGCTGGCGCCGGTGCTGAAAGCCGCCGGCTACAAGGTGCGGGTCGCCGTCAACGCGCAGGAGGGCCTCGCCGCGCTGCGCTCGAACCAGAGCTTCGACGTGGTGCTGACCGACATCGAGATGCCGGACATGAACGGCTTCGAGTTCGCCGAGACGATCCGCGCCGACAACAATCTGAGCCAGATGCCGATCATCGCTTTGTCCTCGCTGGTGTCGCCGGCGGCGATCGAGCGCGGCCGGCAGGCCGGCTTCCACGACTATGTCGCCAAGTTCGACCGCCCCGGCCTGATCGCAGCGCTGAAGGAACAGACCGCCGAGACGCGGAAGGCGGCATGAACAAGTTCAGCCGGACGGCCTAGAGCATGATCTAGAAAAGCAAAACCGGTCTTCCGAAAAATCATGTTCAAAACGAAAGAGCATAAATAGTCATGACACCCAAGACCAAGACCGAGACCATTGAGGGCAACATGGTCGAATACGTCACCGCCGTGATCGGTGGGCAATTGTTCGGCCTGCCGATTTCACGGGTGCAGGACGTGTTCATGCCGGAGCGGCTGACGCGGGTGCCGCTGGCATCGAGCGAGATCGCCGGCGTGCTCAACCTGCGCGGCCGCATCGTCACCGTGGTCGACATGCGGGCCCGGCTTGGCCTGCCTAGGGACGACGACGGCAAGCCGCCGATGGCGGTCGGCGTCGACCTGCGCGGCGAATCCTACGGGCTCTTGATCGACCAGATCGGCGAGGTGCTGCGGCTGTCCGAAGCGAGCTGCGAGGAAAACCCCGTCAACCTCGACCCGCGCATGGCCAAGTTCGCCGGCGGCGTGCACCGCCTCGACGGTCAGCTGATGGTCGTGCTCGATGTCGATCGTGTTCTCGAACTGGCGCCGAAAACCGCGCTCGCAGCCTAGCGCCGTCGGCCTCCACCGCTCGCAGGAAAAGGATTCCGGATATGAAGAAAACGTGTCTCATTGTCGAAGACTCCAGCATCGTTCGCAAAATGGCGCGCCGCATCCTGGAAAGCCTCGGTTTTGAAGTCGTCGAAGCCGAGGACGGTGTGGACGCGCTGGTCGTTTGCAAGCGCGCGATGCCTGAGGCAATTCTTCTCGACTGGAACATGCCGGTGATGGACGGCTACCACTTCCTGTGTCATCTGCGCCGTATGCCGGGCGGCGATGAGCCCAAGGTGGTGTTCTGCACCACCGAAAATGGCATCGATCATATCAAGCAAGCAATCAGTGGCGGCGCCAACGAATACATCATGAAGCCGTTCGACAAGGACATCATCGCGGCGAAATTCCAGGAAGTCGGCTTGATTGAGCTCGTCGAACCGAGCCTCATTTGAAACTTTTTCTGCTTACCACCGAGAGGCTCCCGTGACTCCGCCAGACTATGAGTATCTGCGTAAGATCCTGAAGGATCATTCCGGTCTCGACCTGTCTGCAGACAAGCAGTACCTGATCGAAAGCCGCCTGCTTCCGCTGTCACGCAAGTGCGGCCTGCCGGGCATCGCCGAACTCGTGCAGAAGATGAAAGGCGGGTCGTCATCGATCATCGCTCAGGTGGTCGAAGCCATGACCACCAACGAGACTTTCTTCTTTCGCGACAAGGTGCCGTTCGAGCATTTCCGCGACACGATCATGCCGGAGATGTTGAAGGCGCGCGCTGCGCGTAAGAGCATCCGGATATGGTGCGCCGCCGGTTCGACCGGGCAGGAGCCGTATTCGCTTGCCATGACGCTCAAGGAGATGGGCGCGGCCCTCGCCGGATGGCGCGTCGAGATCATCGCGACCGATCTGTCGACCGAAGTGCTCGAGAAGTCGAAGTCGGGCGTCTACAGCCAGTTCGAGGTCCAGCGCGGCCTTCCGATTCAACTGCTTGTCAAATATTTCAAGCAGAACGGCGAATTGTGGCAGATCAACCCGGAACTGCGGGCCATGGTGCAGCACCGGCAGCTGAATCTGCTGCACGATTTCTCCCTGCTCGGCACGTTCGACGTCATCTTCTGCCGGAACGTGCTGATCTATTTCGATCAGGACACCAAGGTCAGCATCTTCGGCCGTCTCGCCAAGGCGATGGAAGGCGACGGGTTCCTGGTGCTCGGTGCGGCTGAAACCGTGGTCGGCCTGACTGACGTCTTCAAGCCGTTCCCGGACAAGCGCGGCCTCTATCGGCCGAGCGGCGCGCGTGCGACGTCAGGAGCGGGCGCGGCGATGCCAAGGATCGCAGCGATGGCAGGACGGTGAGCAATGACGGACGAGAGCAAGGGCGCGGAGCGGGTAACGTTCAGCCGGGGCTATGATGTCTGCCTGATGGCGATCGACGGCACCTGGCGGAGAGACTGCCAGCTCAACGCCATCTCGGACACCGACGCCACGCTGACCGTGGAAGGATCCATTCAAGGCCTCAATCTCAAGGAGTTCTTCCTGCTGCTGTCGTCGACCGGCCTTGCGTATCGCCGCTGCGAACTTGTTCGCGTCAACGGCACCGAGATGGACATTCGCTTCCTCAGAGGCAAGCATGGCAAGAAGAAGTCAGGCGCCTCGTCAAAGGCCGAAGAGGCGATGCATTGAGACCGGCCGCGCCGGCGGTCCAAAAATTCCGGCGCAGCGCAGACCGATTGCCATGGTGGCGGCATCCGCGTCCGGTGGTGCGCCGGCCGCATGCCGGATGCCAGGCGGCGATTGCACCAGGTAGTTAACGACGCGAGAAAGTCCGAAGGAAAATTTGCGGCGGAGGGACATGTGCTCTACAGCGGGTCGGCGCCGGGTCGGCCTTATGCCCCGATGACCGGAAGCGCCGGCCGATCCGTGGCGGATCGATCGCTACCCTCGGCATCCAGCAGGGCGCGCAGAGCAATGCCAAGGTTGACGTCGCAGGCCTGCACCGCCGCGGCCGCTTTCATGTAACGAGGCGACACGTCATCGAGCACGATGACATTGGTGGAACTCTCGGGACCGCCGATGGACATTTCGCCCGCGATCGTCTGTTCGATCAGCCGCAGGCTGCTCTGGACGTGCTCGATCATGCTGACGAGGTCCGAAACCACGGCGCGATCGGCGTCATTCTGGTCGGGCGCCTGTGCGAGGCCGGCCGCTACATGCTGCATGAGTGCACTCCTCAATCACTTTTTTAGGTGTGCGTTGCTACTTGTGCGTTAAGCCGTGGTCCCGTACAAATACGGTTCGGTATGGCGTTGAATACCGTTATCCGAGTGTGCGTCACATCCAACCACGCATGGACGATGGAACATGGCTGAAAAAGCCTCCCGCGGGGAGATTTTCGTAGTCGATGACGACCCTGCCGTTCGCGACACGCTTTCGATGGTCCTATCGGCAGCTGGCTATCAGGTCATCTGTTTCGCCGATGGCGCCGCTTTGCTGGCGATAGCACGAACGCGGACGCCAGCCTGCATCCTGCTCGATGTGCATATTCCCGGTAAGTCCGGTCTCGATATTCTGAGGGAACTTCAAGGCGAGGACTATCCTGCGCCGATCTTCATGATCTCGGGGCAGGGCGACATCGCCATGGCGGTCAGTGCCATCAAGAATGGCGCGCTGGACTTCATCGAAAAGCCGTTCCGCGGCAGCGAAATCGTGGCAAGGCTCGAAGAAGCGATCGAGGCCTATGCCCGCCGGCAGGCGCAAAACGCGCCGTCGCGCATCGCGACCCTGCACTTTCCGGGACGCGAGCCGCTCACGCGGCGCGAACGCGAGGTGCTGGAGCAATTCACCGCCGGGGCTTCCAACAAGGAAGCCGGGCGGCATCTCGGGATCAGCCCGCGCACGATCGAGGATCATCGCGCCAACATCATGAAGAAGCTGGGCGCGCGGAATGCCGCCGACCTGGTTCGAATCGTGATGACCACCCAGCGTCAGGGCCAGATCTGAACGCAGCTGCGCTCCGATCGTCGCCGGATCCGACGCGCGCCTGCGCCGGGCAATGCGCCGTCATCCGGCGAGCGCCTTGCGAATCATGATCGCCATATCCGATTTCCGATACGGCTTGGCCAGCAGCAGGACTCCTTCGTCGAGCCGGCCGTGATGAATGATGGCGTTCTCGGTGTAGCCTGAGGTGAACAGCACCTTCAGCCCCGGCCTGACTTTCGCTATCTCGTCGGCAAGCTGGCGCCCGTTCATGCCCGGCATGATCACGTCGGTGAACAGGAGGTCGAAGGCGTGGCCGGCCTGGACCAGCGCGAGGGCTTCCGTCGCATTCGCCGCATCCAGCGTCACGTAGCCGAGCGAATGCAGTTGCGCCAGCACATAGTCGCGCACCAGCTTGTCGTCCTCCACGACCAGGATCCGCTCGTGGCCGCCCTCGACGGCCGGCGCCGGCGTGGGCTCCGCCGCGGGCAATGCGCCGGTGGCCGGCGGCAGATACATCTTGATCGTGGTGCCGTGGCCTTCCTCGCTGTAGATCATGACGTGTCCGGCCGATTGCTTGATGAAGCCGTACACCATGCTGAGTCCGAGGCCGGTGCCCCTGCCGGGACCCTTCGAGGTGAAGAACGGGTTGAACACCTTGTCGAGGATCGCGGCCGGGATGCCGGTTCCGGTATCGCTCACCGCGATCATCGCGTAGCGGCCCGGCCGGACGTCGCTGTGCATCTTCGCATAATTGTCGTCGAGCACGACAAAGCCGGTTTCGATGATCAGCTTGCCTCCGTCAGGCATCGCGTCGCGGGCATTGAGGGCCAGGTTGAGGATGGCGGTGGCGAGCTGGTTGGGATCGACGATCGCCGGACAGGTCTCCTCGCCAAACACGGATTCGATCTCGACATGCTCACCGAGCGTTCGCTGCAGCAGTTTTGCGGTGTCGATGATCAGCGTGTTGACGTCGGTCACCTTCGGCTCCAGCGGCTGCTTGCGCGCGAAGGCGAGCAAATGCTGGGTAAGGTCAGCGCCGCGCGAGGCCGCCTCGTCGATCATGCGCGTGATGGCGGCGAGTTGCGCCTCGCCCTTGACGGCATCGGCGAGGATCTCGATCGTTCCGGTGATGACAGTCAGGATGTTGTTGAAGTCGTGCGCAATGCCGCCGGTGAGCTGTCCCATCGCCTCCATCTTCTCGGCCTGGCGGATTCTGTCTTCGGCGGCGATCCTGTCGGTGAGATCGCGGACGAAGGCGTTGAACAGGAAGCCGCCGCGCGTCCGTAGCGCGGCGATGCTCAGCTCCGCCGTGATCTCCTTGCCGTCGCGCCGCCTGATCCGGAGTTCGCGGCGGGGTTGGCGCACCACCTCGTTGCCGGACTGCAGGAAGGTTTGCAGGGCCTTTTTCAAGGGCCCTTCGCCGTCCCGCCGGCCCATCAGATCGAACACGTTCCTGCCGAGCGCTTCCTCGCGCGGCCAGCCGAAGATGTTTTCCGCCTGGGCGTTCCAGTCTCGTATCAGGCCCTTCTCGTCGATCTGAACGAACGCGTCGAGCGCGGTGTCGATGATACCGCGCGCGAGCCGTTCGCTTTCACGCAGCGTCTCCTGCGCCAGCCGGCTCTCGGTCATGTCACGGCCGACGAAGAAGAAGCGCTTGACCGGCTCGGACCACGTTCCAAGCCATGACAGCCACACCTCGCGGCCGTCCTTGTGAATGCAGCGCGTATCGGCGATCTTCGGGCGCAGTCCGCGCCGGGCCGCGCGCATTTCCTCGCGCGAGTTCGCAAGATGGCCGGGATGGATGAAGTCCTCCCCGCTGCGGCCGATCATTTCCTCCGGCCGATAGCCCAATATGGTCTCGCAGCTCGGGCTGATCTGAACCAGATAACCGCGGGAATCCATCACCATGATCAGATCCTGCGAAGTCTCGAAGATGCGCCGAAGTTCCTCGGTTTGTTGCCGCAGCACTTGCCTGGTCTTGTTGGCCTCGGTGATGTCCCGCGCGACCTTCGAGATCCCGATGATCGCGCCCGAGGGCGCCTTGATCGGGGAGGTGCTGAGCGAGACCTCGATCCGGCTGCCATCCTTTCGCAGGCGGACGGTCTCGTGTTGCTCGATGTGTTCGCCCCAGCCGATCCGGCGCAGCGTGTCATGCACCTCGGGCAGGCGATCCATCGGAACGATGAGGGTGATGTTCTTGCCGGCCGCTTCCGCGGCCGTGTATCCGTACAGCCGCTCCGCGGCCGAGTTCCAGCCGGTGATCGTGCCGTCGAGCGAGGTCGTGATGATGGCGTCGTTGGAGGATTCGACGGCCGCGCTGAACAGTCGCTCCCGTTCGGCGTGATGGTCACGCGCCGCTTCGGTGCGGCGATGCTCCTGGACCTCCTGCTGAAGCGCCGCGGTCTTTGCGTTGATCTCCTTGATCGCCTGTGCGAAGGCGCGCGCCAGCACGCCGGTTTCGCCGCGTGCACTCACGGGGATGGCGACCTTTCCCTTGCCGGCCACGCCCTGAACCGCCTCGGTCAACTGCACGATCGGCCGCGTCAGCGACCTCGCGATCAGGAGCGCCAGCACAGCCGCGCATAGCACCGCGATCCCCCCGACCAGCAGCGAGGTGTTCCTGATGCTCGCGGCCGGCGCCATGATTACGGCGTTGGGGGCGGTTTCGATCACCCCAACCCATTCGGAGCCGGCCAAAATCGCAGGAGCAAATGCGATCCCGTTGGATCGGCCGTCCTCGCCCGTCACGATATCGGCGCTGCCCTGGTTGGCGCCAGCCAGCGTCGCCAGATGCGGGAAGTCGGCTTTCCAGTCATTGGGCCTGCCGAGCAGCGCGCCGAATTCGCGGGACCGGTCCGGGTGAATGAGATAGTCACCGGCCTGGTTGACGACGTAGATGGTCTCGCCCGGCCATACCGACGAGCGGATGCGGTCGAAGGCGCGCCGCATGTCGACATTGATCATGAAGAGGCCGAACAGCTTGCCATCGCCCGCGAAGATCGGTGTCGCGACGCGTATCGTCGGCCGGTGCACTTCCTCAATCAATCCGTTGAAGCGGCCGAGATCGAGCGGCGAGACGTAGAGCTGCGTGGGCCCGAGCCGCATGGTTTCCTGGAAGTAGCCGCGATCGCCTCGCTTCTGCAGGCCCTGTTCCGGGACGATCCTGACCGTGCCGTTCGGACCATTGCGATCGACGCGAACCAGCTCGCGTCCGCCGTCATCGAGGCCGACAATCCGGAACATCGAATAGGTCGGCTTGGCGTTGAGCTCGGCCGCGAAGCGTGCCGCTATCCGGTCACGCCAGGTCTTTTCGGAGACACCGTCGACCGGATCGGCGCCGCCGGCATTGTGGGCGCGCACCAGTCCGTGCAGGGCCACCGCCGAGCGAAAGCCCGCGACATCTCCTGTCGCGCTGGCGGCATAATATTCGAGATCGGTTGCGATCTGCCGTGAATGGGTCTCGATGCGGTCGCGGGCGCGCTGCAGGAGCGCCTGTTCCAGGCTGCGATAGCTCAGCCATCCGACCGCGGTAACCGCGATCGCGACCAGTGCAATCATCGCGATGGCCAGCCTGGTCGTGAGCGTCATGTCGGTATTCGCTCGCCCTCCGCCTCTGCCCGGCAGGCTGCCGGGGCGAATCGGATGCTAGGGCGCATTACGGGGAGGAAGCAACACCGCCGGCAGGGCGCGCGCCGCGCTGCGCGGCTTCCAGGCAGCCGGTGACGGCGGCCAGGAGGTCGGCAGGCCTGAACGGCTTCTGCAGGCTGGAGACGGCGCCGAGCTTGGTCGCCATGGTGAGGAAGTCGGGACCTGAATCCGCCTCGGCCGAAATCGGTCGGCCGGAAATGACGATGATTGGAAGCTGTGGCTGCTGCTGGCGAACCATCCGCATGGTTTCAAATCCATCCATGCCCGGCATGAAGATGTCGAGGAACAGCAGGTCGAAATCTCCGGTCTGGCATAATGCCAAGCCCTTTCGTCCGTCGCCGGCGGTGACCACACTATGGCCGGCACGCTCCAGCAGCAGGCGGACGGTCATCTGGACCGCCGCATCGTCATCCACGACCAATATTCTCGCCAAAGTAAAAAGTTCTCCGGCTCCGATTGAATCAGGCAACGGCAGGTTGCGAGTGTCGCCGAATCCGCACGTTGCCGCAACTGCTTCACAGCCGCGAACGTTCCGCGCCCGGCCGTTAAAATGCAGGTAAAATATGCTGTATCCGCATGTTGCTAGGCAGACAAAAGCGGGGAGCGAGCGACTGCGGGCGTGATTCCCACCCGTGCTGCGCGGCGGGGATCAGTTGCTGAGATATTCGGGATAGCGCGAGCGGATCCGGACGAGTTCGCTGAGCGTGCCGGACAGATGGGTGCGCAGATGTTTCTGCGCCTCATCGGGCTCGCCGGCATCGATCGCTTTCACGATCAGTCTGTGATGCCGCACGATGTCCTGCGCCTTGCCGGGCGAGGGCAGATGCATCCGGCGCAGCCGGTCGATATGTCCGCTGCGGCTGCGCACCAGCGACCAGATGTCCTGCTTGTCGGCCGCGGTATAGAGCTGGCTGTGGAACTCGTTGTCGGCAGCCATGAACTTCTCGAAGTCGCCGGCCTTCGCATATTGCTGCTGGCGGGCGATCGCGGCGTGAAGTTCGGCGATGAGGGCTTCACCGTGCTGCAGCGCGAGGCCACGCACGATCTCCAGCTCGACCGCCTGGCGCAGGAAATGCGCCTGCTGCGCCAGCCGCACATCGACCCGGCTGACCACCGTGGCGTATTGCGGGAAAACGTCGACGAGGCCTTCCTCCTCGAGCCGCATCAGTGCATCGCGGATCGGCGTCGAGCTGACGCCAAACTGGGCGGCGAGCGCGGCGCGCGACAGCGGCGACCCCGGCGGCAGCTCCAGCGAAATGATCACGCCGCGGAGACGCTCGAATACCTGCGGCGCCGCCTGGCGGTCGCGATCCAGCCGGCTGGCGGATCGCGGGGCAGCGCGGCGCGAGACGATTTGCGGGGGAGCCATTCGGGCGACCGGCCGTTTTCGGAAAGGGCTTGCTTCAGATGCACTAATACATTAGTGCATCTCCGCGAAGGCGTCAACGCGGCGCCGGGAGGAGATACACAATGAAAAACGGAATGTGGCGCGCCTGCGCGGGCGCCGTTGCGATGTTGCTGCTGTCGGGCGCCGGGGCCTCGGCCCAGCAGAAATCGGAAGTCACGCTGTCGCGGCAGCCGGGCATTTTCTACATGCCCTCCCACATCATGGAAAAGAACAAGCTGATCGAGAAGCATGCGGCTTCTCTCGGCGTCCCCGGCGTCACCACCAAATGGGTCAATTTGAGCGGCGGCGGCGCGCAGACCGATGCGCTGCTCGCCGGCAGCGTCGACATCCTCAACACCGGGACCGGCAATCTCCTCTTGCTGTGGGATCGTACCCGCGGCGGCGTCAAGGGCATCGTCGCTACCTCGGCGCAGCCGATGACGTTGATCAGCCGCGATCCGAATATCAAGTCGATCAAGGATTTTGGCCCGAACGACAAGGTCGCGGTGCCGACCGTGAAGGTCTCGACCCAGGCCATCGTGCTGCAGATCGCGGCCAGCGAGGCGTTCGGCGCCGACCAGTGGTCGAAGCTCGATGCCAACACCGTGCAGCTCGGCCATCCCGACGCCTATGTCGCGATGACCAATGCCCAGCACGAGGTGCGCAATCACTTTTCAATTCCGCCGTTCACGTTCCTCGAAATGAAGAACGTGCCCGGCGCGCATGTGGTGCTGTTCTCGCCCGACGTGATGGGCGGGCCGCTCAGCCAGGCGCAGTTCTTCACCACGACCAAGTTCGCCGACGCCAATCCGAAGATCGTGCAGGCGGTGCGCGATGCCACCAAGGAAGCGCATGACTTGATCCGCAGCGACACCAAGGCTGCAGTCGAGATCTACAAGGAAGTCACCGGCGACAAGACCAGCGTCGAGGATCTTCTGGCGTGGCTCAAGGAGCCCGGCATGATGGAATGGAACCTGCAGCCGCAGGGCACCATGAAGTTCGCCGCGCATCTGCACAAGGTCGGTACGCTGAAGACCATGCCGAAGGCGTTCACGGACTACTATCTGCCAGTCGCCCACGACCTGAAGGGCAATTGATCCACATGACCGCGCTTCTCGATGTCAGTGACGTAACACTGCGCTACAAGACCTCGAGCGCGGTAGTGACCGCGACCGAACGGGTCAGCTTCTCGGTCGATCGTTCCGATCGCTTCGTGCTGCTCGGCCCCTCCGGTTGCGGCAAGTCGACGCTGCTGAAAGCCGTCGGCGGCTACATGAAGCCGAGTGAAGGCAAGATGCGGATTTCGGGCCGGGAAATCTCGGAGCCAGGTGCCGACCGGATGATGATCTTCCAGGAGTTCGACCAGCTTCTGCCGTGGAAGACGGTGCTGGAGAACGTGATGTTTCCGCTTCTGATGACGCGAAAACTGCCGCGCAAGGACGCCGAGGCGCGGGCACGGGCCTATATCGAGAAGGTCAGCCTCACCCGCGTCGTCGACGCCTATCCGCATACGCTCTCCGGCGGCATGAAGCAGCGCGTTGCAATCGCGCGCGGCATGGCGATGGAGCCGGACATTCTGTTGATGGACGAGCCGTTCGCGGCGCTCGATGCGCTGACCCGGCGCACCTGCCAGGATGAATTGCTGCAGCTCTGGTCGGAAACGAAGTTCACGGTGCTGTTCGTCACCCATTCGATCGCCGAAGCGATCAAGATCGGCAACCGCATCCTGCTACTGTCGCCGCATCCGGGCCGGGTCAAGGCCGAGGTGATCGATGTCGACAAGGTCTCCGGCGAGGACGGCAGCGCGGCGCGGCTGGAAAAGCAGATCCACGATTTGCTGTTCGCCGACGCCATCACGGCACACTAGAGGGAGTGCGCGATGGGTGAAGCGAGAATTCTGTTGCGCGATGCTGCCGACCTGAAGGCGGCGGTGCCGGCCGAGGTCGAACGCAAGCTGACCGTGCTGGAGCTGTTGTGGAACGACGGCTTTGTCCGCAAGGCCGTGATCATCATCTTTCTCGCGGCCGCCTGGGAAATCTACGGCACCGTGCTCGACAATCCGCTGCTGTTTCCGACCTTCCACGACACGATTCTGACGATGTTCGACAAGGTGCGCGACGGCACGATTCCGTTGCGCGCCTGGGCGTCGCTAAAAGTGTTGTTCATGGGCTATGCCGCCGGCATCGCGCTGGCGGCCATCTTCACCATCCTGGCGATCTCGACCCGGATCGGCACCGATTTTCTCGAAACCATCACCGCGATGTTCAATCCGCTGCCGGCGATTGCGCTGCTGCCGCTGGCGCTGATCTGGTTCGGCCTCGGCAATGGCAGCTTGGTGTTCGTGCTGATCCATTCGGTGCTGTGGCCGGTCGCGCTCAGCACTCATTCCGGCTTCAAGAGCGTGTCGAACACGCTGCGCATGGTCGGCCGCAATTACGGCCTGCGCGGTCTGCCTTACGTGTTCCGCATCCTGATCCCCGCTGCCTTTGCCTCGATCCTCACGGGATTGAAGATCGGTTGGGCGTTCGCCTGGCGCACGCTGATCGCGGCCGAGCTCGTGTTCGGCGTCTCGTCGGGGCAGGGCGGTCTCGGCTGGTTCATCTTCGAGAACCGCAACCTCCTCGACATTCCCGCCGTGTTCGCCGGCCTGTTGACCGTGATCGTGATTGGCCTGATCGTGGAAAATCTGATCTTCCGCACGATCGAGCGCAACACCGTCCAGAAATGGGGCACACAGTCATGACAGCCAAGAAGAACCCCACTGAGCTCCGCAGCGCGCGCTGGTTCGCGCCCGACGACCTCCGCGCCTTCGGCCACCGCTCGCGTGCGATGCAGATGGGCTATGCGCCGGAGGAGTGGAAGGGCCGGCCCGTCATTGCGATCCTCAACACTTGGTCGGATGCGCAGCCGTGTCACATGCACTTCAAGAGCCGCGTCGATGACGTCAAGCGCGGCATCCTGATGGCGGGCGGCTTTCCGATGGAACTGCCGGCACTGTCGCTGTCGGAATCGTTTTTGAAGCCGACCACCATGCTCTATCGCAACATGCTGGCAATGGACGCCGAGGAATTGCTGCGCGGCCATCCCGTTGACGGCGTCGTGCTGATGGGCGGCTGCGACAAGACCACGCCGGGCCTTTTGCTGGGCGCCACCAGCATGAACCTGCCGACGATCTATCTGCCGGCCGGCCCGATGCTGCGCGGCAACTGGAAGGGCAAGACGCTGGGCTCCGGCTCGGATGCCTGGAAGTTCTGGGACGAGCGGCGCGCCGGGAAAATCTCCGACAAGGACTGGGTCGATGTCGAGGCCGGCATCGCGCGCAGCTACGGCACCTGCATGACCATGGGCACCGCCTCCACCATGACGGCGATCGCGGAATCGATCGGCATGACGCTGCCGGGCGCGTCTTCGATTCCCGCTGCAGACGCCGGCCATATCCGCATGGCCTCGGAATGCGGCCGCCGCATCGTCGAGATGGTGTGGGAGGATTTGACGCCGGAGAAGATCCAGACCCGGAAAGCGTTCGAGAATGCGATCACGGTTGCGATGGCGATGGGCTGCTCGACCAATGCGATCATCCATCTGATCGCGCAGGCCCGCCGCGCGGGGCAGGACATCGGGCTCGACGATTTCGAGAAGGCGAGCCGCAAGGTTCCCGTGATCGCCAATGTGCGGCCGAGCGGCGACAAATATCTGATGGAGGATTTCTTTTATGCCGGCGGCCTGCCCGGCCTGATGAGCCGGATCAGGGAGCATCTGCATCTCGACGCCATGACCGTCACGGGCCAGACGCTCGGCTACAACATCGCCCGGGCGGAGGTCTATAATGACGACGTCATCCGCACCGTCGAAAATCCCATCTACAAGGAGGGCGCGCTCGCCGTGCTCAAGGGCAATCTCGCGCCCGACGGCTGCGTGATCAAGCCAAGCGCCTGCGAGCCGCGCTTCCTCAAGCACACCGGCCCGGCGCTGGTGTTCGACGATTACCCCTCGATGAAGAAAGCGATCGACGATCCCAATCTCGACGTCACCGCCGATCACGTGCTGATCCTGCGTAATGCCGGCCCGCAGGGCGGGCCAGGCATGCCGGAATGGGGCATGCTGCCGATCCCGACCAAGCTCGTGAAACAGGGCGTGCGCGACATGGTGCGGCTGTCGGACGCGCGCATGAGCGGCACCAGCTACGGCGCCTGCATCCTGCACGTCTCGCCGGAATCCTATATCGGCGGCCCGCTGGCGCTGGTGCGCACCGGCGACGAGATCACGCTCGACGTCAATGCCCGCACGATCAACCTCGATGTATCGGAAGCGGAACTGGCCAAGCGCCGCGCCGAATGGAAAGCGCCGGAGCCTCGTTATGAGCGCGGCTATGGCTGGATGTTCACCCGCCACATCAAGCAGGCCAATGAAGGCTGCGATTTCGATTTTCTGGAGACCGGGTTTGGAGCACCGGTGAGCGAGCCGCCGATTTACTAGCCACCGTCGTTCCGGGATGGTGAGAAGCACCAGACCCGGAACCTCGAGATTCCGGGTTCGGTCGCTGTCGCGACCGCCCGGAATGACTGTCAAACAAAAAGCATCACAGGGGGAGAACCACCATGACCATCACTCGACGCAATTTGCTCACAGGCGCCGGCGCGGCTGCCGCCTCGACGCTGCTCACACGCACCGCCGGCGCGCAATCGTTCCCGTTCACGCCGAACCAGCGCTATCCCGATCCGGCCGTGCAGATCCTCGATCCGAGCTTTGCCAAGTACCGGCTTTATTCCTCGACGGTGGAGCAAGTCGCGACCGGCATGCGCTGGGCCGAAGGGCCGGCGTACTTCCCGGAAGGAGGCTATCTCCTGTTCTCCGATATTCCCAACAACCGCATTATGAAGTTCGACGAGAAGACCGGCCAGACCTCCGTCTTCCGCGCCAACGCCAATTACGCCAACGGCAATGCGCGCGACCGCCAAGGCCGCCTCGTCACCTGCGAGCATTCGGTCACCCGCCGCATCACCCGCACCGAGAAGGACGGCAAGATCACGGTCTTGGCCGACAAGTTCGAGGGCAAGCGGCTGAATGCGCCGAACGACATCGTGGTCAAATCCGACGACACCATCTGGTTCACCGATCCGTTGTTCGGCATCAATGGCGAGTGGGAAGGCAAGAAGGAGAAGCCCGAGCAGGCCACCACCAACGTCTACCGCCTGACCAAGGACGGCAAGCTCACCGCCGTGATTACCGACCTCGTCAATCCCAACGGGCTCGCGTTCTCGCCGGACGAGAAAAAACTCTATGTCGTGGAGTGGAAGGGTACGCCGAACCGCAGCATTTGGAGCTTTGACGTCAACGACGACGGCACGGTGGCTGGCAAGACCAAGCTGATCGACGCCGCGGATCAGGGCGCGCTCGACGGCTTCCGCGTCGACCGCGACGGCAATCTGTGGTGCGGCTGGGGCTCCAACGGCGCGCTGCAGTCCGAGCCGACGGATGTCGGTGGCCGCAAAGTATTCCAGCTCAAGGGCAAGTCCGAGGATCTCGACGGCGTCATGGTGTTCAGCCCGGCCGGCAAACCGCTCGCGCACATCCGTCTGCCCGAGCGCTGCGCCAACCTCACCTTCGGCGGCCCGAAAAACAACCGCCTCTACATGACGAGCTGCCACTCGGTCTACGCGCTCTATGTGGAAGCGCACGGGGCGGTTTAAGCCATCTGTCGTTCCGGGATGGTCCGAAGGACCAGACCCGGAACCTCGAGATTCTCAGGTGCGCAATTGCGCACCATAGTTCGATGCTGACGCATCGCCCCGGAATGACGAACAACTGGGATGCATGAAATGACAAACCTAAGCGACGCCACCCGCAACAAGCTAAAAACCGTCTCAACCGCCACCGTCGCCACCGCGCTGTTCAAGCGCGGCTTTCGCATCCAGATGATCCAGGATGTGCACCCGATCGGCCCTAACCAGCCGGTGCTGGTCGGCGAGGCCTTCACGCTGCGCTACATGCCGGCGCGCGAGGACCTCAACAAGATCGACGTGTTCCGCGATCGTGGCCATCCGCAGCGCAAGGCGGTGGAGGATTGCCCGCCCGGTGCGGTGCTGGTGATGGACAGCCGCAAGGACGCGCGCGCGGCGTCCGCCGGCGCCATTTTGGTGACGCGGCTGATGCAGCGCGGCTGCGCCGGCGTGATCACCGATGGCGGTTTTCGCGATTCCGCCGAGATCGCCGCGCTCGGTTTCCCCGCCTATCACCACCGCCCGAGCGCGCCGACCAATTTGACGCTGCACCAGGCGATCGAGATCAACGTGCCGATCGGCTGCGGCGACGCGCCGGTGTTCCCCGGCGACGTCATCCTCGGCGATGCCGACGGCGTCATCGTGATCCCCGCGCACCTCGCCGATGAGATTGCCGATGAGGCGGTCGAGATGACGGCGTTCGAGGATTTTGTTACCGAGGAGGTGCGCAAGGGCCGCTCAATCCTCGGCCTCTATCCCGCAACCGACGAGCAGACCTCGAAGGATTTTGCGGCTTGGCGCAAGGCCAACAAGCGATAGTATGCCGCTGGCTGGCACAGAACGCGTTCTCCTCTAACTGCGAGTCCACATCATGCTGATGTTCAACAATCTGATCAACGGCGAATGGCTGTCCGATGGCGCCCGCGCGCCCAACATCAATCCTTCCGACACCAAGGACATCGTCGGCGAAGCCGTGCGCGGCACGCGTGCGCAAGCCGAGGCTGCGATTGCCGCTGCCAAAGCGGCGTTTCCGGCATGGTCGCGATCGACGCCGCAAGCGCGCTACGACATCCTGAAAAAGGCGTCGGACGAAATCCTGGCCCGCAAGGACGAATTGGGCCGGCTGCTATCGCGCGAGGAAGGCAAGACGCTCCCGGAAGGCGTCGGCGAAGTCGCGCGCGCCGGCCAGATATTTGCGTTCTTTGCCGGCGAATGCCTGCGGATGGCCGGTGAGAAACTGGCTTCCGTGCGCCCCGGCATCGACATCGAGATTACACGCGAAGCACTGGGCGTTGTCGGCTTGATCACGCCGTGGAATTTTCCGATCGCGATTCCGGCCTGGAAGATCGCCCCGGCTTTGGCCTATGGCAATACCGTGGTGGTCAAGCCCGCCGATCTTGTTCCGGGCTCGACTTGGGCGCTGGTCGATATCCTGCATCGCGCCGGCTTGCCGAAGGGCGTGCTCAACCTCGTGATCGGGCGCGGCTCGGAAGTCGGCGCGGTCCTGCTTGAGCATCCCGATGTTGCCGCGATCAGCTTCACCGGCTCGGTGGCCACCGGCCAGAAGGTGGCCGCGGCCTGCATCGCCTCGCGGCCAATGAAGAAGTTCCAGCTCGAAATGGGCGGCAAGAACCCGCTAGTCGTGCTCGACGACGCGGATCTGAAGGTCGCCGTGGAATGCGCCGCTAATAGCGCGTTCTTTTCCACCGGCCAGCGCTGCACCGCCGCGTCGCGGCTGATCGTCACCGCCGGCATTCACGACAAATTCGTCGAGGCGCTGACCGAGCGGATGCGCGGCCTGAAGGTCGATGACGCGGTGAAGGCCGGTACCGATATCGGCCCCGTCGTCGATCAGAGCCAGCTCGATCAGGATCTCAAATATATCAGCATCGGCAAGGACGAAGGCGCCAAGCTCGCCTTCGGTGGCGAGCGCCTCAACCGCGAGGCGCCCGGCTTCTACCTGCAGCCGGCATTGTTCACCGATGTGAGCAACAAGATGCGGATCGCGCGCGAGGAGATCTTTGGGCCGGTGGCCGCGGTCATCCGGGTCAAGGATTATGCCGAAGCGCTGGCAACCGCGAACGACACCGATTTCGGCCTGTCATCCGGCATCTGCACCACCAGCCTGAAATACGCCAGCGACTACAAGCGCAATTCCGAAGCCGGCATGGTGATGGTCAATCTGCCGATCGCCGGCGTCGATTATCATGTGCCGTTCGGTGGCCGAAAAGGCTCCAGCTTCGGCGCCCGCGAGCAGGGCCGCTATGCCGCCGAGTTCTATACGGCGGTCAAGACGGCCTACACGCTGCCGTGAGGGCCTTTGCTCTCACCCGGCGCATAGCGCCGGGTGAGAGGATGATTCTGGTATCGTCGCGGTCAGGAAGCGCGCAGAGCAAGATTGTACGGGAAGCGCTCCATCTCCGGCACGAACCGCTGTTGCCGAAATCCCGCTTTTAATAATACCCGCTGCGATGCGATGTTATCGGGATGGCGAAGGCGCACAGCACCGGCCAATGCGTCTGCCTTCTTGCGATAACAACGCAGTGCAGCACTAATTCGGTCGCATAACCTTTGCCCCACGCTTGCGGAGCAAGGAAGTACCCAACTTCGGGACCCCAGCCTGGATCGAAGGGATCCTCATAGAGGCCGCCAAAGCCGATCGTCGAATTCGTTTCCTGCTCGATGACGACCCAGGGCGCGCAGCCGAGGCGTCGCCGCTGCCGTTCATGTGCGGCGAGATAGCGCCGGCAGTCGCGCAGCGATTTCTGCCGCGTGGTGTATCGCATCGCTGTCGCATCGCCCAGGATTTCGAACAGCGGCTCCGCATCCGCCAGACGTGGCGGCCGGAGCAGCAGGCGTTCGGTTTCCAGCAGCATGGGAGGAGACTAGCTCCTCCAGATCGTGATTTGAAATCCGATGTTTGGCTCGCCTCGATGCTCGGCAAAGGAAAAACGAGCGGTGAGTCGCGATCACCTCTCTATCGTCGTCCCGGGCAAGCGAAGCGCGACCCGGGACCCATGACCACAGCTCGACGTTGTTACGACGATCGTCGACCACCGAGCGCTACAGATAGATTCCGCGGTATGGGTCCCTGCGTTCGCAGGGACGACGGCGGTTTGCGTGGCTACACCACACCCTTCTCCGCCAACCCCACCGCCCATAGCGCGAACGCATAGACGATCGCGACCTCGTCGAGCCGGTTGAATCGCCCGGACGCGCCGCCGTGGCCGGCGCCCATGTTGGTGCGCAGAAGCACCGGGCCGCCGCCGCTCATCGTGGCGCGCAGGCGCGCGATCCATTTCGCCGGCTCCCAATAGGTGACGCGCGGATCGGTCAGGCCGCCCATCGCCAGGATCGCCGGATAGTCTTTTGCCGCGAGATTGTCGTAGGGCGAGTAGGACAAAATGGTGCGAAAATCCTTTTCGCTTTCGATCGGGTTGCCCCATTCCGGCCATTCCGGCGGTGTCAGCGGCAGCGTGTCGTCGAGCATGGTGTTGAGCACGTCGACGAACGGAACTTCGGCGACGATGCCGGCGAACAACTCTCCGGCACGGTTGGCCACTGCCCCCATCAGCATGCCGCCGGCGCTGCCGCCATGGCCGACGATGCGCTTTGCATTGGTGTATTTGGCTTCGATCAGCGCCCGCCCGGCGGCGGCGAAATCGTCGAACGTATTCGTCTTCTTCTCGCGCTTGCCGTCGAGATACCAGCCCCAGCCCTTGTCGGCGCCGCCGCGGATATGCGCGATGGCGTAGACAAAACCGCGGTCGACCAGCGACAGGCGGTTAGAGGCAAACGAGGCCGGCATCGCCATGCCGTAGGAGCCGTAGCCGTAAAGCAACAACGGCGCCTTGCCGTCGCGCACCAGGTCCTTGCGGTGCAGGATCGAGACCGGCACCTGCGCGCCGTCATGCGACGTCGCCATGATGCGCGTGGTGACGTAGTCGGCGGGGTTGTGGCCCGACGGAATCTCCTGCCGCTTGCGCAGGATGCGCGCCCGCGTCGCCATGTCGTAGTCATAGACTTCCGCCGGCGTCGTCATCGACGAATAGGAGAATCGCAGATTCGTCGTCTCGAACTCGTAGCCGCCCATGGTGTCGAGCGAATACGCCGCCTCGTCGAAGGCGATGGCGTGCTCTTCGCCCGTCTTGAGGTCGCGGATGATGATCGCCGGCAGCGCGTTGGCGCGTTCCAGCCGCACCATGTGGCCGGCATAGAGCTCGACATCGAGCACATAGACACCTTCGCGATAGGGAATGAGATCGCGCCAGTTCGCGCGCTCGGGCGCGGCGAGCGGCGCGGTGACGATCTTGAAGTCGATGGCGCCGTCGGCATTGGTGAGAATGAACAGTTCATCGCCGCGGTCGGCGATCGAATATTGCACGCCTTCCTGGCGCGCGGCGACCAGGCGCGGCGGCGCGTCAGGATTGGCAAGATCGATCAGCCGCTGCTCGGATGTTTCGTGGTCGCCGCCGGCGATCACGCAGAAGCGGCCGGACGAACTCTCATGCAGATGGGTGAACCAGCCGGAGTCCTGCTCCTCATAGACCAGCGTATCATCGGCCTGCTTGGTGCCGAGTTTGTGACGCCAGACCTGCATCGGGCGATGGTTGTCGTCGAGCTTGACGTAGAAGAAGCTTTGACAATCCTTGCTCCAGACGATGCCGCCGTCTGTCTCCTCGACGAGATCGGCACGGTCGACGCCGGTTACCCAGTCGCGCACGCGGATCGAAAAGTATTCCGAACCCTTGGTGTCGGCGGTCCACGCCTGCAGCTGGTGGTCGGGTGAATGCCGGGCGCTGCCGAACTTGAAATATTCGTGGTTGGCGGCGAGCGCGTCGCCATCGAGCACGATGTGTACGTCGCCCCCGTCGCGCGGCGTGCGGCCGAACAGCTCATGCTGGCCGCCCTCGCGGAATTTCCGCAAATAGGCAAACGGGCCGTCCGGCGCCGGCACGCTGGAATCGTCTTCCTTGATCCGGCCGCGCATTTCCGCGACCAGCTTTTTCTGCAGAGACACGGTGTGGCCGAGCAGGCCCTCGGTGTAGTCGTTCTCCGCTTCCAGATATTTTCGGATGTCCGGGTCGAGGATCGAGGGGTCGCGCAAGACCTCCTGCCATTTGGCGTCCTTCAGCCAGGCATAGTCGTCCGTCACCGTGATGCCGTGGTGGGTGAAGGTATTCGGGCGCTTCGGCGCTGATGGTGCGGGGTTCTTGATAGATTGGGTCACGCGGTCCTCGAGGCTCATGGTGGTGACTTATATCGGGGTGAACGCGGCGGATTACCAGAGCGTAGGAGCCGTAGGGTGGGCAAAGCGAAGCGTGCCCACCATCGCGCGGTACGATCGGTGATCGATGGTGGGCACGTCGCTGACGCTCCTTTGCCCACCCTACGGCTCCGCTCTGACTAACTATTCCTTAACCGCGCCCCGGCGCCGCCGCCGAACATCGGGATGCGGTTCACCGCCAGCACGACCGCAAAGGTGATCACCAGCATGGCGATGCCGAGCACGGAAATCGCGGCCAGGTCGCCGCTTTCGTTGAGGTCGTAGATCAGAACCGACAGCACCTTGGTCTGCGAGGTGAACAGCACGATCGCCGCCGAGAGTTCGCGCATCACGCCGATGAAGATGAAGCACCAGGTCGCGATCACGCCGGTGCGCAGCAGCGGCGCGGTGATCCGCCACAGCGATTGCAGCCGCGTTGCGCCGAGGATGCGGCTGGCGTCTTCCAGCTCGGGGTGAATGGTCGCGAACGCCGCCTGCAATTGCTGATAGGCCGACGGCAGATTGATGGTGAGGAACGCCAGCAACAGAATCCAGAGCGTGCCGTAGAGCACGAAAGGCGGCCGCGTATAGCTCAGGAATAATCCGACGCCGAGCACGATGCCGGGCACCGCGACCGGCGCGGTGGCGAGAAAGCCGAGCAGGCGATGGCTCGCGATCACGCGGCGCGTCGTGACATAGGCGACGACCAGCGCCAGGATCGTGCCGACGGTCGCCGTCGACGCGCCGAGGATCACCGTGTTCTTCAGCGCAAGCTGGGTCGACGATAGTTCAGTGAAGACAAAGACGATGTTGTGCAGCGTCGCGGTCGACGGCGTGGCCAGCGTGGTCGCGTTCGGCGAGAACGCCGCGTTGAGCAGCGCGAAATAGGGCAGGAACACGGGATTGAGCAGCACGATCAGGCAGAACGCCAGCGCCGCCCAGCGCCAGCCGCCCATCTCGACCGGGCGCGGCGGGCCATACTTGCCGCCGACCACGGAAAAGCCGCGGCGGCCGAGCAGGAATTTCTGGCCCTGCAGCAGAAGGATCGTCAGCAACAATAGCGGCACGGCGGCGGCCGCGGCGAGTTCGAGTTTCGGCGGGTACTGGAACAGGCTCCAGATCTTGGTCGTCATGGTGTGGAAGCCGGCCGGCAGCGCCAAAATCGCGGGCGATCCGAACAGCGTCATCGCCTGCAGGAATGCGATCAGCGCGCCGGCGACCAGCGCCGGCAGCGCGAGCGGGATCGTGACCCGCCGCGCCGTGGTCCAGGCCTTGCCGCCGAGAATGGCGGAAGCGTCTTCCAGTTCCCCCGGCATGTTGTCGAGCGCATTGGCGACCAGCACGAACACGAACGGAAAGGTGTAGCAGGAGATTACGAAGATCAGCCCGGTCAGTGAATAGATGTCGAACAACGGATCTTCGGCGCCGGTGAGATAGCGATAGAGCTGGTTCAGCATGCCGCTGTTCGGCGCGGCCAATAATTCCCAGGCGACCGCGCCGAGAAACGGCGGCGTGACAAAGGATGCCGTCACCAGCGCGCGAATGATCTGCCGTCCTGGCATGTCGGTGCGCGACACCAGCCAGCCGATCGGCGCGGCGACCAGGCAGCAGATCACCGCGGAGGTGGTGGCGATGATCGCGGTCGTCCACAGCGGGTCGAGAAACGCGGGATCGGTGAACAGCGTGACGAAATTCTGCAGCGTAGGACGGCGTGTCTTGTCGGTGAAGGCGAACAGCACCAGCCACGACAGCGGCAGCACGATCAAGAGGATCATGAAGGTCGCGAACAGCCACAGCACGGGGCGGGTGAGGTCGAGGTGGCGCTTGGGGGTGTCGGTGGTGGTGATGGCGGTCATGTCAGACATTCTCCGTCATTCCGGGGCGATGCGAAGCATCGAACCCGGAATCTCGAGATTCCGGGTTCATCGCTGCGCGATGCCCCGGAATGACGGTGGTAAGTGTGGTCGCCGGCATCCTCACACCCTGAACAGCCGCGCATAGCGCGTCTTGATCTCTTCCGCCATTTTCTCCACGCCCTGCGCATCCTCCTTCATCAGCTTGATGTCGGAAATCTTCCGCCGTCCCGGTTTCGACTGCACCTGCGCATGCGCCGAATATTGCGCGGTGTAGTCGGTGAAGAATTGCTGGGTCTCGCGGGTATGAAACCAGGCCTGAAACAGGCGGCCGGCATTGGGATGCGGCGCCGACGCGAAGATGGCGGTCGGGCCCGAGATCGTCGGCGCGCCCTCGGCTGGGTAGATCGGCTCGACCGGCTGACCGGCTTCCTTCAGCAGAACGACGCCATATTCATTGCCGTCGGCCATCACCGCCCGCTCGCCGAGCGACAATTTTTTCGGCGGATCGGTCGACGACTGCACCTGCATCACGCGCTGCTTCGACAGTTTCTCCAGGTAGTCCCAGCCGAGCTCGCGCACCATCTGGAAGGTCGCGGTCATGATGGTGCCGCTATAGGCCGGATGGCCCTTCACCATCTTGCCCGCCCATTTGGGATCGAGCAGGTCGGCAAAGCTTTTCGGCGCGTCCTCGGGCTTCACCAGATTGGTGTTGTAGGCGATCGACGACAGATAGATGCGCGAGGTGGCGGACATGCCGTCGGGATCGCGGTACTCAGCGAGAAAATGCTTGGCTACATCCTCCGGTACAAAGGGCGCCAGCCAGCCTTTCCGCTTCCAGGTGATGATGTGCGACGCATCCGAGGTGTTGATCACGTCGGCGGCGCGAATGTTGCTGCCGAATTCCTGATCGACGCGCTGAAACAGCCGCTCCGAGCCGGAGCGTTCGATCTGGATCGTGATGCCGGGATACGCCGCCTCAAAGGCCTTGCCGAGCTTTTCGCCGACCGGCAGGTCCATCGAGGAGTAGAAGGTCAGCTTGCCTTCTTTCTTCGCGGCTTCCACCAGTGCCGGCGTGATCGCGACCGGCTCCGGCGCCTGCGCGCGAAGCGGCGAGGCGAACAGGGTTCCGGCGGCCAGCGCCGCCGTGCCTTGCAGGATGTCGCGTCTGGAAAGTTTTTTCTCCTGCATCGCGTTCTCCCATTCTTGTTTCTTGTTATCGGCTCAGCGCTCGGCAGCGCTCGGGCGGCAACGTCAGCCAAACCTCGTTGCCTTTCGATACGTTGGTTTCGTTCGGCGTGGTGACGCGCAGACTGGTGCCGTCGGCGAGCTCGACCATGTAGTCACGCGCCATGCCGAGATAGACCTGCCGCGTGACAACGGCGCGAATCGCGTTGTCCGGCGATGCAGGCGCCCGCGTCGACAATCCGACATCATGCTGGCGGATCGCGACCGCGGCGCTCTCGCCCGCCGTGAGCGGCGCACCGATCACCTTCAGCGTCGCGCCCGCAAAGGAAACATGGTTGGCATCGCGCGCGGTGCCTTTGATGATGTTGCTGGCGCCGATGAAGCGGGCGACGAATTCGGATTCAGGGCGGGCATAGATGTCCTCGGGCGTGCCGAGCTGATCGATCCTGCCGCCGTTCATGACCGCAATCAGGTCGGCCGTGGTCATGGCCTCGGACTGGTCGTGGGTGACGTAGACCGTGGTGTAGCGATATTCGTCGTGCAGGCGGCGGATCTCGAAGCGCATCTCCTCGCGCAAGTTCGCATCGAGGTTGGAGAGCGGCTCGTCGAGCAACAGCGTCTCCGGCTCGACGATCAGCGCCCGCGCCAGCGCGACGCGCTGCTGCTGCCCGCCGGAGAGCTCGCCGGGATAGCGCTGCGCCAGTGCTTCGAGTTTTGTCGTGGCAAGGATCGCCGCCAGCTTCTTCGCAATGGTGTCGCGGTCCAGTTTGCGCAGGCGCAGGCCATAGACGATGTTTTCCGTCACCGTCATGTGCGGCCACAGCGCGTAGCTCTGGAAGATCATCGACATGCTGCGCTGTTCGGGCGGCAGCGTCCGTGCGCGTGACGACACCAGGTGGTCGCCGACATGAATCTCGCCGTCGGATGGCTCCAGGAAGCCGGCGATCAGCCGCAGTGTCGTTGTTTTGCCGCAGCCGGACGGGCCAAGCAGGCAGACCAATTGTCCGTGATCGATTTTCAGGGACACGTTATCGACCACCGCAAGCGCACCAAATCGCTTGGTCAGGCCGCGCAAATCAACGGACGCCAATCGTCTCACTCCCAACTTTGTTTCTGCACGGATCAGCGCCCGGCTTGGTATGCCAGTATACGCACGAATGCCGGTTGGGGAAGAGAGTTGAGCGATGAACGAACTCGCGCCTCCGTCGTCCCTGCGAACGCAGGGACCCATACGCCGCGGCCGGGGAAATGGGCACGCGGGTGGACGGCTTCGCTTTGCAAGCTGCAGCGGCCGTTGCCCCAGCGTCAGCTACCGAGCTCCATCGATGGATCACGCGGTATGGGCTCCTGCGCGTGCGCAGGGGCGACGAGGATGTCTAAGCGAGACGCTACGCTCCGACGTTCTCGCCGAGATATTCAATCGCGGCTTCGGTTCCGCCCTTGCCGTGCGGGATGCCGAGCGCGTTGAGGCCGACCTCGACGACGCCGAGCGTGCCCAAAATCATCGGTGCGTTGACATGGCCCATGTGCGCGATGCGGAACGCCTGGCCGGAGAGGTCGCCGATGCCGGTGCCGAGCACCACGCCGCATTTCTCCTTGCAGTAGCGCTGCAGCGCCAGCGGATCATGGCCGTTCATCGTCACCGTCGTCACGGTGTTGGAGCGCTCATTGGCCTCCGCGATGTTGAAGCCGATCACCTGGCCCTCGGACCACGCCGCCACCGCGCGGCGCACCGCTTCGCCGAGCAGGCGATGGCGCTGGAACGCGTTTTCCAGTCCTTCCTCCTTGAGCATGTCGATCGCCTTGCGCAGCGCGAACAGCAAATGCACCGGCGCCGTGCCGGCATATTTGCGGTAGTGCTCGGTGCCCTCGCGCTCGGTCCAGTCCCAATAGGGCGTGCGCAGATCGGCCTTCTTGTGCACCGCCAGTGCGCGTTCGTTGGCGGCGACGAAGCCGAGGCCGGGCGGCGTCATCAGGCCCTTCTGCGAGCCCGACATCGCGACGTCGACGCCCCATTTGTCCATCTCGAACGGCATGCAGCCGAGCGAGGCGACGGTGTCGACCATGAACAGCGCCGGATGGCCTGATGTCTTGATCGCCTTGCCGATCGCCTCGATGTCGTTATAGGCGCCCGATGCGGTATCGACCTGCACGGCGACGATCGCCTTGATGCTGTGATCCTTGTCCTGCCGCAGCCGCGCCTCGACCTCGGCGGGGCGGATCGCGCGGCGCCAGTCGCCCTTGAGCACTTCGACCTCGGCGCCCATCGCCTTGGCAGCCTGGCCCCAGCCGATCGCAAAGCGGCCGCTCTCCAGCACCAGCATCTTGTCGCCGCGCGACAGCACGTTGGAAAGCGTCGCCTCCCAGGCGCCATGGCCGTTGGCGATGTAGATGTAGGATTTGCCCTCGGTCGCGAACAGTTTCGAGAGATCCTCGAGCAGGCTTTCGGTCAGTTCCACCATCTGGGTCGAATAGATGTCGAGCGCCGGGCGATGCATCGCCTGCAACACTTCGTCGGGCATGGTGGTGGGCCCCGGGATGGCCAGAAATTCCCGGCCCGCGCGAACGGTCATTTGTTGGTTTTCCTTAATTGGCAGGACGCCAGGGAGAGCGGCATAGCTCGAAGCTAGGCATAATATTGGATCGAGGCCGTCATTGCGAGCCACCGGGTCGCACAAAAATGTGCGCCCGATGACAGGCTCCGCGAAGCAGCCGCAAAATAGGTCAAATTGCACTCATTGCTCTTCACAACAGCGGCAGAAGGACCAGCCTATTTCCCCACAGCATCGGCGATCGCGCGCCAGATCTGATCCTTCAGCTCGGTCGCCGGCGGGCTCGGGATCGTCACCGCGGGCGCCTCGCGTTTCTTGCAGGCCTCGACCAGCCGCAGCACCCAGATTTCGCCATCGGTATAATAAAGGTCGCCGCCGCCGTTCCTCCCTGCGATCGTGGGTCCGATGCCGGTGACCTGGTATTTCGCTTCCACCATGCCGGCGTTTTCGAGATCTGCGGCCAGCAGCGCGCGCTCGGCATCGAGATCGGGCGCGATGTGATGCGTGACCGCGGCGGTATAGTGGCTGACACCGACGCCGCGATCTTCTGTCGCTGCCCCGAGCCAGACCGGGCGTTTTTCGGCGCCGCTTTCCAGCACCCTCCAGAAGCGCACATGGTTGCGGCGGTCGGCGCTGGCGCCGATCGGCTTTTCATAGGCGAGATCCTCGCGGCGGCCGAGGTAATAGAGATTGCTCACCGGCGCATCCTTGTAGGGCCGGTCGAGCAGCACGCTGCCGATGATCTCGATCGAGGATTTCAGCGTGATCCGGTCGGCCGGATACCAGCCTGCTTCATGCATCGCGCAGACCACGTCGCCGAGATCGCCGATCAGCCCGACATTCATGGGATCGCCGGGAATGCCCTGTGCGGTGCGCGTCACCATGGGCATGTCGGCGAGCCCGCGTTGATGCTCGTAATGCGTCCAGAACCCCGGCAGCACCAGATAAGCGAGCACGCCGTAGCCGGTAAGGATAAGCAGCACGATCAGCAGAACACGATTCAATCGCCAATGATTTCGAACGTTGGTCACGCGTGTGAACTCTTGCCAATTCCGTCGCGGAGGGAAGGATATTCGATAGTGCGGGGGCCTTCATCCTTCGAGACGCGCGTTCCGCGCTCCTCAGGATGAGGTGTCAGACCCTCATGGTGAGGAGGCGCGTTAGCGCCGTCTCGAACCATGAGGCGACAGAAGCAGCTACCGCCTTGTCTCCCTGCAACCCGCGGCCTCGGCTTCCTCGACGGAGCAGAACCAGCGCGTGCCCTTTGAGATCTTCATCTGAATTTTCGCATACCAGCGGCTGGTCGGCTGATGATAGATGCACTCGCCGGAGCGGTTGACGTTGCCCTTGATGGTGCAGTCGGGCGAGGGCGCGACCGGGCCGGACGCCGATGCCAGCAGGATGGCCCTGGCATTTTCCGGCGGCGTGACGGCGCCGAGGATCGCGGTCTTCTTGTTGCGCACGCGCCAGTCCCACGGCGCGATGAACGCGCCCTGCCACATCCCGGCTTTGGCTTCGCGCGCGGCCTTCTCCTCGGCTTCGTAGTCGCGCGAGATGCGCGTCAGCGCCAGTGCCCAGCCGTTCGATACCAGCCATTTCTGGATGTCCTCGCCGTCGGCTTCGCAACGCGCCACCGTACGGCCGCGCCGGTCACTGACGGCCCTGGTGTGGCAGGTCCAGCTCTTGGCCCCGAAGCGTTTCGTCAGTTCGTCGCGCGCGGCGGCGCCGCAGGTCCAGCGCTCGCCTTTGGTGTTGAGGCAAAGCTGGTCAGTCGCCGGTGCGTCGATGCCGCCGAGACGGATGCGGGCGTTGCCGATATGAACATAATCGCCTTCGCGGATTTTCGGCACGCCGGTGATGTCGGCCGCCTGCGCGACGGCGGGAAGCGACAGCAGCAACAATGCGAGCAGCAATTTCTTAAAATTCATCGGCGGTCCCGGCGGAATGATGCGCACCAATCCGGCGGATTGTGCGGACAAAGCGGTTGGCTTGCCAGCGCAGCAGCGTCGCATCCCTTTCAACTTCCTGTCATTGTGTTTCGTCATTCCGGGGCGATGCGAAGCATCGAACCCGGAATCTCGAGATTCCGGGTCTGGTCCTTCGGACCATCCCGGAATGACCGAGTTAACTCTTCGCCATCCGCCTCTTCGCCAGCGCGAGTCCCATCAGCACGAACGCCGACGTTACCTCCGGCCCGCCGACCAGGATCCGCGTCGGCGTCTTCATCTTGTTCCACTCATAGGCCTTGTACGGCCCATGCCTGCCGCCCTCGCCGAGGCTTGCCGTGATGCAGGCGAGCGCCGGCGCGAATGTCGAGACGTCGGCGCCGAGATGCGCCAGGGCCATCAGCGCCAGCGCCGCATCGAACGCGTTCATCTCGCGCGTGATCAGTTCGCCCTGGACGTAGCCGAGCACGCGAAGGCGGATGAATTCGAACGCGCCGTCCGGATCGATTGCCTGCCGCGCCGCCGCAGGCAATGCCATGAACGCGGCGTGGCACCGGCCGAAATAGGCGGAGTAGAGTTCCGGCAGATAATAGATGTGCGAGCGCGGATTAGCGAATGCAGAGCTTTCGGTGAGCCGGCGCTGGAAGCCGATGATGCGCCGCACCGTCTCCAGCCGCGACGGCGTTTCGAGAATCTTCCAGCGCGTCAGGTTGCGGAACGAGACTTCGAGAATGTCGAGATTGAGCGTCGGATCGAGGTCGTTGCCGTAGGGCCGGTCGCCGGCGAGATTGTCGATCCAGGTGACGACGCCGCCCTCGTAATCGATGTTGTCGTTGAGCGGCACGGTGACGCGCGGCTCGTTGGCGCCCTCGCGCACCTGGTAGCCGCGGTAGAAGTCGAGCAGCGGCTGGTCGAGGATCGGATCGCTCGCACCGGCCTGCGTCGCCGCCGAGAACGAGCATGCGGTGGTGTCGCAATCCGGCACGTAGATGCCGAAGCCGAGATCCTGCTTGATCTGGGCGAAGAAGCGCGAGAACCGCGGATGCGGACCCGGCGCCAGCGCCGTGATCACGTTCACCGTGGTGCCGTCATGCGCGGGCACTTCCTCGGCTGAGGTCTTCAGGCAGAAATCCACCATCTGCGAAATCGCGCGCCGCGACGAAGCGGCCTCATCCGCCGATGCCAACCCGGTCTCCAAGTAGCTCAGCAGCGCCTCGGTGAAGAAGGCGTCGTAATAGGCCGAGCGGTGCCGGATCTGCACCGGCTCCCACATCGGCTCGGCGATCCCTCGCCAGGGCGGGTTGATCAGGGCGCGCGCCGGCGAATGCGCGATGAATATCCGCGCTAGGCTGAACAGCAGCGTCGAGTTCTTGTAGCCGCGCGAGTTCAGCCCGGTCAGCGCCATCAGCATCTCGCGACCGCCCATGTCGGCATCGCCGATCAGGTTGAACGCGGCATAGGTCGGGATGAAGCCGTTCTTGGCAAAGGACCGCAGCAGGTGGGCCGCGCAGCGGCGGATTACCCGGTCGATCTCGCCGGCCCCGGGCGGGCGGCCGGGGGTGGTGACCGACCCGGGCGCCGGATGGTTTACGCCGATATCGGCCATCAGCTCGGCGATCGGGGCGCCGACGGCAGCCCAGTCCGGCTCGGCGTCATCACGCGCCCGCACCAGCGCCTCCCGCACGGCGCCGAGCCGCTTCTCGTCGCGCAGCGCCGGGTGGCCGGTGCGGCGGAGCAGGGCGCGGAGCGCCGGGTTACCGAGCGCGGTCCGATAGAACTTGCCGAGATGAGGGTCGCCGCCGCGGTATTTCAGCAGCACGGGGTCGCAGACGTCGTATAGCGAGGGGCCATCCTTCCGCGCGGTCAGCGCCCGGCATGTGGCGCCGGCAATCGTAGAAAAACCCATGCAGTCTCTTTCCGCCGGAACGGTGAAGGGAGGGCTGCGTTAAGCACGGTCCGTATTATCCCGGGGTTTTGGGACATTCGGACCGGCTCGATGAGGAGTCCCCGCAGCCACCGCCGGCCGGATCGGGCCCGCAAGCCTTTGAAAATTATTCAAATCCGCCAAGAAACACAAATGTGATGTAGATCACTTAGTAAAAATTTACCTTCCGCCAGTATCGGCGGCGGGCTGGGGGCATGCGTCAAAGGAGGTTGTTCGGGAGGGGCCGACAGGCTAAAAGCCCGCTTGTTGCGGTGCCGCAAATTGAGCGCAATTGGACGGCACACAGCTTGCAACCCCATCAAACCTGAACGGTCCTGACGCGACTAACTGGCGCGATCTTGTTTGGCGCTTTGGACAAACTTGGGAATGGAAACGCGATGAACCTCGGTCAGCTTCACATCTCCCGCCGCACCGCCACCATTGCCGTGGCCTTTGTCGGCCTGGTGTCGCTGGCGATCGGCGCCCATGCGGCGCTGAACAAGCGTTCGCTCGACGCCGCCAAGGCGATCGGTACCGAGCAGACCGGCTCGATCGGCGCCGGCGCCAGCCGGGTCGCCCTCGTCATCGGCAATGGCCATTATCCCGATGCTTCGGCGCCGCTGGCGCAGCCGATCAACGACGCCCGCGGCCTCACCGCCGCATTGCGGGCCAAGGGGTTTGACGTCGACGTGGTCGAGGATGCCACCAAGGACGACATGGCGCGCGCGATCGCTCGCCTGAAGACCAAGGTCAAGCCTGATACCGTCGCGATGCTGTTCTTCGGCGGCTATGGCGTGCAGGTCGGCCGCGAAAGCTTCATGATCCCGGTCGACGCCGCGATCTGGAAGGAAGCCGACGTCCGCCGCGACGGCGTCTCCATCGAACAGGTGCTGGATACGATGAGCGAGAAGGGCGCCAAGGCCAAGCTCGTCGTCGTCGACGCCTCCCGCCGCAACCCCTATGAGCGCCGCTTCCGCTCCTATTCGCACGGCCTCGCCCCGATCTCGACGCCGGAAAATGCGCTGATCCTGACCTCGGCGACGCCGGGCAAGGTCGCCGACGACGGCAAGGGCCAGTACAGCGTGCTGGTCACCGAGCTGCTCAACAATCTGGACTCGCAGGCCAGCGCGGCCAGCGCCTTCAACAAGACCCGCATCTCCGTCTCCCGCGCCTCCGACGGCGAACAGGTGCCGCAGGTCTCCTCGTCGCTGCTCGAAGACGTCCACCTGGGCGGCTAGGGGCGCCCCACCGTCGCCCCTGCGAACGCAGGGGCCCATACCGCGTGATCTATCGAGAGGGCGCGGCGTTGGACACTCTGCGTCGGCCAATGCCGATGTCGTTCGTTAAAGTAAGGTCGACTTCCCGCATGCCCCTTCCGACGGCCGCGGCGTATGGGTCCCTGCGTTCGCAGGGACGACACCGTTTATGTGGGCGATAGCGGTTCAAACGATCAGATAGCTGAGATCCCGCCACTCAAGATTCTCGCGCTCGATCAGTTCGATTTTCCAGTCGCGCTTCCAGCGTTTGAGCTGCTTCTCCCGCGCAATCGCTTCATCCGGCCGTTCGAACGCGTCGACATAGACAAGCCTATAAGCGCCGTAGGCTTTGACAAATGAAGAGCCCTCGCCGTTGCGATGCTGCTCCATGCGTCTCGCGAGAGAATTGGTCGCGCCGATATACAGCGTCCCATGACGCCGGCTCGCGAGGATGTAAACGTAGTACATGCGCCACCGTCGCCCCTGCGAAAGCAGGAGCCCATACCGCGTGATCTGTCGAGGGGACGCGGTAGCTGACAAGGCAGCACACAATTAACGGTCGTGGTTATGGGCCCCTGCGTTCGCAGGGGCGACGGCGAGTTATTTCGCGTCCGCGCTCGCCATCACCGGTCGCACCGGATCGCCCTCGCGGAGCAGCGCGCCGGCGCGCGCCACCACGATGTCGCCTTCCTGCAGGCCGGAGGTGATCTCGACCTGACCAGCCGACATCAGCCCGGTCTCCACCCGCCGCGTCTCGACGCGCGAGCGCCGCACCACCTGCACCACGGTGCCGGCGGTGCCGTAGAGGATCGCGGTCAGCGGCACCGCGACGCCGCAGCTCTGCCCGGTCTTGATCTGCGCGCGGCCGGATGAATTGACCAGCAGGCGGCGGTTGGCGATGACGCCGACGAACACCTGCGCAAGCTGGCTGTTCGGCTCGACGGTGGTCGACAGACGCCGCACCTTGCCGTCAACCTCGCCGGCGCCGATCACCTTGATCCGCGCGGTCTGGTTCACTTGCAGTTTTGCGATGTCGCGCGTCGGCACCATGCCGACCAGATCGAACTCGCCGCGCGCGATGATCGAGAACAGCGCTTCGCCCTTGCCGGAGGCCATCGCGCCGACCGAAGCGGTGGAAGCCGAGATCACCCCTGCGACCGGCGCTTGCACCGAGATCTGGCCGCCCTCGGGCAGGTTCAGCTTCGCCAGCACCTGGCCCGCGGAGACGCTGTCGCCCGCATCCGCCATCACTTCGGCGACCTTCAGCCCCATCCGCTCGGGCCGCACCTGCGTCTCCTCGCGCGCAATGATCGTGCCGGAGACTTCGACGATATTGGCAAAGCAGGATTTCGCGGCCTTGAGCACGGTCACTGCGGCGCCCTTGGGGGCGGCGGGGTCGATCTCGTCGGCGGCGCGCGAAATGGATGTCGAAAGGCAGAATACGCCCGCGGCGACGAGGACAGTGAGCTTCGGCGCAAGATCGCGCGCGGCAAAGGCGGGCATTGACAATTCCTTCTCAAATTCAGGGTCTTGGATACCAGAAAGGCGGCCGAGGAGCCAAGCAGGACGAGGCCTTTCCCGGCGGCGCATCGGCGCGATTTTCCAGGCGTCCCCGGGGCTTCCCGACGTTCTCTATTTTTGTCTTGGCCGCACGGGGAAATGTTCAACCCGGTGAATAGCGGCTGCTTGACCCAAAACGCGGGATCATGCGGTGCGCAAGCGTGCTCGCCGAAGCCTGCTGACAGGATGCTGGCAACAGCCCTTCGATAGAAAGGAGGGGCCGGCAAGCCCATCGGGTTCCGGCTTCGGAGAACATAGCCATGACGATGCTGACCCTTATGCAGACTTCCGCCGCCAGGCCATTTGTCTTGCGAACGGCAGTTCGGCTGGCGCACCTGCGCCGTTTCATCAACCGCTTCTTCGCGGCCGTGATCGCGCGCCACGAGCAGCACGCCGCGCGCGCGGCCCTGCAAAAGCTCGACGATCGCACTCTCGCGGATATTGGCATGTGCCGCACGCAGATCGAGAGCAATCTCGAAGATCTGGCGCAGGCCCGCGCGCGAATGCAGCAGCCGGGGTGGCATTGAGGGGATGCGGGCGGCGGCGCTGCCCGGCAGCTTCACCCTCCAGGGGAGGGTAAGCAAACCGCGCGCTATTGCTTCTTCTTCATCCGCGCGGCGGCGGCCGCTGCATCCACGACATTGTCGACCTCTTCGCGCCAGCGGATGATCTCGGCGGCGAGGATCGGGTGATTGAAGCCCTTCAGGTTCAGATCGTCGATCGGCTTTCCCTCGACCCACTGTTCGACCATGCCGTAGACGCGCCTCGACACCACGATCTGGTTCGCCTTGGCCTCGTCGCACAAGCGTGAGGCGAGGTTGGTCACGCTGCCGATCGCGGCATATTCCAGGCGCTGCTCGAAACCGATTTGGCCGAGCGTGGCGTAGCCGAGCGCGATGCCGATGCCGAAGCCGAGATTGTGACCACGGTTGCGCCATTTCTCGGTCAGCGCGCCGACGGTGTCGCGCATCTCGACTGCCATCTTCACGGCGCGCGCGGTGTGATCGGCGAACTGGATCGGCGCGTTGAACAGGATCATCACGCCGTCGCCGGCATAGCGGTCGAGCGTGCCTTCATACTTGAAGATCAGTTCGCCGAGCGCGGCGTGATATTCACGCAGCACGTTCATCGCCTCTTCCGGCTCGGTGGTCTCGGTGAAGGCGGTGAAGCCGCGCAGGTCGCAGAACACGACGGTGACCTCGCGGCGGTGGCTGTCGAGCAGGCCCTCATGACCGTCGGACGAGGCGATCAGTTGCGCCACCTGCGGCGCCAGGAAGCGCTCCAGCCGACGGATGCGCTCGATCTCGCCGAGCTGCGTTTCGACGCGCTCTTCCAGCGAGCGGTTCCAGTCGCGGAGCTGGTCGGTCTGGTCCTGCAGCTTGGCGGCCTGCCGGCTCACCATGTCGTTGGCGGCGAGCAGTTCGCGGCTCTTGTGGTCGACCTCGGTGAACAGCCGTGCATTGCGCATCGCCAGCACCGCCTGGTGCGCAAAGGTCTTCATCAGGCCGATCAGATTGTCGGAGAACTCACCTTCGTTCCGTCGCAGCACCACCAGCGAGCCCAAAATGCCGGTCTGGTCGACCAGCGGCACCACCAGCACCGAGTGGAAGCCGGCCTCGATCGCAACGTCGCGCAGCGGATGCTCGGAGGTCGCGCCGAGCTGCGGGATCGCGATCGGCTCGCCGGACGTGGCGGCTTCGCCGAGCGGGGAATTGTCGGCATCGATGGCGCGATGGCGGCCTTCGGCCGCCTTGTCGATGCCGATCGATTCGGTCAGCGAGAACTGGTGATTGCCGGCATCATAGCCGTAGATCAGCACGGCGTCGGCGTGGGTGATTTCGAGCGCGCGGGCGGCGACGGTCGGCAGCACGGCGTTGAGATCGAGCGAGGAGGCGACCGCGCGGCCGACTTCCTCGAGCACCTTGAGCTCGTTGATCGATTGCGCCAGATCCCGCGTTCGCTCCTTCACCTTGTCTTCGAGGTCGGAATAGGTCTCGGCAAGCTGCCCGGCCATGCTGTTGAACTGGTTGGCCAGCTCTTCCAGCTCGTCGGAGGTTTTCACCTCGATGCGGTGGCCGAAATCGCCGGCGCCGAGCCGCCGCGCGCCGGCCTGCAGCGCCGTGATCGGTACCAGCATGCGCCGCGCCATGATGGTGCCGGCGATGATCGCGACCACGAGGCCAAGCGCGATCAAAAACGCGATCCGCACCAGCTGATCGCGGATCGGCGTCAGCGCCTGCGCCGTCGGCTGCTCGAAGAACACGTGCCAGCCGAGCTTCGGCACCACGCTCGATGTCGTCAGCACGGCATCGCCGCGGACATCGGTGCCCGAAACCGGCGCGACGCCGCCGGGCTTGCTGACGGCGGCGACCTGCGGCAGCGCCAACAGGTTCTTGCCGATCTCCGGGCCGGTCGAGGACGTCGCCAGCACGTCGCCCCTGGCGTCCGTGACGAAGGCATAGGTGACCTTGCCGATCTGCGCGTCGATCAGGAACTCGGAGAGGAAATCGAGGTCGATCTCGGCCAGCGTGATGCTGCCATCGGCATGCGACAGCACGATCGACATGAAGGGACGTTCGCCGCGGAAATAGGCCGGCGCAAAGCTGCTGCCGCGGGCGGCGGTCTCGGTAATCCTGACGTCCCGCGAGAAGTCCGCGTTGCTGCCGGGCGTGATGATCTGCCGCGTCATGCGCAGCTGTTCGCGGCCCTGGGCGTTGATCAGGGAGAGCTGGCTCACCTGCTGCACCTGCCGCAGCAATTGCGCGTAATCGTCGCGGCGCTTTTCGGGCGTGTCGGAGGAGGCGCGCGTGACCCAGTTGATCTGCCGTTCGAGGTCGGCCATCGATTGCTGGATCCGCTTGGCGGTCGCTTCCGCCTTCTCGGACATGCCGTCGTTCAGCGAGCTCTTGATGCCGCGATAGGTGATCCAGATTTCCATCGCGCCGTTGACGGCCAGCACGAACACGACGAGCCCGACCAGCGCGACGACGTATTTGGCGAACAAGCCTTCGCGCAGGAACCAGACTCTGTCTTTGACCTCGCTCATCCGGACCCTCGGCACCGCACCGGGCGCGCGCATCGGTTTGTCGCTGGCGCCGCCTGTCTCGGCAGCCCCGGCTGAGGGCCTGTTTAGCACGAATTGGCAGGCGGGTTTGTGGGCCCGCCAACATGGTTAGCCCGGATTTTAGGCAGGAATCGGGGAGATTTCGTCATGCGCGGCTTGATCGAACCTCGCCCCGCTTGCGGGGAGAGGTCGGCGCGAAGCGCCGGGTGAGGGGGTACAGGTCCATCGGCAATCACTGCTCGCGGAGAGAGCCCTCACCCCAACCCTCTCAGTGCGAGCTTCGCTCGTCGCGGCCCAGTGAAGGACGGGGAGAGGGAGTTGAGCAGGCTTCCGCTGCATCAGCGATTGAATAACTGCCGCAGTACCTCGTTCATCGGCTGGCTGTCCTGCTGCGCGGTCGTGTCGCCTGGCGGCATGGGAGCTGCCGGCTCGGATGGTGCGGCTTGCGCGGGGTCCTGCTCGGGCGGATTCGGACCGACGAGGCTGCGCTGGCCACCCGGACGCGCGCGGCCCTGGCCGGGACTTTGGCCCCCGCCGCCCTGGCCGAACCCGCTGAGGCCTTGCTGCAGAAGATTGCCGATGGTCTCGCCGAGCTGGCCGCCGAGCGGGTTGTTGGCTGGCGGCTGGCCGCCCGCTGCGCCCTGTCCGCCGGTCGTGCCGGGCTGTCCGCCGAGCAGGCTGCCGATCGCGGCGCCAAGCCCCGCGCCCTGCTCGCCGAACAGGCCCTTGCCCATTTCCTTCAGCTTGGCATAGGCCGCCTCGGGATTGTCGAGGATGCCCTGCATCTCCGGATAGATCCGTGGGTTTCCCCACGGGCCCTCGATCATCACGGGGATGCCGAGCCCGACCGGATCATTGGCGCGGCCCTGGCCTTCGGTGGTCAGCACCAGCTTCGGCTCGACGCGAAATCCGATCTGCTTGGTGTCGAGCGCGATGGTTCCGACGCCGGTCATCTTGACCAGCGGGCCGACGAGATTGAGGTCGGTGGTTTGCGCCTGGCCTTTGTCGATCTTGAACGAGGCCGACAATTGCGAGAGGTCGGTCGCTTTCTCCTCGCTCTCCTGCCAGCCCGACAGCGGGCGCGCGGTCAGCGAGCGGATCATTTGCGCCACGTTGAGCCCTTTGATCGCGCCGTCCTGGAACACGATGAAGGCGGTGCCCGCCATGTTCGACATGATCGCGCGCTGGCTGGTGCCGGAGGAGAGCACGCTGATCCTGGCCTGCATCCTGCCGTCCAGCCTGTCGAAATCGGCGAGGCCATGCAGCAGTGGCAGCGCGCGCACGCCGGTAAGGTCGACGCCCATCGCATAGGTCGGCGTGGCGGCGGAGACATCGACGGTCAGATCGCCGCTGGCGCTACCTTCATAGGCGCCGAGGTTGGCGACCCGCGCCTTCAAAACGCCGCTTGCAAGGGTGGCATCGATCGCGGCGCGAGCGAAACGCGCCTCGCCGATACTGAGTTCGGCCGCCGAAATGCGCGCCTGGATGTCGATATAGTTGAGACCATTATTATCGATCGTTGCATTGCTCCAGGGCTGCCCCGACGTATTGCCGCTGCTTGACGATGCGAGCGCGAGCTTCTGGAAGTCGAGATCTAGCTTGACCAGCGGCTTGCTCGACAGGTCGAACGAGGCCCAGCCATTGAACGCGGCCTCGCCGAGCGCGCCGGTCACGCTGTTGATCATCACGACCGGGCCGTTGAGGCGGGCTTCGGCTTTGGCTGTGAGCTGGGCCTCCAACAGGCCCGGCGCATCGATCTTGATCTCGGCCGGAATGTTCTGCCGCTCGAGCGGCGGCGCGGGCAGCGCTGCCTTGAGCTCGAATTTGAGCGGGTTGCCGTTCTTGCGCGCATTGCCCGACACGGTGACCTTGCGGTCGGCATCGATGACGATGTCGACATTGACGGTCTCGATCCTGTTCTCGACGCGGTCGCGCAGGTTGGAGAGCACGACGGTGCCGCCGCTAACGCTGATATGGTCGATCGAGACGGCCTCTGACGTCTTGCCGGCGGCGGGCTTCGGGGAGGAAGCGGCATCCCTCACGCGCTCGCGCCGTAGCGGCAGATTCACCACCGGGCGAATGATGACGAGCTCGGTGATGTGCGGCTTGCCTGCCCACAGGCTCGCAAGCGTCACGTCGGCCTCGATGCTCGCGGCGGCGAAGCGGCGGTTGATGTCGCTGTCCTTCGGATTCTGCAGCGTGACATCGTTCAGCGTGATGTTGAGCGATGGCCACAGGCCGATCCTGGCGCCGCCATTGATAGTGAGCTTGTAGCCGGTCTCGCGCTCGACCCGCGCCGCGATCTCGGTCGTCAGGAAACCCGAGGGGATGCCGATCGCCAACGTCAGCGCGATGATAACGATCACGGCAACGATGGCGGCGCCGGCAATTTTCAGTGCTTTCATATCGATATTCCAGACCGCGCAAACGGCACTTATTTCGGTGGCGCAACCCGTAGGCGCAACCGCTCAGGCAAGTTTATCCCGGAAAGGGAGGAGGACCCAGCGCCCAAAAATATTCCGGGGGTGCTGCAAAGTTATGTGACTTATGACACACTCGGTGACCGGGGAATCCTGCTAACGGCGCATTCGGGGGACGGTAATTCGATCTGGAAGGCAATACGATGAGTAAACAGGCCGAATTTGCGGTCATTCTGAAAATGAACCCGATGTTTGCCGATTTGGGCGCGGATGAATTGCAGCGCATCTCCGGACTTTGCCACACCCAGCAGCTCGGCGTTGGCGAAATGTTGTTTCAGAAGGGCGATCCCGGCGATGCTCTCTATGGCGTACGGCGCGGGCAGATCCGGATCGAGACCGGCGCCTCCGACGGCAGCCGCCTGACGCTGAACTTCATGGGATCCGGCGATCTCTTCGGCGAAGTCGCCGTGCTCGACGGCCAGGAGCGCACGGCGGACGCGACGGCCGGCGAGCCGTCTGAACTGTTCGTGCTGCGGCGCGAGGATTTCCTCGCCTTTCTGGAACGCGAGCCGAAGGTCGCGATCAAGATCATCATGCTGTTATGCCAACGCATCCGCTGGCAGAGCGAGCGGATGGAGGAATCGGTGCTGCAGCCGCTGCCGGTGCGCCTGGCACGACGGCTCTGCGCGCTCGCCTCCGATTTCGGCTCCGAAGTGCACATCTCGCAGGAACAGCTCGGCGTCTTCGTCGGCGCCGCCCGCGAGAGCGTCAACCGCCAGCTGCAGCTCTGGCGCAAGGACGGCATCTTGGACCTGCAGCGCGGACGCATCCTGCTGCAGAACATGACCAAGCTGACGGCGGTGGCAAGGAACGAGTAGGGTCCCATTCATTTCGATCGTTGACCTGCTGTGGTATGATGACTGCATGAACAGGCTACTCAAAGAAGTAATCGAGCATGCTGAGAACTGGCCCCTGGAGGACCAGCAGGAGCTCGCGGAATACGCCCGCGAAATCGAGGCACGCCGGACCGGTGTCTACACGAGGTCGGATCAAGAGCGCGTGGCCGTCAGGCACGGATTGGCGGAGGCTGATCACGGGCAATTCGTGTCGGAGGAGCGCGTTGCTGAAGCCGACAAGCGCCCATGAAGGATGAAAGTACGTTACACGCCCACGGCATTTTCAGATCGCTTCCATCGCGTGCGTGACGCGATAGAAATCTTGCATATTCGGCACACATCTCGAAGAGCTTGGAAGGACGACAGGTAGTCGTCGCGCGCGAAGCCTTCCCTCACTCCGCAGCGGGCGACATTGCCGGCGGGCCCTTGGCCGGCGGCTCGCTGCGATGATCGTGACCGTGGCTTGCGGGCTCGGTCTCCGCGCTCGAGACGATCAGCTTGCGGCCGAACCGCCAGCACAGCGCGCCGATATCGTCCATCACCATGAACATCGCCGGCACGAACACCAGCGACAGGATGGTGGAGAAGATCAGGCCGCCGATCACCGCGAGCGCCATCGGCGAGCGGAATTCGCCGCCGGCGCCGAACGCCAGCGCTGACGGCATCATGCCCGCGGCCATCGCGATCGTCGTCATCACGATCGGGCGCGCGCGCTTCATGCCGGCGTCAATGATGGCGACGTCGCGCGGCTTGCCCTCGCGGATGGCCTCGACCGCGAACTCCACCAGCATGATGGCGTTCTTGGTGACGATACCCATCAGCATCAGGATGCCGATCCACACCGGCGTGGTGAGCTGCTTGCCGGTCAGGAGCAGCGCAATGATCGCGCCGCCGATCGAGAGCGGCAGCGAGAACAGGATGGTGATGGGCTGCAGGAACGTTCCGAACAGCAGCACCAGCACGGCGTAGACCATCATCAGGCCGGCGGTAATGGCGGTCGCAAAACCATCCGACAGTTCGGCCAGGCTTTCGGCATCGCCCGATGGGCTGACCCTGACGCCCTTGGGCAGGCTCTTCATGACCGGAAGCTCGTTGATCATCTTGGTGGCGTCGCCGAGCGCTGCCGTGCCAACGAGGTCCGCGGCCACCGTCGCCTGCCGCTCGCGGTCGTAGCGGCTGATGCTGGTCGGACCCTGATCGAGCTGGATGTCGGCGACAACAGACAGCGGCACACCGCCACGTTCGCCGCGCTGGCCGAGCGGCACGCGCAATTGCTGCAGCATCTGCAGGTCGCTGCGGGCGCTGTCCTCAAGCTGGACGCGGATCGGAACCTGGCGGTCGCCGGCGTCGAATTTGGCCAGCGCCGGGCCGACGTCGCCGATCGTGGCGACGCGGATCGTCTGCGACAGGCTTTCGGTCGAGACACCGAGCCGCGCCGCCAGTTCGGCGCGCGGGCGAATGCGAAGCTCGGGCCGGTCGAGCGCGGTTTCCGAAATCACGTTGGCGATGATCGGAATCCGCTTCATCTGCGTCGCGAGTTCGCTGGCGACGTTGTTGACGATGTTGCTGTCGGTGCCGGTCACGACAAGCGAGATCGCGCGCAGGCCGTTTTCGTCGAGGAACCAGAAGCGGATATCCGGGACGTTCTCCAGTTCCCGCCCGATCTCGAGTTCGAGCTGCCGCTGGGTGATCTTGCGCTCTTTCTTCGGCGTGTAATTGATGATCAGCGCGGCGCGGCGGACTTCCTGCGTTCCCGGCGGTACCCTGCCGCCGTCGACGAAGATGCTCTTCACCTCAGGCCGCTTGCGCAGACGTGCGACGATTTCTTCCGTCACCTTTTCGGTATAGGCGAGCTGCGAGCCGGGCGGCAATTCCATTGCCAGCAGCGAGCGTGCGGTGTCTTGCGCCGGCAGGAAGCCCTGCGGCAGCAGCGTGATGCTCCAGATCGAGGCGGCGAACACGCCGAAACCGATCAGCACCGTGATGAAGTAGTGTTTCACCGACCAGGTGACGAGCCTGGTGTAGGTCTGCAGGATGCGCCCGGGCGGCGGGTCCTCATGCGGGTGATCCTTCAGGAAGTAGGCGGCGAGCACCGGCGTGACGAAGCGCGCCGCGAGCAGCGAGAAGAACACCTGCACCGAAACTGTGATGCCGAACTGCTTGAAGAACTGCCCGGCGATGCCGGACATGAAGCTGGCGGGCGCGAAGATCGCGATGATAGTCAGCGAGATCGCGATGACAGCCAGGCCGATTTCGTCGGCGGCCTCGAGCGCCGCGCGGTAGGGCGATTTGCCCATCCGCATGTGGCGCACGATGTTCTCGATCTCCACGATCGCATCGTCGACCAGGATACCCGTCGACAGCGTGATGGCGAGGAAGGAGACCAGGTTCAGCGAGAAGCCGAGCAGGTCCATCATCCAGAACGCCGGGAAGATCGAGAGCGGCAGGGAGATCGCGGCGATGATGGTCGCCCTGATATCGCGCAGGAACAGCAGCACGATGATGACGGCGAGGATTGCGCCTTCGAACAGGGTCGAGATCGCGGCGAAATAATTGCCCTTGGTGAATTCGACCGAGGTGTCGATCAGTTTCAGGTCGACGTCGGGATAGGCGACCTTCAGCGCGTCGATGCGCTTCTGCACAGCCTCAGCCACCTTCACGTCGCTGGCGCCCTTGGAACGCTTGATGCCGAGCGCCACCACAGGCTCACCGTTGAAGCGGGCAAAGGTGCTGCGATCGGCGATGGTATCGGTGACGGTGCCGAGATCGTCGAGCCGCACCTCGCCGCCGCCGAACAGCGGGATCATGGTGCCTGCGAGCTCGTTCAGCGTCTTGGCGCCGGCGAGCGTGCGGATCGCCTGGTCGTTCTTGCCGATTTGGGCGCGGCCGCCGGCGACGTCGACATTGGTGCCGCGCAGGATCTGGCTGACATTGACCGCCGTGAGGCCCGCCGCCTGCAGTCTATCAGGGTCGAGCGAGACCAGAATTTCGCGCTCGACACCGCCGATGCGCTCGACCTGGGCGACGCCGCGCACGCCCTGCAGCGCGCGTTTGACGACGTCGTCGACGAAATAGGACAATTGTTCCGGCGTCTTGCCGGGCGAGATCGCCGCATAGGTGACGATCGGCAGGCCGATCACGTCGACGCGCTGGATCAGCGGCTCGTTGACGTTCTGCGGCAGGTTGGCGCGCACGCGGGTGACGGCGTCCTTGACGTCGTTCAGCGCGCGGTCGGTGTTGGTCTCGAGCGCGAACTGGATCGTCGTCACCGACAGGCCGTCGGTGATCGACGACGAAATATGCCGCACGCCCTCGACGCCGGAGACGCCGTCTTCGATGGTCTTGGTGACCTGGCTTTCCAATTCGGAGGGAGCCGCGCCGAATTGCGCGACCGCGACCGAGATCACGGGAATGTCGGCGCTGGGAAGCCGCGTTATCGCGAGCTTGGTGAAGCTGGCCCAGCCCAGCACCAGGAGAATGATTGAGAAGACGATCGAAGGAAGCGGATTCCGGATCGACCAAGCCGAGATATTCAAAGCCATTAGCGTGCCCGCGTGCGTTCGAGTTCGTCGGCGAACATGGTCTTGATCTGGTCGCCGTCATGCAGCGAGGTGCCAGCGTCAGCCACAACGATTTCGCCGACATCGAGGCCTTCAAGAATTTCAGTCGAGGTTTCCGAGGTGAGGCCGACCCGCACCTTTCGCGTCTCGATCGTGTTGCCCTTGACCACCTGCAGCGTCAGGCGGTCGATTGCGGTGCGCGGCACGGCGACGCCGCAGGAGCGCTTGGCGTCGATATTGGCGCGCGCAAACATGCCGACCTTGAGCGAGGGATTGTTGTTCAGCGAAATCCTGACCTTGCCGAGTTGGGTATTGCGGTCGATCTGCGGCGAGATCTGGCGGACCTTGCCGACCACGTCGGGCGCGTCGTCGCGGCTGATGCGCACGGTCGCGCCGGGATTGAGCTTGAGCAGGTGCACGCTCGGCACTTCGGCTTCCAGCTCGATTTCGTTGTTGACGGAAATGCGCAGCATCGGGCCGGCCTGCGGCGAGGCCGGTGCGCCGACTGCGGTCCTGACTTCGGTGACGAGACCGGCCGCGGGTGCGCGCAGCGTGACTGGACCTGGCCTGCCGGCCGGCGCGCCCGGAACTTGCGGTGGCGCGGTGAGGCGCACCAGTTCCTGATTTTCGGTGACCGTGTCGCCCTCCTTGACAAGAAGGTCAGTCACTCGGGAGCCTTCCTGATCGACGCCGATCTGCGCTTCGCGGCGCGGCACAATGAAGCCGGTGACCCGCACCATGTCGGAGAAGCAGGCATTGGTGGATTTGGTCACGATCACCAGCGCCTGGCCTGGCGTCTCCTTTTCTTCGGCGTGGGGACGGTTCTCGAACCAGTAATAGCCGGCCGCCACAATGACAACGAAGGCCGTTCCAAGCGCAGGTTTGAGGTATTCGGAAAACTTCATCGCCGGATCAATCCAGACTGCAAGTCAGTCAAACAGGGTGTTTTGCAAACAGGGTGTTTTGGCGGCTGCAAGACCGGCAACGGAGTCGAAAACGAATACGTCCCGCACGGGTGCTGCGGGACGTATTGTAGCCGCAAAATAGAGACCGGTGCCACGCCCCTTACTTGGCTGCGTTCGCCGCGGTCTTGTTTTCCATATTCACGACCTGCACGCGGCGGTTCACTTCCGCGAGCGGCTGGCTCGGATCCTTGAGCTTGCTCTTGCCGTAGCCGACGGTCACGAGATCGGTGCCGTTGATGCCGTATTTGTCGATGAGATAGCGCTTGATCGCGTCGGCGCGGCGCTCGGAAAGGTCCTGGTTATAGGCCTCGCCACCGGCCGCATCGGTATGGCCCGCGACCACGAAGGTCGAGCCCTTGAGGTCGTTATTGGTGAGCGCGCGGCCGAGCGCCTGGACCGACGGCAGCGATTTCGTGCTGATGTCGGCGGAGTTGTAGTCGAAATTGATCTCCAGGTCGATCTTCGGCTTGTCCTGGACAATGGCGGCGATTTCCTCGCGCTCGGAGCTCGATAGCGAACGGGTGGAGCGGCCGCGGAACTTCTGGACCACTTTGCTCTCGGCGGCGGCCACCGTCGGATCGACCGTCTGCTGCGGGCCGGCCGAAAGGCCGCGGGTCAGCGGCTTCTTTTCCGGCGCAAGCGCGCGAAGGATCTGATCCTCGGTGACGTTCTTGTCCTGCGCCAGGGCGCTTGCCGCGCCCAACGACACGGCGGCGCCGAGCGCTGCAACCGATACGATTGCGGAAAGGGTTTTCGTTACCGAGAAATTCGCCATTGCCTGTCCCTCCTGCGGGCTTCCCCACGCGGTTCCAATGTCATCCAAACGCTGCCGGACCTTGAGGTCACACCGGCTGCTGTTCTTTAGTCTGGGCACCCGCCACTGGGTTCGAGGCGCCGGCCAGCCTTCATCGAAAAAATTACTGCACGCCGTACTCGGCGAATTCCTTGACGATATTCGGATCCATCGCCTTGGCGTTGTTGATGTCGAGGTCGCCTTCCGAAATCGAGCCGTTGCGCTTCTTGGCAAGGCCCCGGCCATATAGCGACGAGGTCAATCTGGGGTTGATCTTCAGAGCCGCATCGAAATCAGCAATTGCATTCTTGTTCTGGCCGTTCTTGAGATTGAGCAGGCCGCGGCTGTCGAGCGCGTCGACGAAATTCGGCCGCAGCCGCAGCGCCTCGTTGCAATCCTTCAGCGCCGCCTGCAGGTCGCCGATCACGGTGCGCGCCCAGCAGCGGTTGTTATAGGCTTCGACGTCCTTCGGGTTCAGCCGCAGCGAATTGTTGAAGTCCTTGATGGCGAGTTCATAGAAGCCCTTGCTGGCGTAGACCTGCCCGCGCCGGTATAGCGCGGCCGCGTCATCAGGGTTCTCGTTGAGCTTGGCGTTCAGGCTTTTGATGGTCGGATCGTCGGCGAGCGCGGGCGCGGCCGGACTCGGGGGCTCCGCCGGCTTGGCCGGTGGCGGGGGTGCCGGAAGTGCGATGTCGGCCGGTTTGGTCGGCGCTGCAGGCGGTGGGGGCGGCGGCGCGGGCGCAGCCACCTGAGACGAGGGGGAAGGGGACGGTGCTGGCGGCGCGGGAGCTGGCGCAGGGGCGGGGGCTGGGGCAGCGACGACCGGAGGCGGCGGGCTCGCCGGGCGCGGGCCACTGCCGCTCGGGATAAAGGAGAAATCCTCGGCCAGTGACGAGGAAATCCACGGCACCTGCTCGCTGCGCGAGGCGCGGGTGACGCCGACGCGGGTGCGGTTCAACGTTTCCTCCGCCGTCAGGTCGGGGGTGCGGATTTCCTTCAGCAGTTCGCGCACGAACAGGCTGCGGTCGCTGCCATTGTCAGAGATCACCGAGGACAGCGCGGCCGAATACATCACCAGCGTGCCGTTCGGCGCGATCACCGGCGCAAGGCCGGCGGAAAAGCTGCGGAAGCGCCGCTCGAACGGGTTGCGCCTGGAAGCGTCGATCAGCGCGATCTTGACGCCGGCGCCGCGGCTGTTGATCTCGCCGAGCACGGTCTCGAGGCTGAAGCCGTCGCGGCGCACGTCGGCCTCGGTCCAGATCTGGGCGTCGACGGGGATCATGTAGCTCTGGCGGCTCGACTGCACGCCAAAGCCGGAGAAGAATATCAGCGCGACCGATCCGGGCTTGATCTTGCCGTAAAGGCGCTCAAAGGCGCGGCGCATCTGCTCGCTGGTCAGGTTCTCGCCGATATCGACGTTGAAGCCGTCGCGCTTGAGCTCGTCGGCGATGTCGCGCGCGTCGTTGATCGGCTCCTTCAGCGGCGCCTCGGCGTCGGGATATTTCGCGTTGCCGATCACCAGCGCATAGCGTTCGCCGGCGGCGAAAGACGGCGCGACCGAGGCGAGCGCGAAAAGCAATGCAAGGAGCAATACAAGGCGGATTTTCATAATGATGGCAGTCCAGATCACGGCAACCCAGCCAAAATAGCGCCGATACTAGCTCGCGCGGCGGGCGACCATACTCTACGGGTCCGGCATTATCAAACCGCCGCCGCACCCCCGTCAACTGATTGCGATCTCGTAATTAATTGCGACAATTCACCGCGACAGAACCACAGTGGAGGAGGGAATAAAGCGCCCATTGTGGCTGCGCGGCAACGTGCGATCCCGGCTCGCGCAACCAGTTCCCCATCGAGCGGGGAAATCCTTTCGGTGCGGCCTCTTGGCCGCATGGTTGGCGAAAGCTCGCTGCCCGCCGCGATGCAAATTTCTGGCTTGAAGCCGCCGCCCGCAAATGCCGCGTCACTACCTGTGCGGGCGGTAATGTGACTGCTCTCACAGAGAGTGTTGCGCTGTCATATGGCCGTCATTCGCCTTCCGCGTTTGACCTTTGCGGATGGCAATGGCTTGGTGGCGGGATCGGCCGCATCCAAACCAAGAAAAAAGTGACACCGATGGGAAACGCCTACGAAATCTACGCGCTGCGCTATGCGACGATGTCGTCCCGCACCCCGCATCTGAATTTTCTCGTCCCCGATCCGCACGACACCACCGCGCAGGACCTCGATTATTTCGTCTGGCTTATCAGAGGGGGCGGTCGCGACATCCTGGTCGACACCGGCTTCAACGCCGAAGAGGCCAAGGCGCGCTCGCGCAAGCTTAACCTCAATCCGGTCGACGCGCTGAGGGATTTCGGTGTCGCCGCCGAGACGATCCACGACGTGATCGTTACCCATTTGCATTATGATCACGCCGGTAATCTCGATCGCTTCCCGAACGCGCGGTTTCATCTGCAAGAGCGCGAGATGAGCTACGCGACCGGCCGCTGCATGTGCAACGGCCTGCTCCGGCATCCGTTTTCGGTCGAGCACGTCACCACCATGGTGCGCCATGTCTATGGGGACCGCGTCACCTTCCATTCCGGCGACGGCGAGATCGCGCCCGGCGTGACCGTGCACCGCGTCGGCGGGCACTCCGACGGATTGCAAGTGGTGCGGGTGGAGACGGCGCGGGGGCCGGTGGTGCTGGCCTCTGATGCCGCGCATTACTACGCCAATTTGCACAAGCGCAGCCCGTTTCCGATCGTCTACAATGTCGGCGACATGGCGCTGGGCTGGGAAACCGTCGAGCGCCTGGCCGGCCATCCCGACCGCTTCATCCCCGGCCATGATCCGATCGTGAGCGAGATCTACCCGCGCGCCAGCGACAACGTCGATGCCTTCGCGTTGCATCTGGCGCCCTCGCGATCGTTTGCGAAATAGGCGCGGCCGGGTATGTCGGAATACAGGACCATCGGGTTCATCGGCCTCGGCGTGATGGGCGAACCGATCTGCCGCAATCTTACGAAGAAGAGCGGCAAGCGCGTGCTTGCCTTCGATCTGTCGCCGGAGCCATTGGCGCGATTGCGCACCGACGGTGCCGACGTCGCAGCCTCCGTTGCCGATGTCGTCAAGCAGAGCGAGCTGCTGTTCCTTTGCCTGCCCAGCGCCAGGCATGTGCGCGCGGTGTTCGAAGGCGAGGGCATTCTGAAGAACATCAGGAGCGGTCAGGTCGTCGTCGATCTCGGCACGTCCTCGGTCAGCCAGACCCGGGACTTTGCCAGGCAGTTGCAGGCAAAAGGCGCTGATTGGGCCGATGCGCCGATCGCACGCACGCGTCAGGCGGCGCAGGACGGCACGCTCAGCGTGATGGTGGGAACGACGCCGGCGCGCTACGCCGTGATCGAGCCGCTGATACGCTGCTTCGCCACCGACGTCACCCATTGCGGCGAGGTCGGGGCCGGGCAGGTGACAAAAATCCTCAATAACATGGTGCTGTTCGAAACCGTCAACGCGCTCGCCGAAGCTGTTGCGGTGGCAAAGCACAATGGCGTCGATCCAAAACTGCTGCTGGATACCTTATCGAAAGGCTCGGCCGACAGCTTTGCGCTGCGTAATCACGGCATGAAGGCAATCGTGCCCGGCAATTTCCCGGAGCGTGCGTTCTCGACCGAATATGCGCTGAAGGATCTGTCCTACGCGCTGGAGCTTGCGACTGAAGCCGGATTGAAAATCCGCGGCGCGGAGCTGGTCGGCACCATCCTGCAGGAAGCGATTGATGCCGGATCGGGCGATAATTATTTCCCCGTCATCGCGAAGCATATTGATAGGTTGTGAACGTCGTCATTCCGGGATGGTCCGAAGGACCAGACCCGGAATCCCGAGATTCCGGGCTCGATGCTCCGCATCGCCCCGGAATGACGGTACACTTTAGATAACCGCTAGCCGGAGACCATCATGATCACGCGCTTTCCCGGGCTTACGCCGACCCGCAGCCGCGCCGTCGCGCATGATGACCTTGTTTTCACCGTGGCGGTTGCGCCCGATCCGGTCAGCCCTTCGATGTATGAGCAAAGCGTCAAGGCGCTCGGGCGTATCGACGAAAGCCTCGCGCTGTGCGGCACGGACAAGAGCAAAATCCTCTCGGCCATCGTCTATATCGCCGACATCAAGCAGAAGGCCGAGATGAATCGGGCCTGGGACGAATGGGTTGACCGCAACAATCCGCCGATGCGCGCCTGCCTCGGCGTCGATCTCGAACCGCCGCATATTGTGGAGATCGTGGTGACGGCGGTGAAGTAGGGCACAGCTATCGCCCCCCGTCATTGCGAGGAGCGTAGCGACGAAGCAATCCATTTCTCCGCTTGCGGCGCGATGGATTGCTTCGCGGAGCCTGTCATCGGGCGCGCATTCGCGCGACCCGTTGGCTCGCAATGGCGGGGAGAACGCCTCGTTTCAGTAAGCTTCCTTTGCGTCGGCCTCTTCGCTGGTCTGCACCAGATCGAGGCTCGCCTCGATCTTGCCGAGCAGCCGCGCAAAGTCCCTGCGCTCCTGTGCGGAAAGGCACGACAGGATCTCCTGCTCGCGGCGAAGCAGGCGCGGGATCAGCTCTTCATAAAGTGCCGCGCCCTTGCCGGTCAGTTGCAGGCGGAATTCGCGGCGGTCGTCGGCGTTCTCGACGCGCTCGATGATCTGCCGCTTCAGCAGCGAGGTGACGGCGCGGCTGATGGTGGATTTGTGGGTGCGGGTGCAATCGGCGACGTATTGTGCACTGCAGGGCTCATGACGAAAACCGAGCGTCGCCAGCACACGCCATTCCGGAATGTCGAGCCCATAGCGCGCCGCGTACTCCGCCGACAGTGCGGAACTGACCTCCGCCGCCAGGCGGTTGAGCTGAAACGGCACGAACTTCAACAGGTCGAGCCGCGTCGCCTTTTTCGGCACGCTATCTTCCTGCGGACCGGCAGCCATTTCGCCTGACATCGCCTTTGGCAAGAATCGCCTCGATTTGAGTTGCGCCCGGGCCGGCCCGGGGGTTAAGATAGTTGCAAGTGAGACTAATTTAGCAGGGCCACAGGCTCTTGGCTAGTCGCAGGGTTGAGCCCCATGGCGTCGACTAAAACCCAATTCGGCTATTGTCGCCACCCTGACCAGGACCGGGCGGGCGCTGATATCGCCGAACACGCGGTTGTGGTGGTTGGCGCAGGCCCGATCGGACTGTCGCTGGCGATCGATCTGGCGCAGCGCGGGCAGGCGGTCGTGCTGCTCGACGACGCCGACCGCATCGGCGAGGGCTCGCGCGCGATCTGCTTTTCAAAACGCTCGCTCGAATTCTGGGACCGGCTCGGCATTGGCCAGCGCATGGTCGACAAGGGCGTGGTGTGGAGCGTCGGCAAAATCTTTCACGGCGACTCCCAGCTCTACCAGTTCAACTTGCTGCCGGAGGAGGGCCACAAGCGGCCGGCCTTCATCAACCTGCAGCAATTCTATGCCGAGGCCTATCTGGTCGATCGCGTCGCGGAATTGCCGGCGATCGACCTGCGCTGGCGAAACAAGGTCACAGCGCTCGAGCCCCATAACGATCATGTGGTGCTGACGGTGCAGACGCCGGACGGTCCCTACCGGCTCGCCGCGCAATATGTCATCGCCTGCGATGGCGCGCGGTCCGCGCTGCGGCAGATGGTCGGCGCGGATTTTGCCGGCCAGGTTTTCGAGGACCAGTTCCTGATCGCCGATGTCAAGATGACGGCGGCGTTCCCGACCGAGCGCTGGTTCTGGTTCGACCCGCCATTCCATCCCGGACGTTCCGCGCTGTTGCACAAGCAGCCGGACGACGTCTGGCGCATCGACCTGCAGCTCAGTCGCTTTTCCGATCCGGCCGTCGAAAAGCTGCCGGAGAATGTGCGGCCGCGCATCGCGCGGATGCTCGGCCACGACAAGTTCGAGTTCGAATGGATCTCGCTCTACAAGTTCCAGTGCCGGCGGATGAACAAGTTCGTCCATGGCCGCGTGATCTTCGCCGGCGATGCCGCGCATCAGGTCTCGCCGTTCGGCGCACGCGGCGCCAATTCCGGGCTGGAGGATGCCGAAAACCTGGCGTGGAAGCTCGATCGCGTGCTGAAGGGCATCTCGCCCGAGGCGTTGCTCGAAAGCTATCACATCGAGCGCAGCGCAGCTGCCGACGAGAACATCCGCGAATCCACCCGCTCGACTGATTTCATGGCGCCGAACTCCCATCAGGAGGCGCGGTTGCGCAAGGCGGTGCTGTCGCTCGCCAAGGAAACCGAGTTCGGCAAGCGCATGGTCAATGGCGGCCGGCTTTCGACGCCCTCGATCTACGACACGCCGCTCTCCACCGCGGATGGCGATAGCTGGCGCGGCGGCCTGCGGCCAGGCGCCTCGATGGCGGATGCGCCGGTGTCAGGCCGCGGCGGCGAGCCGCTGTATCTGACCGACGCCTTCATCGGCGCTGGAACGGGATTCACGTTGCTGGAGTTCAGCAATGGTGCGGGGCCGGAGCTGCCGGAAGGTGTGGGAACGATCCGGATCGGCGGCAACGATGGCCTTGCCGATTCGGCGGGACTTGCCGGCAAGCGCTACGATGCCGAACCCGGCACCGCCTACCTGCTGCGGCCCGATGGTTACGTCGCGGCGCGCTTCCGTCATCCGACGCGTGCGGCGCTGGATGCCGCGCTCGCCCGTGCCGCGGGCCAGATCTGAGGTTTCTTATGGCGCTATCGACCGCCTCGAACTTCGCCAAACCTGACGATGCATTCCGCGCCATCGTCGAGGCGCATCGCGGCCTGAGCGACGAGCAGAGCGCCGATCTCGACGCGGCGCTGGTCCTCGTGCTCGCCAACCATATCGGCGACATCGCCGTTCTGCAGGAGGCGATCGCGCTCGCCAAGCGGCGCATGCTCGACGCAGGCCAGCAGCAACAACAGCAACAGCAGTAAACGAATTGTAGGAATGAATTGATGGCCGAGAGCACCGCAAAGGGTTTTGCATCGACGACCGACCTCTCGGAGAAGAAGATCACCTTCTCCGAGATCGGCACCGACCTCTACGCGTTCACCGCCGAGGGCGATCCGAACTCCGCTGTTATCGTCGGCGATGACGGCTGCCTGGTGTTCGACGCCCAGTCGACGCCGGCGATGGCGAACAAGGTGATCGAGCGCGTCCGCACTGTCACCGACAAACCGATCAAATATGTCGTGCTGTCGCATTACCACGCCGTGCGCGTGCTCGGCGCGTCCGCCTACAAGGCGCAGGGCATCGTGGCCTCGGCCGAAACCTACCGGTTGATCGAGGAACGCGGCCAGCAGGATTGGGACTCCGAGTACGGCCGATTTCCCCGCCTGTTCCAGGATGCCGAGAGCATTCCCGGCCTGACGTGGCCGACGCTGACCTTCGAAGGCGAGATGTCGATCTTTCTGGGCAAGCGCGAGGTGCGGCTGATGCAGCTCGGCGCCGGGCATACGTCCGGCGATATCGTGGCCTGGGTGCCGGATGCCGAGGTGATGTTTTCAGGCGATCTCATCGAATATCACTCGGCCTGCTATTGCGGTGACGCGCATCTGCGCGAATGGCCCTCGACGCTGAATGAAATCCGCGCCTTCAATCCCAAGGCGATCGCGCCGGGGCGCGGCGATGCGCTCAAGGGTCTTTCGACCGGGCGCGATGCAATCGCGATGACACGCGATTTCGTCACCTCGCTCTATGGCGCCGCCGAAAGCTCGGTCGCCAAGGGGCGCACGCTGAAAGAGACCTTTGCCGCAACGCGCGAGGTGATGGACCCCAAGTTCTCCAGCTTCGCCATCTATGAGCACTGCCTGCCGTTCAACGTCTCGCGCGCCTTCGATGAAGCATCGGGCATCGACGATCCCGTGATCTGGACTGACAAGCGCGACCGCGAGATGTGGGCCGCCCTGCAAGGAGGAGGATAGTCATGAACATCAACACCTCGCCGGATCAGATTATCAGGAGCACCGCGCAGATCACGCCGGGATACATGTCCGGCTTCGGCAACAGCTTTGAGACCGAGGCCTTGCCCGGCGCGCTGCCGATGGGGCGCAACTCGCCGCAGCGCTGCGCCTACGGCCTCTATGCCGAGCAGCTTTCAGGCTCGCCCTTCACCGCGCCGCGCGGCACCAACGAGCGCTCGTGGCTCTATCGTATTCGCCCGTCCGTGAAGCATTCCGGCCGCTTCGAAAAGGCCGATGCCGGACTGTGGCGCACCGCGCCGTGCCATGAATATGAGTTGCCGATCGCGCAGCTGCGCTGGGACCCGGCGCCGATCCCGAAGGAGGACATGACCTTCCTGCAGGGCGTGCAGACCATGACGACGGCCGGCGACGCCAACACCCAGGCCGGCATGGCCGCGCATGTCTATCTCATCACCAAATCGATGGTCGACCAGCATTTCTACAATGCCGACGGTGAGATGATGTTCGTGGCGCAGCAGGGCAATTTGCGCCTCGTCACCGAGTTCGGCCGCATCGATATCGAGCCGGGCGAGATTGCGGTGATCCCGCGCGGCGTGAAATTCCGCGTCGAGATTCCGAACGGCCCCGCGCGCGGCTATCTCTGCGAAAACTATGGCGGCGCGTTCACGCTGCCGGAGCGCGGACCGATCGGCGCCAACTGCCTCGCCAATTCGCGCGACTTCCTGACTCCAGTCGCCTTCTATGAGGACAAGGACACACCGACCGAGCTTTACGTGAAATGGGGCGGCGCGCTGTTCAAGACCACGCTGCCGCATTCGCCGATCGACGTGGTGGCCTGGCACGGCAATTACGCGCCGTACAAATACGATCTTCGCACCTTCTCCCCGGTCGGCGCGATCGGCTTCGACCATCCCGATCCCTCGATCTTCACGGTGCTGACCTCGCCGTCGGAGACCGCCGGCACCGCGAATATCGACTTCGTGATTTTCCCGGAGCGCTGGATGGTGGCGGAGAACACCTTCCGGCCGCCCTGGTATCACATGAACATCATGAGCGAGTTCATGGGCCTGATCTACGGCGTCTACGACGCCAAGCCGCAGGGTTTTGTCCCCGGCGGCATCTCGCTGCACAACTGCATGCTGCCGCACGGCCCCGACCGCGAGGCGTTCGATCACGCCAGCAACAGCGAGCTGAAGCCGGTGAAGCTGACCGGCACCATGGCCTTCATGTTCGAGACGCGCTTTCCGCAGCGGGTCACAAAACATGCGGCGACGACCTCCGCGTTGCAGGATGACTACGCCGATTGCTGGAAGGGCTTGGAGAAAAGGTTCGATCCGAACAAGCCGTAGCGCTCTGTTCGTCATTCCGGGGCATCGCGCAGCGATGAACCCGGAATCTCGAGATTCCGGGTCTGGTCCTTCGGACCATCCCGGAATGACTGCGGTGAGAGTTCGTCGCGATATTAGCAGGACAGCATTGTGCCCCATCCCAACGACCCCAAACTCCGTTCCTTCATCGACGTCGCCCCCAATTCTCATTTCCCGATCCAGAATCTCCCTTACGGCGTGTTCTCCGCCAAGGACGGCCTCGCCCCGCGCGTCGGTGTCGCAATCGGCGATTACGTGCTCGACCTCTGGGAACTTGAACAGGACGGACGGCTGGATTTTCTTGAACCAGTCGTGTTTGCCGGCGGCGGGCTGAACCACTTCATGTCGTTGGGTCCAAAGGTCTGGTCGAAAACCCGCGCGCGGATCAGCGAGCTGTTGCGGCACGATCACCCCGAGCTGCGCGACAATGAAAGCCTGCGCAAGCGCGCACTGGTGCCGATGGCCGACGTCAAACTGCATCTGCCATTCTTGGTGAACGGCTACACTGATTTCTATTCCTCGAAAGAGCACGCCACCAATGTCGGCGTGATGTTCCGCGGCAAGGATAATGCGCTGCAGCCGAACTGGCTGCACATGCCGATCGGCTATAACGGCCGCGCCTCGACGGTGGTCGTCAGCGGCACGCCGGTCCGCCGCCCGCGCGGGCAGTTGAAGCCGCCGACGGCTGACATGCCGAGCTTTGGGCCGTGCAAGCGGCTCGATTTCGAACTCGAGATGGGTGTCGTGGTCGGCCAGCCGTCTGTGATGGGCGAGATGCTCACCGAGAAGCAGGCCGAGGAGATGATCTTCGGCTTCGTGATCCTGAACGACTGGAGCGCGCGCGATATCCAGCAATGGGAATATGTGCCGCTCGGTCCGTTCCAGGCCAAGGCGTTCGCGACCTCGATCAGCCCGTGGGTCGTGACGCGCGAGGCGCTGGAGCCGTTCCGCCTCCATGGCCCCGCGCAGGAGCCAAAACCGCTGCCGTATTTGCGGCAGACGCAGCCGAACAATTACGACATGGCGCTCGAAGTCGATTTGCGCGCCGCGCCGATGAATACAGCGAAGAACATCAGCCGTACGAACTTCAAGTACATGTACTGGTCGTCGGTGCAGCAACTGGTGCACCACGCCTCCAGCGGCTGCGCGATGAATGTCGGCGATCTCCTAGGCAGCGGTACCATCTCCGGCCCGGAGAAGGACCAGCGCGGCAGCCTCCTTGAAATAAGCTGGAACGGCACCGAACCGGTCGAACTCGCCGAGGGCGTCAAGCGCTCGTTCCTGGAAGACGGCGATACGCTCGTGATGCGCGGCTGGTGCCAGGGCGACGGCTACCGCGTCGGATTTGGCGAAGTCGAGGGGACGATTCTGGCGGCGGGGTAACTTGCTCCGTCATTCCGGGGCGATGCGAAGCATCGAACCCGGAATCTCGAGATTCCGGGTCTGGTCCTTCGGACCATCCCGGAATGACGACGGCGACGCTCACCGCTCCTGCGGCGAAATATCTTTCAGCCGCGCACAATGGGCGGCGACGTCTTCCAGCGAATATTTCAAATGCACCCGCTTGTCCGACGGCACCTGCTTGGTCACGCAAACGCCCGGCCGCCGCTCGGTCGCGGGCCGGATCGGGCGCCGCTCGAACCCGCCGCCGCAGTTCGGGCAGACATTGTGCAGCTTGTTGTCGGCACAGTCCGCGCAGAACGTGCATTCGTAGGAACAGATCCGCGCGTCCATCGCTGACGGCGGCAGGTCCTTGTCGCAATATTCGCAGTTGGGGCGGAGTTGCAGCGCCATGGGTGTCTCGTGGTTTTGATTCCTCAGGGATCATCGCAAATCGGCCGAAAAACGCGAATGCCAAATTTCCCTCGAATTGCGCCATGCGCGAGCGGTGGGGCTTTCATCCTTCGAGACGCATCGCTCCGCGATGCTCCTCAGGATGAGGTCCTCTTTCTCCTCGGGATGAGGTCTTCTTTCCCCTCATGGTGAGGAGCATCGCGAAGCGACGCGTCTCGAACCATGTGGCCCGGATGCTAACCTCGCAGCGGCAGCCGCGCGCTCTCCTTCAGCCTATCAAGCACGATCGAGGAGCGGACATGCGCCACGCTCTGGTGCGGCATCAGCACGTTGTTAACGAGATCGGAGAGGTCCTTCAGATCGCGCAGCACCGCCTTCAGCACGTAATCGGCGTCGCCGGTCAGCGAATAGGCTTCCTGGATGTCGTCGACGCGGTTCACCAGCGCGCGGAACTTCTTGGAATTGTCGGGCGAATGCGTCGCCAGCGTGACGTGGATGAAGGCGATCAGGTTGAAGCCGAGCGCCTCGCCGGCGAGGTCGGCGTGATAGCCCGCGATCACTTTTTCCTCCTCCAGCCGCATTCGCCGCCGCGAGCATTGCGAGGCTGACAGCCCGACGAGGTCGGCGAGCTGCTGGTTGGTCAGGCGGCCGTCGTCCTGCAGCGCGGCGAGCATTTTGAGGTCGAAGGTGTCTACGGAGATCATGCGCGAAATATCCATTCGGTGCACGAAGCATGCATCATCATAGCCAAATGCAGGCCCGTATGCATGCACTTTGCGCCGGTTACGACCGATATTGATCCAGATCAATTTTCGGGAGTTTCGCCATGGGTCCGTTTCCGCACGATGCGCCGGCCGCCACCATCTCGTCAGACAATCCGATGGGCACCGACGGGTTCGAATTCGTCGAATATGCGCATCCGAAGCCGGAAGAGCTGCACGCGCTGTTCAAGCTGATGGGCTATGTCCCGGTCGCCCGCCACAAGAGCAAGAAGATTACCGTCTACCGCCAGGGCGACATCAACTATCTCGTCAATGAGGAGTCCGGCAGTCACGGCCACGCCTTCGTCGCCGCGCACGGGCCCTGCGCGCCGTCGATGGCGTTTCGCGTGGTCGATGCGAACAAGGCCTATGAGCGGGCGCTCTCGCTCGGCGCCGAGCCGGCCGATATCCCGTCGGCGCAGAAGACGCTCGACGTTCCCGCAATCAAGGGCATCGGCAGCAGCTTGCTCTATTTCGTCGACCGCTACGGCGCCAAAGGCTCGGCCTATGACCTCGAATTCGAATGGCTAGGCGCGCGGGACCCGCGGCCTGCCGGCGCCGGCCTCTATTACATCGACCATCTCACCCACAACGTCCATCGCGGCCGCATGGATGTCTGGACCGGCTTCTACGAAAGACTCTTCAACTTCCGCCAGATCCGTTTCTTCGACATCGAGGGCCGCGCGTCCGGCCTATTCTCGCGCGCGCTGACCAGTCCGGACGGCAAGATCCGGATTCCGATCAACGAGGACGCCGGCGATTCCGGTCAGATCGAGGAATATCTCAACACCTATCGCGGCGAGGGCATCCAGCACATCGCCTGCGGCGCCCGCGACATCTACCGCACCGTCGAGACGCTCCGCGCCTCCGGCCTGCCGTTCATGCCGTCGCCGCCGGATACCTATTTCGAGAAGATCGACACGCGTTTGCCGCAACATGGCGAGGACGTCGAGTGGCTGCAGACGAATGGCATTCTCATCGACGGCGAGGGCGTCGTCGACGGCGGCCAGACAAAAGTGCTGCTGCAGATCTTCTCGGCGAACGCGATCGGGCCGATCTTCTTCGAATTCATCCAGCGCAAGGGTGACGATGGATTCGGCGAGGGTAATTTCAAGGCGCTGTTCGAATCGATCGAGGAGGATCAGATCCGGCGCGGGGTGTTGAAGGTTGGGCACGATCACGCGGCGTAATTGTTGTCGCCCCGGCGAAGGCCGGGGCCACCAGTTATTTCGGTCACAACGATTCGTGGTTATGGGTCCCGGCCTTCGCCGGGACGACGGCGTCATCGCTTCCACGCACTTACCAACTCCGCCAGCTCCACCTTCTCCGGCTCGCGGATCGCCGACGGCGTTCGCGAAAACCGCGGCGCCGGCGCCGGCTGGGTCACGCCGTGGCGTTCGACGAACACTTTTCGCGCCGCCATGTGCGGATGCTTGGGTGCTTCCGCCATGGTCAGGATCGGTGCAAAGCAGATGTCGGTGCCTTCCATGATCTTGCACCAGTCCTCGCGCGTCTTGCTCTTAAAGACTCTTGTCAGCTTCTCCTTCAGGCCCGGCCACGCCTTGCGGTCCATCTGCGCATCGAAATCGGCGTCGGTCAGGCCGGCATGCTGGCGCAGCAGCGCGTAGAACTGCGGCTCGATCGAGCCGATCGAGATGAAGTTGCCGCAGGAGCATTCATAGACGCCGTAGAAATGCGCGCCGCCGTCGAGAAAATTCTGGTCGCGGCCCTCGGTCCAGCGCCCCATTGCGGTCATGTCGAAGAACATCGACATCAGCGAGGCCGCGCCGTCGCACATCGCTGCATCCACCACCTGGCCCTTGCCGGATTTCGAGGCTTCCAAGAGCGCAGCCAGCACGCCGACCACGAGATAGAGCGCGCCGCCGCCGAAATCGCCGACCAAATTGAGCGGCGGCACCGGCTTTTCCTTTGTGCCGATCGCCGCCAGCGCGCCGGTAATGGAAATGTAGTTGATGTCGTGGCCGGCGGCGTTCGCGAGCGGGCCTTCCTGGCCCCAGCCGGTCATGCGGCCATAGACCAGCTTTGGATTGCGCGCGAGCACGACGTCCGGGCCAAGGCCGAGCCGCTCCATCACGCCGGGACGAAAGCCCTCGATCAGCGCATCGGCACCGGCGAGCAGATCGAGCACCCCCGCGATCGCCGCCTTGTCCTTCAGATCGAGCTCGACGACCTTGCGGCCGCGTCCCGCCGCCGACTTCATATTCTTCTTGGCGCCGACGCGGTCGAGCGTCACGACCTCCGCACCCATGTCGGCCAGCATCATGCAGGCGAACGGGCCCGGACCGATGCCCGCGAACTCGACGATGCGGAAGCCGGCAAGCGGGCCGGAGGTGCCGATAGCGGATTGGCTGGCTGGTTTGTCGAGCACGTGTTTTTCTCCCGGGAAAGCCTCACAAGGAGCGCCTTAATTAGTTGATTAGCTAAATTGTCCCGCCGAAGCCAGCGCATGGCAAGCGAATCTTGGCCCAAAAGCAGTGCGGCGCGCATCGCTGCGCGCCGCATGCATGGCTTAAAGCGGGATAGATCAGCCGGCCGCTTGCACCGCCCGCTGCGCCATCACCTTGATCAGGTTGGCGCGGTAGTCGGACGAGCCGTGGATGTCGCTCAGCAGGCCGTCGGCCGAAACCGTGACGCCGTCGATCGCGCCCGCCGACCAGTTCGCCTTCAATGCCGCCTCGATCGCGGAAACCCGCATGACGCCGCTCTGCGAAGCGCCGGTGGCGGCAACGCGGACGTCGCCGCCATGCGTCCGCGCCACGAACACGCCGGTCAGCGCGAAGCGCGAGGCCGGATGCGGGAATTTGGCGTAGCCCGCCTTGTCGATCACGGGGAAATCGACCGCGGTGATGATCTCGCCGTCCTCCAGCGCCGTCGTGAACAGGCCCTGGAAGAAATCATCCGCCGCAATCGTGCGCTTGTTGGTCTTGATGGTCGCGTTCAGCGCCAGCACGGCGGCGGGATAATCCGCGGCCGGATCGTTGTTGGCGAGCGAGCCGCCGATGGTGCCGCGATGGCGCACGGCCGGATCGCCGATCTGCGAGGCGAGGGCGCACAGCGCCGGGATCGCCTTTCGCACGGTGGCATCCTGCGACACCTCGTAATGCGTGGTCGCCGCCTTGATCTGGATGCCGGAGGTGGTTCCCGAGCAGCCGACGAGATCCTTGATCTTGGCGAGATCAATCACGTCGGATGGCGAAGCCAGCCGCTGCTTCATCACAGGAAGCAGCGTCTGGCCGCCGGCAAGATATTTCGCCTCACTGCCTTTGGCGAAGAGCGCGGCTGCCTCATCGACCGAGGAGGCGCGATGATAAGTGGTCTCGTACATGATGCGTCCTCCCTGATTAACCGTGGATCGCGTGCCAGACGCGATCGGGCGTTGCTGGCATTTCCAGCTTGTTGTGGCCGATCGCGTCGGTGATGGCGTTGATGACCGCGGCCGAGGCGCCGATCGCGCCGGCTTCGCCGCAGCCCTTGACGCCGAGCGGGTTACTCGGACACAGCGTCGTGGTGTGCTGCACCTTGAACGACGGCAGGTCGTCGGCGCGCGGCATGGTGTAGTCCATGAACGAGGCCGTCACCGGCTGGCCGTTCTCGTTGTAGAGGGCGTGCTCGAGCAGCGCCTGCCCGATACCCTGGGCGAGGCCGCCATGGACCTGGCCCTCCACCACCATCGGATTGATCAGGCGGCCAAAATCGTCGGCGGCGACGAAGTTGACGAACGAGGTCTTGCCGGTTGCGGCATCGACCTCGACCTCGCAGATATACGCGCCGGCCGGGAAGGTGAAGTTGGTCGGGTCGTAGAAAGCGGTTTCCTTCAGGCCCGGCTCCATCCCGTCGGGCAGGTTGTGCGCGGTGTAGGCCGCGAGCGCGACCATCGGCAGCGCGATCGACTTGTCGGTGCCGGTCACCTTGAACTCGCCGTTCTCGATGACGATGTCGTTCTCGCTCGCTTCCAGCGCGTGGGCGGCGATCTTCTTGGCCTTGGATTCGATCTTCTCCATGGCCTTGACGATGGCGGTGCCGCCGACCGCGATCGAGCGCGAGCCGTAGGTACCCATGCCGAACTGCACCTTGTCGGTGTCGCCGTGCACGATCGAGACCTGGCTGATCGGAACGCCCAGCCGCTCGGCGATCAGCTGGCAGAACGTGGTCTCGTGGCTCTGGCCGTGGCTGTGCGCACCGGTGAGCACCTCGATGGTGCCGACCGGATTGACGCGGATCTCGGCCGATTCCCACAGGCCGACGCCGGCGCCGAGCGAGCCGACCGCCTTCGACGGCGCGATGCCGCAGGCCTCGATGTAGCAGGATACGCCGATGCCGCGCAGCTTGCCTTCGGCTTTCGACTTGGCCTTGCGGGCCGCGAAGCCGGCGTAATCGATTGCCTTCATCGCCGCATCGATCGAGGCGTTAAAGTCACCAGCGTCATAGGCCATGATCACGGGCGTCTGGTAGGGGAATGTGGTGATAAAATTCTTCTTGCGCAGCTCGGCTGGATCGACCTTGAGCTGCCGCGCCGCGGTCTCCATCATGCGCTCGAGCAGGTAGCTCGCCTCGGGCCGGCCGGCGCCGCGATAGGCATCCACCGGCGTGGTGTTGGTGTAGACAGCCAGCACCTCGGCATAGATCGCGGGGATGACGTACTGGCCCGACAGCAGCGTCGCGTAGAGATAGGTCGGCACCGCCGAGGAGAACAGCGACATATAGGCGCCGAAATTGGCGTGGGTCTTCACCCGCAAGCCGAGGATCTTGTTGTCCTTGTCGAATGCCATCTCGGCATGGGTGACGTGGTCGCGGCCATGCGCGTCGGTGAGGAAGGCTTCGGTGCGGTCGCCGGTCCACTTCACGGGGCGACCGACCTTCTTGGACGCCCACAGCGCCACCATCTCTTCCGGATAAATGTAGATTTTCGAGCCGAAACCGCCGCCGACGTCGGGCGCGATCACCCGCAGCTTGTGCTCGGGCGCGACGTTGTAGAACGCCGACAGCACGAGGCGGGCGACGTGCGGGTTCTGCGAGGTCGTGTAGAGCGTGAAATGCTCTTCCGCCGCGTCGTAATCGGCAATCGCCGCGCGCGGCTCCATCGCGTTCGGCACCAGGCGGTTGTTGGTGAGGTCGAGGCTCACCACGTTGGCGGCCTTGGCAAAGGCGGCCTTGACCGCGGCCTCGTCGCCGAGGTGCCAGTCATAGATCACATTGCCCGGCGCTTCCGGGTGCAGTTGCGGCGCGCCCGGCTTGATCGCGGCTGTGACATCGGCCACCGCCGGCAATTCTTCGTAATTGATAACCACGGCTTCGGCGGCATCGCGCGCCTGGTTCTTGGTCTCGGCGATCACCACCGCCACCGCTTGGCCGACGAACCGCACCGTCTCCGGCGCCATCGCCGGCCAGGCGCCCATCTTCATCGGCGAGCCGTCCTTGGAGGTAATGGCCCAGCCGCAGATCAGGTTGCCCATCTTGTCGTCGACGATCTGCTGGCCGGTCAGCACCGCGATCACGCCCGGCATCTGCGCCGCCGCGGCGCTATCGATGCCCTTGATCTTCGCATGTGCATGCGGGCTGCGGATGAAGTGGGCGTGGGTCATGCCCAGCAGCTTGATGTCGTCGACGTAACGGCCCTTGCCGGTGATGAAACGGCGGTCTTCCTTGCGCACCACGCTTGCGCCAATGCCTTCAACGCCCATGTCCTGTCCTCCCAACCGGAGTTATTGGTTTGCCGCCATTCGTTTCGAAAACGCGGCCTTGAATTCGGAAAACGTGCTGGCCGGCGGCTATTCAGCCGCCTGCGCCACCTTCATGCGGCCGGCCGCGTCGAGCACAGCCTTGACGATGTTGTGGTAGCCGGTGCAGCGGCAGATATTGCCTTCCAGCTCGTGCCGGACGGTCGCCTCGTCGAGCTGGCCGCTGTGGCGGTGCACAATATCGATCGCCGACATGATCATGCCCGGGGTGCAGAAGCCGCACTGCAGGCCGTGATTGTCGCGGAACGCGGCCTGCATGGGGTGCAGCTCGTCGCCCTTGGCGATGCCCTCGATGGTGGTGACACTGGAGCCGGCGGCCTGGGCCGCCAGCACGGTGCATGACTTTACCGCCTGGCCGTCGATATGAACCACGCAGGCGCCGCATTGGCTGGTGTCACAGCCGACATGGGTGCCGGTCAGGTTCAGATGGTCGCGCAGGAGATTGACGAGCAGGGTTCGGTCTTCGACCTCGGCCGAGACGGCCTTGCCGTTTACGGTCAGCTTGACTGTAGACACACGTAGTTCCTCCCGATGTTTTGTAATTATTCCAATTAGAAACAGCGGCGCGGGAACTTGCAACTAGGATTTTTTTAAAGGCCCGTCATCGTGATGACATTCGTGCATGTGCAGCGACCCACGATGCGAATCTTTCTTACCCTCCCCTGGAGGGGAGGGTCGGCTCATATTGAGCGAAGCGAAATGTGAGACGGGGTGGGGTGATCTCTCCACTCGGGCACTGTTGGATGCGGAGAGACCGTCACCCCGCCTCGGTTCGCATTTCATGCGAACCGATCCACGAGCGAGCTTCGCTCGTCTCGGACCCCTTCCAGGGGAGGATAAGAAGCCGGCCCCTTCCACACCCCTTGCCACCTTTGCCCGGATTTACGCCCCCTTATCCATTCTGCCTTAAGTTTGCGCACCGGATTGGGGGCTGGGCCTCCCGATGCCTGTTTTTCAGGATGAAAACGGGGGGTGACATGCGATTTCTGAAGCGTAGCGGCGGCGCGTCTTTCAGGCTCCCAGCGCTGCGGTTCCGCGCCAAGATCATGCTCGGCTTTGCCGTCGTGCTGGCGATTTCGGCCGCCAGCATGGGCTTTGCCTATCTCGGGTTCGAGCGTACCTCCGGCGTCGTGGAGTCCTACCGGCGCGGCGTACAGGAAGCCGACCTGTCGCGCGACATCGACCGCGAGCTGCTGTCCTATCGATTGTTGGCGCGCTATTTCGTCGTGACCGGCAAGGAAGAGGATGGCAAGGCCGCGCTGGAGGCGGAAGCCCGCCTCAAGGATGCGATCCTGGCCTCGATGAAGGGGACCACCGATCCGGCGCGGCTGGAGCAGCTCGCCAAGCTGGAGCGGGAATTCCGCACCTTTACCAAGATTTTCGCCGACATGCTCAAGGTCAAGGACGAGAGCGCACGCATCGCGCAGAACCAGCTTGGGCGCACCGGCAACTCGCTGCGCTACAAGCTCGACGATCTCCCGAGCAATGCCGAGGACGACGAGATGCCGGTGATCACGCTTGGCGCCAAGAAGGTGACGGAGCAGTTCCAGGCGGTCATCGCGCTTGCCAATACGTTCGTGGTCAATTCCGACCAAACGGTCGCCAACAGCGCGCTGGCGCGCCTGAAATTCGTCGAAAATGCCCTGAAGGCGATCTCGACAACCAACGCAAAAATCCTTGATGGCATCAAGGAAGTTGCCGGCCTGCTGGAGGAATACCGCACGTCGCTTGCCAAGCTGATCGGCAATGCCAAGGAGATCGACGGGCTGATCCAGGAAATGACGGAGACCGCGGCCGAGATCAACAAGGCCTCGGCCGTGATGAAATCTGCCCTGCTCGCCGATCAGAAGCGGCTTGAGGCGGAATCGGATGCGACCATCGGCGAGACCGAGCGGCTGATCGCGATCCTCGCCGCGGGCGGCTTCCTGCTCGGCTGCATCTGGGCGTTCCTGCTCGGCACCGGCATTTCCAGGCCGATGACGGCGATGTGCAACGCGATGCGCAAGCTCGCCGCCGGCGATTTCGAGGTCGTGCTGCCCGGCCTTGGCCGAAGGGACGAGCTGGGCGAGATGGCGGGCGCCGTCGAGGAATTCAAGGTGCAGGCGATCGCCCGTGCCGAGCGCGACGCGGCCGCCCAGGAAGCGCAGAACAAGGCGGCGAGCGCCGCGCGCCGCGCCGAGCTCATTCGCTTCGCCGACGAGTTCGAAGCCGCAGTCGGCGCCATCGTCGCCAACGTTTCATCTTCCGCCGTGCAGCTCGAAGCCGCGGCCGATACGCTGACGCGGACGGCGGAAACCACGCAAAATCTTTCGAGCCAGGTCGCCGGCGCCTCGGAAGAAGCCTCCAGCAACATGCAGTCGGTGGCCTCGGCGACCGAGGAATTGTCGAGTTCGGTCGACGAGATCGGGCGGCGCGTCAAGGAATCCAGCGAGATCGCGGACGCGGCCGTCCGGCAGGCCGAGCAGACCGACGGGCGGATCGGCAAGCTGTCGCGCGCCGCGCAGGAGATCGGCGACGTGGTCAAGCTGATCACCGCGATCGCCGAGCAGACCAACCTCTTGGCGCTGAACGCCACCATCGAAGCGGCGCGCGCCGGCGATGCCGGTCGCGGCTTTGCCGTGGTCGCGTCCGAAGTCAAATCGCTGGCCAGCCAGACCGCGAAGGCGACCGACGAGATTTCCAATCACATCGCGGGCATGCAGGGCGCGACGCAGGAATCGGTCGCCGCGATCAAGGAGATCGGCGGCACGATCGGAAAGATCTCCGACATCGCTGCGACGATTGCCAGCTCCGTCGAGCAGCAGAGCCTGGCGACGCAGGAGATCGCGCGCAGCGTCCAAAACGTGGCGCAAGGCACGCAGGAGGCCGCCAGCAATGTCATGCAGGTCAACCGCGGCGCGACCGAAACCGGCTCGGCGTCCGAGGAAGTGCTGAACTCGGCGCGCACATTGTCGAGCGAAAGCGCCCGCCTGCGCGAGGAGCTCGACCGCTTCATGGCGAATATCAGGGCGGCGTAGCCGTCGCCCCTGCGAACGCAGGGGCCCATAACCACCGCTGAGCGTTGTTGACGTGCAACTGGCCGCGTGCCTCTTGCGAGGGTCGCGGCGTATGGGTCCCTGCGTTCGCAGGGACGACGAAGTCACTCCCGCCCGAACTGATGCTTCAATTCCAGCTTCGCCCGCTCCAGCCGCGCGCGCTGCGTTTTCGGCAAGGTCTTGCCGGCGCGGTTGATGTAGAAGGTCAGCATCGACAATGCGGATCGGTACGCGCCCGACTTGCGGCGCGAACTGTGCTCGGCGGAGCGCTTCAGCGATGCGGCGATCTTTTTCGCGCTGGTCTGCTTGAAGACGCCGCGCTTGAGATCGAGCGCGTCGCTCCCCTCGGTCACGCGCTGCGACCATCGCTTCGGCGATGATTTCTTCGCCTTGGTGGTGCGGCTGCTCTTTCGGGCCGCGGTCTTCCGCGGCTGTGTCTTTTTTCGACGTTCGGCCATGATCGGCTCCATTGCTATTGTGCCGAGAACAGCCGCGTCGTCGCTCGGTTCCTCGCGAGATGCAGTTCGTAGCGTAGGCAGAGGAGCGCCGGCGACGTGCCCACAATGCATCACTGAATGCACTGTCATCGTCCGCGAAAGCGGACGATCCAGTATTCCAGAGACGCCAATGATCGAACCGATAAGCCGCGGCGTACTGGATCCCCGCCTTCGCGGGGATGACAGTCGAGGGATTCGGCGCAACCGCAGCCTCACTTCAAGCGCAGAGGCTGCATGCGTGCATCATTAGCCATGCAATTTAACAGTCCCGCTACCCCCGGAACATCGCCCCCAGAATGGCGTTATCTCCGTCGCGGGCATCATGTTTGCCGCAATTGAGCGTGAAAACCCTGGGGCTGGGGCGTTCCGGGGTGTTTTTCGTTGGTCCAATCCGATGGGAGCGAGAGCAATACGGCATGGTGCGGCGGTGAATGAGACTGCCCCCTTTTCCGTGACTGCGCAGCAGGGTCGCGACGGCGTCGTCGAGACCTCGATCGACCGCGTCGTCGAGACCTCGATACCGGCGCGGCTCGATTGCCTGCGTTGGGGCGGGTTTCATACCCGCGTCGTAGCCGCGCTCGGCATCACCTGGATCCTGGATGGGCTGGAAGTCACGCTGGCCGGCGCCTTGTCCGGCGCGCTGAAGGAAAGCCCGACGCTGCAATTTTCCAATTTCGATGTCGGCCTCGCCAACAGCGCCTATCTTGCCGGCGCCGTGCTCGGCGCGCTCGGTTTCGGCTGGCTGACGGACCGGATCGGGCGCAAGAAACTGTTCTTCATTACGCTGGCGCTCTATCTCACCGCGACCGCCGCCACCGCGCTGTCGTGGAGTGTCGCAAGCTACGCACTGTTCCGCTTCCTCACCGGGGCGGGCATCGGCGGCGAATACACCGCGATCAATTCGACGATTCAGGAACTGGTGCCGGCGCGCTATCGCGGCTGGACCGATCTTGTCATCAACGGCAGCTTCTGGATTGGCGCGGCGATCGGTGCGGTCGCCGCCATCGTGCTGCTCGATCCCAAGGTGCTTGCGCCTGACCTGGGCTGGCGGCTGGCCTATTTCATCGGTGCGGCGCTCGGGCTGATCGTGTTCGTGATGCGGATGTGGATTCCGGAAAGCCCGCGCTGGCTGATGATCCATGGCCGGCCGGAGGAAGCGCATGCCATCGTCGACGATATCGAGCGTGCCTCGATACGCCATCCCGATCATGCGGCCGACGAGGTATTCCCGAAGATCCGGTTGCGGATGCGCAGCCACACGCCGCTGGGCGAGGTGGCGCACACGCTGTTCACGACCTACCGGCAGCGTTCGCTGGTCGGCCTAGTGCTAATGGCCTCGCAGGCGTTCTTCTACAACGCGATCTTCTTCACCTTTGCGCTGGTGCTGACCGATTTCTTCGGCATCCCGGCGAACGATGTCGGCTGGTACATCCTTCCCTTTGCGGCGGGCAACTTCCTTGGGCCGCTGCTGCTCGGCCGCCTGTTCGACACGCTCGGCCGCCGCGCGATGATCGCGACCACCTATGGCATGTCGGGCGTGCTGTTGGCGCTATCGGGCTACCTGTTCTCGATCGGCGTCCTGAGCGCGCAGACCCAGACGATTGCCTGGATGGTGATCTTCTTCTTTGCCTCGCCGGCGGCGAGTGCGGCCTATCTTACCGTCAGCGAGAACTTTCCGCTGGAGGTGCGCGCGCTTGCGATTGCGCTGTTCTACGCGATCGGCACCGGCATTGGCGGCGTGGCGGGACCTGCGCTGTTCGGCGCGCTGGTCGATACCGGATCGCGCAACAGCGTTTTCGCCGGCTACCTGTTGGGGTCGGCATTGATGATCGTGGCCGCCGCGGTGGCGTGGCGGTATGCCGTTGCGGCCGAGCGCAAATCGCTCGAATCTGTCGCACGGCCACTCGCATGTGTGGAGTAGGATAAGATGGACGACATGAAGCAGGATCTGCTGGAAATGCCTTTGGAAGATGATATCGCCCGCGAAGACGAGGCTACGCCCGAAACCGTGCCGGTGCCGGCTTCGCTGGTGCCGCATTTGAGCGAGTCGGCGATTCTGCTCGATATCGACGGCACGCTGCTCGACTTGATGCCGACGCCACGTGAGGTCTGGGTGCCGCCGGGCCTGTCGAAGACGCTGAACCGTCTGCTGCGGCGGACCAACGGCGCGCTGGCGCTGGTTAGCGGGCGCTCGATCAACGACATCGACCTGATCTTTGCGCCCGACGTGTTTCCGGCGGTCGGCGGCCATGGCGCCGAGATGCGGCTCGAGATGGACAGCGAATCCGTGGACGCCCATGCGCCGCCACTGGACAAGGAATTGAAGCGGCGCCTGGCGGCGATCGCGAAACTGAGCCCGGGAATATTGCTGGAGGACAAGGGCTATTCGCTGGCGCTGCACTACCGCCTCGCGCCGCATGCCGAAAAAGCGATCTATGCTGCGGTATCGCTGATCCGCGCCGATCTTCCCAATGCGCCGATCGAGGTGCTGCCCGGCAAATGCGTCTGCGAGATCAAGCATTCCGGCTTCACCAAGGCGAGCGGCGTGCGCGAATTGATGACACGCGAGCCGTTCAGGGGACGCCGCCCGTTCTTCATCGGCGACGACGTCACTGATGAAACCGTGTTTGCGATCATGCCCGATTTCGACGGCCTCTCGTTCTCGGTCGGCCGCCGCGCCAAGGGCGTCGCCGGGCATTTCGATTCACCGAGTGATGTCAGGGAATTCCTGACACACCTGCTTGACGACGAAAGGGACGCAGCACTGCCATAATATTTTTCATCTCGACGGGTTTCGAACATAGATTCTCGCCGATGATGCCGAGGTTCGCGGCAAAATTTATTTTTCGTGAGTTCCGGTGAGTTCCCCTACGCCGCAGCCCGAATTTGGTTTCAATTCGTTGAAAGGGTGATCCGGAACCATATTGATGAATGGCTGTTAATGCGGGCGTACCAACGGGAGGGGACCTTTGAACCTCGTCGTCGTTTCTAACCGCGTTTCGCGCGGAAAACCCAACGAACCCATGACGGGGGGACTCGCGGCGGCGTTGTTGCCGATCGTCGAGAAATCGGGCGCCATCTGGGTTGGTTCCAGCGGCAGGGTTCGCGACGGGAACCTGAAGGAACCTTTCGCCGAAGTCGAAGCACTGGGTGCGGGCGCACTGGCGATGCTGGATCTGCCGGCGGCGCATTACGGCGGCTACTATGAAGGGTTTGCCAATTCCGCGCTGTGGCCGGCGCTGCATTCGCGCGCCGATCTGATCCGCGCCTCGCAGGAGGATTACGTCAGCTATCGCGAAGTGAACGCCTTCATGGCGCGCGCGCTGCTGCGGTTCCGAAAAGCAGACTCCGCGTTCTGGGTTCAGGATTACCACTTCCTCGCGCTTGGCGCCGAGCTGCGCGATCTCGGCGTCACCGAGCCGGTCGGCTTCTTCCTGCACACGCCCTGGCCGTCACGCACGGTAATCTCGGGCGTGCCGCATCATCGCGAGCTGATCGAGGCGATGCTGGCCTATGATTTGATCGGCTTCCAGACCGAGGAAGACTGCGAGAATTTCCTGTCTTACGCACAGGCGGATCTCGGCCTCGTGGTGCATGACGGCGTCGTCATTTCACGCCACGGCCGGACCCGCGCCGCGGTGTTTCCGATCGGCATCGACCCGCAGCAGTTCGCGCAGCTCGCGATGAAGGCATCGACGCATCCGGATGTCTCGCGCCTGCGCCGCAGCCTGAACGGCGAAAAGCTCGCGATCGGCGTCGACCGCCTGGATTATTCCAAGGGTCTGATCAACCGCATCAAGGCGTTCGACCGGATGTGGACGATGCATCCGCAGCTCGCGCGCACCGCCTCGCTGCTGCAGATCGCCACGCCCTCGCGCGGCGGGATCGAGGCCTATGGCAATTTGCAGAGCGAGGTCGCCAAGCTCGTCACCGACGTCAACGGCATTCATGGCGAGGTCGACTGGACGCCGATCCGCTATCTCAACAAGGGCTACGGCCAGGCCGTGCTGGCCGGCCTCTACCGTACCGCGCAGGTCGGCGTGGTGACGCCGCTGCAGGACGGCATGAACCTCGTCGCCAAGGAATATGTCGCCGCGCAAAATCCGGTCGATCCCGGCGTGCTGGTGCTGTCGAAATTCGCCGGCGCCGCCAACGAGCTCGACACCGCGCTGCTGGTCAACCCGCACGATATCGACGGCATGGCGCGCACCATCGCGATCGCGCTGTCGATGCCGCTGACCGAGCGGCGGATGCGCTGGGAAGCGATGATGGCGAAGCTGCGCGGCCATACGATCCAGCAATGGTTCGCCGATTTCACCGAAGCCTTGCGCGAATGCCAGCTCGACAAGGACGCGCTCGCGCCCGTCATCGTCGAGCCCGCCCGCTGGCCGCTGCGCTCCGCCGGCAACAGCAACACGGCGCGGTATCATTAGCGTCGATGCTTCTCGTTCCTCATCCTGATAGGCTGTGAACGTATCCAGTTCCGTCATTGCGAGCGCAGCGAAGCAATCCATCTATCCCCGAGCCGAGACGTGGATTGCTTCGCTGCGCTCGCAATGACGTGGATATATCTCTCCCGTCATCCTGAGGAGCCGCGAAGCGGCGTCTCGAAGGATGAAGGCCACCGGCCGGGCCTCATGGTTCGAGACGCGCTTCGCGCTCCTCACCATGAGGGACGCGCACCCCCCTCAATAACAATACGACACCCCATCCAGCACCGGGCAGCGCGCCTTGGCCGGCGCGCTCGGATTCTCCATCGGCACATAACCGCCCTTGCCGTTGCCGGCGAACACGCCGGGGCCGATCACGACGGAAGACTTGTTGCCGATGATGACGCTCGGATGCGGCGAGGCCAGCCGGGACTGCGTGCCGTCAGCCCAGACGATGGCGTCGTTGGAGAAGACGCCGCGGCGGCCGTCGTCGCAGGTCACGTCCACCCCCTGGCGGGTGCAGGACTGCGCCAGCACCGGGGCGGCCGTGCCGATGGCGAGCGCCGATAGCAGGACGGAGATTTGAAGCGTGCGCGTGATCATCAAGCCGTCCTCCACCGTTAGGGCCGCCACTTATCATCGTCGATCGTGGCCGGATTTCGGTTCAAGGCCCGGCAAAGCGCAAAATATTGCGTTCGGGCGGTCAAAATTACCAAACGAATTCAACGAATTGGGGAAATTTTAGCCACCGTGCCCGGCCTGACTTGCAAAATCACTCCTGCCCCTTCAAGAGAGGGCCTCCGGAGAGATGGCCGAGTGGCTTAAGGCGCACGCTTGGAAAGCGTGTGTGCGGGAAACCGTACCGTGGGTTCGAATCCCACTCTCTCCGCCATGGATGCCGCCTATCAAACTGGTCGGCATGTTTGCCGGGTTTGCAGCGTTCTACGGATTGCTCGGCTGGGGCATCCGACACGCACTGGTCCGGTGAGCAGGTATTGTCGGCTAGCGGGAAGCAGATAGCCACCGCCCAGATTATCGCTGCGGCATCCCTTTCCTGGGCCACCAGCTAACTAGATATCGTCGCGACACCCCACACACCAAGAGCCAACGTCCCGCGCCGGCCACGTGATTGAGGAAAAGAAGGAAAAACAAGAGACCGCCCGAAGGCGGTCTCTTTAACTCTGACAAAGGCCGCGTGCTGGATTTAAGAGGCAATAAAAGACGGCTGTTTGCGCCGGCGATAGGCTAAGTAACCGACACCGGCGAAGCCCAAGATCATCATTGCCCATGTTGAGGGTTCCGGCACTGCGCCCGTTACAACACCGGTGTTCGTCCATGAGGTGAACAGGTCAGGTGCGATGTAGGGTGCAATGACTGTGCCCTGACCGAACGTGCCGTTGACTTCAAGAAAATCCTTACCGGTGATGCCCGTATTCACGAGTACAGAGTAGACATCAAACGATGCCGGGGTGCTGCCAAACTGAGCGTTGAAAGCAGATGAAAGGTTGCTCCAGTTAATCGAATTGTTGCCGGAGTTCAAACCGACCAAAGTGTACAGGTCAGGTGAGGAGCTAGTGAAGTTCAATGTCGTATCGGTGACCGCGCCAAATGTGACCGCAGTAGTTGCTCCGACCACACCGCCATTGCTGACTGCGGTGAGAGAAATTGAATTTATCACCGGCGCTGCACCTGCTGAAAGGAAGTACAGTGTCGTAGGACCAGCAGCGCTTTGTCCTGACACGTTATCGACGAAAAACTGCGTGGACGAGCTAAGGAAAGCTGGGTCTTGGAGCGGATTATCTGCCGTTCCAGAGTTACTTAAATGCAGTACCGTTGCTGCCTGCGCAGGCAGTGTCAAAGCCGAGTAAAACACCGCGGTAGATACTAAAATTCCCCTTAATGTTAAGCGAGTTCCAAGCATGACAATTACTCCAATACATATATTGCCACTGCCCCCCTTTTTAATTTGTAACAAAAATTTAATGGCTAGTAAATGTGTTATCACGGGCCAGGGATTAAATGGAGCTGCCGGGGAACTAAGCGGAGCGCGTTTGCGGGCCGATGGCTCGATAACGGCTGCCTCAGCTAGGCGGAACCATTTTCGGAAGCCTTTTGACCTCGATCGGGAGCTCTTCTAAGGGCCGCGCCGTCCAGATCGGTTTGAGCTCCCATCGCGGCCTTCGAAGCTTCGTTCTCATCGCTACCTCACCAAAAACCGTGCCAAATGGTGCGTCGCAGGGCTCGAAATCTACTGTCCCGACGGCGCCTTGTCTCAGACTGAGCACTGAAATCCCAGTCGCCGGACGAGGTGCAATGCCTATGCCACAGTGGCCGCCGATTCACGCTGGCAGGCATACCTCCGTAGTATTACGGGAGATCAAGTGGCCCAGTGATAGACCGATAGAGGTTCGTTTCTTGCTCAACTCCATGCATATCAATACTTGAAATATTCGCGATCAGCCCGGGCGTCGCGGGCGGGCTTTTCGCTTAGAGAGGCGGCCCTGCCGCCAACGTGGTTCATTTAACCGAGAATCTCCTTGGCCTTGATGCCGCGCAAGGCCTCGACGCAGTCAGCTACCAAATGCAAGAACTCTTGGCGCTTTATGCTTTTCACCTGACGCCCTTCCATGTTGATGAGAATGAACCTCGCCATTTCGTAGGCGACTTCAAATTGCGATTTGCCGGTAACCTGAAGGTCGTTCCTTTCAGCCATTTCGCTCTCCCAAAGTTGTTATTGGCAAGGCAGCGGTTCACTCCAGAATCTCATATTCAAAGGCCACGCCTTCGGGGTCATTTTCCTTAAACCATATTTCTGCGGCGTCTTCGCTAGCCAAAGACCTTAAGATGTTCAGGGTCGCCAATCGCGATTGAGCCGGACCCTTCTCCCATCGAAGGCAATACCAGTCCGAAAACAATCAACCGTCGGCCGGACGGCAGCATCGGAGTTGAAGCCGGTCCGTTCTCAGCTCGATCACTTCTCCCGTCGAATTCCGCCGCGCAACATCGCAAAGCTCTTTCGGCGTGCCGAGATCGAGCTAGTCAACTCCTCAACGATCGCTTACGGGGAACGAGCGTTTAGCACCGGTCCGTCGGGAAGCTAGCCCGGGCCGTGTCACACATGACCGGCTTGTCGAACGAACTCCCAAACCATCTGCTCGTCAACGAGCCGTCATTGTCGATCCACGGGATCGGCGGCAACTGCGGGAGGTAGGATGCATACGGCATCACTTTCGCAAGCGTCACCCGGCCCGGAAATTTTGCGAGGAAAGCCTTGTTCATGCCGCCGTCAAGTCCGCTGTAGATCGGGGCCGCTGGCACATTGTCTTCAACCAATCGCGCGTAGGCGCGTTCGTCGGCGCGCTGCTTTTCCTTTGCCCGCCGCGCGATTTCGGGACTGACGACGAAGGGCGGGCATTTTTCGGCTGCGTTGAACGCGAGAGGGTGCGGCGAGTTCGGCGGCGGCTGCGCATCGAATACGTAGCGGCGGTTGCACACATCCACCTTGGGTTCGCGTTGCGTCGCCTCGAAGTGATCGTTGCCGACCTTGAGCATTTTCCAGAAGGCCAGGTTGGGACTATTTCGATGCCGCGCCAGATTTTCCGGCGTCAGGCGGAACGGATAGGCCTGCACCTGGAACGACGGCCGGCCGCTGAGCGCGTCGCGCGCCAGCGAATAGATTTCGCTGATCTGTTCGTCGGTCATGGCATAGCAACCGCTCGACCAGCAGTCGCCGTGGATCATGAGAAAACTGCCGTTGCGCTTGTTCGCGTTGTCGAAGTTGTTGGGGAAGCCGAGATTGATCGACAGATGGTAGTTGGAGTTGGGATTCATCAACTCAGGCGTAATCGTATAAAACCCTTCCGGAGCCTGTCGGTCGCCCTCGTATAGCTTCGGCCCGAGATCGCCCGACCACCGGCAGATCGGATAGGTTTTGAGGATCTGGAAACGGCCAGCCGTGTCCTGCTTCCAGACTTCGAGCTCCGCTTCCTCCTTGAAGAGGCGCAACACGATCGGCGAATATTTTGGCATCTTCTTCTGTTCGAGCAGTGCGAGCAGCTCGGGCGGCAGCTCCTGTGTTGCCTTGGCCGGCAACGGCTTGCTGCCCTCGCCAAGGCAGGCGACCGGCGTCAAGGCCGCAGCAATGGCGGCTACTACCAGCACAAGCGCATGTCGGGCCGCGCGGATCACTGCTGCACCTCCAGCCCTTCCGCCCGCGCGCCGCTAACTCTCAAACCCCACAAACACCGTAGCCTCCTCAACCGACTTCCGCTCCGACACCACCGCATTCGCCGGAAACGTCTCATCCGGCCAGCCCAGTGCGATGCTTTTCATGATGACCTGATCGTCGGCGATCCCCGCGTGCTCGCGCACCACGGGGGATTGCATGATGCCCTGGCTGTTGATCACGGCGCCGAGCCCGCGCGACCAGGCGGCGTTGACCAGCGCGGTCGCCACGGCGCCGCAATCGAAGGGCGTATCGTCGCTGCCGTCCAGCACGCGATCATAGGTGATGATCACGCAGACGGGGGCGTCGAATTGACGGAAGCCGCGCAGCACCCAGTCCTGGCGCTTGTCCTTATTGTCGCGCTCGATTCCCATCGCGGCGAATAATTGCTTGGCGACACCGATCTGCCGGTCGCGGTGCTTGCCGGCAAAGGGCTGGCCGGTGCGGAATTCGCGCGAGTGCGGAATGCCCGCCACGTTTCGCTCGGTGTTGCCGGCGCGGATTCGATCCAGCGGTTCGCCTGATATGACGTAGAAATTCCAGGGCTGGGTGTTCATCGACGACGGCGCGCGCATCGCCAGACCAATGATTTCCGCAATCAGCGCCTTGGGCACCGGATCGGGCTTGTAGCCGCGGATGCTCCGGCGACCGAGGATGACGTCATCAAACTGCATCTGTGTAAAATTCCCCTGACAAATTCTGAAGCCGCCGGGATTTTCGTGATTTCTGCATCTCGCACAAGCCACGGCGGCGTGTCCTCAACGGTCCGGCCACGCCGAACCTGATCGCGTCAATTTGCGCGCGCCGTCGTCTAGCGGATGTTGGGATAATGAAATTGTGCCGCTGATTTGCCCGACGTGTCAAGTTTCTGTCCAAGCCGTCGGTTGCAGCGGCCGCCGGCTACTGTGCATGGGGTTGTTTTCGATATTTTTGCTGAGGGCCGCGGCGGCCCGGCGCGATGGCACCGTTCGGAAGGGGCGCAAAGCGACTCACGTGAGCAGGTCGTGGGATCCGTGCGCGGCTGCGTGGTGCGGAGCGTTATTGGCGTGACTGGCCGCGTGTTCCTCGGGAGCCGCCGGCCCTGCCTCAAGGATTGCCGCTAGCTCGGCGGCTTGGCTGAGCGGAGCTGGCGCACCGTCAAGCTCTTGCAGCTCGACGCTCGCGGTGGGGGTGGAAGGCGCAGCCTCGTTATTGAAGTGGAATGCTGTCTCTTGGCCGGGGGCCCCCGACCCGGACACAGGCGCAATCGGCTCGGCGGCCGCTGACGCGCTCGCCGCGGCGGATTGCGAAGGCTGCGGCGGGTTATCGTGGCCGCCACCATTGCCCGATGCGACGCCGGTTTCGATCGGCTCGGCCGCTGCGCTTGCAGAGACCGGGTCTGAAGGCGGCTCCGGATTGTTGTGTCCGGATATGACGCCCGGCTCTGTCGGCTCGGCGGCCGCTGATGCGTTCGCAGCGACGGATTGCGAAGCCTGCGGCGGGTTACCGTGGCCACCACCATTACCCGGCGCGGCGCCGGTTTCGATCGGCTCGGCCGCTGCCATAGCGCTTGCGGCGGCCGGGTGTGAAGCGGGCTCCGAGTTGCTGTGCGCGGGCGTGACGCCCGGTTCTGTCGGCTCGGCCGCCGCGGATGCATTCGCAGCGACGGATTGCGAAGCCTGCGGCGGGTTACCGTGGTCACCACCATTACCCGGCGCGGCGCCGATTTCGATCGGCTCGGCCGCTGCCGCAGCGCTTGCGGCGGCCGGGTGTGAAGCGGGCTCCGGATTGTTGTGCCCGGATATGCCTGGCTCTGTCGGCTCGGCGGCTGTTGACGCGTTCGCGGCGGCGGAGTTCGGCGCATGCTGTGCGTTGCCGTGACCGACACTGTTACCCGATGTGGCGCCCGGCTCGGGCTGCGCAGCGGCTGCCGATACGTCGGCAGCGGCGGATGGCGCAGCGTGCTGCGAGTTGCCATGACCTTCACTATTGCCGGGTGCGACGGGCTCGGCCGCTCCCATATTGCTTGCCGAGGCCGAGTGTGGCGTCTGCGGCGAGTTGCCGTGGGCGGACGTGACGCCCGGTTCTGGCGGATCGACGGCCGCCGATGCTTTCGCCGCGGCCGAGTTCGGGGCGTGCGGTTCGTTGCCGTGGCCAGCGCCGTTACCTGATGTGGCCCCGGGTTCGGGCAACTCGGCGGCTGCTGATGAACTCGCAGCGGGGGATTGCTCAGCGTGCTGCGAGTTGCCGTGACCTGCACTATTGCCGGGCGCGACGCCGGGTTCGAGGGGCTCGGCCGCTCCCATGTTGCCTGCCGAGGCCGGGTGTGACGCCTGCTGCGAGTTGCCGTGGCCCGGCGTGACGCCCGGTTCTGGCGGATCGACGGCCGCCGATGCCTTCGCAGCGGCCGCGTTCGGCGCGTGCTCTGTGTTTCCGTGGTCGATACCGTTACCGGAGGCGATACCCGGCTCGGTCGGCTCAGCGGCGGACTGCGCAGCGTGCTGCGAGTTACCGTGACCCGCGCTATTGCCGGGTGCGACGCCAGGTTCGGCGGGCGCCGGGCCGGGGACCGGGGGCACGACGGCGGCGCCTAATTCGAAAAGTTCAGGTCCGGAGGCTACGTTCGCCTTGCCATGTCCGGTCGTCACAGTGCCGGAATTCGCATGGGCGGGCTCGTTCTTGAATGTGAATTTTTCCTCGATCGGGTCAGGTGTGTGGCTATGAGCAGACTGGATTGATGATACATGCGCCGGCACGGTAACCGCATCATCATCGCGCGCTTCCGTTGCATAAGGCAAATCATCGTCGAAGCTGGTGAGCCTCGTCGAAACGGCAGAGCCGATCCGGTCCCGCCCAATATGAAACCGGAAGCCGTCGTCGGCTGGCATCGTCCAGATATCAGCCGCCGCGAGCGCGCGCTCGCTCGTCTCCGCTTCGACGGAAGTATCCGCGCTGCCCGTCAGGACGGTCCCATCGCTCGCGGCCGCCTTCAGCAGCTCAGGATCGATTCCCTGCAAAGCCGCCGCGACAGCCGCTGCGTCAGGCTCATGAACGAAATCCGACTCTGCAACGGACACAACGCCCTGCAAGTGGATTTCCAGCAGGCCCGAATCGCCGATATCAAGGCTGTGATCCGTCGGATTGACATAGACAATCGTTTCATTGGTCGTGGGATCGTAGATCCAGGCGAGGGTATGCGGCGGCACCGACGTGCTTGTCGATGTCAGGTGAAGGAACGCCAATGCGCCTAAAGCTGCCAGGTTGATCTTGTCCGCCCCCGATGTGAAATCGATGACGGTGTCGAGCTGGGCAGAGTTGGAATCTTTCGCTGAGTGATGGACAAAGGCGTCATTACCGTTGCTGCCGGCCAGCCGGTCGCCGCCGTGTCCGCCGGTGATGGTATCGTTGCCGTTGACAGAGTCGCTGCCGGATCCTTCGGAGATCGCGTTGTCTCCGCCGCGGATCAGTTGGCCCGCATTTCCTTCTCCCGTGACGCTTTCGTGTCCAAGCGCGCCGAACGCGGGCGGCGAATGTGGGGCGTAGATATCAGCTCCAGGTGCGGGGCTGTCGACATCGTTCGAGCCTGCGTCGCCGGCGCCATGAGTAGCGATCGCCGCCATCTGCGTGGTGCGATCCATGGCGGCAACCGCGGACGCGTCGATCAGCGCTCCACCGGGGTCGGGCGCCTGCACCGCGGCGCTGGAATGGTCGAGCGTGTAGATTAAGGCGCCGGCGGCCGTCATGGCGAAGGCGACGTTGCCTGCCTGGCCCTTTACGGGATCCGAGGCAAACGCCGGCAGGGGAAACGGCTGCGGTGCTGTGGAGCCGGCGATTTGGCTATTGTTAATCGCTTGCAGCAGCGGCGAAACGAAAAGAAAGGGCGTGCTGGATCCGACCGGGCCGTAGCCTCGCGCCGTGTTGGACAGAACAGCATGCTCGGCCGCGTGCAATTCTTCCCTTCTTGCCGCCGGGTTGTGGCTCACCTTGACGGCGGCCGCTCCTTGCGGCGCCACGCCCGTCTCACCGTGATCCACAACGACGGTGTGCCGGAGGATCGCCTTCTTCCAGACTTCAAATGCGGGGTGCTCGAGATCCTTGTCGTCGGTGCTGGCGTCATCCGGGAATGCGTCGTTCGTCTCCGAAGCCTTGACGTCGTCCAAAATCGCAAACGCCAGGGCAGCGAGCGCGAGCGTGCTGAAGCCCGCGGACCGCTGCAACAACGCGATCGTGGCCAGCACGGTCCTGTTACTGATTTCAAGCTTCTGAAATATGTTGTGGAGGTGTACTTTGACGGTGCCTTGGGAAACGTTCAGCTGGCGCGCAATCTCCTTGTTCGACAGTCCTTCGGACACGAGTCGAACAATCTGGCTCTCGCGGTGCGTCAGCAGCCCCAACATTTTTTCAATTTGGGCGCCGTTTATTCCCTTGCCGTTTGACGAGAGGCCTCGGGACCGATCCGGTGGCGCGCTGATCTCCTCCGTCATCAGCCTCAGGGTTCGCAGCATCGTGTCGGGATTCGTGTACTTCGAGATTGCACTGCAGGCGCCGGCCGCGATTGCCGCAGCCAGTTCGTCGCTTATTTCGGATTCGGTAAAGAACACCAGGCGCGTGGCAAGACGCTCGGCTTTCGCGACGGCGAGAATTTCGGATATCGTCAGGTCGAGCATCGTGTCGGCAAGAAGCGCGACATCGGGTGTCAAATTGCGAATTGCTTCGACGCAGCTTGTGCCGGTATTGCACGACGCAACGATCTCGAAGTCGCGCTGTGCGGCAAATAGCGACTTCAACCCCTGCAGCACGATCGGTTGTCGATCCGCGATCACCAGCCGGATGCTGCGCGTGAATGTTCCCTGGTCCGCGGACACATCTAACATAGGCTTGACCCCGGCTGCGCAGCGCGGTGCGGCAGCCCTTTTGCCGCCCCGGCGCAGAATCGAGATGGTCTGGCGAGGGCAGCCCGGGGTACACGCCACGGCATCCGAACCGGATAACTCATGCTCCGCGAGGAAGGCGAGCTAGCTGCCATCGTTTGTGTCATGGTGCGCCGCAAGACGCATCCGACCCCCTTGAAAGTATTAACTATCTTATCTTCAGAATGAACCGTTTTTGTGCCCCACCGCAAGCCCCAGGTCGGGGTCCAAGCTCCCGGTCCGGGTTGATACGGTGGCCAGCGAGAATGGTTTATTGTGCACGCCGCAGTTGTCGCCAGCAACCCTCATAGCATGCCGGTATTGCACCCTTGCGCGCTCTGTCGCATCTTACGCTTATGGATCTCGATCGGGAAAAATCGGTAATCTCTGAAAGGCTGGAGCGCTGCAGAGAGCTGGCCAAACAGTATTCTCGTGAACCGACGGCAGCTCACCTTCGGGAATTAGAGGCAGAGTTGCTGGCTCAGCTTCGCCGATTGCAGGAGCAATAGGGTCGCTCCTTGCGGCTTCTTTTGCAGCAGCCGATGCCGGTTTTGACGTGTAACCATATTTGACGATGACGCCACCTGCGGGAAGGGTCTTGTCGGTAAACTGCAGGGGTCACCGAAGCCGGCTCCCCCCGCACCCGTCCCTATGTCCATCGGTATATGGCCTGCGACGCAGCAAAAGCGGTACCGCTATCCTGATAAAGGAGCGCCGATGCCGCTAAAATATTATCAAGCCTTCGAACTGACTGCGCAGGACGAAGCCATTGCCCGTATCGATATTCATTGCCAGAGCTTGGAAGATGCCAAAGAGCGAGCGAAACAGCTCGTCCAAGACAGGCCGGTGGAGCTATGGGAAGGGCCGATGCGGATCGCTCGGTTTGAACCGCTTAATTAAAGCCCGCTAGCCCGGCCACCGTAAGCGCGCCGGCGCGCAACGGTCAGGCGGCGCCCTCGCGCTGCCCAATCGCCCTGTCATACGCCTCGATCGTCGCCTTCGCGCGATCAGCCACCTGCGCCGCCGTCATGCCGGGCTTGTAGAGGCTGCTGCCGAGGCCGAACGCAGTGATGCCGGCCTTCACATAGTCAGCGAAATTCGTATCGGAGACGCCGCCCACTGCGGCGATCATGATGTCAGCGGGTAGAACCGCACGAATAGCTGTGATGCCGGCGGCGCCCAGCACGCTGGCCGGAAAGAATTTGAGGCTGGAGGCGCCCGCCTTGGCGGCGAGCAGTGCCTCCGTGGGGCTGAAGACGCCGGGCATCGTCACCATGCCGCGGGCCCGCGCGCTGGCAATGATCTCGGGATCGACGTTGGGGCTCACCATCAGCCGGCCGCCGACATCGTGCAGCCGCGCGACATCATCCAGCGTCAGGACGGTGCCGGCCCCGATCAGGATGCCGGCGGGCGCGCACTTGACGGCGATCTCGATCGAGCGGAACGGGTCCGGCGAGTTGAGCGGAATCTCGATCGCCGTCATGCCGCGCTCGATCAGCGCGCTGACGATACCCTCCGTCTCTCCAGGCTTCACGCCGCGCAGGATCGCGACCAGCGGATACTTCATCGGTGGAAATGGGACGACGCTCATTTCATACGCTCCAAATCGCTGCAGCGGCCATCGAAAGCCCCCGCCGAACTGCTTCTTCGGCACCGATGGTTCGAACGGAAATGGCAACCGTGTCAAACGCCAATTGATACAGCGTTTGAAGCCTTCCCGAGGCCACCAGCGTGATGGCGGTCTTCGGCACTTCGCCAGCGAGTCCGCCCGCCAGCTCAAGGCCGATCAGCGTGCCCGATATTTTTTCGCGGGCCGCGGAAGCCGTGCCGCCATGCAGGAGCTGTCCCGATCGCACCTGGAACAGCAGGTTGGCCGTTAGCGCCGGCCGCTCGAACGCGGCCATGACCGCCGATTTGAAGGCGTCGACGTCCTGCGCCTCATCGGCGCCGGCCGCCGCGTGCGACAGGATCGTCTCGCGCGACACCGCGCTGAACAATTCGCCCGTCATGAAGGTGGCGAAGCGCTCGACGGTCCCGCCGCGCACGCTGACCCACTTCGAATGTGTGCCGGGCATGCAGACGAGCGCGTCGCCGGCCGCATCCAGGCCGAGGGCACCGAGCAGTTGCGTCTCCTCGCCACGCATGACGTCGGGCGCCCTGCGGTCGCGCTGCGCTACGCCGGGAAGGATGCGGATATCGCGATCCTGTCCGGGCACGATGGCCGCCTGTTTCAGGACCGACGCCAGCGGCGCCGGCGTATCGACATAGCCGGCTTCAACCCAGCCCTGGCGGGCGCCGGCCATGCCGCAGATGATCACGGGTAGCGCTGGCGCGGCGCCGACCGCGTCGAGATGCGATTGCAGCACCGCCGCAAAGCCCACCTTGCCGGCTGCCATCATCCCCTCGTCGCTGCGCCGCTCCCCCAGCACCTTGCCGGCGCGATCGATCAGCCACAGCCGAAAGCTGCTCGTTCCCCAATCGACCGCGACATAGGCTGCCTCGCTCATTCCGTGTCCGTCCCGCTGCTATCTGCGCCCGGCGACATGATACCACGCCGGTCTGCCTGCGAGCTACGCCCGCTTTCCATTTGATTTGCAGAGGCGCAATCAGCATGATCGGAGGTTGTGAGGAGCCGCGCATTGCAGCTTCGCCACCAAGCACAATCCGCGACAACGCGGCATGACATAAAAAGAAAGATATGGGAGGAGCCATCGTGAACAATTTTTTCCTCAAGCGCGCGCTCATCGGTGCTGGCTTGCTGGCTGCAGCGCTATCGCCGGCGGCGCATGCGCAATCGACCGCGAAGACCGTGACGATGGTGGTGCCGTTTGCTGCCGGTGGTGGCACCGATACCGTGGCGCGTCTAATCGGCGAGCGGATGTCGCGCACACTCGGCCAAACCATCATCATCGAGAATGTAGTCGGAGGCGGCAGCACGCTGGCCAATGATCGCGTCGCGCGCTCGGCGCCCGATGGGTCGACCATCCTAATCAATCACGTCGCGCTGCTCGCGGCGCCCAGCCTGTTCACCAACCTCCGTTATGACACGACTACCGCGTTCGAGCCGGTCGGCCTCGTCAACAATGCGCCGATGATCCTGGTCGGCCGCAAGTCGATTCCCGGCGAAAGTCCGAAGGATTACGTGGCCTGGATCAAGGCGCAGCGCGACAAAGCGAACTTTGCGCATGGCGGGATCGGCACCAACAGCCATCTGTGCGCGGTGATGATGGGCAATGTGCTCGGCTTCAAGCCGACGGTCGTGGCCTATCGCGGGTCGGCACCGGCGATCGCTGACCTGCTGGCGGGGCAGATTGATCTGCTGTGGGACCAGTTGACCAACGCGCTGCCGCAGGTCCAGGCTGGAGCGCTGCACGGCATCGCCATCACCTCGCCGCAGCGGCTCGAGCAGGCGAAAGATGTCCCGACCACCGCCGAGCTCGGTATGCCCGAGGTCAGCTACACGATGTGGCATGGCCTCTATGTCGCGAAAGGCACGCCGAAAGAGACCATCAATGCGCTGAATGCCGCGCTTCGCGCAGCGCTGGCCGAGCCAGAGCTCGTCGAGAAACTCAAGCAGCTCGGAACGGTGCCGTTCCCGAAAGACGAGCTGACGCCCGAGGCGCATGCGCGCCTGTTCGCTGCCGATCTGCCGCGCGTGGCCAAGCTGATCGAAAGCTCGGGCATCAAGGCGAGCGAAGCGAAGTAGGCCGCCGGTCGGCGAAGAAAGCTGCACCGGAAAAGCGGCGCGGCCCCATTACACGTTCAGATCGTGCGGTGCGAAGGCCGTGACAACGAAACCATCGGACCATTGTGCAGACGGTTCGGTGGTCGGAGTTGCCTCCGAAAACGCTGGCGCTCCGCTGGTTCCTGCTTCGGAGGAGTTGATCGACGTCGAGTTGCTCTCTGGCAGGTCGATGGCATCCGAAGTCTTGAACTCGGACTTATCGTCCTTGAAGTAGAAGGTGTCGTTGGCGCCGTTGATGATGATTGTCACGACCTGCGGCGTGCCGTCGATGGTGGTCACCGTAAAGCTGTCGGTCAGCGTGTCGCAGTCATTGAGGGCCTGCACTTCGCAATTGGCGTTATCGAGTTTGTAGGTCCAGACGCCATTTTTCGTCATCGTGAAGCTGCCATAGCCGTGATCGCTGGCTGTCGGGTCATTGACCGTTGTGAACGTGTTGGGCGTGTTGTCGACATCGGTATCGGTGAGCGTGCCGGTCGCAACCGGCTTGCCGTGTGTGGAGGCGCCAGCTTCGGTGACGGAGCCGGTCGTTTTGCCACAAATGACGGCCTTGTCATTGGCGCCGTTGATGGCGATCGTCACCACCTGCGGGGTACCGTCGATGGTGGTCACCGTAAAGCAATCGGTCAGCTGGTCTCCGGCGTTAAGCGCCTGCACCGCGCAATTTGCGTCGTCGAGTGTGTAGGTCCATGTGCCGTCCGCGGAGATCGTGAAGGTGCCATAGCCGGCGTCGCTGGCCGTCGGGCAATTGATCACCGTGAAACCGGGCGCGTTGTCGATGTCGGTCGCGGTGAGCTTGCCGGTTGCGGTCGGCGGATCGCACTTGGTGCCACTATCTTCGGTCACTGAGCCGGCTGTGGCGCCGGAGATGACCGCGGCGTCGTTGGTACCGTTGATGATGATTGTCACCACTTGGGGGGTGCCGTCGATCGTGGTCACCGTAAACGAATCGGTCAGTTTGTCGCCGATATTGAGTGCCTGCACCGAGCCGTTGGAATCGTCGACCGTGTAGGTCCAGACGCCGGCTTCCGTCATCGTGAAGGTGCCGAAGCCGTTTGCGCTCGCAGCTGGAGTATCCACCGCAGTGAAAGTATTGGGCGCATCGTCGACGTCGGTGCTGGTGAGCGTCCCGGTGGCGCTCAGCCTGGCGAACGCTGCATGGGCGACGCCGCTGGCTTCGACGGCGGTGCCATTGGTGGCACCGGAGATGATGGCTGCATCGTTGACGCCATTGATGGTAATCGTAAAGAGTTCATCGCTCGAGAGCGTGCCGTCGGATACGGCAATCGTGAAGTCGGTCGTCGTGGGTGCAGTCAGCGCGTTGATCGCATCATTATTCGGAACGAACGTATAGGCGCCGGTCGTGCTGTCGACGTAAAGCGTGCCGTAGGGGCCGGCTTTCGATACATCGTAAGTCACCCCGTTGATTGCGGTGCTGCCTGCGGTTCCTCCGATGATGCCGAAGGTCAGCGTCGCGCCGTTGGGGCTGCTGGCGAGGAAAGCGCCGTTCGTCGCCGTGAAGAGATCGAAGACCGCGGTGTCGATCTCGGTTGGCCCGATCACCGCATTCAATGTCGGCGGCGCCGGCGGAGGGACCGGTATCTGTCCGACAATCATCTCCGGGGCCGATGCCAGGATTACCGCCGGCGAAACGGGCAAATCCTGCTCTGGGGAAGCGGCATCGGTCTCGATGAAATTGATCGGTTGCACCGGCAGCTTCTCGAGGGGAGGCGGCGTGCTCGATCCTGTCGATCCCAGTCCTTGCTCGTGAGTGGCGAGCACCTCCTGCTGGGCTGCCTGCAATTCGGCCATCCGCGCAGTGGAGTTCGTGCTCTGGGTGATACTGACCGACGACCCCTGCGAATGCAGGGCGATGGTCTGTCCGGGATCGTCGATGATGATGTGTCGAGGGACGGCCTCCTTGGTGACCAGCTCGAAGGCGCCGTGTTCGAGATCCTTGTAAGTGATGTTTCCGTCGTCCAGGAATGTGGCGTCAGGGTCGGCGGCTTGGGCCTGCTTCCCAAGGGCGAAAGCGAGTGCCGAGAGCCACAGCATGCCGAACCTGCCGGCATGAGGTCGGCTTCGCGAGCCGCCGACCGCGGCCTGAACGTCCTGCGTTTTGGCGTGGGTCCCGACGAGCATGCCTACCCCGTCTGCCACTCACCCCGTGCAATTTTTTACGAGCCGGCCTTGCCTGGCCCGTGAGGTCAGAAAATCGCGCTGCCGCTGGCCTGGACGGCCAGCTGCCGAAAAATCGCAGTCCAAACTAGCCAATCCGCAGGCGTCAGGCTTTAGGCTCAAAAGGAGTAATCCTTTCGAGATAGAAAGGTAGATAATGCCGTCTCCGGACAGCGGGTCCAAGATCGTTGTGACCGACCCTTGAGCGGACTCCCACGCTAAGGCGTGCGCGCGACCAACTGACTATCCGGCGTGGGGCGGCACGCTCGCTTCAGGCAACGTGCCGCGCCTGCTGCCGGATCAGTCGAGCTTCACGTTCGCTTCGGTGACGACCTTGCGCCAGCGCTCGACTTCCGCGGAGACCATCTTCGCGAAGGCCGGGCCGGTGACGTCAGGCACGTCAGAGCCGTTGCGTTCCCAGGCCTCCTTGATCGCGGGCACCTGCATCGCTTTCTGCAATTCCTTGGTGATCTGCTCGACGATGGCCGGCGGCGTGTTTTTCGGTGCGAACACGCCGTACCAGGTCGAGACTTCATAGCCGGCGAGGCCTGCTTCGGCGGCGGTGGGAAGATCGGGGAAGGCCGGCACGCGCTTCGGCGCGGCGACGGCGAGCGCGCGGAGTTGTCCGGCCCTGACGGGAGCGGCCGACGAGCCGAGCCCATCGAACACGACGGGCACGTGGCCGGCGATCAGGTCCTGCATGGCCGGGCCGGCGCCGCGATAGGGCACGTGTTGAATGTTGGTCTTGGTCAGGATCTTGAACAACTCGCCGGCGAGGTGGTGCGTGGTGCCGGCGCCGGCCGAGCCATAGTTCAACTTGCCCGGATTGGCCTTGGCGTAGGCGATGAATTCGGCCAGCGTCTTGGCAGCGACCTTGTCCGGATTGACGACGACCACCTGCGGCGGCCGCGCGATCAGCGCTACCGCGACAAAATCCTTCTCGATGTTGTAGTCGAGATTGGGATAGAGCGAGGGTGCGATGGCATGATGCGCGGCGCCGACGAAGAAGGTGTAGCCGTCGGGCGCGGCCTTGGATGCCGCGGATGCGCCCACGGTGCCGCCGGCGCCGGCGCGGTTTTCGATCAGCACGCGCTTGCCGAGCTGGGTATCGAGCTGGGCCGCCAGCGGGCGGGCAAAGGCGTCGGTGCCGCCGCCGGCCGCGAACGGCACGACGAAGGTGATCGCTTTCTCAGGCCATGCCTGGGCCTGCGCCGCGGTTGGGGCTTGGACGGCGATGGCAGACAGCGCCAGAAGTGTAAGCAGGGCGCAGCGCACAACTCTTGGCTTCACGGCATTTTCCTCCGGCTATGCAATCGGCGTCCGCTAACCAGCGGCGCGATCTTGATTTTTGCGGGACCCGATTCCGCTGCTGGCGGATAGGGCGATGGCCTCACCGTATGCAAGATGCCAGGCCTGATCCATCAAAATGAGCGGCCGGACCCCGGCAGGTGCCGGGACGTTTAGCCGCTCCCCCGGGGGATGCGAGCGCGTTCGCGGAAGGCCGGATCGAGCTATCCGGCAGGCGATGGCGCCATCGCGCTGGTCGCGGGTGCTGCGGGACGAAGCAGAAGCACGATCAGCATCACAGGAAACAGCGGAGCGATCCGGGCCACGGGAAACAGCAGGGGTGGGCTCAGCATCGGCAGCAGCCAGATCATGAATGCCAGCGTCCAGCACCACAGCGGCAGCGGCGCGCTGCGTGCCATCAACCAGAACGCCGCGGCAATCGCCAGCAGCGTGCCGTCATAGGGCCCGGAATGCGGCGCGGCGAGCACGGTCGCGGCCAGAAAGACCGCGGTTTTTTCCCTCGTCCCGAGCCGCGAGCGGAAAGCGATGACGACCGAAATGGCCGCGCCGAGCGTGGCGAGCAGTTGGATCAACGACGCCAGCCGATCGGGCGCGCCGAGCAGAACGGCACAGGTATAGACGCTGTGGCCCCACATGCGGCCAAACTCGATCCACTTCTCGTTCGGACTAACAAGGTTTTCGAAGATGACGGGAAACCAGCGCAGCCACAGGTCCCATCCGAAAACCAGTCCGCCCGCGATCATCAGGACGAGCGCCGACAGCCCCGACGCCACAAGCGCGCGCCATTGCCCGGCCGCGATGAGCGCGATCGGGACCAGGATGCAGAACTGCGGCTTGAACGTCAGCAGTCCCAGTATCAATCCGGCGAGATGGGGATGCCGCTCGAGCAGGCTGAAGCCGCCGACGATCAGCGCTGCGACCAGAAAGACGGCCTGCCCGTCGATCACATTGACGGCCGATGCCGGACAGATCAGGACGGCTGCGAGCAGGGCGCCCGGCGGCAGGGCGGCCTTCGCACTCGACCGCAGCGCCAGCGCCAGCAGCGCGCCGCTCACGATCTGAAACGCGACATAGGAGCCGAAGAAGCCCAGTGGCGCGAACGGCAGCAGCATCAGCAGGAAGCTCGGCGGATAGGCCCATGGCCGAAAATCGAGCGGGGAAGAGAGCCAGCCTGCAAACGCCGTGTTGAGAAAATCGGTGAAGCGATCGCCGTCGAAGATCAGCAGCGCATTGCCGTCGAGCACTGAGCGGATCGCGCCGTAGAACACCATCCAATCGGTGCCGAGCGTATTGTAGTCGAGCCCGATCTTGCCCGGATAGGGAATGGTCGTGGCGAGAACCAGCCAGACGTAGAATGACAATAACAGGCTTGGAATCAGAACCACCGCCGGCGGATGCAGCGCATTCTTCTGCCCGAACGTGCCTCCGCCCTGTGCCAAGTCCATGCGTTGTCCTGCCAAGCGATGCGGTTGAGGGGAATGCGAATCGGCGCTGATCTTACGACGATCGGGACGGCCGACCGAATGATCCCGCAAAGACCTTAACGAAAGGGTTTCCCGGCAGATCAGGGCGCATGTCCGCCACGGGCAGGAAGCCGGTGCCGCTCCGATTTGCGTCTCGTCGAGATGAAAATTCCACTTGGCCCCGCCGGGCCCAAATGGACTTCGGTTGCAAAGGCAAATATGCTCATCTTGGGAATGTGGGGGAACGGCTTATGAAGTTCCGTGCTGCTGCGATCGCGGCCTTGCTGTGTGTGATTCTTGCCGGTTCGAGTGCAGATGCGCGGGGGCCCTACGGCTCGATCAGCATCGGAAACTGGCAGGGCGGCGCCTATACCAATGACCAGACCGGCGCCTTCTCCCACTGCGCGGCGGGCGCTCGATACGCCAGCGGCATCTACTTCCTGGTGACCATCGACGGCAATGGCGGCTGGGGCCTCGGTTTCATGCATGAGCAGTGGAAGCTCACGCCGGGACAAGCCTTTCCTCTGACCCTGACGTTCGACGGGCAGCAGCCGTTCAACGTTCATGGCGTCCCGATCGCCGACAAGCTGGTTCGCGTGCCGATGCCGAGCAATTCCTCGCTCATCAGCCAATTCCGGCGCGCCAAGGCCATGACCGCCTATACGCAGGGGCAGCTGTTCCAGTTCAATCTCGATCAGACCGGGCAGCTGTTGCCGGTGCTGGCGAACTGCGTCGCCAAGATCAAGCAATCGGGATTGGCGAGCGCCGGCGACTTCTCGGTGCTGCCCGCCGCCAAGCCGGTCGCCACCGCGGCGGCGCCGGACTCCGCGCCGGGCAAGCCTGACAAGTTGCTCGATCAGGCCGGCACCGGATTTCTGGTCAGCACGAACGGACATCTCGTCACCAACGCCCATGTCGTGCAGGGATGCGTCGGCGACATTCAGGGCAATCTCACCGGCGAGGCGCCGAGCAAGCTGCGCCTGGTGTCAAGCGACGAGACCAACGACCTTGCGCTGCTGCAGGCGACGGGCTCGTTCAAGGAGGTCGCCAAGATCAGGGACAAGGCGGTCCAATCCGGCGACAGCGTGGTGGCGATCGGCTATCCCTTTCACGGCCTGCTGACGTCGGACTTCACGGTGACCACCGGGATCGTCAGCTCGCTGAGCGGCATTCTGAACGACACGCGCTTCCTGCAGATCAGCGCCGCCGTTCAACCCGGTAACAGCGGCGGGCCGCTGCTCGCTTCCAGCGGCGATGTGGTCGGCGTGGTCGCGGCGAAACTGAATGCCATCAAGTTCGTGCGTGCAACGGGCACCATCCCCGAGAACATCAATTTCGCCATCAAGACCGGCGCGTTGCGGGATTTTCTCGACAACAGCGTGGTGCCGTATCAGATCTCCGACGCCAAGGCCGAGCTGAAGACAGCTGATATCGCGCGCAGCGCACGGGCGTTCACGTTTCTGATCTCGTGCAAGGTGAAGGCGAAGGAAAGAGAGACGGCGAAGAATTAGGAACGCGGGCCAGCATCAGTCTAGCCGCCGGGTAGCCTCGGCGGCGTTCGGGTCGTTTAACGCTTATCGCGAGTTGCGCCCATGTGCCGGTTGGACAGTCCAACTGCTCCAGCTCACGCTGGCGAGGCTGCGCTGGTCGGTCGCCAGCGGCCGCCTTGTCTGCCGCTCATAGGCGGCGATGATGTGCTGCGATTGCCGGATCTTCTGCTCGAGCTCGGCAATCGTCTTCTGGGTCTTGCCGGTCCTGCTCGCCTGCGCTGATTCGCCCACCATGAACCTCGTGGTCTCGATGCCCCTCAAGGTCTCGCGAAGCTTTTTGAGCTGGGCGCGGTGCCACGCAATGGCGCTGTCACTGTCTACCGGCATGCAAGCCCTCCTGATTCGCGGCCGAATCTAGCACGCATGGGCCAAGTTGGGCCAAGGGGAGGCCCCGGCGGGGTGTTCGGCCCACCGTTTCGTGAATCATGGAACAAGAGCTTTCCCGATTTCGGCCATTTTTCGCCATCGAAGCGACGATCGGCCAGCGTTCAAACAACAAACTTGCATGGCGAGCTGTGCCCAGCGCGGTTCCTCTTATCGTCCTGGCGGCAGAATGCCGGGAGCCATGGAGTCTAGGATGGGCGAAGCTGAGTTCGATCGGGTTGTCGATGCCGCGCGAAAGGAAATCGCGATTGCACCGGCGGTGCATTCATTGACGGGCCTGCGGGCTTTCGATTGGCGAGCCAAGGCCCCGATCAAGCCGACGGTCGGGCGTCACGCCCCGGCGGCCAGGATTCGCCGCATCGGTGAGGGACGCAAACGCTACCGGTGAAGCGATACAGGAGAGCCAATGGAGCGATCAGTATTCGAAGTCGTGAAGGCACCACTCGGCTGGTCGGTATTTGCCGACAACGTCAAGATCGGCGGCGTCTACGAATCGCGGGGCGCCGCGCTCGAAGCCGCCGTGCAGGCCGCTTCTGATACCGTCACTGACGGTGGCGGCGTGCAGATCAACGTTCCCGGCGCGGAAGAAGAAAAGCCGAGATGGGCCGTCGCCTTCGAGATCGCAAGCTCGATCCTGCCAACAAGGACCGCGCGCGAGCGGGGCCGACGGTAAAACGGGTATGAACACAACCGGTCGATTTTGACTGGCGGTCTCCACTCCTCGGGAGGACTTTGCAGCTAGCCTGAACTTGTCCGCGCAATCGCGAGCCATGTGCGGATCGACACTGGCCGCCGTCGGTTTACCGCCGGCGGCCTTTCATTTCACATCATCGAACGGCGAGACCGCGGGGCTGCCGACCCGCATCCGCTTGATCCGGCGCACCGCCATCGGCGCACCGTCGGACTGATATTGCAGCTCGTATTTCTTGCCGTTCCTGTCGACCGCGGTGCAAGAGATGCTGGAGAGTTCCAGCGTCACGAAGTTGCCGACCTGGGTGCAGAGGCCGGCGGTCGATTCGACAAACGGGACCGGCAGGCCATCGGCCTTCGGCCGGTCCTTGGATTTCAGAAGCATCCGGTCGATCGGCAGTTCGTATACGTTGGCATCCGGCCTGCGCCCATTGTCGCCGGAAAAGGTGATGGTGTGGCTATCGTCGCTAGGGTCGTCGAGCGCGACGGTAAAGTTCGCCCTGCCTTCCTCGGTCTGGAAGAACGCCACGGCGCGGCAGGCAAAATCCCGCCCCGCGATCTTGAATGTGCTGCACCTGCCGGACATCATCGCGAAGATGATGGTATCGGGCTCGGGCCGTGGGAGTTCGTCCGAGGCCCGCGCCGGCATGGCAGCAAAAATAATGGCGAGGGCAAAAGCCTGCCGGAAAAATTTCGTGGTCATTCCCGGTTGATAGGACATCGGGCGCTGGCTGGCCAGCGTCTCCCCTGGGTTCCCCGTCGCACGGCAAGGCATCGTGTGCCCTTCGTTGTGGATGCAAAACGCATCAGAAATCGAGCGGCGCGTTATCAACCACTTCCTTCATCACGAAGAAGGTTCGGGTCTGGCGGACGCCAGGCAGCCCGATCAATTGCTCGCCATGGATACGGTTGAAATCCTCCATGTCGCCGACCCGGATCTTGAGGAAATAGTCGAAATCGCCGGCCACCAGATGGCAATCCAGCACGAATTTGAGCTGCGCGACCGCGCGCTCGAAGGCGGCAAAACTCTCCGGCGTCGAGCGGTCGAGCACGACGCCGACCATGACCAGCGCGCCCTTGCCGACCTTGCGCGGCGCCACCATCGCCCTGACCTGGGGGACATAGCCCTCGTCGAACAGCCGCTGGGTGCGGCGGTGGCATGTCGCAGCGCTGACCCCGGCGGTTTCGGCGAGCTCGGCATTGGTCAGCCGCCCGTTATTCTGCAGCAAACGCAATATCTTGAGGTCAATACGGTCGAGCCTGCCGGCCATGAGAGAATCTTTCGTCTAAAGGCTTACTTCCGAACGAAAACGTAAATGAAGCGCAGGTTAGGGCAAGATACCAGCATCTTGTCCGAAAATTTCGAGAGCACCTTTCCTCGGTTGGATGGTAGGGCGTGTCGCCGGATCAGACACCAACGGGGACGATGATGCTGGAGAAATTCGAACGCTATCCGCTGACCTTTGGGCCCACCCATATCGAAAAGCTGGAGCGGCTGTCGCAGCATCTTGGCGGCGGGGTCGAGATCTACGCCAAGCGGGAAGATTGCAATTCGGGGCTCGCCTTCGGCGGCAACAAGCTGCGCAAGCTCGAATACATCATTCCCGATGCGATCGCCTCCAACGCCGATACGTTGGTTTCGATCGGCGGCGTGCAGTCCAACCACACCCGCATGGTCGCCGCCGTTGCGGCCAAGATCGGCATGAAGTGCCGCCTGGTGCAGGAAAGCTGGGTGCCGCATGAGGACGCCGTCTACGACCGCGTTGGCAACATCCTGCTCAGCCGCGTCATGGGCGCCGATGTGCGCCTGGTCGATGAAGGCTTTGACATCGGCATCCGCCAGAGCTGGGAAGAGGCGATTGCCGACGTGAAGGCCAAGGGCGGCAAGCCCTATGCGATCCCGGCCGGTGCCTCCGTGCACAAATATGGCGGGCTCGGCTATGTCGGCTTTGCCGAAGAGGTGCGGGCGCAGGAGAAGGAGCTCGGCTTCGCCTTCGACTACATCGTGGTCTGCACCGTCACCGGCTCGACTCATGCCGGCATGCTGGTGGGATTCGCCAAGGATGGCCGCGAGCGCAAGGTGATCGGCATCGACGCGTCGTTCACGCCGGCGCAGACCAAGGCCCAGGTGCTCGAGATCGCGCGTGGCACCGCCAGCCTCGTTGAATTGGGCCGCGGGATCGTCGAGGACGACGTCGTGCTGATCGAGGACTACGCCTATCCGGCCTATGGCGTTCCGTCGGAAGAAACCAAGGACGCGATCCGCCTCTGCGCACGGCTTGAAGGCATGATCACTGACCCCGTCTATGAGGGCAAATCCATGCAGGGCATGATCGACCTCATCAAGAAGGGCTATTTTCCGAAGGGATCGAAGGTCCTCTACGCCCATCTCGGCGGCGCGCCGGCGATCAATGGATACGGCTACACGTTCCGTAATGGGTGATCTGAGGCAGTTTGGCGACGTGCGGTGCTAACCTCGCCCCGCTTGCGGGGATAGGTCGGATCGCCCTTGCGATCCGGGTGAGGGGGTACAGGTCTCGCTGCGTTCGGTACGCGTGGAGGCAGCCCCTCACCCCGACCCTCTCCCCGCAAGAGCGGGGCGAGGGAGAAGTCGGCGCCTCCGCGTCACCCTACGCGTCGGCCGAGCGCACCAGCGCGAGCAATTCCTCGCCGTAATGCTCGAGCTTCTTGTCGCCGATCCCTGGCACATTGCGGAGCTCGTTCAGCGTCGAAGGCCGCGCGGCGGCGATGCCGTCGAGGGTGGCATCGTGCAATATGACATAGGCCGGCACGCCGCGTTGCCGCGCGATTTCCGATCGCCAGGCGCGCAGCGCGGCCTGCAGGCCGGCGTCGGCGGGCCTCGTCTCTGTGCGCGGCGCCAGATCGCCGCGGCGTGATTTGGCGCGGCTGGCGCGAATGCGCGCACCGGCCGGCATCTCGCGCAACATGATTTCGGTCTCGCCCTTGAGGACGCCGCGCGAACTCTCCGTCAATTTCAGCGCGTTGAAGGCCTCGCTGTCGGCACGCAGATGGCCCATCGCGACCAGTTGCCGGATCACGGCGCGCCATTGCTTCTCGTTGAGGTCACGCCCGATGCCGAACACGGACAGCTTGTCGTGCCCGAATTGCGTGACCTTCTCTGTGAGGCGGCCGACCAACACGTCGATCAGGTGCATGGCGCCGAAACGTTGGCCGGTGCGGTAGGCGCAAGATAGCAGCTTTTGCGCAGCGATCTTGCCGTCGCGAAGCTGCGGCGGCGACAGGCAGTTGTCGCAATTGCCGCAATTCTCCGATGTCACCGTCTCCCCGAAATAGCCGAGCAGGCGGCGGCGCCGGCAGCCCGCGGTTTCCGCCAGCGCGACCAGCGCATCGAGCTTGCCGATCGAGACGCGCTTGAACCCATCCGAGCCGGTGGACTCATCGATCATGCGGCGCTGCTGCACGATGTCGGTCAGGCCATAGGCCATCCAGGCGCTCGATGGCTTGCCGTCGCGCCCGGCGCGGCCGGTCTCCTGATAATAGGCTTCGATGCTCTTCGGCAGATCGAGATGCGCCACGAATCGCACGTCCGGCTTGTCGATGCCCATGCCGAACGCGATGGTGGCGACGATCACGACGCCATCCTCGTTGATGAATCGGTCCTGGTTGCGGGCGCGAACGCCGGCATCAAGGCCGGCATGATAGGGCAGGGCCGGAATGCCGGCGTCGGTCAGCGTTTGGGCGATGTCCTCGACCTTGGCGCGCGACAGGCAATAGACGATGCCGGCATCTCCGGCGTGGCGCTCGCCGATGAAGGCCTTGAGCTGGGCGGGCGCGTTCTGCTTCTCGATGATCTCGTAGCGGATGTTCGGGCGGTCGAAGCTGGAGATGAAGCTCGGGGCGCCGTCGAGGGCGAGCCGGGTCACGATCTCCTTGCGCGTCATCTCGTCGGCGGTCGCGGTGAGCGCGATGCGCGGCACGTTCGGGAAACGTTCGGCCAGCACGGACAGGCCGATATATTCGGGGCGGAAATCGTGCCCCCATTGCGACACGCAATGCGCCTCGTCGATCGCAAACAGCGCGATGTTGCTCTGGCTGAGCAGATTGAGGCAGCGCGGCGTAAGCAGGCGCTCGGGCGCGACATAGAGCAGATCGAGGTCGCCGGCGAGCAGCCGCCGCTCGACCTCCGAGGCCTCATCGAAGGACAGCGTCGAATTCAGCACCGCCGCATTGACACCAGCCTCGATCAGCCCCGCGACCTGGTCGCGCATCAGGGCAATCAGCGGCGACACCACGATGCCGCAGCCTTCGCGCAGCAACGACGGCAGCTGGTAGCACAGCGACTTGCCGCCGCCGGTCGGCATCAGGACCAGGCAGTTGCCGCCGTCCGTAACGTGCCGGATGATTTGCTCCTGCGCGCCGCGGAACGCCGGCAGGCCGAATACGGAATTGAGCACGGACAATGCGTCGGGGGCAGTGCCTGAGGCAGGGTTGCGGGCTGCGGGGGCAGGCATAGGGGTGAAGTCCAACTAATGGCCGCGCGGCAGCCGGCTTTGAGGCAGATGGGCGGAATCCATAGGCCAAGTAGGCCAAAAAGCCCATGGTAAGTCCATGCCTGATTCCAGGTCTCGCGGCACATCTCATGACAGCTCCCGAGGGTCAACTGCTGGTGATTGACGCCTTCATGGGCGAACGGCGGCGAGGGAATTGTGTTAGTAGAAATCCCAAACAATAAACACAGGGACGCGCATGACGGGACCAGTGCGGATCATCACGGGCATTGTCGCCGTCGTGCTGATCGCAGCCGTCGTGGCGGCGTTTGCGATTGTCTGGCGGCCGGCGCTTGCGGCGGTTGATCCGCCGGCGCCGCAGAGCTTCGATGCGGCGCTGGTCAAGAAGGGCCGGGATCTGGCGGCGATCGGCAATTGCAGCGATTGTCATACCGCGCGCGGGGGTCGGAATTTCTCCGGCGGCGTTCCCGTCCAGACGCCGTTCGGCACGATCTTCTCCACCAACATTACGCCGGACGCCGAAACGGGAATCGGGCAATGGTCGGAGGCCGCGTTTCAGCGCGCGATGCGCTCCGGCGTCAATCGTCAGGGACGGCACCTCTATCCGACGTTCCCTTACGATCACTTCACCAATGTCAGCGATGAGGATGACCGGGCGCTTTATGCCTTCCTGATGACACGCAAGCCGGTTCGTGCGCCGGCGCGCGAGAACGAGTTGTCCTTCCCGTTCAACCAGCGTTTTGCCATTGCGGGTTGGAAATTGCTGTTCCTTCGTCACGACACGTATCGGCCCGATCCCAAGCAGAGCGCCGAATGGAATCGTGGCGCGTATCTGGTCGAGGGGCTCGCGCATTGCGGCGCCTGCCACACGCCGCGCAACGCGCTGGGTGCAGAGCGCGCCAGCGCGCAGTTCGCCGGCGGCGATGTCGACAATTGGCACGCCTATGCGATCAATGACCAGTCCCGCTCGCCGGTGCCCTGGACCGCCGATGCTCTGTTTGCCTATCTGCGCCACGGCTTCCATCCCGATCACGGCACGGCGCGCGGGCCGATGGCGGAGGTAGCCGATAACCTGTCGTCGGTGCCGCCAAGCGATGTTCGCGCCATTGCGGTCTACATGGCCGGCCTATCGGGCGCGCGAGCGGCGGACCGCAAGAAACGGGGCGAGGAGGCGTCGGTGCGCAGCGAGAAGGCTGCGCAAACCAACGCAGCCGGCGCGTCGATCTACGCTGCGGCCTGCGCGTCATGCCATGAAGGCGGCCGGCCATTGCCGTTCGGCGGCGTCAATCTCGGCCTCAGCACCGCGATATCGAGTCCCGATCCGCGCAACCTCGTCAACATCGTGCTGTCGGGCGTCCGCGCGGTGGAAGGCGAGCGCAGCCCGATCATGCCGGGCTTTGCCGCCAGCATGAATGATGAGCAGGTTTCGGCCCTGTTGAATTATCTGCGGGCGCGGTTCAGCGATCAGCCGGCATGGACCGGCCTCGAGAAGACCATCGCGGACGCGCGCCGCACGCAATCCGCAGGTCTCCAGACATCGTCCGACCCAGGACCAGGCAAAACGTCCATCGATCCAGCGCAGCGAGGCAAGCCATGATGACGTTGAAGGTCAACGGCCGGGATCATCAGGTCGATGCCGAGGCCGATACGCCGCTGCTCTACGTGCTGCGCGATGATCTCAAGCTCAACGCGGCCAAGTTCGGCTGCGGGCTCGGGCAATGCGGCGCCTGCACTGTCATCGTCGACAGCAAGGCGGTGCTCTCCTGCGTCACGCCCATGGTGCTACTGGAAGGCAAGCAGGTGACGACGCTGGAAGGGCTCGGGACGATCGCCGAGCCCGCGCCGATCCAGCGCGCCTTCATCGAAGAACAGGCGGCGCAATGCGGCTATTGCATCGCCGGCATGATGATGCGCGCGCAGGCCCTGCTGCAGAAGAATTCGAAGCCGACCGACGAGCAGATCCGCGCCGAACTCGAGTCACATCTGTGCCGCTGCGGCACCCATATGCGGATTCTGCGCGCGATACACCGTGCTGCGCGGCTGATGGATACGGCGGATGCGTTAACGACATCAGACAGGAGCGAGCGATGAACGTTTCCGTGATGCTCGATCGCCGGCGGGTGCTGGCAGGCGGCGGTGCACTGATCGTCAGCTTCTCGCTTCGTAACGCCCTGGCACAGCAGCAAGACGCGCCCGCCGCACCGAGCCCGCCCGGCAGCTTGAAAACCTCGCCCTATCTCGACGCCTGGATCCGGATCGATGCCAATGGCGCCGTCGAGGTGTTCACCGGCAAGGCCGAGCTCGGCCAGGGTTTTAAGACGGCATTTCAACAGATCGCGGCCGAGGAGCTCGACGTTGCCTTTGAATCCCTCAAGGTGACAACGGCGGACACGCGCCTGACCGCCAACGAAGGCTACACGGCCGGCAGCAACTCCATGAAGGACAGCGGCACGGCGATCCAGAACGCGGCGGCGCAGGTCCGTGCGCTCTTGATCGCGGAGGCGGCGCGGCGGTTTGATCAGCCTGAAGCGAATCTGCAGACCGAGAACGGCGCGGTCATCGCGCCGGATGGCAAGCGCCTGTCCTATGGCGAACTGGTAGCCGCCGATATGCTGCACGTCCAGGCGCAGCCGAACTCCAAACTGAAGGACCCCGCGACGTTCAAGCTGGTCGGCCAGCCGATACTGCGCGTCGACATCCCCGCAAAAGTGACCGGCGGCGCGGCCTATGTCCAGGACATGCGGCTGCCCGGGATGGTCCATGCCCGCGTCGTGCGGCCGCCGAGCTACGGCGCGCAATTGACCGAATGCGACACCGCCGCTGTCGAAAAAATGCCCGGCGTCGTCAAGGTCGTGCGCGACGGCAATTTCCTGGCTGTAGTAGCGGAAAAGGAGTTTTCGTCGATCAAGGCGATGAACGCGCTGGCCGCGGCGGCGAAGTGGAAGGAGGTGGCGGGCCTGCCGAAGCAGGATGATCTTGCCAACGTGCTGACCGGCCTGCCTTCGCGAGACGCGACGATCTTCGAGCGCGGCAATCCATTGGTCGCCGCGCCGAAAACCATCGAGGCTACCTATACGCGCCCCTATCAGGCGCATGGGTCAATCGGCCCGTCCTGTGCCGTGGCGCAATTGGTCGACGGCGAGATGACGGTGTGGACGCATACGCAAGGCGTCTATCCCGATCGCCAGGGCATCGCGGAAATGCTGCGCATGCCGCCGGCGAACGTTCGCCTGATCCATGTCGAAGGCTCCGGCTGTTATGGTCACAATGGCGCCGACGATGCCGCCGCGGATGCGGCGCTGATTGCCCGCGCACTCCCCGGCCGCCCAGTCCGCGTGCAATGGATGCGCGAGCAGGAGCATGCCTGGGAGCCGTTCGGACCGGCGATGGTGACGAAGCTCAAGGCCTCGCTCGACGGCAGCGGCAAGATTGCAGACTGGCGTTTCGAGGTCTGGAGCAATACGCATTCGATGCGGCCCGGCGGCGCTGGATCGATGCTGGCGGCGCAGCACATGGCGGAAGCCTTTGCCGTGCCGGCTCCCAGACCGTTGCCGCTGCCGGAAGGCGGCGGCGACCGCAACGCGATTCCGATCTACACATTTCCCAACGCGCGGGTGGTGCACCATTTCATCCCGGCGATGCCGATCCGGATTTCGGCGATGCGGGCGCTCGGCGCCTATCACAACGTATTCTCGATCGAGAGTTTCATGGATGAGCTCGCGAGCCTCGCCGACGCCGATCCGGTCGAATTCCGGCTGCGTCACCTTGACGATCCGCGCGGCCGTGCCGTGATCGAAAAGGCGGCACAGGGTTTTGGATGGAACAAAGACCAGAAGGCGCCGCAGGACCACGGCTTCGGCTTTGCCTTTGCGCGCTACAAGAATCTGGCGGCCTATTGCGCCATCGCTTCCGAAGTGGAGGTCAACCGCGAAACCGGCCGCGCGCGTTTGGTGCGTGCCGTGGCGGCGGTCGATAGCGGGCAGGTGGTCAATCCCGACGGCCTGATCAACCAGATCGAGGGCGCGATCGTGCAGTCGATGAGCTGGACGCTCTACGAAAGCGTCACGTTCGACGACACCAGGATCACCAGCATCGACTGGCAGACCTATCCGATCCTGCGCTTCGATGCGGTGCCCGAAAGCGTCGAGGTTCACATCATCAACCGGCCCGGCCAGCCATTCCTCGGCAGCGGCGAAACTGGACAGGGGCCGGCGGCAGCGTCGATTGCCAACGCCATCGCGAACGCCACTGGAAAGCGGCTGCGGAATCTGCCGCTGACGCGCAAACGCATCAAGGAGGCGATCGATGCGTGAGAGGCTTACTGATAGCTCGCCACGATGTCCGACACCGCGCGCTCCAGCTGCTGCGCGGTGGCGCATTGGCGTACCACGGTGCAGAAGGTCGAATAGCGCGGCATCTCCGAATCGCCCCAGCCCCAGGCCATGCGGCCCTCGGGATTGAGCCAGACCAGCCGCTTCGACCGCTCGGAGATCCTGCGAAGAATATCGGCGCGGGGATCGAGATTGTTACTGCGGGCGTCGCCGAGCACGATCACCGTCGTCTGCGGCGTGAGCGTGCTCATCCAGCCGTGCTCGAAATCATCCAGCGAGCTGCCGTAGTCGGACGAGCCAAAGCCGACCTTGGACATGATCTCGGCCATCGCCTCTTCCGGCGATTTGGATTCCAGGATGTCGCTGACCTCGATCAGGTGGCCGGAAAACGCAAACGATCGGACATCGTCCACGACCTCGTGCAGGCTGTGGATCAGCAGCAGGAAGAAATCCGAGACCCGCGCCACCGAGCCTGAGACGTCGCATAGCGCCACGATCTTCGGCTTGTCGCGGTGCCGCCGTTTCCAGGCGGTGAGGAACGGCACGCCACCCCAGGCGGCGTTGCGGCGGAGCGTGCGGCGGACGTCGAGATGGCCGCGGCGCTGGCGCTTGCGCGGTTTTGAATAGCGCTCGCGCAAACGGCGCGCGATCTGGCGGATCAGATGCCGCATCTGTTCGACCTGCCGCGGCTCGATCCGTGCCAGCGGCGCGTTGCGCAGGATCTCGTTGCGCAAATTCTCGGCTTCCTCGCGCCCATACAGCATCAGCGCCTGCGAGACGGTGTCGCGGACCGTGCCGCGCAAGCCATCCAGCGCGTTGGTCAGCCGCTCCGCCAGCGCCGGATTGGTGGCGGTCAGATTGTCGAGATCGTCGCGCAGCCGCTGGATCCCCATCTGGTCGAGGATGCGGCCGGAGAAGATGCCGCGCTGCGTGAAATAACGGATGTCGGACAGCGCGGCCGCCTTCGCTGCATTGGCGATGGCAGCCGCGATTTCGTTGCGGTCCTGCGCCAGCAGCATCTGCGCAAGCGGGCCGAGCCCCTCGGCCTGCTCGTCGCCGCCGCCGGCATCGCCGGGAGAATCGGACGCCGCGTTTGATCCTGCCGTATCCTGCTCGCCCATCTTGCCGTCCTGGGGCGGCGCTTCCGGCTCCGGCGTATCGAAGAACAGATCAAAACAGTCGCCGAGCGCCTTCTTCTCGTCCTGTGATTTGGCGAGCGTCAGTAGGAAGGTGTCGCGCAGGATCGTTCGATCAGTGAAGCCGACCTTGGAGACGGCCCGCATCGCGTCGATGCTTTCGGCCGGTGATAGCCGCACGCCTGCGCCCCGCGCCGCACGAAAGAAGCGATGCAGGTTCTCTCTCATGCGGCCTCACCCAAAGACGCCTTGACGCGACGCCTTGGCGATGAAGGTAGAGACCTGGGGCATGGTCGCCTCGATGTCAGCCTCGTATTTCAAGAGAACGTTCAGCGTGTCCTTGACAACCTCGTGGCCGAGCTCGGACGCCTGCAGCAGCACCAGCACGCGGGCCCAGTCGATGGTCTCGCTGACCGACGGCAGCTTCTTCAGGTCGAGCGTGCGGACCTCGTTGATGAAGCCGACCATCTGCCGGCGCAGCGTCTGCGAAATGCCCGCTACGCGGCTCTCGACGATCCGCTCTTCCAGCTTCTGCTCGGGGAAGCCGATGTGCAGATGCAGGCAGCGCCGCTTCAGCGCGTCGCCGAGATCGCGCTCACTGTTCGAGGTGAGGATCACGGTCGGCGGGGAGACCGCGACCACGGTCCCGAGTTCCGGAATCGTGACCTGGAAATCGCTGAGAATTTCCAGCAGCAGCGATTCAAATTCGGCGTCCGACTTGTCGATTTCGTCCACCAGCAGCACGCAGCCCGCCGGCTGCTCCAGCGCCTGCAACAGCGGCCGCGGCTCGACGAATTCCTTGGAGAAAAACACGTCGCCGAAATCGTGAAGCTGGTTCAACGCCGCCTCCAGCGTTGGCGCGCCGCCGAGCACTTCGCCAAGCTTGTCCTTCAGGATCTGCGTGTACAGCAGCTGCTTGGCGTATTTCCACTCATAGAGCGCCTTGGCCTCGTCGAGGCCCTCATAGCATTGCAGGCGGATCATCTTCATGCCGCGCCAGGCGGCGATCGCCTTTGCCAGCTCGGTCTTGCCGACGCCGGCCGGGCCCTCGACCAGAATGGGTTTCTCGATCTGTTGCGACAGATAGACCGCGGTCGCGATCTGGCGGCTCGCAATATAGCCCTGCGCCGCAAGACCGCTTTCCACTGCCTCGATGGAGGCCGAAGGCCCGATATCAGCCACGGGGTTTCAACTCCGAATTCGCTGGATTTCAGAGTGTTCTGCCCGCGTTCCCGGCAAAGAACAAGCGCCGTTTCGACATAACGAGGGCGCCGGTTCCGGTATTTTCCGCCTAGCGCAATGCCAGCCCGGTCGCGGCCTCAAGCTCGGTGATCGCCTGCGCGGCACCCGTTACCTTGATCGTGGTCATGCCCATCTCGCGTGCCGGCTTTAGGTTGACGCCGAGGTCGTCGAGGTAAACGCAGTTTTTCGGATCGACCTCTAGCGTCTCCACCATCATCCGATAGATGCGCGGATCGGGTTTGCGAAGGCCACTTTTTGCGGACTGGATGACATGATCGAACAGCGCCATCACCTCGGCGATGTAGAGCAAGCGTCCGCCCTCGCTGCCTATGGCATTGGCGGGAAGGTTGTTGGTGATGCAGCCAGTCTTGAACCTCGTTTTGATGCGCTTGAGCGCCTCGACCATCTCGGGCCGCAGGTCGCCAGACAACAGCGGCAGCACATCCTTGCCGCGAACGGCTGCGCCGAGCGCCAGCGACTCGGCGGCGAACAATTCGTCGAAGGCCTCGATATCGATTTCGGCGCGTTCGAACTTGGCCCAGGCGTTTTCGAGGTGATTGGCGGCGTTGGTGCGCCGGATGATGTCGACGGGCAGCCCGCGCTCGGTTTCGAATCGTGTAAATGCCTCGAATGGCGAAGTGGTCAGCACTCCGCCGAAATCCCAGATCACGGCCTCGATCATTTGTTTCCTGCCTGCGAGAAACGCGTTGCGCCAGCGGCTAACACGGAATGCCCGGCAGGGCCAGCCCGGCGCGGCGCTTGGCGGCATGCGCGCGCCGGGTTATTGCTGCAGCGATGAAGATCCCGTCCCGCATCATCGCCGCCCTCGCTCTGCTATTGTCCACTCCCGCGCTCGCCATTATCGGCGGCGCTGCGCCCTCGACCGAGGGCGTGGCCCGCTCGGTCGTCACCATCGTTGGCTCGCGCGGCAATTTCTGCACCGGGGCGTTGATCGCGCCGAAGCTGGTGCTGACCGCGGCGCACTGCGTGCCGCCGGGCGCTGACTACAAGATCGTCGAATACGGTGCCGACCGGCAGCCCTCGCTAAGGGATGTCAAGGCGGTCGCCATTCATCCCGGCTTCAACATGCAGGCGATGTCGGGGCATCGCGCGACGGCGGATGTCGCGTTGCTGCAACTGGCGGTATCGCCCAAGGGCAAGATGCCGGCTGTGCTCGGACTGCCTGACATCCCGATCAATGTAGGCAACCGCTTCACGATCGCCGGCATCGGCGTCACCGTGCGCGGTGACGGCAAGAGCGGCGGCACCATCCGCGTCGCCGGCCTGGTCGCGACGGGCAGGCCGGGGACGCTGCAGATCAGGCTGGTCGATCCGGTCGGGCAGGGCGCGCGCGAGGGGCTCGGTGCCTGCACGGGAGATTCCGGCGCGCCGGTTTTCGAGGACAAGCAACGCGGGCCCGCCATTATCGGCGTGGTGAGCTGGTCGACCGGGCCGAACGGAAGCGCCGGCTGCGGCGGCATGACCGGTGTGACGCCGCTGACGCTCTATCGCGACTGGATCGTGCAGACGGCGCAGAAATGGGGCGCGGGGTTGTGAGCTTGCTCGGTGCCGTAGGGTGGGCAAAGGCGCGTTAGCGCCGTGCCCACCCTCAGCACTTCCGCAGGCGATGCTCGCGATGGTGGGCACGCTTCGCTTTGCCCACCCTACGGCCTCTGCGCCTAATGCCCCGCCGCCTTGTTCGCCGCGGCATTGTTCAGCACAATCAACCCGTCGACGGCGACGCCGAGCTTGCTGTTGATCAGGAACGGGTTGACATCGATCGAGGCGATGCGGCCATCGGCATCGGCCATCAGATTGGACAGGCCGACCAGCGCCTTCACGGCGGACGGCCCGTGCAGCGCCGGCTTGCCGCGATAGCCCTTCATCTTGACGCCGGCCTTGGTCTTGGCGATCAGCTGTTTCGCCTCGGCTTCGTCCAGCGGCGCGCCGGCGAGTGCGACGTCCTTCATCAATTCGATATCGACGCCGCCGGTGCCGAACAGCACCACCGGGCCCATCTCGGCATCGAGCGAGGCGCCGACCACGAGTTCGAGGTTGGCCTTGACCTGCTGCGCGATCAAAATGCCTTCCAGTTTCGGCTTGCTCTTGATCTTCTTCACCCGCGCCGTGATGTCGCCAAAGGCCTTCTTCACCTCGGCCGCGCTGTTGAGGTTCAGCACCACGCCGCCGATATCCGACTTGTGCAGGATATCGGCGCTGACGACTTTCGCCACAACAGGAAAGCCGATCTTCTTGGCGATCTTCACGGCATCCGCCGCGGTCTGCGCGATCTCTTCCTTCGAGACGGGAATGCCATAGGCCTTGAGCAGTTTCTTCGAGGCAACTTCATCTAGGGCGGCAGCGCCGCCCGCGGCTTTGAGCGTCTTTTCCAGTACCGCGCGGGCGGAAGCTTTCGAGCTCGACACGATGTCGGGCACTTCCTTGCGTAGCGACGCATATTCGATCAGCGACTTGATCGCGCCGACCGCGCGGTCGAGACCCTGCATCACCGCGATGTTCGGCAGCGACTTGCGCAAGCCCTTGGTGAATTCGGTGAACCCGATCGACATCGCGCTGATATAGACCACGGGCTTGTTGGCCTCGCCCGCCATCTCGTTGACAATGCGCAAATTGCGCTCGCGCAGTTCGTGCGGCGCCTTCGGCAGCTCGGCGTCGATAATGACGATGTCGGTGTCGGGATCGTCGATCATGATCTTGATCGACTTCATGTAGACGGAGGGATCGACCACGGCGGCAAAGCCGGCGTCGAGCGGATTGCCGACGATGCTGCCCGGGCCAAGCATCTCCGCCAGTTGCGCGGTCGCATTCGCGCTGAGCGGGGCGAAGTTCATGCCGGCCGAATAGAACGCGTCGATCAGAAGACCGCGCTTGCCGCCGGACAGCGACACCGCGGCGAGGCGGTTGCCCTTCGGCGGATCGGCATGGACGAAACATTCGGTGGTCTCGATCAATTCGTCGAGCCCGCGAACGCGGATCACGCCTTCGCGGGTCGAGATCGCGTCAAAAGTTTCGATCGAGCCAGCGAGCGCGCCGGTATGCGCCATCGCGGCGGCGCGGCCGCCTTCGGAGGCGCCAAGCTTGAGCGCGATCACCGGCTTGCCGGCAGCGCGCGCGGCCTTGCAGGCCTCGCGGAACACTTTCGTGTTCCGGACGCCCTCGAGATAGACCACGATGACGCGGATCGAAGGATCGGCGGCGAAATAGGCCATCAGGTCCGGCGTCTCGAGGCCGGTCTCGTTGCCGGTCGTCACCATGTAACCGACGCCGACGCCGCGATCTTCCAGCGTCTGGCGGATCGCCATCACGATCGCGCCGGATTGCCCGACGATCGCCACCGGACCTGCTTCCATGGTGACGATGCGATCGTCGATATTGGTGAACAGTTTTTCGCCGGCGCTGAGATTGCCGAGGCAGTTGGGACCGGTGACGGCAAGGCCGGTCTCCTTCACGGCCTGCTTCAGCTCCACGGCGAGCCGCTGGCTTTCCTCGTCCTGCAATTCGCTGAAGCCCGACGTGACAATGGTGGCGGAGCGCGCGCCGGCGGCTGCCGCGTCGCGGATTACCTGCACCGCAAAACGCGCCGGCACCAGCACCAGCACGTGGTCGGGTTTTTCGGGAAGGCTGGCAAAATCCTTGTAGCAGGGCACGCCCCAGATCGTCTCGCGCTTGGAATTGACTGGATAAAGCCCGCCCTCGTACTTGTACCTGACCAGGTTGTTCCAGATGCGCTCAGCATAGTTGCCGGGCTTGTCGGTCGCACCGACCAGCACGATATTGCGCGGGTGCAGCATCGCATGGATGCGCTTGACGATGTCGCTGGCGTCAGGCGAGGGCGACCATTTTTCAGCCGTGTGCGATGCGGTGCTTGCCTGAGCGTCCATGGATGTCCCTAACTGTGTTGTTCCTTTGGCGCGGCGATCAAGAACGATCGTCTCGTCATGCTTTTCTTTTGATTGTGCGCTTTTTGTTGAGCCCTTTTTATTGAGACTTGGCGGGTGTGGCAACACGCGTTGCGCGATGAGCGCCATTCGCGCCGTGCACGATTTCCCGGCTGGCGGAGAATTCAGTTCGAGCGCGGCCCGATCATGCGCGCGTGCACGAGATAGCGATCCGGCCCCGATGTCAGCGCATCGAATGGCCAGCACGTCGACAGCACCAGATGATAGCCATCCGCCAGCGGATCGATGCCTGAGTCATTGAAGCGTACCACCGAGGTGCCATCGACCCGGTAACGGAAGTGTTTGCCGTCGCCTCGCGTCACCTCGATCTCGTCGCCGATGACGACGTTCTTCAGGAAAGCGAAATGCGTATCGCGATGCGCTGAATAGACGGCGACGCCGCGTTCGCCGGCATCGGGTGTCTGCTCGACATGGCCCGGGCCAAAGGCGAGCGCCTGGCCGCTGCTGCCGGCGAGCACGATCGCCCGGCTACCCAACCGCTTCACCTCGATGCGCGCGACCGGCCATGTGTCGGCCCACGACCACGGCTTGGTCTCGCGTCCGGTGATGATGGTTTGCTCGAAGGCGCGCTCCAGCAGCACCTGCGCGAGCCAGGCCTTGGCATGGATGTAGGCGCCCTGGCCGAACAGGATGAGGCCGATCAGCGCGAGGAGGAGAGGGAGGATGAACCGCATCGAAGTTTTTGCCACCGTCATTGCGAGGAGCGAAGCGACGAAGCAATCCACACCGTCCGGCCTGCGAGATGAATTGCTTCGCTTCGCTCGCAACGACAGACGTCGTAGGGAAAAAGCGGCGCGCGCGGCTCTTGGGGACGGGTGGAAGCCGCGCGCGCTCTGTAAGGAGGAGGTCGGGGAGGTCTCCTCCTCTCAGCCGATGTCAGGGCAATGACATCTGGCGTCGAGTGAACACCAGCAGGATCAGGCTGAATGTGAGCAGGATCACGCCCGCAATCATCTTCAATTCGGCGTCGGTGGCCGTCTTCGGCAGCGCGACCGTGCCCGGCGCCTGCGTCGCGACAGGCTGCTGTACGCGCTTCAGCGCCGCGACCTGAACCTGCGCCTCGCCATTATCCGCGCGACGTTCCGTCGGCGTTGTGGGAGTACGCGGGCGCTCGCCGAACACTTTCTCAAAGTCCCAGCCGGCCGGCAGGTTGATCGGCAGTTCCGAGAGCTTGAGCGGTTCGCCCTGGGGACGGCTTGGCGTCTTGTCGACGGCGACCAGGCTGGTCAGTCGCGTCACGAGCTGGTGTTCGAGCGCCAGCGCGAGGATGGTCTTGTCGGCATCCTCAGGCGTCGCCTGCCGCGTGGTGCGCGCAACCTCCGCATCTGCGATCTTGCGGCGGGCCCAGACCTTGGAGAGGCCCTTGCCTTCGGCCGCATTTGCCAGCGGCAGGGTGACGGTCCAAGGACGGTCGCCGATACGGCCCTTGATCTCGACCGAGCCGGTGAGCTTGTCGAGCTTGGCCGCCAGAACCAGCGGCTCGTCGTGATAGACGTCCGGAAGCGCCGCCGGCGTCATGTCGGAGCTCGCCTCGGAGAATTTTGCGACAAGGTTGGTGACCGCGGGATTCTCCAGCTTGGCAAACAGGCCGCGCATGCGCTCCTCGACCTGCTCGACGGAGCCGATATGGGTGAAGGTGCCGCGGCCGAGCTCGGCGGCGCGCGTCATCAGATAAGTGTTCGGGGCCGAGCCGATGCCGACCATGAAGATGCGCGAGCGGCCGCGCAGCGCATTGATAGTCTCGAACAACTGCTGCTCGTTGCCGATGGCGCCGTCGGTGAGGAACACCACCTGCCGGACATAGTTGGCATCCGCCCCCTTGTCGAACAGCGCCGCGCGCATCGCCGGCACCATTTCGGTGCCGCCATTGGCCTGCAGCGCACCGACAAAGGAGGTGGCGCGGCTGATATGCTCGCTGTCGGCCGGCACGGCGGACGGGAACAGCACGTCCATCGTGTGGTCGAAGCGGATGACGTTGAAGCGATCGTTGGGCTGCAGGCGACCGAGCGCGTAGATGAGGCTCGCCTTGGCCTGGACGATCGAGACGCCGCCCATCGAGCCGGAATTGTCGATCACGAAAATTACTTCGCGCGGCAACGGCTTCTGTTGCGTTTGCTCGACCGAAGGCGGCGTGACGAAGGCAAGTAAATAGTCGCTGTCGCCGACGCGTTCACGAAAAAGTCCGACCGAGGGCGCCTGCTCGGCTGCGGGCTTCCAGGTCAGCTCGAAATCGCGATCCGCCGGCACCGCGCCTTCGGCAAGCCTGATAATGCTCGTGTTGGCATCGGGCTTTTCGGTCTTGATCGCGTGATGGTGGCTCTTGACCTCGCCGAGCGGGAAGCCGGCCTGCAGCCGCACCGTGATGCGGGTCGGATTGACCGGCGCGTTTGTCGCGGGATCGAGCACCTCGGGCGAGATACGGTCGCGGTCCGGTACGGGATCGGACCTGGTCGAGCCCCAGCCGCCGTTGCCGGAGCGGAAGTCGACGCTCTGCACGACGGGTGCCGGATTGTAGCGCGGTGCGACCACCATCGGCAGGCGCAGCGAGAACTCATTGCCGGATTGCTGAACCGGCTCCTGATATTCGATCTGCACCAGCACGGTTTCGCCCGGGCCGATATTGGCGACGGAATTGGTGAAGATGTTCGGCCGCTCCTGCTCGGTCAGCGCTGCCTTGTGCCCGCTCTGCTTGGCCTGTTCGTAGATCGCCTTGGCCTGCTGCCGCTCCTTGATGTCGCCGACCACGACGCGATCGCCGATCACCATCTTCAGCGAATCGACGGCGCCGCCTGCGGGCAAGGGATAGACATAGACCGCCTCGACCCAGTCCTGCGACGGGTTACGGAAAATCTGGGTGACGCGGGCACGGACGGTGGGGCCGGATACGGTAAGATCGACATCGACGCCGAGCCTGGCAGCATCAGCATAGCCTTCGTCGATCTTGAGGAGCAGCGAACCGGCGCGGGCATCGCCGGGCTTGAGGTAGTTGGACTGCAGGCGCTCCGCCGACCAGACCGGCTCAAAACTCAAAAATAATGCCGCAAACCCGACCAGGATTACGGCAACGCCTTGCATCACAAAGAACAGCACCAGCCGGATCAGGCTGGGCTGGTTGCCGCGTTTGTCGGCCTCGATTTCGTCGCATGTCGTCATGTCGTCACTCCCGAACGGCGATTTCGCCATGCGGAGGGTGTGGAATCCGGTGATCTGGCGCGAGCGGAATGATCGGCAATGTTCGGTCACTCGCCACCGCGCTCCGCCGCGGTAGCGGCGGTTTTGTGCGGGTTTGTGATGGATTGTGCGTCTGCTAGACTGGCGCGGATCAAGCAGGGGTGACGATGCCACCGCCGGACCAGCAGCTTTCCGCCGAGCAAAGCCGGCAGATCGCGGATACCATTCGTGAGGAGATCGCCCGCCGCCGGATGTCCCGGCAATCGCTGGCCGAGTTGGCAAAACTCAGCCTTTCGACCCTGGAAAAGGTGTTGGGCGGCCGGCGCCCCTTCACCCTCGCCACCACCGTCCGCCTCGAACAGGCGCTCGGCGTCTCCTTGCGCAAGGCGGTGGAGGCGGCGCCGGTACAGACGCCGGCGGTCAACGGTGAGATCGCGCCCGATGGCCTCGGCGCCTATTCGCGCCGTGCGGTGGCCTGGCTCGAGGGCACCTACGTCACGGTCCGTCCCTCGTTCGGCGAGAAGGACGCGATCTTCGCCTATCGCACCGAGATCGTCTGGGATGCGGCGGCTTCATCACTGGTGTTTCGCGAGAGCGAAAGGCAGGACGCGGCCTTCACCCAGTTCGGCGAAGTGGCCGTGCCGAATCAGTCGAGACACATCTATCTCGTCACCAACCGTCACGGCCAGCATCGCCTGATCACGGTGGCGCACCTGGCGATTTCAGGTGAGATGTACGGGATCATCACGACGCTGCTTGCGGGCCGCGGCTCGTTGCTGACGCCGATCGCAGCGCCAATCGCCTATTTGCCGATTAAGGTGGTACCTAACGCGACCTTCGGCAGGATTTCGTCCGACGATCCCAATCATGCGCTGTACCGTCAGCATCTGCGGCGAACGACGGATGAATCGTTCGCGCTGTTTTTGCCGGGATAACTGTTTCCGCCGCCCACCGCTGTCATCGTCCGCCTTGTGCGCGATTGCGCACTGGGGCGGACGATCCAGTACGCCGCGGCTTCACGGCTTAATCACTGCTGTCAGCGTTTACTGGATACCCCGCCTTCGCGGGGCATGACGAGAGAGGCCGTCAAGACGCCAGCTTGTCGGTCGCGCTCGGCGCATTGAACTGCTGGCGCAGCGTCGGCTTGTGAATCTTGCCGGTGGCGTTGCGCGGCAGCGCATCGACGAACTCGATCAGCTTGGGGCATTTGAAGCGCGCGAGGTTGGCCGCGCAATGCGCATGAATTTCCGCTGGTGTCAGCGTCTGGCCGGGTTTTACGGCGACGATCGCCATGCCGACCTCGCCCCATTGCTCACTCGGAATGCCGATCACGGCCGCTTCGGCAATGGCGGTGAGCTGATGCAGCACGCTCTCGACCTCGGCCGGATAGACGTTCTCGCCGCCGGAAATGTACATGTCCTTCCAGCGATCGACGATGTAGTAAAAACCTTCCTCGTCGACGCGCGTGGCGTCGCCGGTGTGCAGCCATCCATCGGTGAACGATGATCGGTTGGCGTCCGGCCTGTTCCAGTAACCGGGCGTGACGTTCGGTCCCTTGACCCAGAGCTCGCCGAGTTCGCCGATAGCGGCGTCGGTGCCGTCGGGGCGAACGATCCGCACTTCTGTATGCAGCACCGGCTTGCCGGACGAGCCGGCCTTGCGCGCGGCGTCCTCGCGGTCGAGCGCCAGCACGGCCGGCGAGGTCTCGGTCATGCCGTAGCCCTGCTGCAGGGCGACGCCGCGCTCTTCCCACACTTTCAGCAGCGGCACCGGCATCGGCGCGCCGCCGACGCCGCCGATCACCAGGCGGCTGAAATCGGCACTCGCGAATGACGGATGCTGCGCCATGAACTGATAGATCGCCGGCACGCCGAAGAATTGCGTGATGCCATATGAAGGATCGCTGATCAGTTGCAGCGCGAGATCCGGATCGAATGCGCGCATGATCAGCACGGTGCCGCCGGCATGCAGCACCGGGTTAGTGTAGCAGTTGAGCCCGCCGGTGTGGAACAGCGGCAGTACGGTGAGCAGCACGGTCGAGGGCGTGACATAAGCGGGGCCGCCGAGATTGACGCAATTCCAGAACGTCATGCCATGGGTGATGATGGCGCCCTTCGGCTGACCCGTGGTGCCCGACGTGTACATGATGGTCGAGATATCGTCGTGGGTGACGAGCTCGAACGTGTCGAGTGGCTTTGCGGCCGTGATCGCCGCCTCATAGCTGCCGTCGGCACCGAGCAGCAGCGTCGACGAAACATTGCAGAGTTTTGCGACTGATAGCGCGACTTCCGAAAGATCAGCGTCATGGATCATCACGCTTGGCGACGCGTCGCCAACGATGAACTGCAATTCGGGAACCGTGAGCCGCGTATTCAGCGGCAGGAACACTGCGCCGAGACGGCCGCAGGCGAACTGCACTTCGAGTGTATCGGTCGTGTTCAGCGCCAGTACCGCGACGCGGGCGCCGCGCTTGACGCCGAGCGCCTCGCGCAGATGGGTGGCAAGCCGCGAGATCCGTGCGTCGAACTGCTCGTAGGAGAGGCGGCGGTCGGTCGCGAGGTCGATGACCGCGATCTTGTCCGGCGTGCGGCGGCCGAAATGGGCGATCCAGTCGTAATAGCGTACGGCCAAGGTCTCCTCCACGCCAAGCAGTCTCCGTCTATTTTCTTGACGGCAATCCATTGAGCTTATGAGAAGCTAACAGGGACGATGCTGTCTTGCGTGGAGTGGCTGGGCATGAAGGGCCCTTCTGCCTTCTCCCGGTGGGTGGGCATCATCCCGCCTGCCCGGACCGTACCAGTGAATCGGGCTGCGGCTCAGCGATGGCAACCGGCCAGGAAATCACGCCGTTCGCTTCTGTCCAATCGCCTCAAACTGCGCCTTCTGCTCGTCGTTCAGCGTCGCATAGAAGGCCTCGAGCGCGGTGCTCACCAGATGAACCGCTTGCAGCATGTCGGCGAGCCGCACTTCCACGGCGTCAAGGCGAGCGGGTGATGTGATCGCATCTTGTGGCTGGCATTCGGTGGTCAGGATCTCGACAGCCCTGGCATTGGCGTCCTGCAGCACTTTGAGCGCCGCGCGTTGCATGTCGTTCGGGTGCAGCCTGGCCTCGATCTCCTCCGCCGGCCACTGCAGCACCGCAGATGGCGCCGCGCCGCAACCTTGGGCAGATGCTTCCGCGGCCCCATTTCCGGTGGTCGTCCGCCGCCGGTCCTCGGCGAACGCATTGAGCCGCGCTTCCTGTTCTTCTTCGAGCAGGTCGTGAAATTTCCCCAGCGGCTCCCGCACGGCTGACAGCGCTCCGATCATCGCGCCGAGGCGCTGGTGCATGATGGCCAGCCGGTTCGGCGCGGTAAACGCTGTCTGCGTCAGACACGTCGCCCGGATCATCTGGGCGGCAAAGATCCATGCGTTGGTAAGTTCGTCCAGAGCGGCGCGCTGCGCCTCGTTCGGTTGGATCGCCTGCTGAATCTGATGGATGGGAAGGCCGGCCATTTCGCTTCTGTCGTCGCCACAGAATTGCTGCAGCGGGGGGACCCTGCGATGTCTTCGGCCGTGGGGGCTCGGTCCGGCAAAGGCGGCGAGTTCATCACGGCCGTAAGGGGCAAAGATCGCAGCGTGGATGTCAGGATAACCGTAGTCCCAGAAGCCGGTGCTATCGCCCCAGACGATGTAGTCGTTCATGTCGTTACTGGCGAATGGCCAGAACAGCGGCCCGACCCATCCATATCCGCCGTCCTCGTGCCGCCACCACCCCTTCGCGGTCTGGCCGCCGTGCCAGCCTGCGAGGGCTGTCGCCGCGGCTATTTGCTTGCGCGCCGCCGGATTACGAAGGTCCGAATCCATGGCGTTGCGCAGGTTTTGAGGTCGGGGAGAAGCCGTTCGGATGTGGCGCTGGCGAGCAAGGGCACGACCGTGATGCAATCCCCCCAGCGACAGCACGCTGGTGACTGCAAATCTCGCGACCCCAAGGGGCCCGATGCCAAGACGCGCTCTGGCCAGTGCCGAACTGGACAGCAGGTTTGCCAGAACGGCGACGGCAATGCCAATGCGCATCTTCGACATGGCACCCTCCCGCGCCAAGCCTCGTCACGTCACATCTCGTCACGTTACATTAGGTGACGCCGAAGGAGACGACGCCGAAAGGAACCGAAAGTTCCCGCGTGCGGTCCGGGTATCAGCTTGGTGAGCGGACGTCGTCGAACCGCGTCCGGGTCGGTCGTCCATGCTTCCAATGGATTCGCGGCGAGTGAGCTGGCCAGGGCAAAAAACCAATGGGTCCAGGCTGATGAAAGAAACGCGAAGCGATTACGGCGACTCAGCCAGCTTCGCGCGGTCGGCGCACCGCGGGATCGTCATTGACCCCGCGGCGACGCGATAATGCTTATGCGACTTCCTCTGCGACAATTTTTTCTTCCAGCACTGGCTCGGCCGGCGTCGCAAGCTTCTCGGCAAGCTCCTTGGCAAGCCTGGTCGCGCCGACATAGTCGGTCTTGCCGGAGCCGAGCAGCGGCACGGTGGCGACCACGCGGATATCTGCCGGCACCGCCAGCTCGGACGCGCCGACGCCCTTGGCCTGGCGCTGCATCGCGGAGCGATCGGCATCCTTCTGCGTGGTCAGCAGCACGATCCGCTCGCCCTTGCGGGCATCGGGGATCGATACCGCCACCGACATCGCCTGCGGCCACAATGTTGCAGCCATGGCTTCGACCGCCGACAGCGAGACCATTTCGCCGGCGATCTTGGCGAAGCGTTTGGCACGGCCCTTGATGGCGATGAAGCCGGCCGCATCGATGGCGACGATGTCGCCGGTGTCGTGCCAGCCGCCGGCGAGCGGCTCCAGCACGCCGGGGTTTTCCGCACGGAGGTAGCCGAGCATGACGTTGGGCCCGCGCACCGACAGGCGTCCGCCTTCCTCGATGCCGGGGACGGGATCGAGGCGGGCTTCCATCAGCGGCGACAGCCGGCCGACGGTGCCCGGACGATTGGCCATCGGCGTGTTCATCGCGAGCACAGGCGCGGTTTCGGTGACGCCATAGCCTTCGAGGATGCGGATGCCGTAGCGCTCCATGTAGACCTGTCGCGTGCGGTCCTTCACCGCTTCCGCGCCGGCGATCACGAGGCGCAGGGTGCGGAAGTCGTAGGCATGGGCCGAGCGTGCGTAGCCGGTGAGGAAGGTGTCGGTGCCGAACAGGATGGTGGCGCCGGTCTGGTAGATCAGCTCCGGCACGATCCGGTAATGCAGCGGCGACGGATACATGAAGATCGGAATGCCGGCCAACATCGGCATCATCATGCCGCCCGTCAGGCCGAAGGAGTGGAACACAGGCAGCACGTTGAACACCTTGTCGTTGGCGTTGGCGTCGACGCGCGCCAGCGCCTGGGCCGCATTGGCCAGGATGTTGCGATGGGAGAGCACGACGCCCTTGGGCGTGCCTTCCGACCCCGACGTGAACAGGATCACCGCCGGGTCATCCGCCTTGCGCGCCACGCGCGGCGCGCTGCCGGCCAGCAGCCCGCGGACCTTGTCGAGCGAGCCGATGCCGGCACGCACGTCCTCCAGGTACACGACCCTGGCCTGCGCGGCGATGGCGGTAATCAGCTTGTCGAGCTTGCCCTTCTCGATGAACGCCTTTGAGGTCAGCACGGTCTTGACCTGCGCGGCCTGCATTGCCGCCAGCACGTTGACCGGGCCGGCGGAGAAATTGAGCATCGCCGGCACGCGGCCGATGGTCTGCAGCGCCATGAACACGACGGCAACGCCGGCCGAATTCGGCAGCAGCACGCCGACATTTTCGCCCGCGGCGGTCCCCATCTCGAGCTTGCCGCTCAGAACCTGGGCGCCGAGGATCATCTTGCGATAGGTCAGCTTGGTGCCGAGCGCGTCCTCGATGATCGGCTTGCCGGTATCGCGGTCGCGGCGGGCATGGGCTAGCGCTTCAAATAAGGTGTGGTCGAGCATGGCGTTCTTGACCACGGCGTCAATCATGACGTCCTGCAGCGCGGCGCCTGCGGCGTTGCGGCGGGTCTTACCCTTCAAGGACGAATCGATCGACAACTTCACCTGCGGCAGGATCGTGATCGTCACCTTGGGGAACCACGAGCGCTTGATTTCGCCGTTCCTGAGATAGCTCAGACGCGAACGCTGCGCGCCCTCGATGCGCACGGGCACAACGACCGCATCGGCCTTGTCGGCGATCATCGCGGTGCCGTCATAAACCTTCATCAGCGAGCCTGAGACCGTGATGCGTCCTTCCGGAAAAATCACCACTGGCTCGCCCGATGCCACCAGCTTGATCAGGTCGCGCGCCGCCAGCGGCTTAGTCGGATCCATCGTGTAGTGCTTGATCAGCTTCAGGAACGGTTTCGCCCACCACGCCTTCGAGATCCCGGTGTCGACGGCAAAGCTGGCATCGATCGGCAGCGTCGCGTGCAGCAAAGGACCGTCGACCAGGCTGACATGGTTCGGCGCGATCAGCATGCGGGTGCCGGGTGGCGGCAGATTCTCCATGCCGCGGACCTCGACACGGAACAGCGCACGAAATAGCAGCGCGCCGAAGTCGCGCACGCCTTCGCGGCCCCATTTGTTAAGCACGAACCAGACCGAGCCAAAGCTCGCGATCGCAAGGCCGAAGAAGATCCATGCGACTGGAAGCCCCAGCGCCTGCAATCCCGCAACGAGGAGCGAGCCTGCTACCATGAAGGCCGCCTGCAGCACGTTGCCGGCGGCGATCACGCGGGCCCGCTCCGACGGGGCGGACCATGCCTGGACCGCGGCGAAGGACGGCACCACGAACAAGCCGCCGCCGAACGCGAACAGGAAGAAGTCAGCCAGCATCCGGATGCCAGTAAAGGAGGTGGTAAATGCAGCGGCCGTTACGTTCTCTCCATGCACCGTGCTTCCGATGGCCCAGGCCAGATCGAGGCCGACGATGCCCATCACGATGGCGCCGATCGGCACCAGCGCGAGATTTGGGCGCACGTGGCTGAGCTGCGCGGCAAACAGCGAGCCGGCGGCAACGCCGATCGCGAACACGGCGAGGCAGACGGTCACGACGCCCTCGGTGCCGCCGATGTTGCCTTTGACCAGAGCGGGCAGCAGCGACAGCACGATCGCGCCGACCATCCAGAACCAGGACACGATCACCATGCCGTCCCACAGGCGCGGTTCGGCATGAAGGGTCTTCAGAAGACGGACGGTGGAGGTCCAGGGATTGGCTGTAATAAGTAGACCAGGCGCGGACGGCTGGCTCACGGGGATGCGGGCCGCGAACGCCCAGGACAGGACCGACAGCCCGACCACGGCCAGGCAAATCCATCCCATATGCGAGGCGCCTGCGACGAACAGTCCGCCGGCAATCGTGCCGATCAGGATCGCAATGAAGGTCGCGCCCTCGACAAGGGCGTTGCCGGTCGCGAGTTCGGAAACCGAGAGCTGGTCGGGAAGGATGGCGTATTTCACCGGCCCGAACAGGGCGGCGACCACGCCGAACAGCGCGAGCGCCACGAACAGCAGCGGGATCGAATGCAGGTAGAAGCCGGCGGCGGCAAAGCCCGCGGCAAATATCTCGGCGAACTTCAGGCGTCGCGCGACGGTCATCTTGACGTATTTATCGGCCAGTTCGCCGCCGAGGGCCGAAAGCACGAAAAACGGAAAGATGAAGACCGCGCCGGCGAGCGTCACCAGCGGCGCGCCCTCCTCAGTGGCCACGCCATAGAGCAGCATGATGACAAGCGCATTCTTCAGCACATTGTCGTTCAAGGCCGAAGTGAATTGCGACCAGAACAGCGGAGCGAAGCGACGAGAGGACAGCAATTCCTTGATCATAACCATTTCCTGTTACTTCCGCCGGGCAATCCGGGATGTGGTCTCAAAGATCGTGAGCGACTAAGGTGAATGGGCGAAGTGGTTGCCGGGCACCGTTGCAGTGAAAGGTTGTACGGAAAGTTATCCGGACACCGCTGCACAGGATCTGGTGGGAGATTTGCCGCGGCATAGTGATCTCTTTCTTACGATTGGAATCGCATTTGGAAGAAAGCGGTGCCTTAGGTCAGATGGTGCAGGGAGCCGAACGGCTTCCACATGCCGTGAGGACGGCGGGCTGCGCGCAGGCGCCGGGCGGCGCGCCGGCGGGCGAGAACGCCGCCGACATCGCAGGCATTGGCCATGCGCTCGATTGGCGCGGTGGTGATGTGGACGATAACCTTGCCAAATCCTTTCACGAGTTCGATGGCGTCGTCGACGAAGGTGGTGGTCAGTTGGGAAACGAGGGTCTGCATTTTGGTAGCCTCCAGATTGAAAATGAACATTGTTCAAAATGTATAGGCCAAACGTGAGCAATGCTCAAGAAGAATCTTTGCGGGACCGCAAAAAAACTTTGCGGCGCCAGCTCATGGTCGAAACCGCGCGCGGCATAATCGCAGCTAACGGGTTGAGATCACTGAAGGTTCGGGATGTCGCAGAGGCCGCCGATTGCTCAATCGGGAGCGTCTATAACGAGTTCGGGGATTTCGACGGCCTGATCCTGACGGTAAATCGCGAGACGGTTCAGTCCCTGACCGCCCGCCTGGTCGCGGTTCCCGCCGAAGACCCGGTCCGCCAGCTCCACGGGCTGGCCGAGGCCTACCTGACGTTCGCCGCCGATCACGCCAATCTGTTGCGCTCGCTGTTCGAACACCGGATGGAGGACGACCGGCCGTTCCCGGAAGACATCCTGAAGATGGTGATGCAGGCGTTCGCGCTGATGCATGAGCCGATGGTCCGGTTGTTGCCCGGCCGCGATCCGGAAGAGGTGGCGCTACTGGCGCGCATGATGTTCTCGGCCGTGCATGGCATCATCTCGCTCGGCCTGGAAGAGCGAATGGTCGCGGTGCCGCCGGAAAAGCTGCGGCAGCAGTTGGCGCAATTCGTGGATACGCATCTGGTGGGCCTCGGCATCTCGCTTGATTGAGCGCGAGTGTCTGTCCGGAATGCCAGCCGCTCAACGCAAGTTTGCGCGAGGCAAATCGAGGCATCGTATTCTTACGGAGGAAGCCATGCTGGAGCGCCCGAAAGTGCAGAGCCCGTTCTATACGGCCGAACACGAAGCCTTCCGCGACGTGATGCGTCGCTTTGTGGCGCGCGAGATCGAACCCTATGCCCACGTATGGGACGAGGCCGGCGAGTTTCCGCGCGAGCTCTATAAAAAGGCATCCGCGGTCGGCCTGCTCGGGCTTGGCTTCCCCGAAGAATTTGGCGGTGTGCCGGCCGATCAGTTCATGAAGATCGTGGCGTCGCAGGAGCTGACGCGCGCCGGTGCCGGCGGGATCAGCTCAAGCCTGATGAGTCACACCATCGGCTCGCCGCCGATCGCGCGTGCTGCAAAGCCGGAGGTGAGGGCGCGCGTGCTGTCGCAGGTGCTGGCGGGCGAGAAGATTTCGGCGCTCGCGATCACCGAGCCGAGCGGCGGCTCCGATGTCGCCAATCTCCGCACCAAAGCGCGGCGCGACGGCGACCATTATATCGTCAGCGGCGAAAAGACCTTTATCACGTCAGGCATGCGGGCCGATTATCTGACCGTTGCGGTGCGCACCGGCGGCGAAGGGCCGGGCGGCGTCAGCCTGCTGCTGATCGAAGGCGACACGCCAGGCCTGTCGCGCACAAAGCTCAAGAAGATGGGCTGGTGGGCGTCGGACACCGCGACGCTGCATTTCGACGAGTGCCGGGTACCCGCCGAAAACCTGATCGGCGAGGAAGGGCAGGGCTTCAAGCTCATCATGCACAATTTCAACAGCGAGCGCATGGGCATGGCGGCGAGCTGCACGGCCTACGCGCGCGTCTGTGTCGAGGAGGCGATTGCCTATGCGAAGGAGCGCCACACGTTCGGCAAGCCGATCGCGCAGCACCAGGTGATCCGTCACAAGATCGTCGACATGGCGCAGAAGGTCGCGGCGTCACAGGCGATGCTGGAAATGCTGGCGTGGCGGCTCGGCCAGGGCGAGAGTCCGGTCGCGGAAATCTGCATGATGAAGAACCAGGCCACCCAGACCATGGCGTTCTGCGCCTCCGAGGCGGTGCAGATTTTCGGCGGCGCCGGCTTCATGCGCGGCGTCAAGGTCGAGCGCATCTACCGCGAGGTCAAGGTCAACGCCATCGGCGGCGGCACCGAGGAGATCATGAAGGATCTCGCGTCGAGGCAGATGGGGTTGTGAGGCTCCGTCGTTCCGGGGCGCGAAGCGAACCCGGAACCTAGAGATGAGTCCAATAATATCGAGGTTCCGGGTTCGACGCTTCGCGCCGCCCCGGAACGACAGGGGAAACAACATGCTCTTCACCGCCGATCACGACGAACCCCGCCGCGCCTTGCAAAAATTCATCGCCGCCGAGATCAACCCCTTCGTCGACGAATGGGAGAACAACGACATCTTCCCCGCCCACGAGCTGTTCAAGAAGCTCGGCGATCTCGGCTTTCTCGGCCTCAACAAGCCGGCCGAATTCGGCGGCCAGGGGCTCGATTATTCCTATGCGCTGATGATGGCCGAGGAACTCGGCGCGATCAAATGCGGCGGCGTGCCGATGGCGATCGGGGTGCAGACCGACATGGCGACGCCGGCGCTGGCGCGATTTGGTTCGGATGAGGTGCGCCGTGAATTTTTGGCGCCGGCGGTCGCGGGCGACGCGGTCGCTTGCGTCGGCGTCTCCGAGCCGGGCGCGGGCTCGGACGTCGCCTCGATCAAGACGCAGGCGCGCTCCGATGGTGACGACTACGTCATCAATGGCGGCAAGATGTGGATCACTAACGGCGTGCAGGCCGACTGGATCTGCCTGCTCGCCAATACCAGCGACGATCAGATTCATCGCAACAAGTCGCTGATCTGCGTTCCCATGAAGAGCAAGGGCGTGCAGGTGGCGCGCAAGCTCGACAAAATGGGCATGCGCTCGTCCGATACCGCGCAGATCTTCTTCGACAATGTCCGTGTGCCCAAGCGCAACCGCATCGGCGAAGAGGGCAAGGGTTTTACCTACCAGATGATCCAGTTCCAGGAGGAGCGGCTGTGGGGCGCGGCGGCCTGTCTCAAGGCGCATGAGTTCATCATATCGGAGACCATCGAATATACCCGTAACCGCAAGGCGTTCGGAAAATCGATCCTCGATAACCAGACGGTTCATTTCAAGCTGGCGGAGATGCAGACCGAGGTCGAGCTGCTGCGCGCGCTGGTCTATCGCGCCGCCGAGGCGCTGGTCGCGGGCGAGGACGTGACGCGGCTTGCCACCATGGCCAAGCTCAAGGCCGGGCGTCTGGGACGCGAACTCACCGACGCGTGCCTGCAGTTCTGGGGCGGCATGGGGTTCATGAACGAGACGCCGGTCAGCCGGGCCTATCGCGACAGCCGGTTGACCTCGATCGGCGGCGGCGCCGACGAGGTGATGCTGACAGTGCTATGCAAGATGATGGGCACGCTGCCGAAAATCCAATAAGAGAAATCACGAACAGGGATAAGGAAGACTGATGATCACGCTCTACCACTGCGACGGCGCACGCTCGTTCCGTCCGCTTTGGATGCTGGAAGAGATGGGCCTCGCTTACGAGCTCAAGATGCTGCCGTTTCCGCCGCGGGTGCTCGCCAAGGAATATCTTGCGATCAATCCGCTCGGCACGATTCCGTTCATGATCGATGGCGAGACCAAGATGACGGAGTCATCAGGCATCTGCTACTACCTTGGTACCAAATACGGGCCTTCACCGCTGGTAGTCGGGCTGGATGATCCCGCCTACGGCGCCTTCCTGAACTGGATGTATTTCAGCGATGCGACGCTGACTTTTCCGCAAACGCTGGTGTTGAGATACAGCCAGCTCGAACCGGAAGAGCGGCGGAACCCGCAAGTCGCCGGCGATTATGCCAAGTGGTTCCTCGGCCGGCTGCGGACGGTCGAGGCCGCGACCGCGAATTCGCAATTCCTCTGCGCCGGGCGCTTTACCGCGGCCGACATCGTCAATGGTTACGCGCTGCGGCTCGCCGGCACTATCGGCCTCGCCAAGGATTTTGGCCCTAATGTCGCGGCGTATTGGGCGCGGTTGCAGGAGCGCGATGGTTACCAGCGGGCGGTTGCGGCCGAACGCAGGGCCGGCGTCGAGCAGAACGTGGCGCCGCGGGTGCGGGCGTAAGGAGGTGTCATTCCGGGATGGTGCGTTAGCACCAGACCCGGAATCTCGAGATTCTCAGGGGCGCAAGGGCGCCCCAGAGTCCGCTTCGCGTCCGGGAATGACGGCCTCTTCTATCGGTGACAGGCCACGAATTTCCGCTATGGTTGACCCATCGCAGCGGCCAAAGAGCCGCGCGAGGAGGAGCCGCCATGGACGATATCGGCCGCAAGTCGGGCCATCTGATGCTGATCACCCCGGAACGCGTGTTCTATGCTGGCCTGCTCGGCAGGCCGAGGCAACGCTGTTCGGGCGGGTTCAACATCTATGTCGCGCTCGAGGGCGGCCTATGGTTCACGACATCGGAGGGACGGCAGACCCACGGCGAGATGATCGCCGTGCTGCCGAATGTCAGGCACACCGTCGCCAGCGACTATCGTTCGGTGTTGAGCATCGTGATCGAGCCGGAGAGCGTTCGCCCCGGCGCACTCGAAGAATTCGTGGCGCGCCTTTCGGGCTCTGAGGGCGCGGCCTTCGCCGATCGCATTCGCGCCGCCTATCGCGAACTGCGCGAGCATCACGCCGGCAATGATTTCTCCAGCGCCGAATTCGATGCGCTGTGCCTCGGCGAGGTTTTGCCGCCGCGCGAGCTCGATCCCCGCGTGGCGTGCGCGATCGTGCAGATCGGAAAGTTCTCGGGCGAGCCGGTTACGGCCGCAAGCTGCGCCGCCGAAGCGGGCCTGTCGCCCTCGCGCTTCCTGCACCTCTTCAAGGAAGAGACGGGAATCTCCTTCCGCTCGTTCCGAGCCTGGAAGCGGGCGCGGCATCTCCTGCACTTCGCCAACCAGGACATCAACCTTGCGCATCTGGCGCAGGATATCGGCTATCCCGATTCCACGCATTTCAGCCACTCGATCCGCCGCTTCTATGGCCTGAAGCCGCGCGCGATCTTTTCGGGCTCGCGCGATCTGGCGATCTATAGCCACCGCCGTGTCGCCGCCGCCAATAGCGGGTTGACGCAAGAAGCCGGCTGATGCGGGACGCATGATCGCGCTGGATTTTCTCGCGATCTCTCGCGTCCTGTTTTCGAAGGTTGATCCATGGGCGACAAGGCCGTCATTACCTGCGCGCTGAACGGCGTGTTGACCGATCCGAAACAGCACAATGTGCCTGTCACGCCGGAGCAGATGGCGCACGAGGCCAAGGCCGCGTTCAACGCCGGCGCCAGCATTATGCACGTCCATCTGCGCCAGCAGGCGCCGAACAAGGGCCATCTGCCGTCCTGGGACGTGAACGTCTCCAGGGAAATTCAGCAAGCGATCCGCGAAGCCTGCCCCGGCGTCATCATCAACCACACCACAGGCACGTCCGGCCCGAACTATCAGGGCGCGCTCGATTGCGTGCGTGAGACGAGGCCCGAGATCGCGGCCTGTAACGCCGGCTCGCTGAACTATCTGAAAGTGAAGGCCGACAACAGTTGGGCCTGGCCGCCGATGATGTTCGATAACGCGGTCGAGAAGGTGCAGGACTATCTCGACGTCATGAAGGACGCCGGTACGATCCCCGAGTTCGAATGTTTCGACGTCGGCATCGTGCGCTGCGTCGGCATGTACGTGCAAACGGGCATGTACTCCGGACCGCTCGAGTATAATTTCGTAATGGGCGTGGCCTCCGGCATGCCGGCCGATCCGGAACTGCTGCCAATCCTGCTCAAGCTGAAACAGCCAGAGGCGCATTGGCAGGTCACCGCGATCGGCCGCGCCGAAATCTGGCCGCTGCACCAGCGCTGCGCCGATCTCGGCGGCCACCTGCGCACCGGGTTGGAGGATACGTTCTATCTGGGCGACGGCACCAAGGTGACCTCGAACGGGCAACTCATCGAAGCCATCGCCGCCTGCGCGCGGCGCGCGGGACGCGAGATCGCGAGCCCAGCGGAGGCTCGGCAGATTTTTGGAACGAGGCATTGAGACTGTCATTCCGGGGCGCGAAGCGAACCCGGAATCTCGAGGTTCCGGGTCTGGTCCTTCGGACCATCCCGGAACGACGGAGTGAGTTAATTTATGGCCATACTCGAATCCACCATCTCCCCCTCCAGCGCTGCCTTCAAGGCCAACCGCGACGGCATGCTGGCGCTGATCGCGCGGACGCGCGCGCTGGAAGAGCGCACGCGCGCCGCGTCGGCCGCGGCCAAGGATCGCTTCCACAAGCGCGGGCAATTGCTACCGCGCGAACGCGTCGCGCTGGTGCTCGATCCCGGCTCGCCCTTCATCGAATTGTCGACACTCGCCGGCTACATGTTCGATGTTCCGGATGCGGAAAAAAGTGTGCCTGGCGGCGGCGTGATCGCGGGCATCGGCTTCGTCTCCGGCATCCGCTGCATGGTCAGCGCCAATGATGCCGGCATCGACGCCGGCGCGTTGCAGCCCTACGGCCTCGACAAGACATTGCGCGTGCAGGAGCTGGCGCTGGAGAACAAGCTGCCCTACGTGCAACTGGTCGAAAGCGCCGGCGCCAATTTGCTGCGCTACCGCGTCGAGGATTTTATTCGCGGCGGCAACATCTTCCGCAACCTGGCGCGGCTGTCGGCGGCCGGTCTGCCTGTCGTGACCGTGACGCACGGATCGTCGACCGCGGGCGGGGCCTACCAGACCGGACTGTCCGACTACATCGTAATGGTCCGCGGCCGTACCCGCGCCTTCCTGGCCGGTCCGCCGCTGTTGAAGGCGGCGACCGGAGAAATCGCGACGGAGGAGGAACTCGGCGGTGCCGAGATGCACACCTCCATTTCAGGGCTCGGCGATTATCTGGCCGAAGACGACCGCGATGCGCTGCGTATCGCGCGCGATATCATGGCCAATCTGGAGTGGGATCGGCGGAAGCCGGTGGCGGCGTCCTTCAAGCCGCCGCGCTATGATGCCGAAGAACTTCTCGGCATCATGCCGATGGACCACAAGCGTCCTGTCGACATGCGCCAGGCCATCGCGCGCTTCATCGACGATTCCGACTTCACGGAGTTCGGCGCGAACTATGGTCCTGCCACCGTTTGTGGCCACGCCCGCATCGAAGGGCAGGCGATCGGGATCATCACCAACAACGGCCCGCTCGACGTGCCCGGCGCCAACAAGGCGACGCATTTTATCCAGGCCTGCTGCCAGTCGCGCACGCCGATTCTCTACATGAATAACACCACGGGCTACATGGTCGGCAAGGCCTATGAAGAAGCCGGCATGATCAAGCACGGCTCGAAGATGATCCAGGCGGTGACCTCGGCGACCGTGCCCCAGATTACGCTCTATTGCGGCGCGTCCTTCGGCGCCGGCAACTACGGCATGTGCGGCCGCGGCTTCCATCCGCGCTTCTGCTTCTCCTGGCCGAACGCCAAGACCGCGGTGATGGGTGGCGAGCAGGCGGCTGAGACCATGGCGATCGTGACCGAGGCGGCTGCTGCGCGCCGCGGCAAGCCGATCGAGAAGGAAAAGCTGGAGGCCATGAAGGCCCAAATCACGGGCGTGTTCGATGGCCAGATGGACGTGTTCTCGACCAGCGCCCGGGTGCTCGACGACGGCGTCATCGATCCGCGCGATACCCGCAGCGTGCTCGCGGAGGTGCTGGCGATCTGCCGCGAGGCCGGGGCACGCACGCCGCAGCGCATGCAATTCTCGGTCGCCCGGCCATGAGCGGTGCAGCCATGAGAAGGACGCCGTTCTTCAAGATCCTGATCGCCAACCGCGGCGAGATCGCGCTGCGGATCATGCGCACCGCGCGCCGGCTCGGTTATGGCGTGGTCGCCGTCTATTCGGACGCTGACCGCGATGCCCTGCATGTCCGCGGGGCGGATCAGGCGGTAAGAATCGGCGAGGCGCTGCCGGCGCAATCCTATTTGCGGATCGATGCGATCATCGCGGCCGCCAAGGCCAGCGGCGCCGGCGCGGTGCATCCCGGCTACGGCTTCCTCGCCGAGAATGAGGAATTTGCGCAGGCCTGCCGCGATGCCGGGCTGGTGTTCATCGGGCCGTCACCTGAGGCCATCCGCGCGATGGGCAACAAGGCCGGCGCCAAGAACATCATGCAGAAGGCGGGCGTGCCTGTCGTGCCCGGCTATCAGGGAACGGACCAGAGCGACGCCGCGATGCTGGCAGAAGCCAAAAAGATCGGCTTCCCTGTGATGATCAAGGCGGTTGCGGGCGGCGGCGGGCGCGGCATGCGGCTGGTTGCCGATGCAGCAGCGTTTCCAGACGCGTTGCGCAGCGCGCGATCCGAAGCGCAAGGCGCGTTCGGCGATGCGAGCGTGATCCTGGAGCGTGCGATCGTCGATCCCCGCCATATCGAAATCCAGGTGTTCGGCGACCGCTACGGCAGCGCCATCCATCTCGGCGATCGCGACTGCTCCGTGCAGCGCCGACACCAGAAGCTGATCGAGGAAGCGCCGTCGCCGAAGGTGACGCCGGAATTGCGCGCGCGCATGGGCGCAGTCGCGGTCGCTGCGGTGAAATCGATTGGCTATGAGGGCGCCGGCACGCTGGAGTTCCTGCTCGACGAGGCCGCCGAGTTCTATTTCATGGAAATGAACACGCGCCTTCAGGTCGAGCATCCCGTCACCGAGGCGATCACCGGGCTCGATCTGGTCGAACTGCAGCTCCGTATCGCCGCGGGCGAGCCGCTCGGGCTCAAGCAGGAGGATGTGAAATTCTCCGGTCACGCCATCGAGGTGCGGCTATGCTCGGAAGATGCGGACCATGACTTCATGCCGCAATCGGGGCGGATGGCGCTGTGGCGAATGCCGGATGGCATCCGCCTCGAGCACGCGCTGCAATCAGGTTCGGAAATTCCGCCGTTCTACGATTCGATGATCGCCAAGATCATCAGCCATGGTGCCGATCGCAACGAGGCGCGGGGCCGGCTGATCTGCGGACTGGAGCAGACCGCAGCGTTCGGTGTTACCACCAATCAGGGATTTCTGATCTCCTGCCTGCGCCATCCCGCGTTTGCCAAGGGCGAAGCGAGCACGGCCTTCATCGGCAATCACCGCGACGAATTGCTCGCGCCACGCGCGAACGACAAAGCGAAAGCCGCGCTGGCGGCGCTGCTGCTCTACGTCACCAATCCGCATGCGCCGCCCTGGCGTGGCGGCCGGTCGCTGGCAGCCACTTTTCCGCTGACGGCGCGGATTGACCTTGGCCATGGTGCGATCGAGGTCGATATCGTTCGGAACCGCGATGGAAGTTATCTGGCGAGCCTCGATGGCGGCGAGCAGCGTTTCGAGATCGACGAACTCGGTTCCGATGCGATCCGCTTCCGAACCGACGGCATGATGGAGTCAGCCAGATTTCTGCGCGATGGCGACCGGCTCTATATGCTGCATCGTGGCATCACGATCGCCGTCCGCGACCTGACGCTGGCAGCCCCAATTTCGGCAGCCGCAGCCGGCGGCGACGGCAAGGTGCGCGCGGCGATGAATGGTCGCGTCGTGGCGGTGCTGGTCAAGCCGGGCGAGGAGGTTGCGGCTGGGCAGCCCGTGATGACGCTGGAAGCGATGAAGATGGAACATGTGCATATGGCGGGCATTGCCGGTACGATATCCGCCATCGATGTGGTCGAAGGCGACCAGGTGACGACCGGCAGGATCGTCGTCGAGATCGAGGCGGCGTGACAAAAGTCTCTGTCGTCCCGGGCTTGACCCGGGACCCATAACCGCGAATGTTCGATTTGTGCGAAGCTGCGGCGATAAATTTCGTTTATAAGTCGCAGCGAGGTTATGGGTCCCTGCGTTCGCAGGGACGACGATAAACTTACTCCGGCCGCCCCGTGCCGTCGTTCAGCCAGCACGCCACCTGATGCCCTTCGCCGGCTTCCACCAGCGCCGGTCGTTCCACCTTGCAGCGATCCATCGCGTAGCGGCAGCGGGTGTGGAAGGCGCACCCCGAGGGCGGATTGATCGGGCTCGGGACGTCGCCGTCAATCATCGGCGCCAGCTTCTTGGCCTTGGGATCGGCGACCGGGACTGACGCCAGCAGCGCCTGCGTGTAGGGATGGCGCGGGTTGGCGAACAATTCCGTCTTGTCGGCGATCTCGACAATGCGGCCGAGATACATCACGGCGACGCGATGGCTGATATGGGCGACCACGGCGAGATCGTGCGCAATGAACAGATAGGAAAAATCGTTCTTGCGCTGCAGGTCGATCAACAGGTTGATCACCTGCGCCTGGATCGAGACGTCGAGCGCCGACACCGGCTCGTCGCACACGATTAGGCTCGGCCCGAGCGACAGCGCGCGGGCGATGCAGATGCGTTGCCGCTGGCCGCCCGAAAACTGGTGCGGATAGTTCTTCATCTGGTCGGACCGCAGGCCGACCTGTGCGAACAGTTCGGCGACGCGATCCTGCTGCGCCCGCCCGGTCGCGATGCCGTGCACGCCGAGCGGCTCGCCGACGATGTCGCCCGCGGTCATGCGCGGGTTGAGCGAGGCGAACGGATCCTGGAACACGATCTGCATCGAGCGCCGGTGCGGCCGCATGTCTGATTTGCTGAGGCCGGTGATGTCGGTGCCGTTGAGCTTGATGGCGCCGCTCGAAGGCTCGACCAGCCGCAGCACGCTGCGCGCCACCGTCGATTTGCCGCAGCCGGATTCGCCGACCAGGCCGAGTGTCTCGCCCTTGCCGACCGAAAAGCTGACGCCGTCGACCGCATGCACCGTGCCGACGCGCCGGCGCAGGATGCCGCCGCGCACGGCGTAATGCTTGACGAGATCGGTAACCTCCAGCAGGGGGCGTTGCTCGCTCATGGCGCGCCCACCAATTCCGCCGCGCGCCAGCACGCCGCAAAATGATCGTCGCCCGTTTCCTGCAGCGGCGGGTATTCGGCGCGGCAGCGGTCCACGGCGAGGCTGCAGCGCGGCGCAAAGGCGCAGCCCGGCGGCAAATTGGTCAGCGACGGCACCATGCCGGGAATTTCGTTGAGCCGCGCATCGGCCTTCGCCCCGAACGAAATCACCGCCGGCATCGAAGCCATCAAGCCGCGCGTATAGGGATGTTTCGGATTTTCGAACAGATCCTCCACGCTCGCTTCCTCGACCTTCTTGCCGGCATACATCACGATCACGCGCTGCGCGGTCTGGGCGACCACACCAAGGTCGTGGGTGATCAGGATCAGCCCGGTGCCGAGCGTCTTCTGCAAATCGACGATCAGCGCCAGGATCTGCGCCTGGATCGTGACGTCGAGCGCCGTGGTGGGCTCGTCCGCGATCAACAGCGCCGGCCGGCATGCCAGCGCCATCGCGATCATCGCCCGCTGGCGCATGCCGCCGGAAAGCTGGTGCGGATATTCATGCGCGCGGCGCTGCGGCTCGGGGATTCTCACCAGCCGCAGCATCTCGACCGCTTTGGCCCAGGCTTCCCTCGCGGTCATTTCCTGGTGCAGGCGCAGCACTTCGGTGATTTGATCGCCGATCCGCATGACCGGATTGAGCGAGGTCATCGGCTCCTGAAAGATCATCGAAATGCGGTTGCCGCGGATGTTGCGCATCTCGGCTTCATCAAGACTGAGCAGATCCTGGCCTTCCAGTGTGACCGTACCGCCGACCACCCGGCCCGGCGGGTCCGGCACCAGCCGCATCACCGAGAGCGCGGTCACGCTCTTGCCGCAGCCGGATTCGCCGACGATCGCCAGCGTCTCGCCGCGGCGGACGCTGAAGGAGACGTCATCGACCGCCCGGAACAGCCCGGAATTGGTGAAGAACACCGTCTTCAGGTTCTTCACGTCGAGAACCGTGTCTGCCGCTTTTGCCTCCGTCATTAGCCGCGCTGCCTCGGGTCGAGGATGTCGCGCAGGGCATCGCCGAACAGATTGGTGCCGAACACCGCAAGACTGATGGCGACACCAGGGAAGATCACCAGCCACGGGGCGGTGCGGACATATTCAGCCGCCGATTCCGATAGCATGCGGCCCCAGGATGGATAGGGTTCGGGAATGCCGAGGCCGAGGAACGACAGCGACGCTTCGGTGAGAATGGTGGAGCCGAGCTGTGCGGTCGCCAGCACGATCAGCGGCGCCAGCGTATTGGGCAGCACATGGCGGAGCGCGATGCGCGTCTCGCTCATGCCGATCGATTTGGCGGCTTCGACGAACGGCAGCTCGCGCAGCGCCAGCGTATTGGCACGGATCACGCGGGCCACCGTCGGGATTAGCGGAATCGCGATGGCGATGATGACGTTCGGCAGCGAGGGCCCGAGCGCCGCCGTCATCACCAGCGCCAGAACGAGCAACGGCAAGGCCTGCAAAATATCGGTCACGCGCTGGAACAGGAGATCAACCCAGCCGGACAAATAGCCTGACACGAGGCCGACGATGACGCCGAGTGTGGAGCCCAGCAACGTGGCGCCGATGCCGACGGCCAGCGAGATCCGCGCGCCGTGCACGATGCGGCTCCAGACGTCGCGGCCGAAGGAATCGGTTCCCATCCAGTGCGCCGCGCTGGGCGCGGCTAGCCGCTGCGCCGAATCGACGCTGAGCGGGTCGTAACGGCTGATCAGGTCGGCGGAGAGCGCCATCCAGACGAACAGCACCATGATGATAAGGCCGATGGTGCCGAGCAAATACCGCTGCGCCAGGAACAGCAGGCGGCGCCAGCCGTGGGTCGAATGGGCGCCGGCCCGTCTCAATTCGCTGTCGAAGTTGATCGTGGTCAACGGCTAATCCCCATAGCGGATACGCGGGTCGATTGCGGCGTACAGCATGTCGACGGTGAAGTTGGCGACCACCACGACCACGGCGATCAGCATCACGAGATTCTGGACGATCGGATAGTCGCGCCAGCGCAGCGCCTCGACCAGGAAGCGGGCGACGCCGGGAATGTTGAACACGGTCTCGGTGACGATCAGGCCGCCGATCAAGAACGCCGCCTCGATGCCGATCACGGTGATGACGGGAAGAATGGCATTCTTCAGCGCGTGGCGGTAATTCACTGACGCTTCCGAAGCGCCCTTGGCGCGCGCGGTGCGGATAAAATCCTGCCGCAGGATTTCAAGCATCGAGGAGCGCGTGATGCGCATGGTCAGCGCGGCGCTGCGAAACCCGACCGCCATCGCCGGCACGGCGTAGATCGCAAAGGCTTCGGTCCAGGTCCTTGGATTGGGATTATAGATTGGCATGCTGCCGAACAGCGACACCGACGCCATCAGGATCAGGAGCCCAAGCCAGAACGACGGCAGCGACAGGCCGCTCAGGCTGATGACGCGCAGCGTATAGTCGAGGCGCGAACCTTGATGGACGGCGCTCAAAACCCCTAAGGGAATGCCGATCGACGCCGAGAACAACAGCGCCAGCGCCGCCAGCCGCGCGGTGATCGGAATGCGCGGCAGGATCTCCTGCAGCGCCGGCTTCTCCGACACGTAGGAATAGCCGAGATCGCCGTGCAGCAGCCCGCCGATCCAGTTCAGATATTGCTGCCAGATCGGCAGGTTGAGGCCGAGCTCCTTCTCCAGGTTGGCCTTGTCGGTCGGATCGACGAAACCGGCAGCGTCGAACAGGATGTCGACGATGTTGCCGGGGACAATGCGCAGCAGCACGAAGATGATGATCGAGATCCCGATCAGGGTCACGAGCATCAAAGCAAGGCGTCGCACGAGATAAGCAAACACCTGGCTTTCTCCCTTCAGGATGCGGCGGCTACGCTATCCACAACGCAGCTTACTTGTCCATCCAGACGTCTTCGTACCGGTAGCCGTTATAGGAGCTGTTGGACATGATGGTGACGTTCTTGACGTAAGGCGCCCAACAGGTTCCGGTCCGGCTGTGGAAGATGATCGGCCGCGCCACGTCCTCCTGCAGCTTCTTGTCGATCTCCCAGACCAGCTTCTTGCGCTTGTTGATGTCCTTCTCCATCGACTGCTGGTCGAACAGTTTTTCGATTTCCTTGTTGCAGTAGCCGGTGTAGTTGCGTTCCGAGCCGCAGGAATAATTCTCATAGAAGGACTGGTCGGGATCGTCGACGGCGTTGCCGGTCAGGTTGAGGCCGAGTGAATAGTCCTTGCGCGCCACTTTCGGGAACCATTGCGCGGTATCGACGACGTCGAGCTCGGCGTCGATATAGATGCTCTTGAGCTGATCGATCAGGATGATCGCGGGATCGCGATAGACCGGGATATTGCGCGTGGAAATCTTGATGGCGAGATGCTTGTCGGGGCCATAGCCGGCCTTTTGCATCAGTTTGCGACCTTCCTCGCGGTTCTTCTCCACGTCAGGCCCGTAGCCCGGGATCGATTCCAGCATCTCCTTAGGCATCGCCCACAATCCCGCCGGCGCGGGCAGCATGGTGCCGCCGATATCGGCCTGGCCTTCGAACTGGATCTGGACGAAGGCCTTGCGATCGAGCGCCAGCGCCATCGCGCGGCGGACGTCGAGATTGTCGAACGGCGGGTTGGACGAGTTGACGATGATGTTGGTGGAGACGTTGTTCGGCTCGACCACGCAGACGGCGTTCGGCGCCTGTGACTTGACGTCCTTCAACAGTGGGATCGACACTTCCGTCGGGAAGGTCATGTCGAACTTGCCGGAGACGAACCCGAGAATCGCGGTTGAGCGGTTCGTGATGATATTGAACTCGATGCCATCGAGATAAGGAAGGCCCTTCTTCCAGTAGTCCGGGTTCTTGGCCAGCTTGATCGACTCGTTGGCCTTGAACTCGACGAACTTGAACGGCCCGGTGCCGACCGGCTTGGTGCGCATGTCGGCCGGCGACACGTGACATGGGTATACCGGCGTGTAGCCGGAGGCGAGCAGCGACAGCAATGACGGCTGGGGACGTTTCAGGTTGAACGACGCCTCAAAGTCGCCATTGACGGTGACTTCGTTGACTTCATTATACCACGTCTTGCGCGGGTTCTGCCGGAACTTCTGCTGCGACTTGCCCATCAGCATGTCGAACGTGCATTTGACGTCGGCCGAGGTGAACGGCTTGCCGTCATGCCATTTGACGTCTTTGCGCAGCTTGAATGTCAGCGTCTTGCCGTCGTCGCTCCACGCCCAGCTCTCGGCGAGTTCCGGCCTGATCGTGTCCTGGCTGTTCTGCGCGATGTGCTGGTCGAAGATGACCAGGTTGTTGAACACCGGCATGAACGGGATGTTGATCGAATACGTCGCGCCCTCGTGGATCGAGGCGCTGCCTGGGCTGTCGCGGTGATAGATTCTGAAAATCCCACCGTGCTTCGGCTCGCCCGCCGACGCAACGTCGTAAGTCGGCAGCAACAACAACGCCGCCGCGGCAAGCGCTTGAACGCTCCGCATGATCTCCTCCACTTTTTATTCGGTCTCAGCGGGCCGATTGGTATCGAGGATACCATGGCATGGCGTGGGGGCAACCGGCCGCGCCAATACGGGGATTGGCAATTTGGACTACGCGAAATCCGCCTGGCGGAAGTCGCGGTTTGCATCGGCTTGGGCGACGCAGGTTTGCGCGCCAAAATGTCTCAGCCGATGATGCACTGCAGTACGGGCCACGCCACTCATGCTCGACCGAGCCGTCTCACATCGTGACATGCTTCAGACGATCCGCGAGGTCTTGTTGCCCCAGTAGCGGTCGCGCAGCAGGCGCTTGTAGAGCTTGCCGGTCGGCAGCCGCGGCAATTCCGCTTCGAAGTCGATCGAGCGCGGCACTTTCTGGCGCGACAGCGACTGGCTGCAGAAGGCGATTAGTTCGTCGGCCAGCTCTTTTCCCGGCGAAACGCCCGGCATCGGCTGCACCACGGCTTTAACTTCCTCGCCGAGATCCGGATTGGGCACGCCGAACACCGCCGCATCCGCGATCTTGGGATGGGTAATCAGGAGGTTCTCGCACTCCTGTGGGTAGATGTTGACGCCACCGGAGATAATCATGAACGTGGCGCGATCGGTCAGGTAGAGATAGCCGTCTTCGTCGACATAGCCGACGTCGCCGACTGTGCTCATGGTGCTGTCGGGCGAGCGGGCCTCCTGGGTCTTGGCCGGATCATTAAAGTATTCGAACGGCGAGGCCGTTTTGAACCACACCGTGCCGGCCGTGCCGACGGGGCAGGGTTTCATGTTCTCATCGAGGATATGCAGATCGCCGAGCAGAACCTTGCCGACAGTGCCGCGATGCGCCAGCCATTGCTCGCTGTTGCAGGCGGTGAAGCCGAGCCCTTCGGTGGCGCCGTAATATTCATGGATGATCGGGCCCCACCACTTGATCATGTCGTCCTTCACGGCGGCGGGGCAGGGCGCGGCGGCGTGAATGGCGATCTCGAGCGTTGACAGGTCGTAATGCTGGCGCACGCCTTCCGGCAGTTTCAGCATGCGCGAGAACATCGTCGGCACGAGCTGGGTATGGGTGATACCCCATTTCTGCACCAGCTCCAGATATCGTTCGGGATCGAAACTCTCCATGATGATGACGGTGCCGCCCATGCGGATCGTGAGGTTGACCGCCGCCTGCGGCGCCGAATGATAGAGCGGCGCCGGCGAGAGGTAGATCATTCCCTCGCGGTACTGCCAAAGATTGATCAGGAAATCGAACAGCGGCAGGTTCTGTATCGGCGGCTGCTCAGGCAGCGGTCGCAGGATGCCCTTGGGCCGGCCTGTCGTGCCGGAAGAATAAAGCATCGCAGTGCCGAGCCATTCGTCGGCAATCGGCGTTGCTGGCAGGTCCGCGGTTGCCTGCTGCAGCCCGACAATGCGGTCGCTTTCGCCGTCACCGTCCGTCACGATGCAAAGCTCAACCTGGGGGCATTCCTTCAGCGCCTCGCGCGCGACGTCGAGTTTTGCCTGCGACGTGATGAGAATGCGCGACTGGCTGTTGGTCAGGATGTAGGCGAGCTCGCCCGCCGTCAGGTAGGAGTTCACGCAGGTGTAATAAAGCCCGCTGCGCTCGCCGGCGCCGCAGGCCTCGAGATAGCGGCTGTTGTTCTCCATGAAGATCGAATAGTGGTCGAGCCGCTTCAGGCCGTGCTTGCGAAACAGATGCGCCAGCCGGTTGCTGCGGGCTTCCAGCTCGCGATAGGTCACCGTCTCCCCGGTGGATGCCATGATGAAGGCGGGCTGAAGCGGACGAAGGTGCGCATGCTTGCCGGTGTACATGTGTGTTCTGGTCTCCTTACGCGGCCATATCCAGGATCTCGCGCACCTGCGCCGGTCCCTCGATTTTGCGCGGATTGCGCGGCACCCAGGGCGTCGCCATCGCGGCTTGCGCGATGCGGTCGAAATGCTCAGGTCCGACGCCGACCTCGCGCAGGCTGCGCGGCATGCCAAGGCCGCGAATGAAACGGTCGAGCACGCCGCCGGCGTCTTCGATCGGATGCCCCATAGCGGCGGCTATCTGCGCCTGCCGCTCGGCATTGGCCGGCTTGTTCCAGCGCATCACCGATGGCAGCATGACGCAGGAAGTATAGCCGTGCGGCACGCCGAATTCTGCGCCGAGCACGTAACCGATGCCATGGCTGGCGCCCATCGGCACGCCTGATGCCAGCGGCCCGGTCGAAAGCCACGTGCCGATCTGGCAATCCATCCGCGCGTCGAGATCGTTGGCGTCGGCCTTCACCCGCGGCAGCGCCTGCGCCAGCATGGAGAGGCCCTTCAGCGCTTGAGCGTCGCCGTAAGGATGCGCCTCGCGCGAGCAGATGCCTTCGACACAATGGTCGACGGCGCGAATTCCGGTCGAGAGCCACAGCCATTCCGGCGTATGCAGGCTGAGCCAGGGATCGAGGATCACGGCGCGCGGCATCAATAAGGGATGGCGCAGCGCTTCCTTGACCTTGGTCGTCTCGTTGGTGACGCCGGCCGTGGCGGAGAATTCGCCGCCGGCAATCGTCGTGGGGACGCTGATCTGGCGTACCATCGGCGCCTTGAGCTGCGGCGGTGCGCCGCGACCGGCCCTGATGGTGCCGATGTCGTCCGCGTTGCGGATGTCGTTGGCAAGACAGAGCTGCACCGCCTTGGCGCCATCGGTGATCGAGCCGCCGCCGATCGTGACGATGAGGTCGGCATTCGCAGCTCGGGCCTGTTCGCTGGCGGCGATCACGGCGCCGCGCGGCGTATGCGGCGGCATCGAATCGAAGGTGCCGACGCAGCGTGCGCCCAGCGCACGGCGGATGTTTTCGATGATATCGGTCTGCCGGTTCAGCGTGCCGCTGACCATCAGGAAGGCGCGTGCGGAGCCGAGCCGGTTCAACTGCTCGACGAGCGCCTCGGATGCAGGCCGTCCGAACACGACCTCATCCATCGCGCCGAATACGACACGCCCGCTGTGCACCCTTGTCCTCCCCGGACATTTTTCGGCCCTTGTGGCGGGCCTTGCGAGGAAGGTTAGCCGAGGAAATTCGCGGCGTCATGCCCGAAGATGGGGGACTGCTATCGTCGCATTAGCGGATCCTGCCTGCGCTCCATCCGTGTCATGCGAGCCAACGGGTCGCGCGAATGCGCGCCCGATGACAGGCTCCGCGAAGTAATCCATGCTTCTGCGCGGGGACAGATGGATTGATTCGTCGCTTCGCTTCTCGCAACGACGTGGATGGAGCGTCGGCAGGACCGACCATCCCCGGCGCGGGCAAGCGACCCGCCCACCATGTCACGTTTTCGTCACCGGCCGACGATTAGCTGACGCCCATCGCGCCGGGTTCCGTCTCATCGCACTGCGGGAAAAGCACGAAATCCGGATAGTGCAGGCCGTTGGCTACACGGATGCATAACGATTGTGCTTGATCCGCGGAGCTTCTTGACGAGACTGGGAACCAATCACATCTGTGGCCTCCGCCATTTGTTCCACGGCGGCTTTCATCGACATGGGATGTCAGGAGTGCAGGGGAGATGGGGTTTGACCGCAATTGAGCCATTGAAACGTTGGGCCTTGCCAGCGGCAGGCGATGTCAGCCTGTCCGTTGGCATCAAATGGCTGACCCCGCTGCTTGCGGTTGCACTGTCTGCTTGCGGCGACAAGCCGCCGCAACAGCCCGCAGCGGCGGCGCCTCCGGTCACCGTCGCGCAGCCCGTGAAGCGCACTGTCACCGATTGGGATGAATTCACCGGCCGGTTCGAGGCCGTGCAGGAAGTCCAGGTCCGCGCCCGCGTCGGCGGCTTCGTGACATCGGTCGAATTCCGCGACGGCGCCATCGTCCGGACCGGCGACCTGCTCTATGTGATCGATGCCCGTCCGTTCGAGGCGGTCGCCGAACAGGCCGACGGTCAACTATCCGACGCGCGCGCCAAGGCGGAGCTTGCCAAGCGCGAGCTCGACCGCGCGCTGACGTTGAACCAGACCCAGGCGGTATCCGATTCCATCGTCGATCAGCGCCGCCAGACCCTGCAGGCGGCGCGCGCCGCCGAGATGCAGGCTGAAGGCGCCCTCAAGGCCGCCAAGCTCAACATCGAATTCACCCATGTGATGGCGCCGATCACCGGCCGCGTCAGCCGTCATCTGGTGACACCCGGCAACCTCGTGCAGGGCAGCGAGGGCGGCGCCACGCTGCTCACCTCGATCGTATCGCTCGATCCGATCTACATCTATTTCGACGTCGACGAGGCGACCTATCAAAGGAACAGCAAGCTGTGGTTCGAAGGCAAGCGGCCGAGCTCGCGCGATACGCCGAACCCTGTGCAGGTGACGCTGACGGGCGAGACCAAGCCCTCGCATGACGGCAAGATGGATTTCCTCGACAACCGCCTCGACGTCTCGACCGGCACGCTGCGCAGCCGTGCTGTCATTCCGAACAAGGACCTCTCGATTCTCCCAGGCCAGTTCGGCCGCGTCCGCATCATCGGCAGTTCGCCTTACGAGGCGCTATTGCTGCCCGACACCGCTGTCGCGACCGATCAGTCGCGCAAGATCGTTTTCGTCGTCAAGGACGACAACACGGTCGAGGCGAAGCCGGTGACGCTCGGGCCGCTCGATGAAGGCCTGCGCGTGATCCGCGAAGGGATCAATGCCGAAGACAAGGTCATCATCGATGGCCTGCAGCGGGCGCGGGTCGGCGCAAAGGTCACGCCAAAGACGGCTGAAATCAAGCCGGCCGGTGGCAAGACATGAATCTCGGCCGTCTCTCCATCAACCAGCCCATCCTGGCGATGGTGCTGTCGATCGTGCTGCTGATTGTCGGCGCGCTCGCCTACACGACGCTGCCGGTCTCGGAATATCCGCAGGTGGTGCCGCCGACGGTGGTGGTGACCACGCAATATCCGGGCGCCTCGGCGCAGACCGTCTCCGATACCGTGGCCGCGCCGATCGAGCAGGAGATCAACGGCGTCGAGGACATGCTGTATCTCTACAGCCAGGCGACCTCGAACGGGCAGTTGACAATCACTGTCACTTTCAAGCTGGGCACCGACCTCGACAAGGCCCAGGTGCTGGTGCAGAACCGCGTCGCGATCGCGCAGCCGCGCCTGCCGGAGGAAGTGCAGCGTAACGGCGTCGTCACCCGCAAGAACAGCCCTGATATCCTGATGGTGGTGTTCATGCTGTCGCCGGACGAAACGTTCGACCAGCTCTACATCTCCAACTACGCGTTGTTGCAGGTCCGCGACCAGTTGCTCCGGCTCGATGGCGTCGGCGACATCCAGATGTTCGGCGCGCGCGACTATTCGATGCGGCTGTGGCTCGATCCGGACAAGATCGCGACCTTGGGCCTGACCTCGGCCGAGGTGGTGGCGGCGATCCGCGCGCAAAACGTCCAGATCGCGGGCGGACAGATCGCGGAGCCGCCGATTTCCGACCGCGCCTTTTCGCCTAATCTCACCTTCACCGGCCGCCTGAAGGATCCGAAGCAGTTCGAGGAGATCGTGGTGAAGGCCGGCGCCGACGGGCGCACGGTCAAGCTGCGCGACGTCGCACGGATCGAGCTCGGCGCGCTCGCCTATTCGACCAACAGCTTCCTGCTCCGCAAATCCGCTGTCGCCATGCTAGTGACGCAGCGGCCGGGTTCCAATGCGCTGGCGACCGCCAAGGGCATTAACGATACCATGGAGCGGCTCAAGGCGACCTTTCCAAAAGGGCTCGACTACAATATCGGCTACAACCCGACCGAATTCATTGCGCAGTCCGTCAGCGAGCTGATCAAGACGATCTATGAAGCGATGGCGCTGGTCGTCATCGTGGTGCTGGTCTTCCTGCAGGGCTGGCGCCCCGCCATCATTCCGATCATCGCAATCCCCGTCTCGCTGGTCGGCACTTTCGCCGTCATGGCGGCGCTGGGATTCTCGATCAACAATCTCACTTTGTTCGGCCTCGTGCTCGCGGTCGGCATCGTGGTCGACGACGCGATCGTGGTGGTCGAGAATGTCGAGCGCCATCTGGAGCATGGCATGAGCCGGCGCGACGCCGCGCTACGCACCATGGAAGAGGTCGGCAGCGCGCTGGTCTCGATTGCGCTGGTGCTCGGTGCGGTGTTCGTGCCCACCGCGTTCATTGGCGGCATCTCCGGGCAGTTCTTCCAGCAGTTCGCCGTCACCATTGCGGTGGCGACCGCGATTTCCTGCTTCTGTTCGCTGACGCTGTCGCCTGCGCTGGCCTCTTTGATCCTGCAGCCGCATGAGGACAAGCGGCCGGCGGCGCGCTGGAATGTCATCGCCCGCGGCTGGGATGCCTTTACCGGCGTATTCAACCGCGGGTTCGACCGGCTGTCGCATGGCTACGCCCGCGCCGCCGATTTCGTGATCCGCCATGCCGTCGTGATGCTCCTGCTCTATGTCGCGCTGATCGGCAGCGCCGGCTGGCTCTTGATCACCACCCCCCAGGGCTTCATTCCGGCGCAGGATCGCGGCTACGTCATCGTCTCCGTGCAACTGCCGGGCGCCGCGTCGCTGGCGCGCACCACCGAGGTCGTCCGCGAGATCGAGCGGATTGCGCTGGATACGCCGGGCATCATTCGCGTGGCGGCGTTTGCCGGCTTCTCGGGCGCGACCCGAACGCAGGCGAGCAACGCCGCGGCCTTGTTCCCGGTATTCGCGGACCCGGAGGAGCGGCACAAGAAGGGGCTGTCGGCCGGCGCGATCGCCAACAATCTGCGGATGCGGCTGTCGAGCATCCAGGGTGCCTTCATCATCGTGATCCCGCCGCCTGCGGTGCCCGGCATCGGCACCGGCGGCGGCTTCACCATGCGCATCCAGGACCGCCAGGGCCGCGGCTCGGAATTGCTGGCGGCGGCAACCGACGAACTGGTCGGCGCGGCGCGCAAGGCGCCGGGGCTGACCCAGGTGTTCTCGACGTTCACGGCCAACACGCCGCAACTCTTCGTCGATATCGATCGCGTCAAGGCGCAGAAGCTCGGCGTGCCGATCGCGGGTATCACCGAAACGATCCAGACCTATTTCGGCTCGTCCTATGTCAACGACTTCAACCTGTTCGGCCGGACCTATCACGTTACCGCGCAGGCGGACCTGCCGTTCCGCAAGGAGACATCCGATCTGGCGCGGCTGCGCACCCGCAACGCCGCCGGCGACATGGTGATGCTCGGCAGCGTGGTCAGTTTCCGCGACATCTCCGGCCCCGACCGTGTCGCGCGATACAACCTCTATCCGGCGTCCGAGCTGCAGGGCGACACGCTGCCGGGCACGAGCTCCGCGACAGCGATCAACACCATGAAGCGGCTGGCTACCGAGACGTTGCCGAGCGGCTTCTCGTTCGAATGGACCGACCTGTCCTATCAGCAGGTCACCGGCGGCAATACCGGTCTGCTCGTCTTCCCGATCTGTGTGTTGTTCGTCTATCTCGTGCTGGCGGCGCAATATGGCTCGTGGAGCCTGCCGTTCGCGGTCATCCTGATCGTGCCGATGTGCCTGCTCGCCGCCACCATCGGCGTGCGTATCATGGGCCAGGACGTCAACATCCTGACCCAGATCGGCTTCGTGGTGCTGGTGGGGCTTGCGGCCAAGAACGCCATTTTGATCGTCGAGTTCGCGCGCGATATCGAGCTGGAAGGAAAATCGCGGCTGGACGCAGTGATCGAAGCCTGCCGGCTGCGGCTGCGGCCGATCCTGATGACCTCGTTCGCCTTCATCCTCGGTGTGCTGCCGCTGGTGATCTCGTCGGGTTCGGGTTCGGAGATGCGGCAGGCGGTCGGCGTCGCCGTGTTCTTCGGCATGCTCGGCGTCACGCTGTTCGGCCTGATCTTCACGCCGATCTTCTACGTCATCGTGCGCAATCTCGCCGAGGGCAGAAACGACAAGAAGCCGGGCGTGGCGTGAGGCGCGCGCGCTTCTCCACATGGCCGTCGTTCCGGGTTCGCGACTTCGTCGCGCCCCGGAATGACGAGTGAGGTTGCAGCCACGCCCCCTTCCGCAAGTTCCTCCAATACTTTTGGCTGATCCGAAATGGATGGGCAGTGGCGGGGTTATTGAATAGTGTTGATGGGTTCCTCTGACAAAAAATTCCGGGAGAAAAGGATGAAGTCGGGATTGTTGGCCGCCGTTGCGGTGGGTGGTGTTTTGCTCGCCGCGCCGGCATTGGCGCAGGGCATCAAGATCGGTATTTTGAACGATCAGTCCGGGGTCTACGCCGATTACGGCGGCAAATGGTCGGTCGAGGCGGCCAAGATGGCGATCGAGGATTTCGGCGGCGAGGTGCTGGGCCACAAGATCGAGATCGTTTCCGCCGACCACCAGAACAAGCCGGACCTCGGCAGTGCGATTGCGCGGCGCTGGTACGACGTCGAAGGCGTCGACATGATTACCGAGCTGACGACCTCGTCGGTCGCG